>CALMQM010000101.1 GCA_937871435.1 uncultured Bacteroidota bacterium | reverse complement strand
GCGAGAGCCCCACCCGCAGAATCAAAGCCTCCAACAACATATAATAAATTTGTGGCTGAATCAACATAGGATCCGTTAATCACACCATTAACACCTCCGCCAACATCCAGCCACAACTGAGCCTGGACTTTCCCAGATTTTAACTGAATGATGAGAAATAGTATTGCAACAGAACTATGCAGGAAAGATTTGTGCAAACTGGTTTTCATCAAAAGTAAATTTATTCTCAAGGAGTAAAATTTTATAAGTGTAGGATCACGATAACGAAGCTTTATTAAAATTACCTATAAAATTGTTTCATTTGTCATTAACAGTACTTTAGATGAAGATCAATTGAGAGGATATAATGCAATATACATCTGGATTATAAAATTCCATACAATTGCATTCATCTCCCCATTTCCATCCAATTTCCCTGCTTTTCTGTATCTTTGAAATGTGTCCCCCTCCAAAAAAAGTATTCCGGCTTTTGATTTTAACAAAAGTCTGCATGATCATTCCGCTTTTGAATTTACAAGGCTGGAAGAGAGTTACACACCATACGATGCGAGCCATCCGCATCGTCACAAATATTACGAAGTACTTTTTTTTAATAAAGCCGGAGGAAATCACGAGGTCGATTTTCAGTCTTTTCCCATTGAAGAGAATTCCATTCACTTCGTTTCACCAGGTCAGGTTCACTTGCTCAGAAGAAATCCGGATGTGACCGGTTATGTCTTCTCTTTCGCGGAAGATTTTTTTCTGGATAAATCAGTCAGTGAAAAATTTATAGACTCCCTGCCTTTTTTTGTTCATTCCTCCGTTTCAGCGCATGTAAGTGTAAAAGAACAAGAGCAGTTGAAGGAATTGCTCACTATCATACAAAATATTCAGAAAGAATTTTTGTCGGAGAATAGCGATAAAGGACAAGCATTGGTTTCCTGGATGTCACTCTTTCTTGTTTTTTGCCGTCGGTTATACATTCAGCAAACACAAAGCAGTGAGCAACCTTTTTCTAAAAATGAATTGTCAGTAAAATTCAGAAAACTGGTGGAAAAATATTTTGCGGAAAATAAATCGGTCGCTGAGTTCGCGCAAATGCTCAACATCACTCCCGGTCACCTCAACGATACAGTTAACACGGAAACCGGAAAAACAGCAGGAGAAGTTATTCATGACAGAATGATCCTGGAAGCTAAAAGACTGCTTTATCACTCCGGGAAAAGTGTGAAAGAAATAGCCGCAACATTGAATTTTGAAGACCCATCCTATTTTACCAAATTCTTCAAAACACGTACAGACAGCACGCCAGAACAGTTTCGGAAGTTCATCCGTGAAAAGTACCATTGATCCCTGTATATTGACATTGTGTCTTTCGTCCACAGAGAATAAAATTGTATTCAAATTCAGGCATATGAAAAAGATTTTATTCCTACTCGCCCTTGGTTTGTTACTTTCAGCCAACTCCCATTCTCAAAATGCTCCTTCATGGACCCAAACAATGAATGTGGCTCCGGATCCGGATTATTTATTTCCTGTCGCTTCACAGGTCGACTGGAATGGAGATGTTGTAGTACTTTGTACTCAGTCAGCTCAGGCTACAGTTGACACAAAAATATTTCTCAGAAGATATGACAGCAGTGGGAATATTTTATGGACGACTGTTTTTACGAATGGTGGATTGGATTCTCCACGCGGATTTGATCTTGTTCTCGACAGTTCCGGAAACAGTTACGTAGCCGGAGGATTTATGCAAAGCGGCGAACCATTGCTCATCAAATTTGACAATGCAGGTTCTGCAGTCTGGCAACGCTCTGTCATTTCCGCTTTTCCACTTGGAGCACTCAATCAGATCGTGTATAAAAATGCTTTGCTCTATATGCAAAGTGCATCAGGGGTCGCGGTGTTTGATGTAAACGGAACGGAACAATGGTCTGTTGCAAGCTTTGTAAAACGGATTGCCGTGGACCATCAGGGTAGAATGATTGCTTCTGTAAGCAGTGGATTCGAGACTCTCGTTCGTTACAATGCGGATGGCAGCTTCAGTTTTAGTGATAGTACCATTCAGGCTGCACGTATTGCCGTAGATAACAACGATGATATTTACCTTTTGAATGACTATGGAACCTATGCGATTGCATCTTATGACAGCTCAGGAACATTCAAATGGATTCATGACGCGCTCGCTCCTACACCACCTTTCGGAGATATTGGTATTGAACTTTTGACGGATTACAATAATGATGTCATCGCCATCGGATTGAATGATACCATGATGAAATTTACTTCTTCCGGATCCTTTCTGTGGAAGAAAAGCATGAATGGTCTCGATCAATACATACTTAATGCAGGTATTTACGGGATGAATTATATTCTGATTGCTGGAGCCATTCCGGGGTCAGTTTCTACTGATGTAAGAGTAGCTACATTTGATT
The DNA here is from genome assembly GCA_937871435.1 of uncultured Bacteroidota bacterium. GTDB lineage: Bacteria > Bacteroidota > Bacteroidia > AKYH767-A > 2013-40CM-41-45 > JADKJP01. Next base: position 151,092 of record CALMQM010000101.1, on the reverse strand, counting down.
TGTTGGGAAACCAGAACTGGTCGGGTGAATACAATTCCAACAACACTCAGGAATTTCCTGTATCCATGTGTTTTGACAATGGGTTTATCTATGTAATGGAAGACAGTATTTCCAATAGTACTTTATTGCAATTTGATTCACCCTTCTTTTCCACTCCCATTGATTACAATCTGATTTGCGTCGACAGTGTCTGGTATGAACCCGGAAATCCATTGCTCATCAATGTACGTGTGTTTAACGGAAATATTTCTCATCTCAATTATCCATCGGTACAAATGATTTCTCCACTTGGTGATACCATTTCCAACAGATATAACCTTGTTAATTTCTTCGCGCATCTTGGAAATACAACCCAGGTTTATCAGGATACTATTTCAGAAGCTGGCATCACGGATTTTTCCGGATATTCCTTCGCGATCAGTGAGGGATTTGGAGATACAACTGTTGCATTCGGATTTTGTCTGACCAGTAGCATCGTGGATATTGACAATGAGAAAATTCTGCTTTATCCAAATCCTGCTACTGACAAGATTCATTTCAGCATGATTCCTGAAAACGAATCTTTTCATGCAAATATTTACGACGTGAACCTGAAATTGTGCGGACATGCTAAGTTGGATTCGAAACAAACGTCTTTGTCGGTTTCCGGCCTTGCGCGGGGGATGTACTTCATCCAATTGAAAGGTGAATCACATATACTGAATTTTAAAGTGATGAAGAATTAGGAAAAACAAGTTTGAAAAAAAAGAGTCGCAGAATATTCCGCGACTCTTTTTTCAAGAATCAGGTGAATCGGGCTTCCGGGTTTAGAAAACAACAAACCCTATTTCCTGAGTATCCGGGCTCACAGATCAGCTTTGGCAAATTCGTAATTCAACAAGGCTTGTTTATTCGCCTCTGCCTGAAATGCCAGTTGATTCAGAACATGCACGACAAAATGAAGCTGCGTATTGATGAAGGAGGAGTCTTGCAGTACAATCGGGCTGACTGTTTTTATGTTTTGCACAGATTGATTGTATGCGTTTACTTTTTCAATCAGCATCTTTTTTGATGCCGGAGAATCGGAGTTGAGCAATTCTTTCACTTGTCTGTAATTGTTTTGATCCGGCAAATCGGTGATGGCGATATGTTTCGCTTTTTCTGCCGGTATTTCTTCTACAGTCGCGATCAGCTGTGTGCGGAATTGTTGTACATCCTCAATCAAAGCATTGGTTGATTCAATTGCCTTACTCATCCCGGGATCCGATTTTGTCTTCCCACTGCTTTCCATTGTCATCGACTTTTCGAGCTGATTGTTTTGTTCATGCAATCTATCGAGGGAAAGAGAGAGAGAAGATTCAATTGCATCAATAGCCAATCGGGTTGAATTACTGTTGGTCAAAGAAATGAGCGAGAAGATCATTCCGCCTCCTGCCAGCAACAATATAGATGTTACGATTGTATTCAGTTTCAATTCCGGGTTGCGGAATCCTGTGAAGAAATATACAGGTAAGAAGATGAGCATGAGCATGAGTAAACTCAGAACAGAGAGTATGTTCGCTCCCGGCCACCACATCAGTTTAAATAATACACCGATACTGGCAAGTATGCCTGTGATCATTCCTAAGATGAGCACCAACTTGCTGCGTTTGGCTGAGGATTCTCTCATCTTCAGGATAATCATCAGCGGAAGAAAGACAAAGCTAAAGAGTACAATTGCCGAAAGCAGGAATGGTGCAGCACCCGGCCAATGCATGTATTTGAGAAAAGCTCCGACAATAAAGCTAAAGGATACCAATGCACCACAAGACAACATTGTTTTTTTCATAGCATAATAATTTTTGAATGTGAGTAATTGTTGAGTTTCTTCTTCCAGTTCAGATAGTTTCTGTTTGTAGAAACGACTGAGTATAGATGGGTACTTATGTTCAAATTCGGAAAGGTCATGAAGCTCCTCTTCCAGGATGCAACAGATATGATCCAGCAGATTGTTTATTAAATCTTCAGTCTCAATTCCGTTTTTCCTTAGATCTTCTGCTACCTTCTCAATGATTTCCTCGCTCAATGCGATCATTGTGCTGATGGTTTTAAGTCCAGCAGAAAACGCATGGTATTCATGAAGTCTGTTAGTTCACTGATTTTTTCCTGAGCCACTGACTTTCCTTTTTTTGTGAGAGAATAATACTTCCTCACGCGTTTTCCGATATTCATTGTTTGCGTGCTGAGCAGTCCTTCATTTTCCAATGCATGCAGGCTTGGGTACAATGCCCCTTCAGTTATCTGAATCTTTCCCGCAGTGAGATCTTTCACCTTCTGGGTGATTTCGTAGCCATACATTTCCTGGTTCTCTGAGAGTAACTTTAAAACGATGGTCTTTAGTGTGCCTTTAATAAGTTCTGACGAATACATAGGACAATGATACATAAGAAACTTAGGTAAGTCAAGAAAAATATTGAGACGCCCTATAAATTATTGAAAATCAATATATAAAAATGATTCTATAAGTCATGGAATAGGTGATCTCCATTTCAATATTCGATAAATGTTGATGTCTGTATGGTAGTTTCCTCCCTGACTTTTAAGAAAGGCTCATTTCCGAACTGTAATTTCAAATGCAGGAATGTTTCGCTTAAGATCCCTGTTGTACTGTTTCGTGTCGTGAAAAACGCTATGGAAAACTCTTTCTGTTGGATTCGGCTACAGACTCAATAATGCTCACCTTTATTCTCTCGCAAAGCCTCCAATGAATTCCATTTCCAAAAAGAAAATCAGTTATAAAATCGCTGAGGAATTATTTATCTACCTCGAAGATTTCGGGAGGCTGGTGAATTTACCTTTTCGTTATCCGGATTTGCTTCGGTATAATTACTCAGTTCCGTTGATGGATAAATTTGGCAAGGACACTTTGTGGGAAACGGTCTATTTTCAACCTGCGGAAACGGAGGAACTGAATCAAAAGCTGGTGCAAACCTATGCCATGATGAAAGTGGAAGGGAACATGGCTTTGATGGAGCATTTGTATGTAGACAGGGTCGATTATTGTCCTTTCGGAAATTCAAGACCTTTTCGTGTGCGTATTAAAAATCAGTTCAACGACAACTACGATTATTATTATGTAAAGCTCGCGGATGCTTCCCGTGTATACGGACTCGAGTTTGAAGATTTGTTGTCGCCCAATCAGATCAATTACCTTGTCGACAATGATACGCTTGTAGAAGAACACATCATTGGGATTCCCGGAGATCAGTTTATCCGGAACAATCTGGACAGCAAAGACATGAATCCTACACGACTTGCGAAGGAATTCATCAAATTCAACGAGCGTTGTTTTGCACGACTCTTAGGTGATATGCGCTCCTACAATTTTGTAATTGATATGACTGCTGATTTTGATGATACGCAGTTTCGTTTTCGGGCTATTGATTTTGATCAGCAGTGTTATGAGGGAAAAAAGACTTTGTATCTGCCTCAGTATTTCAAAGAAAATAATCCTTACGTGGACCTCTGTGTGAAGTACATCAACAAGGAGACGGCAAAGCAATATCAGCTTGAAGAGAGAACCATGATGGCCAGGCGGCTTAAAACTTCGAGATTCAGGATTGCGGCTTTGCTGGAAGTATTGGAGCAGGATCATATTTCCCAAAAAGATAAAGTGAATCAGTTGAAATCGGAGTTGGCGGATCATTATCAAAAAGAAAGCTTTAAAAAAAGCAAAACAATGGGGGATGTGATGCGTCTCAGTTTGGAACAATTGCTCGAAGAAAATGCGGATTCCGGCTCCATACTTTGATTTGGTTAATCTTGGTTAATCAATATTATTATAATTAGCTTTGCCCTACTTTTGACCCGCCCCGAAAAATTATGACATCACGTTTCTCCGGTAAATTATTTTTACTCTTTCTGCTCGTATGTCCGGCTTTGCATGCTCAAACAGCATGGACACTGCAACAATGTATCGATTATGCATTGGAACATAATCTGCAGGTAAAGCAATCTGACCTGAGCGCACAAAGCAGCAAAACTTCGGTAGACCAAAGCCTCGCCGGTTTTTTTCCGAGCTTAAACGGAAGCGCTTCGCAGAATTATTACTACGGTCGAAGCATTGACCCTTACACCAATGCATACACTACACAACAGGTTCGTTCTAATTCATTCAATCTGAATAGCAGCATTTCTTTATTCGAAGGGTTACAACTGCAGAATACATTGAAACAAAGTAAACTTTCATATTTGAGCAGTCAGTATGAATTGAAGAAAATTAAAAATGATATTTCTCTCAGTGTTGTGAGCGCATACCTCCAGGTATTGTATACAAGAGAAATTCTTTCATTTACTTCGAATCAGGTTGATGCTTCCCGTGTTCAGCGAAATAAAATCAATCGTATGATGGAGCTGGGTTCTGTTTCCAAAGGAAATTTACTGGACATGGAATCCCAATTAGCAGCCGACGAAACCCGTCTCGCTCAGGCGCAGTCGAGCGCGGATCAGGCCTTGTTGTCACTCACACAATTGCTTGAGTTGGATTCCACCAAAGGGTTCACCATTGTTTCACCGGAAGTTTCCGCTCCGCCCGTGAATGCCGATGCCATGAACGCGGAAGTGATTTACGCCGCTGCACTCACTAATCAGCCCGACATCAAAGCTTCCGAATACAAACTTGCAGCCGCGGAAAAAGGATTATCGATTTCCCGTGGAGCTTTGTATCCGCGTTTGTTTGCAAGCGGAAACCTGAGTACTAATTATTCTACATCAAGTAAAGATTTCACACAGGTTGTCGGACCGCCTTCAACGGTTGTATCCGGTTTTACCAGTAGCGGAGATACAGTGTATTCGTTGGTACCGAATGTAACCACTTCATTCAAAGACACTCCTTTTAGAAAGCAATTTAATGACAACCTTGGGAAGTCTGTAGGGTTTACTTTGCAGGTTCCTCTGTTTAATGGTTGGGCAACCCGTTCATCTATTAAACGTTCCAAAATCAATCTCGAGCAATCTCGACTCGGATTGGAAATTGCAAAAAAGAATTTATACAAAAGTGTGCAACAGGCAGTACTCGATGCAATCTCAGCTTATCGTCAGCTTGATGCAACACAAAAAACTGTTGCGGCTATGGAAGAAGCTTTTGCATACGGTCAACAGAAATATGACCTTGGTTTGATCAGTTCATACGATTATCTCCAGGCTAAAAACAATCTCGCCAAATCCAAAGCGGATTTGTTGCAGGCGAAATTCGATTATATTTTCAAATTGAAAATCCTGGATTTTTACCAGGGAAAACCCCTGACTTTTTAAGCATCACTATGGCAAAGAAGAATAAATTGATGAAATGGCTCATCATCATTGTTGCGATACTTATCGTATTTTCCATCATTGGAAAAAAAGCCGGATGGTTTGGCGGAGAGGAAAAGAAACAGGTTGTTGTGGAGAAAGTGGAAGTCAGAGACATCACGGAAATTGTTTCTGCCAGCGGTAAAATTCAGCCTGAGGTGGAAGTTAAAATCAGTCCGGATGTTTCCGGAGAGATCGTTGAGCTCAACGTGAAAGAAGGCGACCGTGTACATAAGGGTCAGTTGCTGGTACGTATTCTTCCCGATATTTATCAGTCCTATGTTGATCGTTCAGTGGCGAGTCTCAATGCTTCAAGAGCCAATTCCGACAATGCGAAATCACGCTTGTTACAGGCTCAATCGCAGTTTGAGAAAACTAAACTGACGTATGATCGCAACAAAAAATTGTTCGAAGAGAAATTGATTTCTCCCTCTGATTGGGAAGCAGTAAAATCCGCATTCGAAGTAGCACAGGCAGAGGTTGCGGCCTCCGAGCAAAGTTTATCCGGCGCTGACTTCAATGTGCGCAGCGCGGAAGCGTCAGTGAAAGAAGCTCAGGATAACCTGCGCAAAACTTCCATCTTTGCTCCGGTGGATGGAACGATTTCCAAATTAAATGTTGAGAAAGGCGAACGAGTTGTCGGTACATCTCAGATGGCAGGAACAGAAATGATGACTCTTGCTAATCTGAATGAGATGGAAGTAAATGTAGATGTAAATGAAAATGATATCGTTCGCGTAAATGCGGGCGACACGGCCAATATTGAAGTGGATGCCTACCTCGGAAAAAAATTCAAAGGAGTTGTTACTGAAGTTGCAAACTCCGCCAATATTTCCGGTCTCAATGTTGATCAGGTAACAAATTTTACAGTGAAGGTGAGAATCCTGCGTGAGTCCTACGAACAGATCGTGGATAAGGATCATCCGGGTCGTTCCGTATTTAATCCGGGAATGTCTGCAACAGTGGATATAATGACAAAAAGCGCGAGAGGTGTCTTGTCTGTGCCGATTCAGGCTGTTACAACGCGCGATACATTGACAGGCAATTCCAAACTCACACAAAAGGATGATGGTGATGAAATGCAGGATGAAGAAGCGGTTCATGTAAGTACTGAGAAAGAAGATAAAAAATCAGGGCCGGTAGAAAACAAAGAGGTGGAATGTGTCTTCGTTGTAGAAAATGACAAAGTCAAACTTGTTCCGGTTGAGATCGGTATTCAGGATAACAATTACATTGAAATCAAAAAAGGACTCAGCAAAGATCAGAAGGTAGTGAGCGCGCCTTATAGCGCGATTGCAAAAATGCTGAAGAACGGCGATGTAATCGAAGTTGTGAAGAAAGAGCAGTTATACAGTAAAGACAAGAAATAAATAAAGAGCACCTCTAAATCCCAAAAATACTTTAAGCCGGGTGCTGTCAAGGCCCCGGCTTTCTTTGTTCTATGAGCAGTCTATTACTCCTTGAAACAGCAACAGCAGTTTGCTCTGTAGGTATCAGCAGGGATAACAAGTTAGTGTCCTTGAAAGAAAGTCATGAAGGATTTTCGCATGCGGAAAAGCTGACCCGTTTTATTGAAGAAGCGTGTAAAGAAGCGAAGTTCACATTGCAGGAACTGGATGCAATTGTAGTGAGCAGTGGCCCGGGATCATATACAGGGTTAAGAATAGGAGTAAGTACTGCGAAAGGATTGTGCTTTGCATTGGATAAACCTTTGATAGCCGTTCCAACTTTGGCCGGAATTGCTACCGGTATGCAAAAGAAATGGAAGGAGTTGAAGGTGGAACAATCGGGTGAAGATGAAACGAGGGACATTTTGTTTATCCCGATGATTGATGCCCGTCGGATGGAAGTGTACCAGGCGATTTATTCAAAAGACCTTTCTGAAATTCAACCTGCGTCAGCGGAAATTATTGAAGAGAATTCCTTTGGATCTTTGTTAAATGATAATCAAATATTTCTTGGAGGTGACGGTTCCGCGAAACTGGAGGAGCTCTTTAGTCGTCAAAAAGACATCACGATCTGGAATGATGTGCTTCCTTCAGCGGCAAATTTGCTTTCGATAGCTGAGGTGAAATTCAAAGAAAAGCATTTCGAGAACACCTCACTTTTTGAACCCTTCTATTTAAAGGAATATATTCCGGGTAGAACAGGACAGAAATAAAAAAGACTGCGGTCTCCCGCAGCCTCGATGCAATTCAACCATCATCGCTGATGGATTTACCCCCATGAATTGCAGTTTCCTTATTTAGAATCTTTCCAGAGAAAGTATTTTTCGTTTTGAGCGCGTCAAATTTAATAGCAGCTCACAGTTTCGCCAAAAAATGAGGGTGTACAAATGGGGGACAAGCTTTATAAATGCGTAAGGATTTTCAATACAATTAGTGGACAACATGAATTTAATTCATGATAGTCCGGAAAGTCTGAAAATGTTCGGCGGATTTATTTAATTGCATGTAGAGTTCGACATTCGAATAACTTGGTTTATGCAATCCAACCTGAGACTTTTAGTATTCTTATTTCTCAGTATTGCCATTCTTAATTTTTCCTGCAAGCCGTCTACTCAACCTGACCCGGCAACAAAAGGATTGGAGCAAAGGCCTTTTGTAATCATCAATCAGGGTTTTGCTTTGGATACTCAGAACGCCACGGAAACCCACCGGATCCTTTCTACAATAGAGAACCCTGCAATTATTGATACCATTTATTTTAATCTTATCAATAAATTGATTTTTGATGCTAAATATGATTTGGCAATAAATCATTTAAAGAAATTTGAAACAACACTACCGACAAGGAATTTTGCCATGCAGGCATGGACAAATCTCCAGGCAGGTAAAAGCTATTACTATAAAGCAGTTTATGACAGCGCGGACCTGTTTCTGAAAAACGCGGAGAAGTTGTACAGCAAGCTTAAGGATACTCCGCACCTTGCGGAAATTTACAACCTGCTTGGTACTGTTTATTCTTACAAAGGTGATTTTGTCAAAAGCACAGAATTCAGATACAAATCTCTTAACCTGTTTGAAAATCTCGGCGATTCAACAAATGTAAATCTGGTAACTCTTGAATTGGGTGACAATTATTATGATCAGGAGGATTTTAAAAAAGCCATCGAGGTCTATTCAAGAGCATTGAATTATTTCACCCGGGTTTCTGATTCGGTGCATATGTCAAGCGGTCATGCTTATCTCGCATCAGCTTATCAGCAATCAAAAGATATTCCGAATGCTTTAATCCATGCGAAGGAAGCTGTAGCTATTGAACGTAAATTGAAAGATAAGCACGGTCTTCCTGAAGCATTGAATGCTTTAGCGATAACATATATGAGAAACAAGGAATGGTCGAACGCTGTTCCTCTTTTGCATGAGACCTATTTTTATATTGATCAATCAGATGATTTAAGGGAGCTTCCACCGATTCTGCACAACATCGGCGTATGTCAATCTGAATTAGGCCAATGGGATTCAGCTGCGTACAATTTTAATAAATCCATCGAAGTAGCCGAGAGGAGCGGACAGCGCAATGGAATTTTAAATACATACAAAAGTCTGTACAAACTTTCCAGGAAGCAGGAGAATTACAAAGATGCCTCGCAATACCTGCTGACGATAATGAATCTCAAGGACTCACTGTATGATGAAGAGAAATCTAAAACTATCAGTGAATTGAATGTTCAATATGAAACAGAGAAAAATCAGCAAAAAATTATTGAGCTGAATCAGCAAAAGGAGATAGAGCAGGGGAGAAAGCAATTGCTCATGGGAGGAATTGCTTTGATTTCATTGTTGGCTTTTATGATTGTACTCTATCTTGTGAGCCGGAACAAAAAGAACAAACAACTCTTTGAGGCTCAAAATAAAATTCAGGAACAGGAATTAAATTCTGTGAAAAGGGAACTGGAAATCAATAAAATCCGGTTGCAGGACTTCACCCAAAATCTCTTGTCTAAAACTGCTCTGATTGAAGAACTGGAATCAAAATTAAGGGCAGGTGTCTCTTCACATCAGTTTACAGATGAACAATTTCACAGTTATGTTGAAGAATTTTCCAAAATGAAATTCATGACCGAAACGGACTGGAATCAGTTTCGGTTGTATTTTGATTCAGTTTATCCCGGCTTGATTCAGAAAATCACTTCCACGTATAATCAGATTACTTCCGCAGAATTACGTTTATTCCTGCTCATTAAGTTGTCCATCGGCAATAAAGAAATCTCTTCGATGCTTGCAATTTCACCTGACAGCGTGAAGAAAACAAGGTACAGGCTGAAGAAAAAATTAAATCTTTCTGAGGAATCCAGTCTGGATGAATTTGTACTTGGGTTTCATTGAGCAACAATTAGTTGCTTAGCCTGTATGAAAAGAGAGCGATTTAGAATGTTCGTACACATTCAGTAAATCAAAGAAATTATTTTTGTTGAATTTTCTGTAAAGGTCACTAAAGTGCTTATCAATAGTTTTTTTACTCAGGCACATTTGTTCAGCGATTTCTTTTGAAGTGTTTCCCTGTCTGCGCAACTCGATAATTACTTTTTCTCTTTCACTGAAGGCGGGATGGTTTTCCTGACGTGATCCCTGTATGATATTTTGTTTACGACAATAATGCAGGAGTCCCTGACTTAAGAGGTCATTTAAATACACGCCTTCTTTCTTCACATGATGAATGGCTTCAATCATATCTTCCAATTGGTGATGTGTTCCCAATATTCCATAAGCGCCCGCATTCACCAACGCGATCATTTGCTCATCATTGAGAGTATTGTCAGTCCACCAAACGAGCACGGGAAATTCCAGACTGCGGATTTGCTTCACTTGTGAAAGTTGTGATTGATGGTTCATGTAAAGAACCACTACTGATGTATCGTGAAGAATCGTCGACTGATTTGCGACAAACTCCCGCATGCATGCATTGATGTGTATTGTCGTTTTTTCTGACAGTTGTTCAGACAGCCACCCGGCAAACAATTGGGGGAATCCACACAAAGTGGTTTGAAGGATTTCTTGTTCATTTCGCATGACCGAAGAAAGCCTGGAAATGCTTTTGTTACTGTTTACTAAAAGAAGAAAACTCAACATGTAATGAACAGCAATATCAGAGTTCTGTTGATTACTCACTCGTTTTCATCATTTGTGCAGCTAAAGCCGCAAGCATGCAACATAGTATAAGCGAAAGTGCAGATGTAGTAATTGTACTATTCATTTTTAGAATTTCTTCCATTGTAATCCGCTGAGTGGAGAAATAGTTTTGCATTCGTAAATCAAAATTTTACCGGCTTTTGTCGATTACTTATTTATATATCCATCGATCTGTGTTTTGCCGAAGCGTTTCAGTTCGGCGGTGTTATTTCCGTTTTGTCAGACCACCTACTGATTTCTGAAAATATTTGCTCAAAATTAATTCTTATTCATTCACAATTAAAAACAAAAACCAAATGAAAACACTGATTACTATGATTGCCTGCTTTATGCTTCTCATTCAATCTGGAAATGCTGAAGATGCAATGAAGATTACTGACTTAAAAAAAGAATTCAACTTTGAACCGGCGCAACCTTGCACACTTGTTGTTACAATTTCAGGTCATTTCGGTGTTAGACGAAAAGGGTGTAAAGGAATCGGTTTCGGCTGTCTCCATTTTGATGTTTCTTTCAGTGAGATTTCTGTCGGTGACGGCAATACTGAAGTAGGTCTGGAAATGCAAAATGCGAATACATTGTCAATATCTGCTTACTATCCTGATAAGATAACGGATACAATGTGTGAAGTTGAAGAGGATATTTCAATTGACCCAAAAATTTGTAGTCAACTTGGTTACAGCAGTATTATTATTAAAAAGGGACTGTATAAGTTCAGTAGAGACAAATCTAATGTACTTACAGTAGATGTCACTTGTAGTTCCAAAAAGAACTAATCCCTTAAAGTTCTGGATTAATTTTCAACCAGTTTAATCTATAATAAGTATGAAAAAACAATTCACCTTCGTATTGTCAATTCTCCTCTTGTCGGTCTTCTTCATCAATGAATCCATTGCATCAAGCGGATGGTATATGGCTAAAATACGATTTGGTAATAATAGCAAATCCAATTGTCATGGATTCGGAATTTGTACTGTCAACGCTCCCGGTGATGGGTGTTTGCTCTACACATCTGATGGAGGAAAAACTTTTACATTAGAAGTTTCCTTGTCAGAAGAGAAATTGGCGCCGGAACAATTCGCCGGTAGTAATTTCATTGTGGAAAATGATTTTACTTTTCCTTCTGGTTTTCAGGAATTTTTCAACTTATCCAAGCCCTATGTATTAAAAGCGGGTTCTTATAAGATGATAAAATCGGCAAAATCAATTTTGGTATATTTAAATTAATAAATTGTTGGGCGCTTAATTTCATTGTTAAGCGCCCATTAATTTTAAAATTATGAAAAGAGTTATCTTCAGTCTGGGTATCGTGATTTTGTTCTCTTCCTGCAACCGAATAGTTATGATTGCCGCTGGTACACATAATCCTGAAAAACCCAGACATTTGGGTAAATTAAAAAATTGCCTTGAGGATCTTGGTAGCAGAACTGATAATGTGGTATTTCCGAAGGATACAACTGCATATATGAAGACTTTGTCAAAATATCTTAAGAGGCTTCCTTTTCTTGATGCTTATTTACAGGATGGAAGAAGAATTGTGATTGATGATTCCACTAAATGCAGCAATCCCAATGCAGATTTTACCAAATCAATTTGTAGCGGAAAATATTTCGCTATTGATGAAAAACGCACATTGCAGGAAGACCTTAAAAATTACATCAGTGTTCCGATGGTTTCCTCGGAGAAACCATACACATCCGAACAATTTTCTCCTGTTCCTTTTGATTCTACCTACGATTATACGGTAATAGTTTACTGGGCATATTGGGGAGGACGTCTGAATAAAATGTACACAGCTCCCTGGGAGAAAAATCTGCTCAGTCAGACCGCTTGTAAAGTGAGAGTAATCAAAGTGGCCATGGATTTCACATATGAAGTTCCAAATTACTACTGAGTAAGATAATCTATAGTAAAATACTTCTTCACCTTTCACTCTTCACCCTTCACCAATTTCAATCACCAGATCTTCCGCTTCCACCATCGTTGCTTCGTTTAGAGCAATGCGTTTCACTGTCAGATCTTTTGGAGCAGTAATCGTAGTTTCCATCTTCATCGCTTCAATTGTAAACAACGGTGTGTTTCGTTTGGCCTTTTCGCCTGCTTTCACAAACACTTTCGATAATCTTCCCTGCAACGGTGCGCCTATTTGAAGTTCTCCACTTGCTTTTGGATTGGAAATTTTTCTAACCTTAACATTCCTGTCTTTCACTTCGATAGAACGCGTTTGTCCGTTCAGCCTGAAGAACACAGTACGGTTACCATCATCATCTGCCTGCTCGCTTACATACAACAAACGAATCAGCAATGTCTTTCCGGTTCCTATGTTCACAAGAATTTCTTCATTGCCTTTCATCGGATAGAAAAATACCGGAGTTGGCAAAGCAGACAATTCTCCGAATTGTTTCTGGAATGCGTAATATTCCTCAAAAACTTTCGGGTAAAATTTCCAGCTCAGGAAATCGAGGAAGCTCTGGTAGTGATCAAACTTCTGTTGGAACAGTTCAAATTCTTTTTCAAATTCGACAGGTTGCAAATGAGCATTCGGTAAATCTGTATAAGCCTTTTCATCTTTCAGAATTAATTTCTTCAATTCTTCCGGCCATCCTCCATATGGTTGTCCAAGGTCTCCGCGGAACATACTTTTCACAGATTCCGGGAAGGAAAGCGATTCACCCTTTGCATATACATCTTCCCGACTCAGATTACTTGTGACCATAAACATCGCCATGTCGCCGACCACTTTCGAACTCGGAGTAACTTTGACAATATCGCCGAACATTTCATTTACATCCTCGTAGGCTTTTTTAATATCGTCCATGCGTTCGGCCAGTCCGAGTGAATAAGCCTGAGGTTTCAGGTTGGAATATTGTCCGCCGGGAATTTCATGTTTGTACACCTCAGCAGTTCCTGCCATCAACCCGGATTCGAATGGATAATAGTATTCGCGTACGGTTTCCCAATAATTTGAAAACTGATTCAATGAATTCACATCAATGCCCGGATCATGCGGCGTGTTGCGTAAGGCTTCGGCAAGCACATTGAAATTAGGTTGCGATGTGAGACCCGACAAAGAGGCAAGAGCTACATCCACAACATCCACACCTGCTTCGATGGCTTTCAGATAGGTAGCGTTTTGTATAGAAGAGGTATCGTGTGTATGCAGATGTATCGGAATATTCACAGCTTTTTTCAAAGCGCTAATCAATACTTCGGCGGAATACGGTTTCAGCAATCCGGCCATATCTTTAATTCCCAGAATATGTGAACCAGCGTCCTCCAGTTTTTTTGCCATGTCAACATAATACTGCAAAGAATATTTCTGTCGTTTCGGATCCAGGATATCTCCTGTATAACAGATGCATGCTTCAGCCAATCCACCAGTTCTTTCTCTCACAGCTTTAATGCTCACATTCATACTGTCGATCCAGTTCAGAGAGTCAAAGATTCTGAAAACATCAACACCGTTTTCCCAGCTTTTCTCAATGAATTTCTCTACGAGATTGTCAGGATAAGAAGCATAACCCACCGCATTGGCGCCACGGATGAGCATTTGTAACAGTACATTAGGAATCGCACTGCGCAAAGCTTGCAACCGTTTCCATGGACATTCATGCAGAAATCGCAGAGCAACATCGAAAGTAGCGCCACCCCAAACTTCCATTGAAAATAAATCAGGATGATGACGTGCGAAACTTTCTGCCACACGTATCATATCAATGGTTCGCACACGTGTAGCCAGCAACGACTGATGCGCATCACGCAAGGTCGTGTCGGTAAACTGTATTTTCTTTTGATCTTTCAACCAGGTGGCAAACTTCTCGGGCCCGAGACTGTCGAGTTTTTGTTTGGTACCATCCGGAATTTTTTGGTTTCTGTCGAACACCGGTACTTTGGGTGCGTGAAATACTTTGCTTTTATCCATCTTCGCAACATCCGGATTTCCATTCACGAGAACATCGGCCAGATAACGAAGAATCTTGGTACCTCTGTCCTGAGTTGCTTTGGTAAGCAACAAGTCAGGATGCTTCTCAATAAAACGAACGGTGATGTTGCCGCTTTCAAACAATGGATGCATGATCACATTTTCCAGGAACGCGATATTCGTTTTTACTCCACGAATCCGGAATTCAGTGAGTGCACGATACAAACGGCGGCTGGTGCCTTTCAATGTTCTTCCTTTTGCCGTAATCTTTACCAGCATAGAATCAAAAAACGGTGAAACCTTCACACCCTGATAGGAACTTCCTTCATCCAGACGAATTCCATAGCCTCCTGCGTGTCTGTATGCTATGATGGTTCCATAATCGGGTTTGAAATCGTTGGAAGGATCTTCTGTTGTGATCCGGCATTGAATAGCGAAACCATTGCATGGGATCGATGCCTGATCCTTTATATCAATATCAGCAGAAGATAAGACATGCCCGTCCGCGATCAAAATCTGACTGCGAACAATATCAATTCGAGTTACTTCTTCGGTAACTGTGTGTTCTACTTGTATTCGCGGGTTCACTTCGATGAAATAAACATTTTCTTCTTTGTCAACCAGAAATTCAACAGTACCTGCGTTGTTGTAATTTACTTTTCGGGCTATGTTCAATGCATAAGTATACAATCTGGATTTTGTTTCCGGCCTTAGATTTGGAGCAGGAGCAATTTCTACAACCTTCTGAAACCTCCTTTGCACACTACAGTCACGTTCATACAGGTGAACAATATTTCCGGCATTGTCGCCAAGGATCTGGACTTCGATGTGTTTAGGATCGTCAACGTATTTCTCGATAAATATGGTATCGTCACCAAATGCATTGCCGGCTTCACGTCGCGCTTCCGTAAAGGCTTTTTCAAGTTCATCTTCTTTGTGAATCACACGCATTCCCCGGCCGCCCCCTCCGGCACTTGCTTTGAAAATCACCGGGAATCCGATTCGACGGGCTTCTTTCAGAGCGCTCTCAGGGGAAGTAAGCTTTTCCTTGTTGTCTTCAATTACAGGTACTCCGCAGGAACGGGCAACATTTTTTGAGCGAACCTTGTCGCCCAATTGTTCCATTACTTCCGGTGTGGGACCGATGAAAATTATCCCCTCTTCTCTGCAACGTCTTGCAAACTGAACATTCTCCGATAAAAATCCATATCCCGGATGAATAGCCTGAATTTTATTCAGTCTTGCGATACGAATAATTTCTTCAATATCAAGATAAGGTTTGAGAGGATCATTGTCTGCACCAATCTGGTACGCTTCATCCGCTTTGAAACGATGCAATGAATAGCGGTCTTCATAGGTGAAAACAGCTACAGTTCGTATTCCGAGTTCAGATGCTGCACGCAATACGCGGATAGCAATTTCACCACGGTTCGCTACAAGTAGTTTGTGAATTTTTTCCATGCGATTTGAAGAAAGGATAGGCTTATTTCAAAGTAAAGAAATAGACCCATTCCTCAAACCACCATGTGTTTTTTATGTTAACAAAAATGTGTTGGCAATGAATAATATTGTTGAAACCACTTCATAAATAACCACTGATTAGTCACGATGATTGAGCTGTTGGAGAACTTCCGGGATTGTCGAAACCGGGAGCTGGCAGGTTTTATTCCTGCACACATACAACAGAGTTTTATCTTTTACAAACCGTTGGGTAAGGAGAGGAAGAGTGTTGTTCTCTGTTGAACAACCGGCAAAAAGTACGTTTGGCAGATACTTTTTCATCAGTTCTTTTCTCATGCTTTCTGCCTGTGGTCCTATAATCACTACTTCGTTGACTGGATAAACAAAGTTCATTAGTAATGTAGCCCAGTTTGAATAGCCGGAACCATACTGTTCCATATCTTTTGATACAGTGTGGATCATCTTCTTGGAAATGGCAATGTATTCCGGTTTTTCCAAATGCACTCCAAGAGCATACAAAGCTTTAGCCATAGTTGAATTGGAAGCCGGAATCACATTGTCGTTAATCTCTTTTTTTCTGGCGATGAGGACTGGATCCAGATTGGAAGTAAACCAGAATAATCCGGAGGCCTGATCATAGAAATGTTGGAGTGTGTATTCAGCGATTGAATTTGCTTCCTGTAACCACACAGGATCGAATGTTGAACTGTACAATGCAATGAATGCTTCAGCAATGCAGGCGTAATCTTCAAGGTATGCATTGATTTTTGCTTTTCCGTTTTTGTAACTATGCATCAGACCTCCATCCTTTTGTCTTACTCTCTTCAGGAGATGTGAGGCATTTTTTATCGCGGCATTCAGGTAAGTTTCGTCTCCAAAGGCATTGTAAGCATCGCAATATGCCGTAATCATAAGGGCATTCCAGGAAGTAAGTTGCTTATCGTCCAAACCCGGACGGATCCTTTTTGCTCTTGCTTTTAATAGAATTTCCTGTGCATGAATTATTTTTTGTTGGAGAACATTCAGGGAAATGGAAAATTTATCGGCTATTGTTTTATCGTCTTCATTTCTCACAAGAATTGCATTTCCATGTTCCCACAATCCTTTTCCTTCCACATTGTAATATGCAGCGATCAACTGATAGTCATCTCCCAACAGTGATTCCAATTCTGTTTTATTCCAGACATAATACTTGCCTTCTTCTCCTTCTGAATCTGCATCAAGTGCAGAATAAAATCCCCCTTCTTCAGAAGTCATTTCATGTTCTATCCAGGCAAGAGTTTGGCGGACAATATCCCGGTACAAACTGTTTCCACTTTGTTGATATGCCTTCGAATACAAGGATACAAGCTGAGCATTGTCGTAAAGCATTTTTTCGAAATGTGGCACTTTCCAGATTGAATCCACGGAATACCTCGCGAAACCTCCACCTATCTGATCATAAATTCCTCCATAAGCCATCTTTTTCAAAGTGAGTTGAACGTGCTGATTCAACTCATCATCCTGTTCAGTAACAGCATAACGAAGAAGAAATTCATAATTGTTTGGTAATGGAAATTTCGGTGCACGATTGGGTCCTCCTTCTTTTTGATCAAGAAGTTTTTTCCATCTTGAGATGGTGCGGTGCAGGATCTCTTTCGAAAATTCTTCGTTTTCATGCACAGGCCGGATAACATCCATCTGATGAATGCCATGTGTTAATTCCTCTGCATATTGCCTGGCTTTGTCCGGCTCATTCTTGTAAAGTGTATGAAGTTGCCGGAGAACATTTTTCCATGATGCGTTTGGAAAATAGGTTCCGCCATAAATCGGTTTGCCATCCGGTAAGGTGAAACAATTCAGTGGCCAGCCTCCGTTTCCTGAGATCAATTGTACAGCACTCATATACACCTGATCAATATCCGGTCTCTCTTCTCTGTCAACTTTGATACAGACAAAGTATTCATTCATTAATTCCGCGGTACTGTCATCCTCAAAACTTTCGTGCTCCATCACATGGCACCAATGGCAGGCACTGTACCCGATAGAAATTAACACCGGTTTATTTTCAGATTTTGCTTTGTTCCAGGCTTCCTCTCCCCACGGATACCAATTCACCGGATTGTGCGCATGCTGGAGGAGATATGGACTGCTTTCGTGAATCAGTGCGTTGGTATGTTGCATTTCAGATTGATTGTTTGATTCCGGTTTCTGATTGATTGGCATTTCTTTTTTTGAGGGGTGAGAACAATTCAAAAAGATCAGGGGAATAGTAGCGATAAAAAGTAAGTTGTGTTTTCTCATGAAGGATACACTAACACAATGAACAAAGCTACAATGTATTTTGACACAGGCATAATGTGCTGAGCAGAAAAAGGAAATCGGAATTAGTCAGCGTTTCTCTTTTATCAATTTGCCGTTAAGCTTCTTCTTCCCGGGCTTGAATGTTTCATCCAATTGAACTGCTTCCCGGAGTAATTTGATGATCGCTTTTTCTTCGATCTGTTCAACTGAAGTAAATATTTTGTAAAAAATCTGTTTGTTCGTTCCATGCTTTAAGTAGCTGTCAGAATCTTTTAGTCTGCATCCATACCAAAACCCTAATAATACACCTTCTTTGATTCCTCCTCTTGGAATGGCAGACGGCCAAATCATACATAGTCCTTTGTATCCCCGAAAAAACGGAACGTTGTAAGAAATTTTTTCTTTACACCTTGGAGGAATATTTTCAAGAATGATCTGTCGAAGTACATCTACGATCAGCCTTTCATTTTCAGGGAGAAGATCAAACAACTGTGCATACGAATAGATTTTTATTGTTGGATTACTTTCCATATGCACAGTTACAAAATTCTTTGTGATCTTCTATAACACAAGTTTGTCCAAAACCAATTTCATAGAGATGAAAAGTATGGAGCAGAGAGATTCCGGCTATTTTACTCAATTCGTACGTGGATTTCCATCGGGAGCTGCATCCAAACCATTAGCCTTGAGAGCAATTATTGTCTGACAAATTTCACAGTCTGCTCATTTGTTCCATCGTTCAGTTTCAAAATATACATTCCATTGGAAATTTCTTCAACAGGAATGTAGTCTCCGTTGTATTGATCCCGAAATATTTCTTTTCCAAGTAAATTATAAATTGAAAACCGGCTATAACGGATATTGTCTGATGAAAGTATGAATAATTTATCTGAAACAGGGTTTGGAAATAAATGAACAGATGAATTTTCTACCTCTTGAACACCGTTAATTTGAGGGAATCCCCATTTGCAAATAAAAATATCGCTCGGAAAATTCGATCCGGAATTGGGATTGAGCAGGGTAAAATTTTCGGCAATTAAAGTGTCGCTTATATACATCGAAGAGATGTAAAAAGAAGAATCGTAACAAACGAGTGCATTGTAAAAAGGAAAGCTGGAAATACGGGTGTACAATGTATCCTGCCATGTCATATTGAACTGGGAGTCATAACGAAATAGAAATGTTCTTGTAAATGCTTCCAGAGCAAGAACACTATTGCCGGAACTATCAACTGCAAGATCTACTCCGGGGAAAAATGCGATATCTAATGGCCCTGCGAAATTGTTTAGTTCATTTCCGTTGAAATCGACAGTGCTGATTTTCACAGTATCCACACTGGTAGGAAAAGATTCATCATAAACCCAGAAAAGTTTTTGTCCGTCACAGCAAATTTTGTTGTTGTTGTCAAAAGTGATGTATTCTTTCGTCAGGATCCATAGTGCAGTGAAGGTTGAATCATATTTTACCAGGAAATTCTGATAGGAGAATGATGGGTTAGCAGTAAGCGCGTCAAATATTGCCATGTTTCCACATGTTCCACTGAGGTACACGTTGCCGTTGTTGTCAGCCAGTATATGGGAAAATGTTCTGTTGTCAAAGTTGGCGCCGATTTCTGTTTGTAAAATATTTCCGATTGCATCTAGCCGGTGAAACCCGCAATTCATTCCTGTTCCACCGGAAAGCTGCGAAGTAATGTACATTGATCCATTTGAAGAAATGAATAAATCTTCAGGCTTGAAATCGTCACCGGTTGGGTTGATCTCATGCAACCAGTTAATCATTCCTTGTGTTGTAATTTCACAAATGAATCCGGTATTGGATCCGGTATTATTCACTAGAAAAAAAGTATCCACCGACATAGTATCCTGAAAATATCCAGCCGCGATGAGCATTCCTGATGAATTTATTTCCATGTCGGAAATAGTCACATTTCCGGGAAAGCTCAGTTGCCAGATCATGTTTTGTTGTTCATCTCTTTTTTCAATCTGTGAATGCACACGAATGGAAGAGGAGTCGGTAAAGGAGGCCAGATAAATATTGCTTAACTGATCCTGACGCAATGAAACAGCCTGAGATCTGGGAGAATTGGATGTTGTGATAGCCCACTGATAGCTCTGTGAAAAAGCAGGTGTAAATTCAATTGCGAGAATCAGGAGCACTAATGAGTAAACGACTTTTTTCATGGGATGGGGGTATTTTCTTAAAGCATAAAAATAAGCAATTGGAAAGTTGATTTGTAATTTTTGTGTTAAAAGTTTTTTTTTATCTGAATGATTCCTCTGTAAAAATCAAAGATTGCAACGAATTCTGGGAATATGAATAGTGATTCTGAAATCAAAGAATCTGTGAAAAGCATACCCAGAAACATTCTGATTTAATATTTTGATTATTCATTTTTGAAATCCCCGATTCATCATCAAAGAAAAGTTTCAGCTTGATTCCAATTTGATGAACGAAGCAAATGTGTTTCCGGAATTTGATTTCGATCAGGTTTCCCATCAATTAATTCAATCCTTTTACACGAGAATAGACTGACATTATATTTTTTACAAAATAACTTTAATTTTATCCGTATGTATTATTTTCAAATTTCATTTTATGAAATTTAGCGGATTGGAAATGATCAAAGAAAGATTACTTATTTCATTGTAAATTTCAAGATTAATACTATTTTTGAAAATGTGCTTTTCAAGTTGAAAGCTGAAGTTCTGTACATGATCGAATTGAAAAAGTTTCTCTCATAATTTAAGATATTTTAAAAAATATATATGCGCCACTTTATACTGAAAAACTTAGGAATTGTCTTTATTATCATTCATCTTTTTTCTTCCCACAATGGATTAAGTCAGGATTTTAGTTATCGTAAAGCAAAATTTGAATGGAAGGAACAAAATCTTCCGGTGATACCTGTAAATGAACAATTCAAAAATGAAGATGCAGTCATCATAAAAGAGCAATGCAGCTATAATATTGGTGGTAATCGGGTGCCTCTCTATTCCTATCTCGCTGCGCGTGCCAATTATCTTACCGTTGATGATAATGCTTATAGTGATGCGCCTATTGTTCAAAAGCATCTAAGGGTTAAATACCTGACTAAACAAGGGATTCAAAAATATTCCACATTCAATCTTCCGGAGAGTTTTGATCCGAAGTCAGATGAATACTATGTACGGACTGAACTGCGTGATTCTGTTATTCGTCCGAAAGGAGAATTTAAGTGTATTCGGTATTTCGCGGCCAGGATTATTAAAAGTGACGGAAGCATTAAGCCGGCTAACATTGTTGATGAAGCTGAACTGGAGATGCACAAAGTAAATCATATAAATCAGAAGAACTATGTGTGGAAATTTCACATTTCAAATTTGGTTATTGGCGATGAGCTGGAGTTGGATTATGCATACGAAGGAGTATTTAATAATGAACCCAGCTCAAGGATTTTCTTTAATGGGGTGCTTCCAAAACAACAATTTGAGTTGACAGTGAAATATCCTTCAACCGAACCGTATATATTATGGCGACACAATGGGGCGGAACCTTATGATTCGACGCTGATCACCAAAAGTAAACCGGCGATGTCTGAGTTTTATTTCAAAGCGGAAAATCTGATCGGTGGAATAACTGAAGCAGGTGCAAGACCTCATATGGATCTGCCATATATTACTTATTATAAACATAAAGATGATTATGGAATTTTGGATCCTAAAACCCGATTTGTTACTAAACGATTGCCGTATCCCTGGGACTATATTCTGATGCCGCTTATTAATTTTCGGTATGATGACCTGAACCTGCATCTCATAAAGTTGGACCGAACCACCAGGGCATTAAATAGTTTTGTTGCCCAACAGAAACAAAAACTGAAAGATACATCCTATGTAAATCTTATGAATGGTTTACATCAGTGTATTAATTCAGAATTTACCTATGACGGAGACGCTGATGTGATTTCCGGTGACGACGGCAAACTGGAGAAATTGGGAAAAAATGTGGAAGAAAAAAATCTTCATTCATTGAGCCGGATGCGTTTGTATCGTGAATTACTTGACCGGTTGGATACAGATTATTACATGTTTCCTGTATTTGATAACCGATTCAATACTGTTGATCCGAATATGTATGAAGCTTTGGTTGGAATGAGAGTAGGATATGCTTTAAATGATGATGGATATATTTTTATGTACTATCCAAAAAGCTATAGACAAGGATATGAAGTCAATGAATTTCCATTCTACTACGAATCCATTCCAACAGTGTTAATTCCGCAACATCTGCCGGTTGAGTACAGAACAGATCTTGCGCCGAATCTTTCATTTCTGCATTTCAATATTCCTTCACGGGATCCTTCTCTAAATGTCCGAAAAACATCTGCAATGGTTAATGTTTCTTTGGATGATATGACTGTTGCATTTAACGGAAGACTTTCTTTGTCCGGACAATTTTCCACATTAACCCGTGGTTATTATTTATATGGAGAATGTGATACAACAATTAATATATCCTACTACAGTTCAATTTGTGACTTGGCGGATGAGAGAACTCCAATTGAGACAGTATTGTCGGATTTCAATACCCATTTTCCTTTCGAAGCAAAATACAATATTGCGTTTAAAGCAAATCATTGCATGAAAAAGTTATCCGCCACCGATTATTCGATTGATTTGAATGGTTGGTTCAATAATGTAGTAGATCAGAATTTTGATGGGTATCATCGTCATCTTGATTATTATCCTGATTTTACCGGGCATGATATTCACAGATACATGTTTAAATTCGATCATAAAATAAAGGTTGTAGACATTGATCAATACACTAACAGCTTGAATAATTCATACGCGGATTATTCATTTCATATTAGTCAACCGGATGAACAGAGCCTGGTTTTAGAATGTAGTTCCTCGGTTAAGTCTAAAAAAATTCCTGCAGACAAAGCGATGGATGTTCAATCAGTCAATGACCTGATAAGAAAGGTAAACACAAAATCATTGTTGGTACAGAGAGTGGAATAAGTAGTGGTAAATAAGAACAAGAAGTGTGAATACGTCTGCCGCAAATCGGGAATTTATTCTGTTACTTATTTTCCTTTTTCGTATACAACTTGATAAATGCCCGATACACCGCTTCATGCAGAATGGATGCGTGGTCTTCATTCCCCATATATTCATAGCTCACTTCCATGTTTTTATTTTCAGGAGAACTTAATTTTTCCACAAGTTTTTTCGCGTCACTTACCATGATTTCTCCTTCATTACCAACTGCTATATAGATTTGTTTTTTCACCTCTGGTGATACAGTGCCGGGATAGAGTGGAAGGGAGAGTAATGATTCCGAATCCCACCACAGACTCGGACTTACAATAATATACCTGTTGAAAAGGTCAGGTTTCTTAAATAATATTTCGGTTGCGAGTAATCCTCCCAGTGATTGACCGATGATTGTTTTGTCTGAATTCGTTTTGAGATGTGTGCCGACAAATGGTTGTAATTCTTTTTCAATGAAGGAGATAAATTTTGCAGATTCACCGGTTGTCGGAAAATCTTTTTTGTCTTTTTCAATCCGTGTTGGATAGGTAAAATCTCTTTTCCTGTCAACGTTTGCGATTCCGATCAAAATACTTGGAGGCATTGTTTTCACCCAGGGGAAATTGCAGAATTGCATCAGACCCGCGATGTGGATGAAGTCCTCATCAGCGGATCCATCGAGAAGATAGATCACCGGGTAATGGATGGTGTCAGAAGGATTATATCCATCCGGTAAATAGACATTGATGATTCTCTTTTCTCCAAGCACATCTGATTTGAGCTCGAAAATTTTTCCAAGTACAAAAGGACGTTCAAGATTGTCTTTTTGATTCTCATTCTGTTGCGCGGAAGAGTGTGAAAAAAGCAATGCATAACTCAGGATAAATAAAGCGATCGACTTTTTTAACATGGTTGATTAGGATTATATATGATGAACAGGATTCAAAGATACTTGAATCGACAGTGATAATTCCATACGTATCTCATCAAATCAGAATCTTTGATTGAAAATGCATACTGTTGGAAGAGCATTTGAATAAACATACAAACCTGACAGGAGATTCAATTTCTGAATTTCATGATTGGAGAAAAAAAGGTTCCCTGTACTTTCATGTTAACACTTTGAATCCGGTAAGGATTTCGATTTCAAAGCGGATGATTGGAGGCTGTCCGGAAAAGGTATACTACAAGGAATCACACCGGAATTAAGTCGCCATAATGATTTCTGATAAAAAATGCCTTTTTTTACCAATAATGGGTTTTTCAAGCCGGATTTGTCAAAGGATTTTTTCGCTCCATATTTGTTTTTAAAATGATTCTTACTACATTTGCATCCCTCAAAAAACTGGGGAATATCAAAAAAACGTTAATTTTTAAGAAAATGTACGCTATTGTAAACATCGCCGGACAGCAATTCAAAGTGCAGAAGGATCAGACTGTGATTGTTCATCGCCTCGGTGGAGAAGAAGGTAAGAAGCTGGAATTCAGCGAAGTAGTTCTTGTTGATGACAACGGCAAGGTGAAAGTTGGTGCTCCGAATATCAAGGGTGCCAGTGTTTCCGCAAAAATTCTCAATCACCTGCGTGGTGACAAGGTCATTATCTTCAAAAAGAAACGTCGTAAAGGTTACCAAAAATCTACCGGTCACCGTCAGGATTACACAAAGATCCAGATTGAGGCTATCAAAGCTTAATGTCCCGGGTAGGAGAATTAGAAACAAATTATATTACGCATTAATATCATAAACTAAAATGGCACACAAAAAAGGGGTCGGTAGTTCTAAAAACGGTCGCGAATCACACAGCAAACGCCTTGGTGTTAAAATTTACGGTGGACAAAGAGCCATTGCCGGAAACATTATTGTTCGTCAGCGTGGTACCCGTCACTTTCCTGGTGAAAATGTTGGAATTGGTAAAGACCATACGCTGTATGCACTCATTGATGGTACTGTTGTCTTCAGAAAAAAACTCAATGCAAAGAGTTTTGTTTCTGTAATGCCATCTACAGTAGCTGAAGCATAAGAAATATTATACAACATATTAATATTGAAAACGCCTTCTCATTGAGAAGGCGTTTTTTTTTGACTTGAACTGCACCGTATTTTATTTTTCTCTTTCTATGCGGAATGCGGCGTACAATTCTTTCCATCCATCTATGAAAAGACTTGAAATGAGACTCAGATAAAATTTTTGGAAAACCTAAATCATTTCATTTTTAAATAAGACTTCCAGGGCTTCCAATAAAAATCTGTCCAGCCTTGCTTGATTCCATTCCAATGTTCTGCGGGGACTCCGCTATGAGTCATTTCTATTATTGCATTCGCTCCTTCTTGTCGAAATACAAGAATCAAAATGGAGGGAGTTTCCGAGTTCTGCCAATCAGCGGCAATCCAGGACTGAACAATTAGTTTATGTTTTATCAGCAGTAAATTCTTGCCATGAATATATCCACCCCAAACCTTGAATGCCGAACCTTCCTTTGCTGAAATTTTAGCAGTTCCTCCTGCTGTAAGCAGAGAATGTTTTTTAGAATCCAAATACATTTCATAAAGCGCGGCGGCTTTCTGATCTTTAAATTGAATTGACTGTGTGATGATTTTAGACATAGTATATTAATGAAATGTTCAATGAATAATCAGCAGCGTTAAGAACCTTTCAGAATATTCATGGAAGGAATTCTGAACAGGCATATCAATGTTAGCTGAAAGTAAAAAATTCTTCTGTGCGAGTAAAATGTTCTATTATTTTTTTTCCAAAAGCTGGTAACCGGTACCGTAAACATTGACGATCTCCAGGTTCGGGTCTGCTTTCAGCAAATGTCGAATTCTGGTGAGATATACTTCCATACTCTTTGAAATAAAATAATCGTCATTACCCCACACATGATTCATGATAAAATTTCTGTTGATAAGCGCATTTTTCTTTTCACAGAATAAGCGTAACAATTCTCCTTCTTTCCTTGTCAGTTTTTTTTCGCTTTGTCCGGGCGCACGGAGAATACGAAGAGAGTAATCGAACTCAAAAATACCGATTCGGAAAACAGGAGGTTCTTCATTGCCCGGTGTTTTATAGGTTCTCTTTAAAATCGCCTGAATTCTGTAATCCAGTTCCATCAGACTGAATGGCTTGGTGATGTAATCATCGCAGCCTATTTTGAAACCCTGCAAACGATCCGGTTCAGATGAACGAGACGTTAGAAATATGATCGGTGTACTGTCATCAAAAGTCCGGATTTTAGTTGCAAGCTGGAAGCCATCCATTTTTGGCAGCATGACATCAATAATATATAGCCCGAATTTTTCAGCTTTCGCACGGGCAAGTCCTTCCTCGCCATCTCCGGCCGGAACAGGAGCATAGCCTTTCATGACCAGATTTTCCTGTAAGATGTAACGCATATTGCCATCGTCCTCGACGAGCAGAATCCGGATGCCTGCAGGTTCTTTCATTTTATCTGGGGATAATAAATTCAAATGTACTGCCAATACCTTGTTCGCTCACCACCCGAATACTTCCATGGTGTGCTTCAATAACCTGTTTCACATAATGTAATCCTAACCCAAATCCTTTTACATCATGTACATTTCCTGTTGGGACACGGTAAAATTTTTCAAATATTTTTTTCTGATCCGAGGATGCGATACCAATTCCATTGTCCCGGATACTGATTTGCAGTCCATCTTTTACATCTTTTGTACTAAGAATAATTTTAGGATTTTCGGATGCATATTTAATAGCGTTGTCGATCAGATTGTAGAGCACATTGAATACATGTGTTTCATCTGCCAATACTACCGGATTTACCGCCTCCGGATGATATTCAAATTGAATATTTTTTTCGTTCCGGATAGAATCAAAAGCTGAAATGGCTTTTGAAATCAATTGGTGAAGATCAATTTTATCTTTTTGCAAATGGAAAGAATCTTTTTCATAACGTGCAATTTGTAGAATACGTTCGATGTTTTCACTCAATCGTTCTGCTTCCTGACCGATGATATGTATAAGCTTTTCCTGTTTTTCTTCCGGAAGCTTCCTGTTCTCAGACATATTTTCTACTACAAGAGAAATATTCGTGAGGGGTGTTTTAAATTCATGCGTCAGGTTATTGATGAAATCATTTTTCAGCATCGACAATCTCCTTTGATGAAGGATGATCCGGACAAATACATAGAAGGAAATACTAAGTATAAAAATAATAATGGCGGAAGTAATCAGCAACTTCAGTATCCTCGAGAAAATAAATTTCGTGTAATCATCAAAAACAACTACGAGTTGAAATGGTTTTGCGAAATATTTTGTCGGTTCAATTTTTACTTTGAAAGGACTCAGTGCAATAAGAGCGGTATCCCGGATATTTTTGGATCCCATGACACGGTGTCCTTCTTCACTATAATAACCAAAACCAAAACCTTCATTCACTCCCGCATTCAGTAAGTGTTTTCTCAGTACAGAATCCATTCTGCTCGGAGGATACCGTCGTATGATAGAATCTCCTTCAGCGAAAAGCTCCTTGTAGTTGTCGAGCGTGATTTTATCAATCATAGAAGAGTGGGAGTTTTTTTGCCCTACCGTATCCCAGATGTACTCAATTTGCACGCGCCAACTCACTTTAGTTGCCCTACTGAACATCACATTCGTCCATTCAAACGGCCATTTATCCGTAGGCTTCGTGTAGTAAAGAGGAATAGTGTCGGGTGGTGATTCAGAGTTCGGAAGGAATTGTTCGTTTTTCCATTTCTGTTTCAACAGATAAAATCCTTCGCCCGGTTTCATTCTTACTTTAGAAATGATTTCGAAGAAGGTAATTTTGTCGTTGATTTCTTCCACCGTCCGTTTCATTGCTTCGTTCACGTCATTGGCAAATTGCTTTTCATTGAGTTTGTAAGCCTGCACTGACCAAAAAATCTGAGCACCGATAATTCCTGCCAGCGCAATTCCGACAATCACTATAACGATTAAGATGCGGGAATTTTTTGTCATATGAATACGATGCGATTATTTTATTTCTGAAAGGGAAATTATGAAAGCTTAAACTTTCCTTATTTTTTATTTTCCAGCCATTTCACTGCTGAGAGGAGTTCAAAATCAGCTCCGGCTTTCGCTTCCACCAATTCGTCCGGTGGAATGGGGCCTTTGTATATTTTTCCGTTTCGATCCGCCATGAAAGTGGAAGCCAGTTGCAGAACTGCGCCATCTTCCAGAGTAAAGGAACCATTGCCTGTTGTTAATCCCCAGGTGGGTTGCCCGAAGCTTCGAGTATTTTTATTTCCGATAAATGAAATGGCAACAATTTCTCCTGAACTTCCGGTTTTATTTCCTGTGAGCACAGCTATCGGAATTTGCTTGCGTAAATGTAATGGAGCAACGATGAGATTTTCATCATCGTCATCCCAAAAAAAGCGATCATTTGAAAAATGCCAGGATTGTTTTTTGCCTTCCACATTGTAAAGTGAACCCAGTTTCTCACCGGTAAAAAGCGGACCTAAGCCGGCGATCATTGGCTTCATATTTCCCCCGGTGTTTTCTCTTAAGTCTATAATCCATCCAACAATATTTTGATCCTGGAGATAGTTCAATGCATGATGAATTGAATCAATAAATGCCCGGATTAGTTTTTCATTTCCTCCATCAAAGTGAGGAATGAGAATATATCCGCAATGACTTACAAGCTTGTATTTCGGAAAATCAATGTTTGCATTTTCACTGCTGTCGTTTTTCCAGAGTTTCCATTCATCAGGGTAGATCAGGAAGGAGTGAGGATCTCCTGCCTTTCTGAGAGCGGTAATCATATATTCAACAGAAAGGTGTTTTTCCTGATCAGTCGCAGGATTCCCACAAATTTTCAGTGCCTGCTTTTGCAAAAGATTAAAATCTATTGAATCACGTACGATGGAATTTTTTTTAATGATATCACAGGCAGAATGAATGTAACGAATGGCTGAACTGTCTGTTGTCTGATTATCAGCTTTCATCACCGAGAGTGAAAAATCATCAAAGTATGCTGTACCTTTTCCATAGAGGATAGCGCCTATTTTGAGACTTGCAGTCTTATCCGGACAAACACTCGCGATTTCGTAGTTCTTCCAATCATTTGTGTTTTTAACATACGCGAAAGAGCCGTAGCCCATATTTTTATTCGATAAAAAATTTCCTTCCTGATCATAAAATGCAAGATTTAATCCGGCTCCTTTGCCCTGGACTTCCTGCGATTTTATTTTTCCGCTTAATTTGACAACGCGCAAACCAGAAGAAGTGTCCAATGAAATCTGATTCTCCGCGAAACCTACTGAAGTTTTTTTCGCTCCGTTAATGGAAAGACAATGATTGAATGTTGATATAGCAGGTCGGCAAGTGGAATCTTTTCCCCATGAAACTTTCCAATGACAAAACCCGGATGAAGAGCTGTCACATAATTGTTCAAAATCTGAATTGGGTAAGTTCTGCGAAAGGACCGGCAAACTGAAGCTGATATTTAATCCTAATATCAGGCAAAATGTAAATACCTGCCAGGTGGTTTTTCCAGTTCCAAAACCAATTTGAACCTTTGGGAAATCAATGATTTTCAAAACAATGAATGCTTAATCCAAAAGCAATAATATTGAATACTTAACTGATTTAATAGTGTTTTATGCATTGTTAAGCATTTGACCTTGCCTCGCTACGATTCAACCTGCTTTTATGACGTTTCGGGGCAAATTGGTAGTTCAGTATTGTATTTTGATCGTAATTTGCCTTAAATTCAATGTTATGGTTGTCTCCGGTACCTTGAAGCAATTTCAAGTCATCTCTATTATTTTCTGCTTATCGCTTTTTAATTTCTCCGTTCAAGCTCAAGTGCCAACGCAAACCATACGTGGAAGTGTTGTAGATAAGGCAAGTCATGACCCATTGATTGGCGCTGCAGTCCGGCTTATTGATAGTACAGAGTTTAAAGGATCTGCCTGTGATGTAGATGGTAATTTTCGTCTTGAATCTGTTCCACTGGGCAGACAAATGTTGAAAGTAAGTATGGTGGGTTACAAAGAAATTACAGTTTCCGTTGTGGTAACTTCCGGAAAGGAAGTGATTATAAATCTGGAGTTGGAGCAATCCGTAGTACAGGGAAATGAAATTACTATTGTAGCGGAAAGAGCGAAAGATAAAACCAACAACGAAATGACTACTGTAAGCGCGCGATCCTTTACAGTGGAAGAAACATCTCGTTATGCGGGAGGATTGAATGATCCATCCCGTATGGCTGCGAATTATGCAGGTGTGAGTAGTACGAGTGATGCAAGAAATGATATTATCATTCGTGGTAATTCTCCCTTGGGTGTGTTGTGGCGATTGAATGGAATGGAAATTCCGAATCCAAATCATTTTGGTTCGCTCGGCACAACAGGCGGACCGGTGAGTATGCTAAATAATAATTTACTGGATAAATCTGATTTTCTTACAGGAGCATTTCCTGCGGAATATGGAAACGCGCTTGCCGGAGTTTTTGATTTGCAGATGCGATCAGGAAATAATGAGAAAATGGAATTTCTCGGTCAGGTTGGATTCAATGGTTTCGAACTGGGAGCAGAAGGTCCTATTGGAAAAAAAGGAGGAGCTTCTTATCTGATCAATTACCGTTACTCAACACTTGGTGTATTCAAAGCATTGGGAATTAATTTTGGAACAGGAACAGCTGTACCGGAATATCAGGATATTTCTTTTAAAGTAAATGTTCCTACTAAAAAGGCAGGTAAGTTTTCCGTCTATGGCATTGGAGGGAAAAGTTATGTTGAAGTACTCGACAAAGAAAAGGATACAACGCAGACGAATTTATATGATGGTGAAAGAAGACAAGACGGATATTTTGGAAACAACATGGGAGTAATCGGTTTGCAGCATACTTACTTTTTCAATTCCTCGACGTATTCAAAAATGAATCTCTCTGTGTCGACAGCCGGAGAAAAATACCGGATAGATTCCATTTCTGTTGTTGACAATTCTCCAGTTCCATATTATAGGAATAATTCTAATCAACAGAAATACACTTTGGATTACAGCTGGAATAAGAAATTTTCGAGCAGGGATTATTTAAAAATGGGTTTCACTGTAAACAGATATGAATACACCTATCTCGACAGCGGTTATGAATATGATCATTGGGAAGAATACAGTAATTTCAAAAGCGGGAGCTATTTAATTCAGGCATTTGCTCAGCTACAACATAAATTTACAGACAGATTAGCGTTGATTGCAGGAATTCATGCACAGGAATTTGAGTTGAACAAAACCTATGCGATTGAACCCCGTGCAGGAATTCGATGGGAAATAAAAGAAGGCCAAACCATCAGTGCTGGAGCAGGTTTGCACAGTCAGCTTCAACCGATGTACGCTTATCTGGTCAGAACCTATCTGCCGGATGGAAGCTATATTGAGACAAACCGTAACCTTGAGATGACAAAGAGTAAGCAGTTTGTACTGGCTTTCGATCAGTCGTTTGGAAAAGATATGCGGTTAAAAATTGAAACGTATTTTCAGGATTTGTACAATGTTCCTGTTGAAAGTCGCCCGACATGGTATTCGATATTAAATGAAGGGGCTGATTTTGGAATCGGACGAGTTGATAGTTTGCAGAATGCCGGCACAGGTAAAAATTACGGATTTGAAATTACTGTAGAGAAATTTTACAGTCATGGTTATTATTATCTGTTTACCGGATCTTTGTACGAGTCTAAATACACCGGCAGCGATGGCAAAGAAAGAAATACAGCCTTCAATGGCAATTTTACTTTAAACCTACTTGGAGGAAAAGAATGGAAAGTAAAAGGGAAAAATGTATTTGCGCTGAATCTCAAGACCACTTATGCCGGCGGGAAACGCTATCTTCCTATTGATCTCGTGGAATCAGCGATATACAGGGAGACTCGCTACGATGAAGCGCATGCGTATGAAAAAAGAAGAAAGGACTATTTCAGAACGGATTTGAAAGTTGGGTATACAATAAATAAGAAGAAATCAACACATGAGTTTTCTGTTGATTTCGATAATGTGTTTAATACTAAAAATATCTGGCAGGAACATTTTGATGTAAAAACCGGCCGTACAATCACAGAATACCAGATTGGTTTCTTCCCGATTCCTCAGTATAGATTAACTTTTTAATTTCAACTCATGCAACCTCAGATCCCAACATTTCTCGAAATTATTTTTGTTGTACTAACTTTTGTGTTGTTTGCATTAATAGTAGCTGCAGTGAAATCTGTAAGACAAAAGATGGGAGATGATAATCTGAAGAGCAGAAAATACGCGCTTCGGGTTGGTGCAGTTTTGTTAATCTGGTTGGCTGTAACAAGACAATTGTCTTCATTGCATTTTCTGGATAATTGGTCGGCATTGCCCCCTCATTTTCTTGTTCTGATCGTTCCTCCTGTAGCAGGAATTTTGCTCCTGGCTTTTTCTAAAAACTTCAGTAAATTCCTTTTGCACGTGCCTGCTCACTGGTTAATCAACATTCAGTCGTTCCGAATTGTGATGGAATTAATACTCTGGGGATTATTTCTGAATGATATTATTGGAAAACAAATGACATTCGAAGGAAGAAATTTTGATGTTCTTGTTGGTATCAGCGCGTTAATACTTGCCGTTGCTGTGAAACGTGGAAAACTCAAATCCAAATTTTGGTTGTATGCCTGGAATGTCGCAGGATTGATCTTATTGCTTAACATAGTAATAGTGGCGATCTTGTCAACACCATTGCCTTTCCGTGTATTTACAGATGGTCCGCCAAACAGTATGATTGCATATTTTCCTTTTGTGTGGTTACCGTCGTTTGTTGTACCTGTAGCATTTGCTATGCACGTATTTTCAATTCGTAAAACAGTTCTTTCAGCCTGAGATGACAAATTCATCCGCACATAACAGAGATTACATGAATGATTCCTTATTCAGGATGATTGGCATTCCTGTGGTGGCTGTGTTGGCAAACTACATCTATTATAGGGAGGAATGCGCGGTGTATCATGTGAGTGTGTGGACGACATTATTAATTTCCCTCATCCTGACTATAATTCTCTGGGAAGTTAACCGCCAGGTCTTATTCCGTGTACGCAGGAAATTTCCGGATGTGTCTCAAACGGGTAAACGCATTTTGTTTTCGGTGATCGGATTTATCATCGTCACTACAATCATTTCAATGTCTACTTCTTATATACTGGATGCTGCAGGAGTTTGGAAACATTCCATTACAGTTGCGGAGATGGTTCATGATTGCGTTTTGGATATGATATTTGTTACAATGGTGGGAGGAACATACGAAGCAATTTATTTTTTCAGAAAATGGAGATCTTCGTTTCAGGAAGCGGAGGAATTGAAAAAAGTCAATTTGCAAAGTCAGCTCGACTCTCTGAAGAACCAGGTGAATCCGCATTTTCTGTTCAATAGCTTAAATACACTTTCTTCATTGATTGAAGAAGACAAGAAAAAAGCGTTGATCTTCGTGGATGAATTATCTAGGGTGTACCGTTACTTGTTGCAAAACAATGAATGTGAACTTACATCGCTTGAAAACGAAGTGCAATTTGTAAAAGCATATTTTTATCTTCTTCAAACACGTTTTGGAGAAGGCGTGAAGCTGGAAATGAATATCAGCAAAGATTGCTTCTGTCAGAACATTCCGCCACTTACGTTGCAGATCTTACTTGAAAACGCTGTGAAGCACAACAAAGTGTCTTTGTCGACACCTTTGCATATTCATGTATATACTGATGAAACCAACAATTTGTGTGTGGTGAATAATCTCCAGAAAAAAATTCAATCGGTTCCATCGAGTAAAATGGGATTGGCAAATATTGCCGCGAAATACAGGTTGTTGAATCAACCGGAGGTGATTATCAATGAATCACGGGAGCATTTCAAAGTTGTGCTTCCATTAATTGCAAACTGACGATGGAGAAATTGAACGATAAATGGCTTAGAATAGGCGGAATTACCGTCCTGAATTTATTTCTTAATATTTTCTTCTACCTGGATTTGGTTCACATCAAGCACATTCCATTTTTGAAGGTGTTTTTGCTCAGTACTGCATATGTGATTATATCCTGGGAGGTAACACGATTTATTATTTTACTGGTTCGGAAAAAATTTCCCGGGATTCAAAATACACGCAAGCGGATCATCAACCTCGGCATTTATGTTACTGCTGCAACACTTGCCATATCACTATTGAAAGTTGAATTTATTTCGGGAGTTGATTTCTACAACATGGGTGAAACTCCTTCTGATCATCCTGTCATATTTGAATACCTGTACAGTTTCGGAATGAATATGTTTTATGCTCTCATCATTACCGGAATCTATGAGTCGCTGTATTTTTTCCATCAGTGGAAAAAATCATTTTCTGAAATGGAGCAGTTGAGAAAGGCAAATTTGCAAAGCCAGTTTGAATCGCTTAAGAACCAGGTGAATCCTCACTTTTTATTCAATAGCCTGAACACACTGAGTTCACTCGTTGAAGAAGATAAAGATAAAGCCGTACATTTTATTGCTGAATTGAGCAGGGTATACAGATATTTATTACAAACTAATGAAAAGGAACTGACCACACTCAATGCAGAACTGGAATTTATTCAGGCATATTATTTTCTCTTGCAAACAAGATTTGGAAATGGAGTAAAACTGGTAGTAGAAGTACTCCCGAGTTTTCGGGAGTTTCTGATTCCTCCTTTGACGTTACAAATTCTTGTGGAGAATGCAGTAAAGCACAACGTGGTATCTTCTACACGTCCTTTGATTATCCGGATTCATACAGACGCATTGGGTAATCTGATGGTCGACAACAATCTTCAGAAAAAAGCTCAATCGGTACCCTCCAGTGGAATGGGATTGGCGAATATTACATCTAAATATAAATTGTTGAATCAATCGGAAGTCATAATACAAACTACAAAAGAAAATTTTCAGGTGAAACTTCCGCTGATGAGTCCACAAATGCCTTATGATCCTTTTAGCACCGGTCTTTCTTTGAAGAAAGATCCTGCAATCATTCCTAATTCACCAATACAACTGAAAAATGCATAACAACCTCAATCTCCTTCTGGTCGAAGACGAAGATCTTGCAGCAAAGAAGCTCAAGAAAATGTTATTTGAAATAGATCCTGATATGTGTTGCATCGGAATGACAGATAGTATTGAGTCTTCCGTTGAATGGTTAAAACAAAATGGGTGTCCGGATCTCATCTTTATGGATATCGAACTTGCCGATGGACAAAGCTTTGAGATTTTCTCCCGGATTGATGTAAAATGCCCTGTGATATTTACTACTGCATACGATGAATTTGCACTGAAGGCGTTTAAAGTAAACAGTATTGATTATTTGTTGAAGCCGATAAAACCGGAGGAGTTAAAAGCTTCACTGGATAAATT
Source organism: uncultured Bacteroidota bacterium (assembly GCA_937871435.1). Lineage (GTDB taxonomy): Bacteria > Bacteroidota > Bacteroidia > AKYH767-A > 2013-40CM-41-45 > JADKJP01. The sequence goes on along the minus strand of CALMQM010000101.1, from coordinate 115,580 downwards.
CAAAACATTGCGGACACAAAGTCAGGGTGCAGGGATTGGCTCGGGTTTGCAGCAACAGAGTATTGAGAAACTGGTAGAAACTTTGGTTGCTCAACAACATTGCGAGCGTTACCGAAATCGTTTCCTTGTAAAATCCGGGCAACGATTGATGCCAATTGCTGCGGAATTTATCAGTTACTTTTTTACAGAGGATAAAATTGTGTTCATGCGGACAAAGGACAATCACAAGTTTGCCATGGACTATACATTGGACGAGTTGGAGCAGCAGTTGGACCCTAAATATTTTTTCAGAGCGAACCGACAGTTCATTCTGAATACTATTTGTATTGATGAAATACATACCTGGTTCAATGGAAAACTAAAAGTGTCTGTCAGGCCGAAGCCGGAAGAAGAGGTTATTGTCAGTCGCGAACGGGCAGGGGATTTCAAAAGCTGGTTGGGTGAATGAAATTCGGATGTTTAGAAAAATTTAAATGTGATTGTTGATTTTTCTCAGAGAACAATTCAGTGCGCTCTGATTTGAATTTATTTGTTAAGTAAAATTTAACCTGTCTCGTTGAACATTTTTTTAAGGAAGAGATAATTATTTGGCTTGTATAAATTTCTGGATTAAGACTTCCTTTCAATTTTTCTGCACTTCAGCGATTTATTTCTTCGTTTCAGGTTGAATTTTGTTTTTATTCGATTTGCATCAATGATTTTTGTGGCGAAAAATTTATCCTATAAAAATCAATTCTCATGACCTATGTAAATCGTCCGGATGTGTACCGGAACATACACAAAGCACTTCGCAAAGCACTATTTGATTTTTCTTATGCTACAGGAAGAGTAGATATAGAAAGCAATGAAACCCTTCGCGCTTTATCCAGACAATTTGATGAACTTTTGTATTTACTGGACATGCACGGGCACAAAGAAGATACTTATTCTTTACCGTTGCTGGAATCCAAACGTCCGGGTTGCACCAGACACAATGAAGAAGAACATGAGCAGATTCATTTGGAATTGTCAGGTTTGAAAAGCCAAATGAATGCCTTGTTGGATGCTGAAGCTGAAACCCGAAAAGATTGTTATTGGAATTTTTACTACAGCATTAACAGTTTTATCAGCGGTTACCTCATGCATATGCAAATGGAAGAGATTGTGATGACAAACCTTTTCTATGAGCTGTGTAATGATGAAGAGTTGAAGGGAATGACAGCTGCAATTCTTTCAAGTCTGGCTCCGAACGATTCCATACTTATTGCACGTTATATGATTCCATCTCTTGAGCCTGCAGAAAGAATACAGATGATGTCTCAGATTCAACGTACTGCTCCGGCTCCGGCATTTACAGCATTATTAAAAATGTCGGAAGAAATTCTCTCTGAAAACGAATACAAGCAACTGCACGACAATTTGAATCAAGTTGTTACAGTTCGTGTCTGATTGCTAAAAAGAGTTAAATGGAGAAGAAATATGCTAAATAAATGTTAAGGCTGTAGTAATCTCAACACTTCATCCGTCAAAATCTACAGTTGGGTAATAAATTAAAAAAAACAATAGCCCCCGGTCCAGTGTAAATTTGCATAGTCATTCAGAAACAAAATCCATTTCTCACTCCGAAAACTCGTTCTCTGAAACAGAACATTTTTCACAAAACAAAATAAAATGAAACAAGTAAAACTTATTCTCGCTGTATTAACAGGATTTTTGGTTCCTGTATTTAGTCAGGCTTCAGGCGCCACAAAAAAAATAACTGAAACCCGTACTTCCGAAGCGTATCATTCCATTGTTGTGGAAGGTAATGCAAAGATTACGCTGGTTCAGGATGAAACTCCCGGACTTACAGTTACCGGAACTGAGGACCAGATTATGAATATGACTACTTATCTGAAAAATGATACGTTGTATATTCTTCAGACAAACAATCATGATGTGAAGGGTGAACGGACTGAAATCACAATTAACGTGGATAATCTGACCTTGCTTGATGTTCGTGGCAATACAAGTGTTGAAGCGCATGGTTTTATCAACACAGACATACTTAGCATTAAAGTAGACAAAGGTGCTGTTGTAAATCTGGATGTTCGTGCATTAAAAGTGAAATCAGCAGTGCTTGGTAGCGGTTCAGTAGAATTGCGTGGAACAACAGGATCTTCATTCAGTAACTGCGAAGGTTGTGGTTCACTTGACTTACACAATCTGAGTATCCTTTACAAAGAAAGTTGATTGATTATTTTGGTTTGTTGAACACCGTTGACCCCCATGATTATTTTGGTTAAGCAAAAAGAGGATTCATTGTGGTAGGTGAACCTCGTCCCGCACCGGAAACGGTGCGGGTTCTTTTTTTTAAGGCATCAGCTTAATGCAACTTTGAGGAAATCCAGCATTGGTTGCATAATTTTTCCTGCTTTCGCCACATCCTTCGCGAATGATTTACCGAGAACCTCCTTGTCCTTGAAAGGATGGGATACAATAAAACTGGTCAGCTTCAGTAATTCAATATCAGGGTGATCTTTTGCATAGCCTTTTGGTGTTGTTTTCAGGGCATAAGAAGATTCAAAAGCTGTATAATACTTTTTGAAAGCTGCATTTTTCAGAATTTTATGAAGTGCTTTCCCATTGTAATCAATTTCCTGTCTGATCTTTCTTAGCTCTTCACCGGGCGGCATCCAGATTCCACCTGCAAGGAAGGAACCTCCTGGTTCAAGGTGTAAATAAAAACCCGGAGTCATCACTTTTTTACCTCCGGCATTGATACTTGCTCCCATATTGGTTTTGTATGGTCGTTTATCTTTGGAGAACCTCACATCACGGTAAATTCTGAATACACAATCTTTCGCGGAAAGTCCGGCAAGAGATTTATCGAATTTTAACAGTTCTCCGATTACATCATTCACCAGTAAATCCACGTCGGCTTTGGCTTTCAGGTAGCTTTCTTTGTTTTTATCGAACCATTCCCGGTTGTTGTTTGATTTCAATGATTTCAGGAAACGAAAGGTGGAAGGATTTAGCATGTTTTATATATTTTATTTTCACAACGAAAATACAAAATTGCATGATTCCGTTTCAAGAACAAATTATCTCGAAATGAGAATTGTACTTTTGCGCAGGTTATTTTAATGAATAAGAAAATTTGTATGAAGAAAATTTTAGTAATACTCCTCTTTAACTTAGCATGTCTTGGTCTGAAAGCACAGTCGGGTAAGAACTTTCATGATCAACGGCATTTGACATATATCGTTAAGTATTCCCCGGAAGGAGATGCGGAAGTGAATAAAATGATGGCGCTTCTTGCACAGGCACAAGGGATGCGACCGGGTTCCTTCGCTGAAATTCCTCTGGAGTTTGATCTGTTACGGGAAATTTCGGCTCGCAGTCGCACGGAATATCTTGCCGGCGTTCGTTTTACATCTGTTCGTAACAGTCGTTCTATAGTGAACAAAGGCTTTGCATTGGATGAACTGATCCAACCTGTTTCTGTGCGTTTTTCGATGAAGATTCTGAATGGCAAGCCCGGTTTTCCTGTTCCTGAATACAAGAAAGAATTAGCTATTCAAAATGGCAATACTTCCGACGCGAATGTAGTGGTCCAGGATTCAGGTGCAAAGCAGATGAACCTTGAAGTAAGTGAAGTGGAGTTTTTGTTTGCTCCCTTTACTTCCGGGAAAATACGGGATCGCCTGGCTCTCATTCAAAATTATTATTCATCTGACGCGATTCTGACAGGCGCGGAACAGCAACTACGTTCTATTTTACCTGTAGATATGGAACATCTTGATGCACAAACAGGAATTCTAAGTTCCGTGGAGCAACAGTTGATGACTCTGGAGTTATATAATTTTTCTGAGAAGTTGGATTTGTTCAATCATGATCCAATCCATTTCAATGACAGGTATCAAAATACGAAGCAGCATGCAAATGAAATCAAAGAGAGATTGCTGGAAGCCAGAGCTAATTTGTATTTATTCTTTTTTCAGCGAGGAATGGATTTGTTGAGTCATGGCAGAAGAAATTTCGCCAGAGAATCGTTTCGAAGATCTTTAGTGGAAAATCCTCGTTTTGCTCCTGCCGCGTATCAGCTTGCAGAGATGGATTATGAGGAAGGAAATATCGGAGAATCCGAATGCAGACTGTTGGAAATTTTGGGAGAAATGAATCCGGATCCGGATACAAGAAGAAATACTACACAACTTGCCGGTTCCATTTACGATTATTATCTCAGGCAGGCAGATGTTCAATTTAATTCCAGGCATCTTGAATCAGCATTGGATTTTTTGAATAAAGCGAATCATCTCTGTTTTTCAATGGGAGCTTTGGTCTGTGATCGCAGACTGGAAGACGGTTATAAAAAAGTGAGAACGGCTATTTATACTTCCATGATTGATGATTCAAAACGATATTATCAGCAGGGAGATCTTGATCAAACTGAACAGATTGTTTTGCGCGCAATCAGTTTTCAAAAGCAATTCCCGAGGGATGTCAATTTTACCTCAGAAGCAACTGAAATGTTGAATCAGGTACGACAGAAAAAATATGAGAGGAAAGTATTGGAAGGGAAATCACTTTTTCAGGAACGGCAATATAAATTAGCTGTTCAACGATATGAAGCGGCGACAGATTATCAAAAGCAGTACGGCTTAATTGCAGATCCGGATATCAATTCATTGTTGAAGCTATCAGCCAAACCGGTTTTAATGTCAATGTTCGCTACAGTGCAGGAATATACCGGAAAAAATGACCTGGCATCTGCCCGAAAACTGACCAGAGAATCCATGGAGTTTCAAAATAAGTATGGATTGCAGGAAGACAAAGAAGTGCAAGAGTCATTAAAAAAAGTACAGGCCGGAATTTTTTCTCAGGAATGTCAGAATTCCCAGCTTCTTTTTGATACACAAATGCAGGAACTGAAAAATGCACTATCTTCTTTGGATTATCTGAAAGCGGAAACAATCATACTACAGGCACAGAAAATTCTTTCTGAAAATGAACAATGCAGTTTGAATGATGGTGGATTATCGGTTATACTTGACAGTATCCGGCCGGCAATCAGCTATGAACACATGATTGAGCACGTGTTTGAATTACAAAATCAAAAGCGGTATCAGGAGGCTGTTGATGCATATTCAGAAGCGGGCAGTTATTTCGATCGTTCCACCCTGGCCGGATTTGGACTTCGTCATGCCGGTTTTACAGATTTCGCTTTTGCAAAAATGAACAACAACTTTCTCATTTTCCTGGCAGACCGATATACCTCAGCGAAGGAGTTGGAAAAGTCTCTTGAGGTAATCCGTCAACTGCTTTCCCGCTCGTATGCACCGGGTTTTTACAAGGATGAATTGAGTCGTCTGGGACTACAATTAGGTATACGAGACAAGGCATTGACAGGAGGGAAAGACTGGAAATCAGCAGCCTTAAAGTATACACAAGGCGACAAGCGATTGAAAGTACTTGAAAGAGCCTTCAAAAAAGGTTGGAAACAAGGCTGAAAACATGCAGTATAAGGCATAAAATGAGAAGGCAAAATCGTATTTTTGCATTTATACAATTCATTCATTTATGCTTCAGATCAGTGTGCTCCGGGAAAAACCGGAATATGTCATTTCCAGACTTGCCGTTAAAAATTTTGATGCCAAAGAACTTGTCGCACGTATTTTATCGATGGACGAAGACAGGAGAAAAATTCAGAACGAACTGGATGGACTGCTCAACCAGCAAAATACACTTGCCAAGCAGGTAGGGGATTTATATAAGAGTGGAAAAAAGGCTGAGGCGGATGATCTGAAGAACAAAAGTGCTGCACTTAAGGCAAGTTCACAAGAGTTAAATGATAAACTGAACCTCGCAGAGCAGCAATTACACCAGGAATTGGTGAAGCTTCCCAACATGCCGTCAGAGCTCGTTCCTGCCGGAAAGACGCCAGAAGACAATGAAGTAGTGCATCAGGAAGGAGTGATACCAAATCTTCCTGCCGATGCAAAACCACATTGGGAGTTGACTTCCAAATACGACATCATTGATTTTGAGCTGGGAGTAAAACTCACGGGGGCAGGTTTTCCTGTTTACAAAGGCAAAGGGGCAAGATTGCAACGCGCGTTGATTAACTACTTTTTGGACAAGGCTACTGAAGCAGGTTACAAAGAATTCCAGCCACCGATTCTTGTCAATAAAGATTCCGGTTATGGAACCGGGCAATTGCCGGACAAAGATGCTCAGATGTATCATGTGCAGCTGGATGAGTTTTACCTGATCCCGACTGCGGAAGTTCCTGTTACCAACATTTACAGAGATGTGATTGTAAAGGCGGAAGATCTGCCTGTGAAAATGTGTGCTTACACTCCATGTTTCAGAAGAGAAGCGGGTAGTTACGGAAAAGATGTAAGGGGATTGAATCGCCTGCATCAATTTGACAAAGTTGAAATTGTCCAGATCCAGCCACCGGATAAATCATACGAAACTCTGGATACTATGGTGGAACATGTAGCCGGTTTGCTGCGTTCCTTGCAGCTGCCTTTCCGTATTCTGCGTTTGTGCGGCGGTGACATGAGTTTTGCCTCTGCGCTGACCTATGATTTCGAAGTGTTTTCCGCCGCCCAGAAAAAATGGCTGGAGGTAAGCAGTGTCTCTAATTTCGAAACCTTTCAATCGAATCGGATGAAATTGCGTTATCGTTCAGGTTCAGATAAACCGGCATTGGCGCACACACTGAATGGAAGTGCACTGGCTTTACCACGAATAGTTGCCGCAATTCTGGAAAATAATCAGGCACCGGATGGCGTTCATATACCTGATGCCATTCGGTACTATACAGGATTCGACATTATTAACTAATCTGAAATTACAGAATCATACAATGAAAAAGATCTTCAAAAATGAAATAGCCGGAATTAAATCAGGTGCATTTTTGAAAATACTTTCCTCACTTTTTTTTGCAGTATTTATCCTTGTTTCTTTTCCATCTTCAGCTCAAAGCGGGAACGACAGAAAATTAGCGGACCAGTATCTTGAGAGCGCTGAGTACGAGAAAGCGGCGGAACTGTATGATAAATTATCTGACAGAGACCCATTTGGTACTTATCCAAATTACCTGCGTTGTCTTCTTTCCATGCGTGCATACGACAAAGCGGAGAAACTCGTAAAGAAATTTATCAAAAGACAACCTGATAATTTAAGTTATGGTGCTGACCTTGGATTTGTTTATTTCTCGTCTGGAGATGAGGCGAAGGCCAATCAGCAATACGATAAAACAATCAAACTGCTTAAGCCGGATCAGGGCATGATCATCATGCTTGCGAATGCATTCATCATGCGTCAGGATTGGGATCATGCTTTGGCTACTTATCTTCAGGGAAAGGGTCTTATAAAAGAAGAATATGGTTTTCATTTTGAGTTAGCCGAAGTCTATTATCAGAAAGGAGATTTCACCGGAATGATTAATGAATACCTGGATGCGGTTGCAGAAAATCCAATGACACAGCAGCAGGTATTGAATATTTTGCAGGCACGGGTAGGCTATGATCCTGAAAATAACAAAGCAGATTTGCTTCGCACATCACTTCTCAGGAGAATACAGAGGAATCCTGAGCAGTCTATGTTTTCGGAAATGCTGATTTGGTTGTTTGTGCAGCAGAAAGATTTCGAGTCAGCTTTTCTTCAGGCAAAAGCATTAGATAAGCGTTTGAAAGAAGACGGATCAAGAGTGATGTCGTTAGGAAACCTTGCTGCTTCCAATCAGGTGTATGATGCCGCATTGAAATGTTATCAGTATGTGATTGACAAAGGAAATGACAATGTCAATTATATTCCTGCACGTATGGAGTTGTTGAATACATACAATAAAAAAATTACAGAGGAAAACTCATACACCTCCGCTGATCTTATAAAGCTGGAAAAAGATTATGAAACTACTCTGAGTGAATTGGGTCGATCGGGAAAAACAGCCGGTCTCATCAGAGGACTTGCACACCTTCGTACTTTTTATCTGGATCGTACAGATTCTGCCATTGCGGATCTTGAGCAGGCGATTGATTTTCCCGGTATCAGCAGACAAACACAAGCTGAATGCAAACTGGAGCTTGGGGATATTCTGTTATTCCAGGGGAATGTTTGGGACTCGGATTTGTTGTATGCCCAGGTGGATAAGGATTTCAAGCATGACGCGCTTGGGCAGGAAGCGAAATTCAGAAGCGCGAGACTGGACTATTTTCGAGGAGATTTTCTGTGGGCGCAGGCTCAGCTGGATGTGTTGAAGTCTGCAACTTCGCAATTGATTGCAAACGATGCTTTGTTTCTTTCCCTCCTGATCATGGACAACATGGGATTGGATTCTGCTACTGATGCACTGATGTTGTATTCCAAAGCGGATTTATTGAGTTATCGCAATAAGAATGATGAAGCGCTGGCGACACTTGATACTTTATTGAATCAATTTCCAAATCATTCTCTCACTGATGAAGCATGGTATAAAGCAGCACGGATCATGGATGTGAAGCACAATTATCAGGCGGAAGACAGTTTGTATAAAAAAATTGTAGAAGCGTACAGCGAGGATATTCTTGCTGACGATGCATTGTACCACCGGGCTGAGTTGTATGAGAACAAATTTAAAGATCCGGCCAAAGCGATGGAGTTGTATCAGGATCTGTTGACCAAATATCTCGGGAGTTTATTTGTAGTCGAAGCGAGAAAAAGATACCGTGCCCTGCGTGGGGATGTTCTGAACTAAGTTGAGTTCAATATTTATTCATTAAATGTATGATAGTTTATAACGTTACGATTAATATCGATAGTGCTGTTCACGATGAATGGTTGAAGTGGATGCAATCGACGCATATCCCGGAGGTATTAAAGACGGGAATGTTTGTAAAGAATTCCATGTTGAAAGTACTTGGTGATGAAGAATCCGGTGGACATACCTATTCTGTGCAATATTTCTGTGAGAACATGAAAGATTTTGAACGCTACGAAAAGGAATATGCGCCTGCATTGAGGGATAAATTTAACTTCAGATACAAAGACCAGTTTGTCGCTTTCCGTACCTTGCTTGAGGTGATTCAATGATTCGTTTTTTTCTCACGCTCATTTTGTTCAGTGGAATGATGACTGCTTCTGCTCAGGATACATCCGGTAGAAAGATCCTGAACAAAATGACTGCGGCTGGTCTAAGTCTGCATTCAAGCAAATTTATTTTACATTCCACAGAACGAATGAGAAATGGTCAGCTGCGTGAAAGCGAAATGCTGGTGAAAATTCAAAATCATCCGTTGAATTATTATGTCTATTGCATAAATCCCAGTCCGGGAGCGGAAGCATTGTGGCGGGAGAAGACAATCGGAGAAAGGTTGTTGATCAATCCGAACGGATTTCCCTACATCACGTTGAAGTTGAGTCCTTCGCATCCATTATTAAGGAAGGAAAGTCATCACAGTATATTAGAGCTTGGGTTTGATTACCTGATTGATCTGGTAGAATACTACGAAAAAAAAATTGGACCTGATTTTTACAAATATATTTCTGTTACAGATACAATTGTATGGGAAAAAAGATCTTGTATTGTGATGTCATTTGACTATCCTCTGTACAATTATGAAACTTACACTGTCAGAATTGGTGAGACGATTAGTTCCATAGCGGCGACATTGCATCTGAATGATTTTTCACTATTACTTTTGAATCCCAACGTCAAATCGTATGATGCAGTGAAGCCCGGACAGGTGATCCGGGTTCCGAATCTGTATTGTAAGAAGATTGTATTGTATGTTGATCGCAGCTCCTGGTTGCCTTTAGTGCAGGAGGTTTATGATGGATCCGGATTGTATGAGAAATATGAATTCAGAAGTTATCTTCAAAATCCGCCTTTATCACCCGATGAATTTAGTCCTGATTATCCCAAGTATAAATTTTGATTTCGCTTTCTTGTCTTAGAGGAATCATTACATTCACACCATGCAGCAGGTAAGGGCTAAAAAACACCTCGGACAACATTTCCTTAAGGATCCGCAAATCGGAAAACGAATTGTAGATTCATTGCAGGGAAAATACAAGTACGTATTGGAGATAGGGCCGGGTATGGGAATCCTTTCTCACTTCCTGTTTGAACATAAAGAATACGAGACTTTTCTAATAGATATTGATCAGGAATCCATCCACTTTTTGAGAGGTGAATTTCCGTTCCGCCAGGACAGAATTATTGAAGGAGATTTTCTTCAATTTGAATTACAGAAAAAGTTTAATGCTCCTGTAGCTATCATCGGGAATTTCCCTTACAATATTTCATCACAAATATTATTCAAAGTACTCGACAACAAGGATTTTATTCCTGAGGTCGTCGGCATGTTTCAAAAGGAAGTAGCGGAAAGAATTGCTTCTGGTCCCGGAAACAGGGATTATGGGATCCTGAGTGTGTTCATGCAGATGTATTATGATGTTGAATTGTTGTTTGTGCTCGACCAAAAAGATTTTAACCCGCCCCCGAAAGTTAAATCCGCGGTATTGCGCTTTACTCTCAAACCGGGATTTGTTCCGGACTGTGATGAAAAACTATTCAGGCGTGTTGTAAAAGTGGCGTTTAACCAGCGCAGAAAAACCTTACGTAATGCACTCTCTGCCATGACGGATAAATCAACGATGACGGACCTTCCATTCCTCGATTTACGGGCAGAGCGATTGAGCTGGCAGGATTTTGTAGTGTTGACAAATGCAATTGCAAAAATTATCTGATCCGCTTTAACGTTCATTCAATTGAACAAAAAAAATTTTACAAAGGCGAATTTGACTATGAAAATATTATTCATTGATACTGTACATCCCTATTTATGGAATTCATTACAGGAAGCCGGACATGAATGTGTAGAAGGATATACGTTGTCAAGGGATGAATTAATGCAACAGGTTTCATTTTATGATGGACTTGTTATTCGCAGTCGGATTCAGCTTGACAAGGAAATCCTTTCTGCTGCTCACAGACTTCGTTTTATTGCAAGGGCCGGAGCAGGTATGGAATCTATTGATGTGGAGTGTGCTCAATCAAAAAACATTGCATGCCTGAACTCCCCGGAAGGCAATCGTGATGCAGTGGGTGAGCATGCAGTCGGGATGTTACTGTCATTAATGAATAACCTGAATAAAGCCGACCGGGAAGTGCGGAATGGCTCCTGGGAACGTGAGGGCAATCGTGGACATGAATTAGGAGGAAAAACAGTCGGAATTATAGGCTATGGGAATATGGGGACAGCGTTTGCTTCAAAACTCAAAGGCTTTTCCTGTCGTGTGCTTGCTTATGATAAATACAAGTCAGGATTTGGCGGTGATGGAGTAGAGGAGGTTTCACTCGAAACTTTGCAAGCACATTCGGATATTTTAAGCTTACATATTCCTCTAACCGCTGAAACAGATGGCTGGATAGATTATAAGTTTATTTCTTCATTCAAAAAAAACATTTATTTACTTAATACTGCCAGAGGAAAATGTTTGAAAACAGATGATTTGGTTCAGTGTATAAAAGAGGGTAAAGTTTTAGGTGCTTGTCTTGATGTATTGGAATATGAAGACACATCTTTTGAGAAATTCAGAATTCGAAATGCTCAATTCGAGCAGTCGGAGACCTGGCATTACCTCATTCATTCGGATAGAGTTCAGCTCTCACCACATATAGGAGGCTGGACCTATGAATCGCATGAGAAAATATCCAAAATACTATTTGAAAAGATCATGAAATGCCAATGAATGCCTGACTGGTGTTAAATTAAATGAGTAGAAAACGCTCCGGCTTTTGTATTCAACCTTCATTTCTTTCTTTGAAATTGTTTTTGTTGCTTTCTATATAGGTTTTTCACCCGAAATTGTTTGAAACATGCGAACGAATTTCCTGTGTTTCTATCTATACAATTTTCATTTTTTTGTATTTTGCATGCGATTAAGAAGTTAATTTTTAACAGAGAATATACATTTAAAATTCCTTCAATTACAACAAATCCTCCTAATCTACCCAATTTTCATGATTTCATTTTTACCTAAGATATCCAAAAGTTTTTCTTCAGCCTACCTGATTTTCGGTATTCTTATTTTAGCTTTTGCATGTAGCTCCACTAATTCCAATGCACAAAATTCCTCTGTTCACAGAGGTGGATGTACAGTAACCATCAATCAGGTGGATACAACAGTTTGCAACGGAACGCAACTGGTTTTAAGTGTAAGTGGTTCTTTTGTTTCTTATACATGGTCAACCACCGAGACAACAAGTAGTATTCAGGTTAGTCCTTCTGCCCTTACTGTTTACACTGTAACAGTAGATGACGGAGTAAGCACCTGCACAGATGCAGTTCAGATTTCAGTTTCTCCGACATATGATTATCAGGTACAGGCATCGGTTTGTCAGGGTGATGGATACACTTTACCTAACGGACAAGTGGAAACTTCAGCGGGAACTTATCCGGTAACATTGGTGTCGAGTCTGGGTTGTGATTCAACAATTACCACAGTATTGAGTTTACGACCTACTTATAGTATTACAAGGAATGAAAGCATATGTCAGGGAGCTACATTTACTTTACCGGATGGAAGTATTGTAAGTACTTCCGGTTCCTATCCGGTAACACTCCAGTCAATCGGAAATTGTGACAGCACTATCACAACAAACCTTGTGGTAAACCCTGTATATAGCAGCAATGTAAATGCCTCCATTTGTCAGGGAGCTACCTATTCCTTGCCGAACGGACAATCGGTGAGTACAGCCGGAACATATCCGGTTACATTGAATACGATGAATAATTGTGATTCATTGATCACAACTGTGCTCACTGTGAAACCAACTTATTCGTCAACTGTGAATGCATCGATTTGCCAGGGGCAATCGTATTTGTTGCCGAATAATGTTTCTGTGAATACATCCGGTACTTATCCGGTAACTTTACAGACCGTTGGAAATTGTGATTCAATTATTACAACCGTGCTGACAGTGAATCCAACGTATTCCATATCCAGAAATGCGTCGATTTGCATTGGTCAATCCTATACTCTTCCCGGAGGAACCGTGGTTTCTTCTGCCGGAGTTTACCCTATCACTTTGCATACAACAAGCGGATGTGATTCAGTAATCACAACTACGTTGATTGTTTATCCGGTTTACAATGTGACAAGAACAGCTTCGATTTGCCAGGGTGCAAGCTTTACATTGCCAAACGGACAAAGTGTGAGTACTTCAGGTGTCTATGCTGTCACACTTTCATCCATACATGGATGTGATTCTGTAGTTTCCACAACGCTCACAGTGAATCCAACTTATTCCATCTCCAGGAATGCGGTGATTTGTCAGGGGGCAACCTTTGTTTTACCAAATGGTCAATCGGTCAGCACCTCAGGAACGTATCCTGTGACATTACAAACCTTACAGAATTGTGATTCTGTAATTACCACAACTCTTGTTGTAAAACCAAGTTATTCCATTGTACGAAATGAGGCTATTTGTCAGGGTGAGAGTTTTGTTTTACCAAATGGACAGATTGTAAGTACGGCCGGAAGTTACCCTGTAGTATTGTTCACTACATTTGGTTGTGACTCTGTGATCACGACAAACCTGTCTATCAACGCAGCTTATTACATCACCCGCAATGCATCAATTTGCCAGGGGAGCAGTTATACTTTGCCGGGAGGAACCGTTGTAACTTCGCCTGGAAGTTACCCTGTAAGTTTTCAGACATTTCATGGATGTGATTCTGTTATCACAACAAACCTGAGTGTGAATCCTGTGTTCACAGTTACCAACAATGTTTCGATCTGTCAGGGTAGTTCCTACACCTTGCCGAACAATCAGGTGGTGAGTACTGCAGGCTCTTATCCGGTGCTATTGCATACAACTCAAGGTTGTGATTCTCTTGTAACAACGGTATTGACTGTCGGTTCGTCGATCATCAATACCATTCCTGCTTCCATTTGTCAGGGTGAATCGTATGTTTTGCCGAATGGACAAACTGTAACTCAGTCAGGAAACTATCCAATTACTTACCAGACACCTTCAGGATGTGATTCCACTGTGTTGACAGTGCTGTCTGTCTATCCGAATTATTCTCAGTCTCAAAACGGATTTATTTGTCAGGGAGAAGTTTTCACACTTCCTGATGGTCAGGATGTGAACGCTACCGGTACTTATGTTGTTACACTGGCAGCACAAGGCGGATGTGATTCTGTAGTTACTACAAATCTGACTGTGTATCCGACATTCAGAAGTAATACAACCGAAACTATTTGTCAGGGTAAAACAGTTATTCTTCCGGATGGACAGGAGGTAAGCACTCCCGGTACGTATGTTACCTCGTTTCAGACTATCAACGGATGTGACAGTTCATATTCATTGGTGCTTACAGTGACTCCACCGCCGACATTTTCATTCAATGTAGATTTATGTCAGGGTGAAACTTACCTTTTGCCTGATGGCACACCGGTCACTGTTTCCGGAACGTACATCAGTACATTGAGTGATGTAAATGGATGTGACAGTTTGATATTTACTTTCGCGACATTCCATGGATTTACCGCGCCGGATATTACCGGTTCTACGGCTGTGAATGCATTTCATACTACTGGTTATTCCGTAAATGATGTTCCCGGTCATGTTTACACATGGACAGTTACAGGAGGCAATATTGTTTTTGGAAATGGTACTGACAGTATCGCGGTTGCATGGCAGGGAATGGGAACAGGAATTATTGTGGTGAATGAATCCGATTCTCAATGTGATTATACAGATACTTTGTATGTAAATATTGGTCCGGTTGGAGTACCGGATTATCTTTCGGATTATTCCATTCGCTTGTTCCCGAATCCTGTGAATGGTCGGTGTCAGCTAAGCTGGAATGGAGCAGGAGCAGTTCAATCCCTCCTTATTCATGACATCACTGGAAAAATTATTTATTCAGTGGAAAATTTCACAGGAGAAAATGTCGAATTGAATCTGGAGAATTGTGCACCCGGAATTTATTTTATTGAATTGACCGGTGCTCAACTGAAAACACAAATTCCTTTTATTCGCCAATAATTTCTCAGGTATTTACATCTTTCAGCACGAGTTGTGCTGTTTGTCTGCTCCGCTGTTCCAGCAACACCTTTTTTCCTTTTGACAACTGTTCGATTGTAGAAGGATAATAGTGACGAACTGTTACGAGCATGAGGTCTTCGTTGTAAAGAACCCTGAAATGTTTTTTTAATTCTTCGAGAAGTTCTGGAATTTTGAAAGGATCATTATCGACACAAACTGAAAAACTGATTGCAGAATTTTGCATCAGGTTAATTTTAATTTTCAGATCAGCAAAGAGGCCGAAGATTTTATGCAGACTGGCCTCAGCGATAAAAGAAAAATCTTTAGCGGAGATGGAGATGAGGAGTTGTGATGGTTTGTATATGAAACATGGAACAAGAGGTTTTGTCGCCTGAAAATTTCCAACACTCGTACCTTTTTCCTTTGGTGATTTAAACGAACACACACGAAGCGGGATGTGTTTATTCTCGAGAGGTTTGATTGTTTTAGGATGAATGACTGTAGCGCCGTAATAAGTGAGCTCGATTGCATCGTGATAGCTGACCTGTTCAAGCTTCACTGAATCCTGCGAATAACGAGGATCGGCACTAAGAACTCCCGGGACATCTTTCCAAACAATCATTTCTTTTGCATCCAGACAATAAGAAAAGATAGCGGCAGTATAATCTGATCCTTCTCTACCAAGTGTAGTAGTGAAATTTTCAGAAGTTCCTCCGATGAAACCTTGTGTGAGAATGATATTGTTTTTTTCGTGCAAAGCCGGAATCCGGGATTTGATTAATTGTTCACTCAACTCCCAATTTACTCTGGCTTCACGGTAAGTATTGTCTGTTTGAAGCACATCTCTTACATCCAGCCACACATTCGCGATTCCGTTTTGATTAAGGTAAGCACTGACGATTTTTGTACTCATCAATTCACCCTGAGACACAATCTGATCATAGGAGAATCCATAACCTCTCGAAGGCGGAGTTTCGATAACCCATTCAATTTCTACAAAACAATTTTCAAGATCATTTCTCAACGGATGGTCAGCGGCGAATCCAAGATGATCGACAATAGAAAAATGAAAATTGCGGATTTCCTGTATGTAATCCTGCAGTTGCGGATCCTGATTATGGTATGCATGCACAACTTTTTCCAGTGCATTGGTCATTTTGCCCATGGCAGAAATCACAACCACAAGTTGTTCCTTCCTGTACATCGACAGTATTTCAGAAACATTCTTCACAGATTCTGCATCCTTCACCGATGCTCCACCGAATTTGAAAACTTTCATTTGAATATTAATTAGGATTGAAACCTGGCAATATGTAAACAGACATTAAGCCGGTTTCGGCTGTATTATCCAAAAGTGTAGGAAGAAATTTCAATCTCATCCATCTTACAATCGTACCATTCCGGTTCAATGCGGGCGCCGACTTTTTTGTAGAAATCACTTGCAGGAGTATTCCAGTCAAGCACTTGCCAGTGCACTTGTTTTGCTTTGCTCCGGATAGCTTCCATCATGAACGCGTCCAATAATTTTTTTCCGATTCCTTTACCGCGAAATTTTTCAGTTACTATCAGGTCGTCGAGATACAATCCTTTTCCTTTCCAGGTGGAATATTTGGTGAAATACAAAGCGACACCGCGTATTTTTCCATCCACTACTGCGACATAAAATTGGAAAACAGAATTTGGTCCGAAGCCATCTTCTTCCATATCTGCAATGGTATTGGTTACTGCATCCGGCGCTTTTTCAAAATCAGCCAGTTCATGTACCAGGGCGAGGACAGCAGGCAAATCTTCACGTGTACCTTTTCTGATTTCAATTTCCATTCTACTCATGAAATTAAATCTTGTTTTAATATAATTCTCTTACGCGGATAGTGTGTTTCACTTTTTTTAATTCTTCCATTGCTTTGGCAGATGTCTTTTTATCCGCATCGAGAACAACGTAACCAATCTGATTATTTGTTTTGAGGTATTGTCCCAGAATGTTCACGTTCAGATTGGATAATTTTCCATTGATTTCACCAAGAACACCCGGGACATTTTTGTGAATGTGCAATAACCGGTGTGCATCATACTGAACGGGTAAACTCAAAGCGGGAACAGAAAGTGAACCGGTAGTAGATCCTGTCTCCAGAAAGTTGATAAGTTTTCCTGCTACATCAATACCAATATTTTCCTGAGCTTCCGCTGTAGATCCGCCGATGTGCGGAGTGAGAATCACATTTTTCAATCCTTGCAAGGGTGTGATAAAAGGTTCGGTATTGCTTTTTGGTTCGGAAGGAAATACATCAACTGCAAAACCGCCGAGGCGTTTGGAGGTGATCGCTTTTTTCACGGCAGGAATATCCACAACATCACCGCGACTGTAATTGATCAGACAGGCTCCGTTTTTCATTTTCGCGAGACGTTGCTCATTGATCATGTTTTTTGTTGTAGACAATCCGGGTACATGCAATGTAACAATATCAGAACGTTTCAGTAGTTCTTCCAGACTCTTTACTGAACTGGCATTTCCCAATGATAATTTTGGTTCAACGTCATAAAAAATCACTTTCATTCCCATGTTTTCTGCAAGCACCGAAACCTGGGAACCAATATGTCCATAGCCGATAATACCCAAAGTTTTTCCGCGAATTTCAAAACTTCCGGAAGCTTCTTTCAACCATTCACCACGATGAGCCGCTTCATTTTTTTCAACTACTCTTCTCATCAGATTGATACAATGAGCGATCACAAGTTCTGCAACTGATCTTGTGTTTGAAAATGGAGAATTGAAAACAGCGATTCCATTTTCAATCGCCGCATTCATATCAATTTGATTTGTTCCAATGCAAAATGCTCCGATGCCAAGGAGCCGGCTACCGGCCTGGATAACTTCTTTTGTGAGTTGTGTCTTGGAGCGAATTCCGAGAAGGTGTACCTGACTGATTTTTTTTCGAAGATCAGATTCTGAAAGTGATCCGGAAATTGTTTCAATATCAGTATATCCATGCTCCTTTAGCAATTTTAAAGAAGCAGGATGAACTCCTTCCAGCAGTAAAATTTTTATTTTCTCTTTGGGAAATGATGTTGATTTACTCATAAACAGAAATGTTAGCAGGCCGAAATTCGGGCGGAGCGCTGATGAATATCAGATGAATGATGATATTTTATACCGGTTGCGAAGATAATTGATTTCATCGGCTTAAATTTTATCATCTTCCGGTTAGAAATCAACAATTTGTGCTGATTTTCCTCATTCGGAGAGTCTAAATGTCCGATCAATTCTTAGCTTTGCCCTACTCATTGCCACAATAATATGAACAAAGTAATCACACTCGGACAATTTATCATTGAACGTCAGACAGATTTCCCTTATGCTAAAGGGGAATTGTCGAGGTTATTGCGGGACATAGGTATCGCAGCCAAAATCGTAAACCGTGAAGTGAACAAAGCCGGACTGGTGGATATTCTCGGGGAATTCGGGACCATTAATGTCCAGGGTGAAAAAGTAAAAAAGCTGGACGTGTATGCCAATGAGCAATTCATCGCCGCGCTGAGTGCAGGTGGAGAAACCTGCGCTGTTGCTTCAGAAGAAAACGAAGGATTGGTTCATATTGATTCAGAAATTTCAAAGAATGCAAAGTATGTAGTTTGTGTTGATCCATTAGACGGCTCCTCAAATATTGATGTCAATGTTTCCATTGGAACAATTTTCAGTATTTACAGAAGAACTTCGTTTAGTGGAAAAGTTGAAGACAGCGATTATCTGCAACGAGGTACAGAGCAGGTTGCTGCCGGGTACGTTATTTACGGCTCATCAACAATGCTTGTATATACTACTGGAAAAGGTGTGAATGGATTTACTCTGGATCCAAGTATCGGAGAATTTTGTTTGTCACATCCGGATATGAGTTGTCCAAAAAACGGACTTATCTACAGTATCAATGAAGGGAATTATGTACACTTTCCGGATGGTGTGAAGCAGTTTATCAAATATGTTCAGGTAGAAGATAGTGCTACAAATCGCCCGTATTCTTCCCGGTACATAGGATCACTTGTTGCCGACTTTCACCGAAACCTCCTGAAGGGTGGAATATTTATTTATCCATCTACTTTAAAATCTCCAAAAGGAAAACTTCGCATTTTGTATGAATGCAATCCGCTTGCATTTATTATCGAACAGGCCGGAGGAAAAGCGTCAGACGGTTTCAGAAGAATTCTTGATATTCAGCCATCTTCTTTGCATCAACGAACTCCTCTTTTTATCGGTTCAGCGGAAATGGTTACCATGGCAGAAGAATTTATGGCAAAGTACTCTTCTGTGATGGCTCAATAATATTTTTGTGTAACCGGTTTATTTTTGCTTTGTCGATTTTTCTTCGTCAAGCCTGAACCTTAATTGATAAGCAACCCGCAGGAGCAGGCCATCTCTTGAGTCCTGATCAGAATAAATCGATTCGTGGTTGATCCGAATACCCGGTTTGTATTCCCGAAGAATACTATGACCACATTCAATGCTGATTACATTTATTTTACTGAGATAAAAATCAAGAAAAAGACGCAACTGATTGTCATTCACTCTGAGGAATGATTTTTCTTTTACACGAAAACTGCTGGTAAAAGATCGAAATGCGAGTCCGGTTCGTAGCCACGTATTAAGTTTGTATTCAACATTCATGTTTCCCGGCAAAAGTCCATGAATATTCAAACGCTTGTTGACACGAAATTCTAAACCAAGCAACGGAACAAAGAATGGTCCGAAAAATTCGCTGTTATAATACAAGCCGAATTTATAGATGAGATTTTTTTTCTTTTCACGGGCAAAAACAATAGCGCCTCCATATTGAAGTGAAGTGGAATTCCATTTGTTATCTACCAATGAATTATGTCGGCCAATTCCTACAAATGTTGTTTTCCATAAGCTGTCTTTCCACTGATGAAAGTAAGCAACGGGGAATTTGAATGACTGGACGCTTGCATGAAAATCAGAATTGTCAAAAGTGATATACTGATTTTCATATCCGGCTCCCAATACCAGCACATCCTTTTTTAGTTCAATTGGCAGTGAAAGGTCGACGCCTTCTACTGCAGATTTTACAGATTGATTTTCAGGACTGGATGAAGTTAGTGGGAGTCCTGTCAGATGAGAAACTGACAGCACATCAAAAAATGGTTGCCTGATTACCCGGTTAAAACAAGAGCATATGAGTACGAAAAGAATGACGAGTATTCTCATAATATGTAGACATACAAATGAACAGAATGGATTTCTTTTTTCCAATGATTGAAGGAGTAAATTTCAATTTGAATTACCGGAAATCAATGGGTAATTTGATGAAATCTTCCGACCTTTAGACCGGGTTATCGCCCGATTTTTATGAATTCAACAGAATTGCTGGGGTATTATACTTCCCGGCCTATCGTCATTTCAGTTCAATCAAGGTTGAAGGAACCTTTCGCACATCGTCTTCGATTGGAGGGATTAGCCGGATCATCAGACGCATTGATTGCTGCAGCTGTTGCGGATAATGCACCACGAACACATGTGTTTGTTCTGAATGACCGGGAGGAAGCTGCTTATTTTCTCAACAATATGGAGAATCTAAAGGCTGACAATCCTCCATTGTATTTTCCTTCTTCATACAAAAAATCTTTTCAGATTGATGAACTGGATAATGCCAATGTGTTGATGCGCGCGGAAGTTTTGGGCCGTCTCAACCGTGGAGCTTCCACTTTGGTTGTTACGTATCCGGATGCCATTTGCGAAAAAGTGGTTACTCGACATAACCTCGAGAAAAATTCCATTGAAATGCGGGTGGGAGAGAAGATATCCGTGGAATTTATCACAGAGTTTCTGCTTCATCACGATTTTGAGAATGTGGATTTCGTTGCTCAGGCAGGAGAATTTTCTGTTCGTGGCGGAATAGTGGACATCTATTCATTCGCTTTTGAACTTCCCTATCGCATAGAATTTTTTGGTGATGATGTGGAGAGCATCCGGACTTTTGATCCCGGCTCCCAGCTTTCGGTGCAGTCGATGAATCACATTACCATAATGCCGAACGTGCAGAAAAAGTTACTGGAAGAAAGTCGTTCCTCTTTCTTTGATTTCATCCCTCCGTCCGCCGTTGTTTGGTTCAAAGATATGAGTGCCGCACTGAGTTATCTGGAACAGCAATTTAATAAAACGAAGGAGCAAATTCTGCAAACAAAAACTCATTCACCAGAAGATCTGAATCTGGTTTTTGATACGAATGAAGAACTTGTTTCAAGGCTGGAGAAATTTCCTGTAGTCGAATTTGGCAGAAGATTTTATTATCCCAATGGAGAATCTTTTTCATTTAACATTACTCCTCAGCCCAGCTTCAATAAGAATTTTAATTTGTTGATTGAGAATTTACAGAAGAATCAGGAGCAGGGAATAAAAAATATTTTGTTCGCGGATTCTCCCCGACAGATAGAACGATTGTATGCCATCTTCGAAGACCTGGAGAAAAAAAATCGCCTTCAGAATAAGGTGGAATTCACAACACTGCATTTATCCTTGCATGAAGGATTTGTAGACCAGGAAATGAAATTAGCCTGTTACACAGATCATCAGATTTTTGATCGTTATCATCGCTTCCGTCTCAAGAAAAATTATAGCCGAAGCGAAGCGCTCACCATTAAAGAATTGTCCGGATTGAAGCCCGGCGATTATGTGACCCATATAGATCACGGTGTTGGAAGATTTGCCGGACTGGAAATGATAGATGTAAATGGCAAACCACAGGAAGCTGTGCGCCTTGTTTATAAAGACAATGATATTCTCTATGTGAGTATTCATTCATTGCATCGTATCGCGAAATATTCCGGAAAAGATGGTGATGTTCCATCACTGCATAAACTGGGCTCCAATGCATGGACTACTCTTAAGCAAAAGACAAAGAAGAAAGTCAAGGATATCGCGAAGGATTTGATCGCGTTGTATGCAAAGCGCAAAGCGACAAGAGGTTTTGCATTTTCACCGGATACTTATTTGCAAAATGAATTGGAAGCCAGTTTTATTTACGAAGACACTCCTGATCAGGTGAAATCTACCCGTGATGTGAAGCGTGACATGGAAAAAGAGTATCCGATGGATCGCCTTGTTTGTGGTGACGTTGGATTTGGTAAAACGGAAGTCGCGATTCGTGCCGCGTTCAAAGCTGTTACAGATGGAAAACAGGCGGCGGTGTTGGTTCCGACCACCATTCTGGCTTTACAACATTACAACACATTCAGAGACCGCCTGAAAGATTTTCCCTGCACTGTAGATTATATCAACAGATTTAAAAGTTCAGCAAAGCAAAAAGATACACTGGAGCGGCTTTCACAGGGTAAAATTGATATTATTATCGGTACGCATCGACTTCTTGGCAAAGATGTGAAGTTTAAAGATCTCGGTTTGATGATTATTGATGAGGAACAGAAGTTTGGTGTTGCAGCGAAAGAGAAACTGAAATCGCTGCGAGTTAATGTGGATACATTGACTCTCACCGCGACACCTATTCCTCGTACGCTTCAGTTTTCTCTGATGGGAGCAAGAGATCTCAGTATTATCACCACTCCACCTCCTAACCGATACCCTGTAACAACAGAGTTACACACCTTCGATGAAAAAGTGATTCGTGATGCGATTGATTACGAATTGAGTCGCGGTGGACAGGTTTTCTTTGTACACAACCGTGTACAGGATATTCATGATATCGCGGCAATGATTCAGAAATTGTTGCCTGGAACAAGAATAGCAGTTGGTCATGGTCAAATGGATGGAGACAAACTGGAAGAAGTGTTGATGGATTTTGTTGCCGGACAATATGACGTTCTCGTTGCAACAACCATTATTGAATCCGGTTTGGATATTGCAAATGCGAATACTATCATCATCAATCAGGCTCAAAATTTCGGATTGAGTGATTTGCATCAGATGAGAGGAAGGGTAGGAAGATCGAACAAAAAGGCGTTTTGTTATCTTCTGGCTCCTCCGCCGACTGTGCTCACCAATGAAGCCAGACAACGGTTGCGTGCGATAGAAGAATTCTCTGATTTGGGAAGTGGATTTCATGTTGCAATGCGCGACCTGGACATACGTGGTGCTGGAAATTTATTGGGTGGAGAACAAAGTGGTTTCATTTCTGAAATCGGGTTTGAGATGTATCACAAAATTCTGGATGAGGCACTGCAGGAACTCAAGGAAAATGAATTTTCTGAATTGTATCAGGAGGAAGTAAAAGCAAGAAAATTTGTTACCGATTGTCAGATTGATACCGACCTTGAAATCTTATTGCCTTCTGATTTCGTGAATAGTGTAGCGGAGCGTTTGGTGCTGTATAAAGACCTTGACAGTTTGCAATCAGAAGAACAACTCACTGAATATGAAAGTAAATTGCGCGACAGATTTGGACCATTGCCTGCCCCTGCAAAGGAGTTGTTGAATACAATCCGACTCAGATGGTTGGCTGAAAAACTGGGTTTTGAAAAAATCCTGCTGAAGAATAAACGATTCATCGGATATTTTGTGAGTAACCAGACTTCTCCTTTTTATCAATCGGAAGCGTTTACATCAGTGCTCAAATTTGTGCAGACAAATTCACATCGTTCTCGTTTGAAAGAAGAAAAATCCAGGCTGTCGCTCACCATGAAAGACATCGAAAA
The DNA here is from genome assembly GCA_937871435.1 of uncultured Bacteroidota bacterium. GTDB lineage: Bacteria > Bacteroidota > Bacteroidia > AKYH767-A > 2013-40CM-41-45 > JADKJP01. The sequence goes on along the minus strand of CALMQM010000101.1, from coordinate 91,912 downwards.
TGTTGATCAGGCCAATGCTGTACTCAGAAAAATTATTGGTGAGGAAGAATAAGGACAGGCTTTCTATTAGTTGTCCAGTGTAATTTTGATCGGACCTTCAGCGAGTTCAAAAATGATCAGTTTACCATCGACAGAATATTTCCCGCCGCCTTCAACAGCAACAGGAGTTGAACGCAGTGGTAACATAATCGCAAGTCCCTCCATTCTTTTCGGCACATTGACTGTCACAACTCGTCTTCCGCCTTCACGGGTAATATCGAGAGTAACCTCATTGCGGGCAGCCCACCATAAACCGAAATCACGGATTGTTCCGTACCAGGCACTTTCTCCTATTTTATCAATGAATGCCTTTTCTACCTGGAGTCCCATACTGTTCGGGTGAACCTGTCCGATAAAACATCCGCCATACCGTGCAATTTTCTTTGCCAGTCGGATGGCAGATGCTGCACGATTCAGAGTGTAGGGTGGAATTTCGTCGTCGTCAGTGATTGGGAATTCGAAAGCTTCCACTTCCGTATCGTATTCACGGTTGTAATTCATCTGGAAAGGCAAATGCGTCAGAGAAGCATTGGCGGAAACAGAACTGCTAAAGCGATAACCGGTTGCAAGCAGACTTTGAGGATAAGTAAATGGTGTATACAGATGTGTTGAACGGAAACACATGCTGTTGTTTACTGGAACAAAATGGTCAATCAGAAACCTGCTCACGCGCATTTCTCCGTAGATGCTGCCTTTGTAAGTTTTGTCCCAAGCCATGACATAGGGTCGGTAGTCCGGATAAACTTCATCACCCGTTCCCTGTTCAAACTGATCAAACAAAGGAGAGCCGGAAACTGAGTTACTTTGCAGATCCATTCCTAAAGCAAACAGATCCCGTAACTTTTTGAAATCATCGTTGCTGCTGAAAATAGCTGAGCTTCGGTCACGGATGTATTTCGTCTGGATGAAGTAGGTGGAATGAATTCCCATTTTCTTCTCTTCTTTCGCGAAACCAACCGCCTCGTCCATCGCTTTCTTGAAATTGATATTGTGTGTGATGCAAACTGAGAGGTCCTTGTTATAAGGAACAGTACAAATTGTACTGGCGTCCTTGTCGCTATCACGGTATATATTTTTCAGCAAGCGAAGAATAACATCAATCGTCGGTTCAAAATCATTGATCGGAGATCTGTTGAAGTCTTCGTGACGGTTGTTGTGTGCTTTCAGAATGAGGAAGCCGATATCAAATCCGAATGCATAGGCTTTACCACTCTCATAAAATCTCTGAGAAATGGCAGTGGATTTGTCTTCATAAGTTGCAATCGCCGGAAGTTGTGTCTTTGAATAGCTGTAAGTTCCGATCGTTTCTTTAAATCGTTCTTTGTTGCCAAGTGAAATGCGTTGTTCTTTAGCATCCGTGAATTCACTGGTGAGTACATTGTTGGAATCCGGTTTGATCAGGATTTCGAAATGCTGTTTAGACGGCATCGCTTCATCAAAACCAAACACTTCATTCAAGGCGCCGAGAACCTGAATACCGATCAGCGTTCCTCCATTGCGGGGAAATGCTGCAAGTGCCTGCAAAGCATCAGGAGAAAGAGCTGCACCTGAAATTACCGGATACACCATCACTACTTTATGTTCCAGGGCTTTTTTGTAATCGGTGGTGATAATGAACGGAATTCCGATTGATTTTAAACCATGAGCCACACCAAGCCATGAAGCAGTTGTATCAGTCACGAGAATTGCCATCCTGCTTGGAGCTCCTAAGGAATATTTTTCCCAGGGTGTTGCGACTCTTGCCTGGAAAACAGACTTGTCTTCTGGTCCGCGAACAGAAGGGGAAACGAAAATTTCATTTTTCCTGACTTCATAAACTTCCGGGTATGTGGTGTTTTGCATAGCACCGATCTCATCACCCTGCCGGTCAGAACTACAGGCAGAAATCAAGATGATTCCAAAAAGGAAGAGAACACGGAAATGTGAAGGGAATAATCGACTACGCTCAAACATCGGTTGCGCCTGAATTTTAGGAGGATTGAATACTGGCAAACTTAAAAAAAAATGAATTGAATGCGTGGCTTCAGCAACATAAGTTTACACCATATTGTTTACAGAAAAAAATATGGATCTATTGAAAATGAATAGATTGTAATAGTGCTCGGAGAATCTGTTGATGACCGTGTGAACAAATCAGGTAGCACGGATCGCATCTACCGGATTCATCTGAGCGGCTCTCAGGGCAGGAATGATTCCGCTGATAATTCCAATCGCGGCGGAGATCATCAATCCCATGGTGATGTTTCCAAAAGTCAGCGCGAAATCGAAATCAGCAATAGCGCTGGCAGCCTGAGCAAGTAACCATACGAGAAAAAGTCCGATCATTCCTCCGAAAATGCAAAGCACAACTGCTTCAACAAGGAATTGAAGGAGGATAAAATAATTTTTTGAACCCAGTGATTTTTGTACTCCGATGATGCTTGTCCTTTCCCTGACAGAAACGAACATAATGTTGGCTATACTGAAGCCACCAACAAGGATTGACAGTCCGCCCAGAATCCAGCCAACAATGGTAAGAACATGGAACATGTCTTTGAGGCTATTGCTAAGAAGACTTGTTTCGTTTAATGCAAAGTCATCTTCCTCTCTTGGCTTCAATTTTCGAATAGATCGCATATCGCCGCGAATATCGTCGCGCAGTTCTACAGTACTGATTCCGGGCGATGCTTTTACCATGAAATATGGATCAACGTTGTCGCTCCGGAGATTTACAAGGTTTCGGGCAAAATTTACCGGAACGATAATCTGATTGTCGCTGGAATTGCCAACCATACTACTTCCTTCTTTTTTTACTACGCCGATGATATTGATTTTAAAACCCCTGATGGTAACTGTTTTCCCAACAGCATCACCCTTTGGAAAGAGCCCGCTTTCAACATCGGCACCGATGAGGGCCAGCGCTTTCCCGCTGTTACTTTCATTTTCAGTAAAATATCTTCCGTCTTTCAGATCAAGTGTTTTGATTCGGTTGTATTGATGAGATACGCAAAGCACCAGTGCATTCTCAATAGAACTGCTTCCTGATTTAATTGTCTGGTTACCGATTGTAGCAACATAGGAGAATGCTTCAGCAGTTTCAGCCTTCCGCTGCATTTCAGTCATTTCTTTGATTGCCGGTAATGGTCTGTTCATATACTTCCACCAGGGATATTCATCCCCTCCATCTTCCGGGACCCATGGCCATTTTTGTATATAAATCACATTATTCCCGAGCGAAGCGACATCGGAACGAATTTTTGTTTCCAATGCATCAATAGCTGTAAAAATGGAAATGATGGCAAAAATTCCAATGGTAATTCCAAGCAAGGAAAGAATGGTCCGCAACAGGTTTACCCGTAAAGCTTCAAAAGCGAAAAGGAAACTCTCGCGGAATAAACGAATGAACAGCCAGAAATTTGTTATCATAACCGGAACAAATGTACTAATTGGATGAATTGCAGGTTTCGTTTAACGTTAATTAACTGAATATTTTAACCTGAATCGGAAGCTTTGAAAGTAACCAACCATTCATCATGTTATCCGGTATGTTGTCTCCCTGCAAATCGAGGCGTTTCAAGTCTGAAGCATCCGGAATATTTGGGGCAAAAATTCCCCAATCTTATTGACAAATTCAGAGTGTCTTGTTGAAAAAAAATCTTGTCAGCAAACACAATTTTTTTCTCTGAAATTAATTTCTTGCCTTGGCAATTCCCCGATTAATTTTCCTAAAATTGCACTTGAATTTTGAGGGATGAAATCACAAAAAAAGATCAGCAGCGCGCTGATTTCTGTTTACCACAAAGACCATCTTGAATCCATTGTTCTTCGCCTGCACGAGTTGGGGGTGACGCTCTACGCTACCGGTGGTACACAGGATTTTATTGAGCAGTTGAAATTACCTGTCATTCCGGTGGAAGATGTAACCGATTATCCTTCTATTCTGGGCGGACGCGTGAAGACTCTTCATCCGAAAATTTTTGGAGGTATTCTAAGTCGGCGTGAAAATGCCGGGGATGTCACAGAAATGGAAGAATACCAGATTCCGGGTATTGATTTAGTAATCGTTGACCTTTATCCTTTTGAAGATACACTCGCCTCCGGAGCAGATGAACAAAGTATTATAGAGAAAATAGACATTGGAGGAATTTCCCTGATTCGTGCAGCTGCAAAGAATTTCAAGGATGTTGTCATCATTCCTTCGAGAGACCAGTATTCGATACTTTCCGAAATTCTCGAGAATCAAAATGGTGAAACTTCCCTTGAAGACAGAAAACGACTGGCTGTTCACGCGTTTGAAGTTACATCTCATTACGACTCGGCGATTTTTTCCTATTTCAATGCTGATCAGTCAGTACAGGTTTTTAGAAAAAGCATTCGCACTTCCCGGTCCTTGCGTTATGGAGAAAATCCGCATCAGCAAGCCAGGTTTTACGGAAATTTTGATGAAATCTTTGAGCAATTACACGGCAAAGAGATTTCCTACAATAATCTACTCGATATCGATTCTGCTGTCAACCTGATGGCGGATTTTTCGGAACCATCTGTAGCGATTCTGAAACATAACAATGCATGCGGTTTCGCTTCAAGAAAAAATCTTTTCGAAGCCTGGACGGACGCGCTGGCAGCCGATCCGGTTTCCGCTTTCGGAGGAATAATTTGTGTTAACAGGACAGTTGATGGCAGCGTTGCGGAAGCAATGAATCAGCTCTTTTTTGAAGTATTGATTGCTCCTTCTTTCACTCCTGATGCTTTGGAAGTGTTGAAACAGAAGAAAAACCGCATTCTTTTGGCTCAAAAGAAGGTCGTTCTTCCAAATAAACAATACAGAACCCTGCTGAACGGTGTCGTTGAACAAGACAGGGACCTGAAAATTGAAGGTCCGGGTGACATGAAAACAGTAACTAAAGTAGCCCCTTCTGCCGTAGAAGTAGCTGATTTGGAATTTGCGAATAAACTGGTGAAGCATACCAAATCCAATACTATCGTTCTTGCAAAAAACCAACAGTTGCTTGCCAGTGGTACCGGCCAAACTTCCCGGGTCGATGCATTGCAACAAGCTATTGCCAAAGCCAGGCATTTCGGTTTCGATCTCAGAGGTGCTGTGATGGCAAGCGATGCTTTCTTTCCATTTCCGGATTGTGTGGAAATTGCAGATAAGGCAGGCATTCATGCAGTGATTCAACCCGGAGGCTCAATTAAAGATCAGGAATCAATTGATTACTGTGATCGACATGGCATGGCGATGGTTATCACAGGTATCCGACATTTTAAACATTGATATTTTTTCAGAAATTCAACTGAAAAGAAAATAAGAATAAATAATCCATCATCAACGATCCTAAATAAGATTCATGGGAGTGTTCGATTTTTTAACGCAGGAAATTGCCATCGATCTCGGTACGGCAAATACCCTTATTATTCACAACGATAAAGTCGTGGTGGATGAACCGTCTATTGTCGCGATAGACCGAATGACCGGCAAAGTGATTGCGGTTGGCAAACAGGCCATGATGATGCATGGAAAAACCCACGAAAATATCAAGACGATCCGCCCTCTCAAAGACGGTGTGATTGCCGATTTCGATGCGGCTGAACACATGATCCGTGGAATGATCAAAATGATCAGTCCGAAAGGTGCTTTGTTTACTCCGTCACTGAAAATGGTTATTTGTATTCCATCAGGTATTACTGAAGTGGAAAAACGTGCTGTCCGCGATTCCGCGGAACATGCCGGTGCGAAAGAGGTGTATCTTATCCACGAACCAATGGCCGCTGCTATCGGTATAGGGATTGATGTGGAAGAGCCAATGGGAAATATGATCATTGATATCGGTGGTGGTACCAGTGAAATCGCTGTAATCGCTCTTGGTGGAATTGTGTGTGACCAGTCAATCCGTGTTGCGGGTGATGGTTTCACAAATGATATCTGGGATTACATGCGTCGTCAACACAATATCCTGATCGGAGAGAGATCTGCGGAGCGAATTAAAATCGAAGTTGGTTCAGCTCTGCCGGAACTTGAAAATCCTCCACCGGATTTCGCAGTGCATGGCCGTGACCTTATGACAGGTATCCCAAAAGAAATTACTGTTAGTTATTCTGAAATAGCGCATGCGTTGGATAAGTCGATTTCTAAAGTGGAAGAAGCAATTCTGAAAGCACTTGAAATGACGCCACCTGAATTGTCAGCGGATATTTACCGCACCGGAATTTATCTGACCGGTGGCGGAGCTTTGCTCAGAGGACTCGATCAGCGTATCGCGATGAAAACCAAATTGCCGGTTCACGTTGCGGAGGATCCGCTTCGTGCAGTTGTAAGAGGAACAGGAATCGCGCTGAAAAATATAGGCAGGTTTAAGTTTCTTATCCCTTAATCCGACGGTTCGCATACTCCTCGATTTCACAACCAGAGAAATCGACACGGATCGAAATGCTCTGATTCAAATTTTGATCCAAGCGCTCAGGAAGTCTATTCAGCATTCATACCCGGAATTCATTCGTTGATTTGTCAGCAAGCCTTCTATCGTAAACGATGCGTACCCTGTTTCTTTTTCTTTGGAAGTATAATTTCTTCATATTTTTCCTGGTGCTCGAAGCATTCAGCGGCTATTTGATTGTTCAGAACAATAATTTTCAGAGAGCAAGCTTTATCAATTCTACCAATACTGTTGCCGCCGAAGTCAACACCATGGTAAGTGCTGTTACCGAATACATCAATCTCCGTGCAGCGAATGATGCTTTGTCACGACAGAATGCAGCATTAAGAACTTTAGTGCGTGATGTTTATTACATCGACAGCGCTTTGAAACAACAGGTAGTTGACACAGTATTTCAACAACAGTATACTTTCGTTACAGCCAAAGTGGTGAACAACTCTGTTAACCGGAGAAATAACTACCTCACACTGAACAAGGGTTCATTGCAGGGTATTCATTCGGAAATGGGAGTAACAAGCGCGGAGGGAATCGTGGGAATTGTCAAGGATGTATCAGAACACTATTGTTCTGTGATGTCTTTCCTTCACAAAGACATGAAAGTTAGCGCGCGATTTCTGCGCAATGGGTACTATGGCTCAATGGTATGGGATGGATTTGATCCCGTTCACGGTTCCTTCCTTGAAATTGCAAAGCATGTGAAAGTGAATATTGGCGATACCATTGTCACCACTTCATTTTCCGACATGTTCCCGGAAGGAGTCATGGTTGGAACAGTAGATAAAGTAGATCCCAATTCTGGAGACAATTTTCAGGTGATCAAAGTGAAATTGTCTACCAATTTCTCCAATGTTTCCTACGTTTACATAGTCGACGATTTGCATAAAAAAGAAAAACAGGCTTTAGAAGCAACACAACAGAATGATCATTAAAATCCTGAAAAACTTTTCCCGCTTTCTGTTCCTGGTGGCTATTCAGGTCCTGGTGTTGAATCACATTCAATGGAGTGGATATTTTAATCCCTATGTGTATGTGTTATTCATTCTGCTACTTCCCATGGAAACTCCAAGGTGGTTGTTACTTGTTCTGGGATTGATTATCGGACTTACCATCGACATGTTTGGAAACACCAGTGGGATGCATGCTGCAGCTTCTGTGTTTGTGGCCTTTGCCCGACCGGGAATTCTCCGGCTCATTGCTCCACGCGACGGATATGAAGCGGAAACGAGTTTGACTCCTCAGGTAATGGGGATTAACTGGTTTATAACCTATGTGTCCATCCTCGTTTTATTACACCACCTTGTTTATTTTTACGTGGAAGTATTCCGGTTCAGCGAGTTTTGGATCACATTGCTGAAAGCGGTATTCAATTCCGCGATCACAGTAATCATTATTCTGCTCGGACAATACCTCTTCGGAAGATCCTCAAAAAGAAATGAACGTATCATCGGGTAGGCAGACTGTCATCTATTTCATTTTTTTTTCTGTCGGGTTGATTTACCTGATGCGCCTTTTTTATATCCAGGTGATCGACGACAGTTATAAATCTTCGGCGGATAACAACGTACAGCGCTTAGTGGTGGAATATCCTTCCCGCGGACTGATCTACGACCGCAACGGTGAACTGTTGGTATACAATGAGCCGGTGTATGATTTGATGATCATTCCCAAGCAGGCGAAGAATATGGCTGATTCACTCGAGCTCTGTCGATTGATCGGAATTACTCCGGAAGACTACACTGAGAAATACAGAAAAGCAAAATTGTATTCTCCGGTGAAACCTTCGCTTTTCGAAAAACAATTATCGGTTGAAACCTATGCAACCTTACAGGAGAAATTATACAAGTTCTCGGGCTTTTTTGTTTTGCCGCGTACGCTTCGCAAATATCCTACTCCTATTGCAGCGCATTTATTCGGATACATTGGTGAGGTAGACAGTTCAATCACCAGAAAAAATCCATATTACAGGGATGGTGATTATATCGGGAAAAGTGGAATTGAACAGGCTTATGAATCAAAGTTGAGAGGACAAAGAGGAAGTCGTCGTGTGATGGTGGATGTTTTCAACCGGGAAAAGGGAAGTTACATGGGTGGTAAATATGATACTGCATCGGTTGCAGGTAACAATCTTACCCTTTCCCTCGATCGTGATTTGCAGGAATATGGAGAACGGTTGTTCGCGAATAAAGTAGGAGCAGTTGTGGCGATAGAGCCATCTACCGGAGAAATCCTTGCATGTGTAAGTAACCCGTCTTATGATCCGAATTTGCTGGTAGGAAGAACACGTACCAAAAATTATGCTTTGTTACTCAAAGATCCGACGAAACCTTTGTTCAACCGTGCATTGATGGCTTATTATCCACCCGGATCGACTTTCAAATTGATTAATGATTTGATAGGTGAACAGGAAGGAGTATTGAATGCTCAGACCAGCTACTACTGTGACGGAGGATATCACATGGGAAGTCAGACAGTGAAATGCGATGCACGACACGGATCACTGGCGCTTGAATCAGCTATCGCGCACTCGTGTAATACCTATCACTGTTATGTGTTCAGGAGTATTGTGGATCAGAAAAAGTTCAGATCAACTGAGGAAGGTTATGAAGTTTGGAGAAATCATGTGCTCACATTTGGAATCGGGAAACGCCTTTTTTCAGATTTGCCCCAGGAGTTAAAAGGAAACGTTCCTACTGTTCAGTACTACGATAAATATTTCGGAAAAGGAAGATGGAAGTCTTCCACAGTAGTGTCTCTCTCAATCGGACAAGGTGAGTTAGGAATTACGCCTCTCCAGATGGCCAATACAATGTGCATCATTGCGAACAATGGATATTTTTACATCCCGCACATTGTCAAAAAGATTGATAATACATTGAATCCTGACAAACGCTTTACAGAGAAAAATTACACAGATATAGACCCCAAGTATTACGCGATTGTTCAGCAAGGAATGGAAAGTGTGGTAGAATCAGGTACTGCTGCCGGTTCTAAAATTAAAGGCATAACAGTGTGTGGTAAAACCGGTACAGCACAAAATCCGCACGGAAAAGACCATTCACTTTTTGTAGGGTATGCACCGAGAGAAAATCCTAAGATTGCAATCGGCATCATGGTGGAAAACGGAGGATGGGGATCCGACTGGGGAGCTCCGATTGCCAGTTTAATGATTGAAAAATATCTCACGGATTCCATTTCACGTCCTGAGTTGGAAAAACGTATGTTGGAAGGTGTTGTTCAACCGAAAATTTACATGGAGAAAAAAGCGCCGGAACAAAAGAAGGACAGCACGACTACAAAAGATAAAGCAGTGATCGTGGCAAAATTAAATGCTACGGTAAAAAACAAAAGTGTACGGTGAGAAACGAGAAGAGCATATTACAAAACCTCGACTGGATGATGGTGGGAATGTTCCTGCTCATGGTCATCATGGGCTGGCTTAATATATATGCTGCAGTGTACAATGAAGATCACCAAAGTATTTTCGATTTATCACAGAGTTACGGAAAGCAAACTATCTGGATAGGTGGTGCTCTCATACTTGCGTTAATGATCCTGGTGATAGATGGAAAATTCTATGCTGCTTTTTCTTATCCAATCTATGGAGCAATGCTCTTATTGCTCTTGTCCACATTTGCATTTGCCCGTGATGTGAAAGGATCATACGGATGGATTGATATTGGGTCCTTCAAACTACAGCCTGCTGAATTTGCAAAGTTTGCAACCAATATGGCGTTGGCAAAATACCTCAGTACACTGGATATACGGATGCAGGATCTGCGAACCAAAATCACTTCTTTGATTCTTCTCGCTGTTCCCATGGGAATTATTCTTTTACAAAATGATACAGGGTCAGCGCTTGTCTTCGGAGCATTCATTTTTGTATTATACCGTGAAGGACTTTCAGGAAATATATTATTGCTCGGATTTCTCACCATCGTACTATTTGTACTCACATTGTTATTATACAAAAGCTTGTTGTTCGGAATTATCTGGGGTATTGCGATACTGTTTTTTTTCCTTATCCGGAAAACAAGAAAAAATATCATTGTCATTGTAGTTGGAGCTTTGTTGGCTTCTTCTGTGGTGTTCAGTGTTGATTATGTGTACAACAAGGTATTGCAACAACACCAGCGCACTCGTATTGATGTATTGCTTGGTAAACAAACTGATCTGAAAGGTGCTGGTTACAATGTGAATCAGAGTAAAATTGCCATTGGTTCAGGAGAATTCTGGGGCAAAGGATTTTTACAGGGAACTCAAACCAAATATGATTTTGTGCCCGAACAAAGCACCGATTTTATTTTTTGCACAGTAGGAGAGGAGTGGGGATTCATAGGAAGCTTTGTAGTCATCGGTTTGTTCATGGCTTTGTTCGCACGAATTATCTACGTGGCGGAACGACAACGTTCGCAGTATTCCCGTATCTATGGATATGGTGTCGCTTCAATTCTCTTTTTTCACCTGATGATTAATATCGGGATGACTATTGGTTTAGCTCCTGTAATCGGGATTCCTTTGCCATTCTTCAGCTATGGCGGATCTTCACTCTGGTCCTTTACCATTTTGCTTTTCATTTTTATCAAGCTGGACGCTTACCGACTGCAGATCTTAAGGTAGTAGAGTATTCCTTCAAAACGGTACATTTTTCTTCCGATACTGTTATTATATAAGAGAGAAATCTGCTTCAATATGCTCCTATGTTTTTTCTAATTAACTTAAGGACTTATCCCACAGAAGGCTGAGAAAAACATTGAATTTTTTCTAAAAACAAAGGTATCTTGTAACAACTTCATCTTCAAGATGAAGCATGACAATTTTAAGACAATTATGCAGGCCTGCCCTTCTATCTTTCGTTAACATAAAACCTAAGGATCATGAAAAACAAACTACTCTTCACTCTTTCAGCCATTGCTTTTGTTCTCGTAGTTGCATCCTGCTCTCGTGAAAAAGACGACTCAGCCGGTGTATCAGACGACGCACTTATCAGCATGGTTCATTCCTCAGATCTTGTCACTGTGGAAGCAAATAACAGTTCAGCTCGTCAGCAACAAAATCCGACATTTCGTTTACGTATGAATCACATTGCTGCGACTGCCTGCAATGGTTCCTTTCATACACTACCCGCGGTTTTTCCAGCGAACTCTATTTTAGTGAAAGAGTATCTTGATCCTTCCGGTGCAGTAACTGCAAGTGATGTGATGTATAAAGCTCCTGTTGATTCACGTTCTGAAGGTGGCTGGCTTTGGGCTTCTTATGATGCAAATGGCAATAACACATACAGTTCTGCCCGTCGTGCCAACTCTTGCAACAGTTGTCATGCTGAGGGAACTGACAAAGTATTGAAGTAAGAACAGATCGCTCTACATACTAAGGCTCCGGAATTTTCCGGAGCCTTTTTTGTTTGAAGCTGTCCTTTGAATATGAAAATAAATTTAGCCGGAGATTCAGTTCTTTACAGAGTCGCTTCGATTCATAAACCTGATTGTGAAATAATCTGATGCGGAATGCAAGTAGTCTGCAATCACAGAAGATTTTACCATTACAATATTATTTCTTCAGGTATAAACAGGTCAAAAAAAATCCCGGACAGGTGCCGGGATTTTTTTAAGTTATAAAAAGAATGTCTCAATAGAATTTTCCGCGATTGTCTTCTACGTTCGCTTTTTCTTTCAGCGCGTTTTGCAATTCATAATCACTGCGTGATTTACGCTGATCAGAAACCTGCTTAATGTTAGCAGAGTAATCTGTAGTAGGTGCCGGCTCTTTGAAGGACTTCACAAAAACTACTGTTACTCCGTTGTCGCCTTTGAGAGGTTTAGACATCTGAGCAGCCTTCATTCCGAAAATGGTTCCAACCACATTCATTTCATTTCCGATACCCGGAATGTATGGATTCACAAAACTGATGTTGTCTGCATCACCGGCAGTTACATTCAATTTGTTCGCAAGCGCATCAACATTTGCTGCACCAGCAGCATTGATTTTTTCAATCAGCATTTCTGCTTTCTTGGCTTTTCTTGCTTCAGAAGTAACTTGATCAATTACTTCCTCCATTGGAAGAATACCTTTTTCCTTGATATCGGTGAGGTGGGCAACTACATATTTATCCCCGAAAGTGAATGCTTTGGAAACGTCACCTTTCTTAGCTGAGTAGGCCCAACGAACCAATTCACGTGGTGATTCCAGACCCGGAACATTCTTGTCGGTTTCGCGGATGTTGTCAGCAATACGTTTGTTTAAACCTTCTTTCACCACAGCACTGTCGAATAATTCGGCAGTATTATTTGTAGCAGCGAATTGATTTGCTTTGTTGAAGATCTCATCATAAGTCTTCTGTGAAGGCTCAACTTTGCGATCTACAGTTGCGATTTGAATCTGACGTGATGCTGCACCTTTTTCCATCACTTCAATCAGGTGAACTCCGAACTGAGAAATAACAATTGGCATATCACCTTTCTTACCATCAAAACATGCATCATTGAAAGGTTTCACCATTGTGCCCTGCTTGAACCATCCGAGGTCACCACCTTTTGCGGCAGAACCCTGGTCAGTTGAAAATCGAGTAGCAAGATCAGCGAATTTAGCACCTTTCTTCAGCGCACCTTTCAGACTATCTGCCAAGGCCATTGCTTTGGTGGTGTCATTATTTTCAATCTTAATGAGAATGTGACGAGCCTTTACGGAATCTGAAACAAATTTTTCTGCAACTGATTTAGAAAGTTTCAGAACTCCCATTTCATCATACGGACCAATCAATGTTCCAATTGGAGAATTGAAAAGTGTATCCAGATTCGGTTTTGTTCCTTTTGCATGGTAAGTTGAATCAAAAGGAGAGTCACTGTTGGCAGCAACGAAAGATGCAGGGTTTGCACTTTGAGCAAATTCTTCTTTCTTTTTCATCACCCACTCGTTCACCTTCTGACGGTCTTCAGCGGATGGCTGAACATCGAAAGCAACATACTCAATTTTACGCATCGTCTCAGCTTGCTTGTATTTATTCTGATTCGCGTTGTAATAATTGCGCAGATCAGAATCTTCCAGTTTTACTGTACTGTCAGGGATGGTATTGTAATCCAGACGCACGAATCGGATGCTTGCAGTTCGCTGTGCTTCTTCGTAAGCGCGTTTCGCTTCATCAGAAGTCACAAACAATCCTGCTTTGATCAGGTCCTTGTATTTGTTCGCAATACGCTCATCACGGATCGCATCTTCAAATTGTTTCCATTGACGCTGAACGCTCTCTTCACGGTTTGGAAGATCTTTTAAAAATTTGATCACAGCATTCGGATCAAAAACATTTGTCTTTGGATCAGTGAAAGCCTGCTTCACCTGCTGGTGCGCATTCGGGCCGGTACACATTTCATACAATTCTTCCGGACTGCAGGAAAGGCCAAGCTTTTTGTATTCTTTGCCGAGAGTGTTTTCGTTCACGAACATTCCCCATGCCTGCTCACGCAACATGTCCTGAGTGTTCTGATCAATATTTTCCGACCGTGTGTTCAGTTTGTAATTTTCGGTCATTTGCTCCACACGTTTTTCAAATTCTGAATAACGTACTTTCTCACCACCGATTACACCCACAACATCACTGTTGCGATGCAATAAACCGGTGTTGGATGTCACCAGGTCTCCAAGGATGAAGAGGAGCATCGAAATACCGACAAACGCGATCAATAAACCAACGCGCTTACGGATTCTGCCAATAACTGCCATAAATTAATTGTGTTTGAAGTTTAAATATCTGTATGCCACTTTGGGGATAACAATGCATTTATCTGACAATCAATAGATTGATTTAAAATAAATGATTATTTTCCTCAAAATGAGGGGCGAATATACAATAACGAGAGGAATTAGCCAAGTTCTACTACTGCGGATTAAGAATGAAAAATGCATCTATTTTCTTCTTTTTCACAGGGAAAGGAGGCATACGCAGAGCGAATAAAAACGTTGGTTTTTTAATTAAAAAAAATGGAAGAACAGGAATGCGGCTGGAGATCCGTTCTCAGGATTCAGGATTCACTTTCATGCGTACCTGCTCAATTCTGTTGTTGTTCATTTTCACTGCTGTGAATGTGAACGGAGGAATCACAATTTCTTCTCCGGCTATCGGAATATTTTCGTGATTGTGAAAAATGAATCCGCTGAGCGTTTCATAGGATTCATGTTCAGGAATTCCCAATTCATATTTGTTATTCAGGTAATCAATTTCCAGCCGACCTGAAAACAAGTATTCTTTATCATTGATTTTCTTTTCTATTTCTTCCGGAACATCATGTTCATCCTGGATCTCACCGAAAATTTCTTCTATCACATCCTCGATGGTGACCATTCCCGCGGTACCGCCGAATTCATCAACTACAACGGCAACACTCCGGTGCTGATTGGTGAATTGCTTCAACAATTCATTCGCGCTCATCACTTCAGGTACGATACTCACAGGAAGAAGTACCTGGATAATTTCGGCAGGTTTCTTGAACATTTCGAGAGAGTGCACAAAGCCAATGATGTTGTCAATTGAATCACGGTAGATGAGAATTTTCGAAAGTTTTGTTTCGATAAATAATTTATTCAGCGAATCAATGGATTCTGAAACATCGAGAGCAACAATTTCTTTTCGCGGAATCATACATTCCCGCACTTTCACTTCCTTGAAATCAAGAGCATTTTGAAAAATCCTGATTTCGGTATCCATTTCTTCAACCTGACTATTTTTACTCGTTAGTTCGCGAATATAAAAGTCAAGATCCACGCGCCCGAACACAGGACGTTCTTCCACAAAATCAATTCTGAAAATCACGCGCATAAAAAAACGTGAGATTCCCATAATTACCCACATAACAGGATAAAGCAAATAATACATCACCTGAAGTGGCACCGCAAGAATTCTAAGAATTCCATTCGGGTTGATACGAAACAAAGCTTTGGGAATAAACTCAGCGGCAACAAGAATGATCAATGTACTCGTCAGTGTCTGAATGATAAGCAAGGATGCTTCACCATGCAGTTGTTTGGGCAAATAAGAACGGAGTATATCAAAGGACAAAATCTCTTCTGCCATCACTGTACCGTAAATAACCAGCGCGATATTATTCGCGATGAGCATGGTGGCGATGAAATTGGAAGGTGATTTGATGAAATTCCAGATGATGCGCGCAGCAAAACTACCCTGACTCCGGTCGAGTTCTATCCTTAATTTATTGACAGAAATAAAAGCGATCTCACTACCGGCAGCAAAAGCCGAGCATAAAAGTGTGAGAAGAATAATACTCCAGTTTGACATTCAAAAAAATTATCCGGGCGAATATACGAAGGAAAAAGGAAAGGTAAGTCAGTCTGAATCGAAGAGGATAAATTAAAGCTCTGAGAATACTTATTGCGTGATTATCTGATTGTAAAAGATCAATTAAAAAAACACAATTTGTTGTGCGAAGATGAAAAATTCTGGCTGCTTTTCTAAAATTAAAATTAAAATTTTAAAACCCGATACCCGAAACTCAATGATACTTTGACACATCCTGTTCCTGCTGATGCTGATCCATTCGTATCCTTTGTTTTTTTCTGACTGTATACATGAGCAATGCGATACCGGTTATTGCCAGCATCCAGATGGCAGCTTGCCAGCCATCGGTGAAAAACTGGTACACAGAAATAGAGCCGGTGGCAAGGGCAATGATCAGCCAGGATATTTCAAGAATCCTTAACATGTGTGTTTGTGTTGATAGGAATTGTTCCTCTTGTTTTGAAAATTTTATATTTGGTAAAATCTTCGTTTGCTTCAAAACCATCACCATAAATGATTTGATCTTTGGTGGTGATTTTTACAAATTCGTCACTAAGTAATTTCTGTTTTTTTTCGTCCCAAATCAGATGCTCTGTATTCAGTCTGTCGCCATTCTGATTCACTACGACAACATTTTTTCGCGCTTCCATTTTTTGCTCACGCTCTGAACGAATTCCATAGTCTGCGTTCAGCTTACTTTTTACATTTAATTGTCGGTCATAGAAGATCGCCTGTAATCCGTTTGGCATTTCAATATACGGATTTTCTGTTTCATATCTGTCGAGCACAGGTGCAGTTACTTCTACCTGAACCTTCGCGGAATCACTATATAGAATTTTAATGTTTTTCGCGGTTTCTGTCGGCGCCTTTTCACCTTTCCCATACAATTTGACCTTGTCAAGATCATTTTCACAGGATACCATGAACAAAATCAATACGGGGAAGAAATAAAGAACACCCTTCATTTTCATTATACAAACCTAATCATTCCTTCAAAAAGGTCAAGATATGAATGGGATAAATTTTGTAAAAAATGGATTAGTTCAATTGCATCGAACCTGGCCGTTCCGGTTCTTTTCACTTTATTCCACATGGTGTTATTCTGAACTTCAGTCACATAAACCTTGTTAATGAAAGGTTAATCCCCTTTAACCGCAAGGCTTTTCTTTTACTTTTGTGGTTCCAAAAAAATCAATCTAAAAAGATCAATGAAAAATTCAATTCTTGCCGCAGCGGCAACTGCGTTTGCTGCTTCAGCAATCTTCAGCGCTTGTACTCAAAGTGAAGCGAAAAAAGGAGTGGGTATCGACCTGGCCAATTTCGATACAACTGTGAGTCCGAGCAATGACTTCTTCCACTATGCCAATGGAAATTGGATCAAATCTAATCCTATTCCTGCTGACCAGGTACGTTGGGGAACTTTCAGTATTCTCGGTGATAACAACAGAAAAAACCTGAAGGAAATTCAGGAAGCTGCGGCATCAAAACAAGGTGCGGCAAAAGGAAGTCCTGAGCAACTGGTTGGTGATTTTTGGGCCAGCGCCATGGATACCGCGAAAATTGAAAGTCAGGGTGTGCAGCCGATCAAAGCAGAAATGGAAAGCATTGATAAGCTTACTGACATGAAAGGCATTCTTGAATACACTGCAAAACTTCAGAAATGGGGTGCCAGTCCGATGTTTGGTTTCTATGCGGGACAAGATCCTAAAAACAGTGAAGTGACAGTGCCTCAGGTTGTGCAAGGTGGTTTGTCATTGCCCGACAGAGATTACTATTTAAAGACTGATGATGAATCCAAAAAGATTCGTGAAGAATTCGTTCACCACGTTTCTAAAATGTTCGAGCTCTATGGTCTCGATGCTTCAACATCTAAAAAATACGCGGATGTAGTAATGGGTATTGAAACAAAGCTTGCCTCAGCTTCAATGACCCGTACAGAGCTCCGTGACCCATTCAAAACATACAACAAAGTAACCATCGCTGATCTGGACGCACTGACACCAGAATTGAAGTGGGCTGATATGATGGATAAGCTGGAAGTTCATGGAAAATACGATTACCTCGTTCTTGGTCAGCCTGATTTCCTGAAAGAACTGAACACGCAGATCAAATCCAATTCTATTGATAATTGGAAAATTTATCTCAAATGGAATCTCCTCAATCTGGCAGGAAATGTTCTTACCAATGATTTAGTGATGGAAGATTTCCATTTCAACAATCAGATTCTGAATGGTCAAAAAGAAATTCAGCCTCGTTGGAAAAGAATGACTTCTCTGAGCGATGGTTTGATCGGTGACGCACTCGGACAATTATACGTTGCTAAATATTTTCCACCGGATGCCAAAAAGAAAGCGGATGAGTTGGTAGCTAACCTTATTGCTGTATACGATGAACGTATTCAGAAACTGGACTGGATGAGTGATGTGACGAAAAAGAAGGCGCTGGAAAAATTGCATTCTATTACACGCAAAATCGGTTATCCTGATAAATGGAAAGATTATGCAGGTCTGGAAATTTCCCGCGATAATTTCTTCCAAAACCTGATGAATGCCACAAAATGGAATTATGATTTCATGATCAAGCAGGTTGGTTTGCCAGTAGACAAATCACGTTGGGGCATGACACCTCCAACTGTGAATGCATATTACAATCCTTCCAACAATGAAATCGTATTCCCTGCAGGAATTCTTCAGCCTCCGTTCTTCAACAAAGATGCTGATGACGCAGTTAACTATGGAGGAATCGGTGCAGTTATCGGTCATGAAATCACACACGGTTTCGATGATGAAGGAAGAAATTTTGACGCGAAGGGTAATCTGAACAGTTGGTGGCTCCCGGAAGATTCAGCAAAGTTTGTTGCAAAAGCACAGCTTATTGTTGATCAGTTCAACAACTATAAAGTTCTTGATACTCTTCCTGTAAATGGTCACCTTACTCTCGGTGAAAATATCGCTGACCTTGGTGGTATCACCATTTCTTTTGAAGCATTCAAGCGTACAAAACAAGGACAAGGCAATGAAAAGATTGATGGTTTGACTCCGGAGCAAAGATTCTTCCTTGGTTTTGCTACCATTTGGGCAGGAAATATCCGTCCGGAAGCAGCTGCGCGCAGAATTGTAACAGATCCGCATTCTCCTGCACAATACCGTGTAAACGGGCCATTGAGTAATATTGAACAATTCTATAAAGCATTCGGTGTGAAAGAAGGCGATGGTTTGTTCCGTCCGGATTCCATCCGTGCCAAAATCTGGTAATCCACATTTTATGATCTATCAAAAAGCCCTGTCGAAAAACAGGGCTTTTTTTTTGCACAAATGACTGAGATAATTTTTTTTGTTCTGCAACTTATTAATGATAGAACCATGTAGCTTTGATGCCGTAATGCAAAGCACTGAATTTTCTTTTTCTGATTTCAAATTGAATAAACAAATTCTCTCCGCAGTGGCGGAAGCAGGATTTACCAGACCAACAGCTATTCAACGCAAAGCGATTCCATTGATCCTTGGAGGAAGTGATGTTTTGGGGATAGCACAAACCGGTACAGGCAAAACTGCCGCGTATTTATTGCCTCTCCTGATGAAGGTGAAATTCGCTCAGGGGATGTCTCCGCGTGCATTAATACTTGTCCCAACACGTGAATTGGCGATGCAGGTGAATGAACATATTCGTCAGTTTGCCACACATACAGATTTGAGGTTTCTTGCTGTGTACGGTGGTGTTGGAATTAAACCGCAGATTGAAGCTATTGAAAAAGGTATTGATATTCTTGTTGCGACTCCCGGCAGATTGATGGATTTGTATTTGCCGGGGAATCTTGTATTAAAAGACATCCGCACATTTGTGATGGATGAAGCGGAAAGATTGCTCGATATGGGATTTAAAAGACAAATCGACCGGATACTGGAAGTAGTGCCGCGCAAAAGACAAAATCTGTTATTCACTGCAACGTGGAATGAAAAAATTAAGAAGATCTCACAGGATTTTCTGGTAGCGCCAGTTGAAATCCGGATTGCTCCTGAAATTAAGACTGCCAAAACCGTTTCGCAGGTTGTTTATTTTGTTCCCAATCTCCGGACTAAAATCAATCTGCTGGAATTTCTTATCAGCGATACCGCATTTCGTAAAGTGATTGTTTTTTGCAAAACAAAAAATACCGCGACCAATCTCTCCAGATATCTGACAAGAAAATACGGGGAAGAATTTGTTCGTGTCGTGCATGGAAATAAAGATCAGAATACGCGACTCAATGCTATTCAGGCATTCAGAGAAGGGGATGTGCGTTTTCTGGTTACAACCGATGTTGCTGCAAGAGGAATTGATATTGATGAGGTGAGTCATGTTGTCAATTTTGATGTACCTCTGGTGTATGAAGATTATATCCATCGGATCGGTCGCACAGGTCGCGCATTTAAAACAGGTGATTCAATTACATTCTGCTCTCCGAATGATGAATACCATTTAAAAAAGATTCAGAAGCTGATCGGACAAAAAATTCCCGTTCAGAAAATGCCTGAAGAAATAGAGATTACTGAAACTCCCTACGAAGAAAATCAAACCATTCTTCGTGAAATAGATATGCAACGGAGAAAAGAAAATCCTGATTACCAGGGAGCGTTTCACGAAAAGAAAAGAGCAAAAAAATAATTTTCAATGACTGATTCACCTAAAAAGAGAGCATACTTTCTTTTGGCAATTCTATCAGTGATCTGGGGCAGTTCATTTATCCTGATGAAACGAGGAATTGAAGTGTACACACCTTATCAGGTGGGAGCTTTAAGAATTTTTGTTTCAGCTCTTGCCCTCTTCCCATTCATTGCCCGCTCCTTTGGAAAGATTGAGAAATCAAAATGGAAATACCTTGCCGGGACAGGATTGTTTGGCAACGCGATTCCGGCCATTCTTTTTCCTTTGGCTGAAACAAATATCAGCAGTGCGGTTGCAGGAATGGTCAATGCTCTCACTCCGATCTTCACTCTCATTGCGGGTATGTTGTTCTTCGGTATGAAATCAGGACGAAACCGCATTACAGGACTCGTGGTTGGATTGGTGGGTGCTTTACTATTGATATTTGGAAGAACCGGGGGAGAAGTGCAGGGAAATCCTGTTTATGTCTGGTATATCGTTCTCGCGACTGGGTGTTATGCATTGAGTGTAAATATTCTCAGAAGTTTCCTGAGTACAACCGGCTCTGTTCACAATACAGGGTTTGCTTTGTTTATCGTTGGGATACCAATGGGAATCTTTCTTTTCAGTACAGATTTTATTCATCGCACACAAACCGTTGATGGTGCCGGATTCAGCCTGATGTGTATCGTGTTATTGGGATTACTCAGTACTGCTTTGTCGACAGTTTTATTTAATCAACTCATCAAAATCTCCGGAGCATTGGTGGCATCATCTGTTACCTATCTTATTCCTATAGTTGCTACGATCTGGGGATTGTTTGATCATGAAACGCTGAGTTATTGGCATCTTGCAGGTCTCGGCGGAATTCTCGGCGGAGTATACCTGATCAACAAAAAGAACTGATTTAATTTTCAAAAAAAAAATCCCGAAACTGTGTTCGGGACTTTTGTGTTTGCTATTTGCTAAGCTTCGTAAAATTTTCAAAGAACAATGGAATGGTTTCAATTCCTTTCAGGAAATTGAAGACACCATAATGTTCGTTTGGTGAATGAATCAAATCGCTGTCGAGACCAAAGCCCATCAATACCGATTTCAGACCAAGTTCTTTCTCGAACAATGCGACAATAGGAATACTTCCTCCACCACGCGTTGGAATTGGTTTTTTCCCGAATGTTGTTTCCATCGCCATACTCGCCGCTTTGAAGGCGATACCATCTGTCGGAGTGACCACAGGTTCTCCTCCATGGTGCGGACGAACTTCCACCTGTACAGATTTCGGAGCAATACTTTTAAAATGTTTACTGAACAATTCCGTGATTTTATCGGCCGATTGATTTGGAACAAGACGCATACTGATTTTTGCAAATGCTTTGGAAGGCAATACTGTTTTGGATCCTTCACCGGTATAACCTCCCCAAATGCCATTCAATTCCAGTGTAGGTCGAATGCCTGTTCTTTCCAGCGTGGTATAACCGGCTTCACCATGAATATCGCCGATACCCAAATCCTTCTTGTAAGCCTCCAGATCAAACGGTGTTTTGTTTAATTCAGCTCTATCCTGTGCTGACAATTCCAATACCGCATCATAAAATCCCGGAATAGTAACGTGATTATTCTTGTCTTTCATGGAAGCGATCATTTCACACAGAATGGTAATTGGATTCGCAACTGCTCCTCCATACACTCCGGAATGCAAATCACGGTTCGGTCCGGTTACTTCGACTTCAACATAGCTCAATCCGCGTAAGCCTGATTCGATGGAAGGCAAGTCATTTGCAAGAATGGAAGTATCGGAAATCAAAATCACATCACCTTTTAATCTGTGTTTATTTTCTTTTACCCAAATTCCAAGATTGCTTGAGCCAACTTCTTCTTCTCCTTCAATCATAAAGCGAACATTGCATGGAAGAGTCTTGCTCTTCATCATCCATTCGAATGCTTTGATATGCATATATACCTGGCCTTTGTCATCGCAGGAACCACGTGCGTAAATTTTACCGTCACGGATTTCAGGTTCAAAAGGCGGAGTTTGCCATAAAGAAACAGGATCAGCAGGTTGTACATCATAATGACCATAAACTACTATCGTTGGAAGTTTTGGGTCTATGATTTTTTCTCCGTAAACAATCGGATGTCCTTTTGTAGGACAGACTTCTGCCATATCCGCACCGGCATCAAGCAATTTAGTTTTAATAAATTCTGCAGCCCGCGTTACATCCTTTGCATACTTACTGTCTGCACTTACGGATGGTATTCTCAGTAATTCAAAAAGTTCATCAAGAAATCTTTTTTCGTTGGTGTTGATATATTCTTTGATTGTCATAATGTGGAAGTTTAAATGCAGGAAGAGTTATTTGGATAAAATGATTGAAGATCAGAAATAGATAGAAATTCGATTATTCTACAAGACATTTGCCGGTCATTTCTTTTGGAATGTCAAGTTTCATCATCCTGAGAATTGTCGGAGCAAGATCAGCCAGTCTGCCATTGCGAATTGATTTGTATTCCGGATCAATTAGAAACAATGGAACCGGGTTCGTAGTATGAGCAGTATTGGGAGTTCCGTCCTCATTAATCATGAAGTCGGCATTTCCATGATCGGCAGTTATCAAAAATGAATATCCATTCGCCAGACCGGTTTCTACAACACGCTTCACGCAAGAGTCAACAGTTTCTACTGCTCTCACCACAGCAGGAAACACTCCAGTGTGACCAACCATATCGGTATTTGCAAAATTCAGGCACACAAAATCCACTTCAGCTTTTTGCAATTCAGCACAAACAGCATCAGTCACTCCATAGGCGCTCATTTCAGGCTGAAGATCGTAAGTCGCCACTTTCGGAGATGGAATCATAATCCTGTTTTCCTGTGCAAATGGTTCTTCTCTTCCTCCGGAAAAGAAAAAAGTGACATGCGGATATTTTTCTGTCTCGGCTATACGCAATTGTTTTAACCCGGCTTTGGAAATAATTTCCCCTAACGTATTCTCAAGATTGTCTTTTTCATAAATAACCTTCACACCCCGGAATGAATCGTCGTAATTTGTCATGGTTACATAATGCAGATCCATTCGATGCATATTCTGTTCATGAAAATCTTTTTGTGTGAGTGCCATCGTAATTTCCCTGCATCTGTCTGTACGGAAATTAAAGCACAACACCGCGTCGCCGGGTTCAATTTTTGCAATGGCGTGATTGTGTTCATCCACAATCACAATTGGTTTGATGAATTCATCTGTGACACCTTCAGCATAAGATTCTTTTACAGACTGAACAGCATTTTCCGAGTGTAATCCTTTCCCATTCACAAGTAAATCATAGGCAAGCTGGATTCGCTCCCAGCGTTTATCACGGTCCATGGCATAATATCTTCCAACGACACTGGCAATCTTTCCGGCTGAATGCTGAAGATGTTCATTCAACTCTTCGAGATAGGAAATACCGGCTTTGGGATCTGTGTCCCTTCCATCCATAAAAGCATGAATGAATGTATTACTTACACCATTTTCTTTTGCAATATCACAAAGAGCTTTCAGATGATTAATATGAGAATGAACTCCACCATCAGATAACAATCCCATAAAGTGAAGTTTGTGATTCCCTTTTTTTGCATACTCCATCATTTGAAGGATTACCGGATGTTTGTGCATTGATCCGTCTTTGATGGCAAGATTCACCTTCACCAGATCCTGGTATACAACTCTTCCGGCTCCGATATTTAAATGTCCAACTTCGGAATTCCCCATTTGTCCCTCAGGCAAACCAACATTTTCACCGGAAGTAAGAAGTTCGGAATTCGGGCGGGATGAGAAAAGTGAATCGATGAATGGAGTCTTCGATTTGTAAATTGCATTCGCGGATGTTTGTGGTCCTTTGCCCCAACCATCCATGATGATCAACACAACTTTTTTATGCATTGACTGAATTTTTGAAGGATGAAATCATGTAAGCTTGGACAAAGACTGAAATACAGTTGCCATTCTTACAAGGTGTGCAAATTTACGAAATCAGGGACGATGTTTGTGGAAATGGAAGATTAAAATGCATGGGATTCGGCCGGTTTAACCGGACAAATATCACAGGTTTAGTATCCGAAAATGCATTTAGCTCGTCTCAAAACACTGAATAGTCAGGGTTTACAAAAGCCGCTTTATTTTTTGTGTGGTTCAGTCGAAGGAGGGAACTGGATGCAGAAAATTGTACCGTTGGGTACATTGTCCTTCACAATGATTTGTCCATTGTGACCCTTCACGATATATTTCACAATGAAGAGTCCCAGACCTGTACCTTTTGTTTTCCGGGTTTCTTCGTTTCCCAGACGGTAAAATTTGTCAAATATTTTTTGTTTCTCTGAATCAGGAATGCCCGGACCATGATCACTGATGCACAGGAGTACCTTTTTATCTTCCATCTGAAGTGTAACACCAAGAGCGGAATCTTTGGGAGCATATTTCAATGCATTCTCCACAAGATTTGATATCAGCAGGATGAGAGCGTTCTTATCTCCCTGAATATACATTCCTTCTTCAATATGTGTTTCAAATTTATTCGGATCAGGGACGGCTTGTAACTTTTGCACCTGTAATCGAACTAGTGCTGAAAGATTTACTTCTTCTATCGCGAAAGAATATCCTTTGTGATCAATTAGATTTGCAAGAAGGGCATTTTCCACGAGATTGTTAAGTCGTTCTGTATCGTTGATGGCACTATTGATAAACGATTTCTCTTTTTCTTTTTCAAGATCGTGACGGAGTATAGTTTGAAGATACAATTTGATGGATGCCAGTGGTGATTTGAATTCATGTGTAATTGACAACAGGAAGTTTTTTTGTTGCCGTGCCAGAGCGACCTCTTTTCGGATTGCTCTTGCAGTAAGAATGCTTCCCCATGTGAGTAATGCCAGGAATACACTGCCTTCACCAATGACCATCCATAATCGCTGTGTGTTTTTTTTCTCAAGATCCAGGATTGCTTCTTTTGAAGATTCCGGCGTATCAGCTTTCAATTGAACGTTCTCAATCCTGTGCTCGTATACTTCATTGTTCAGATCAACAAGAAGGTAAGCCCACCAGCAAAACTGGATGAGTACATAAAAAGCAAGTATGGTAAGAATAAAAAAGGGCCGCATTTGCAGCCCTAAAGTAAGATTTTTCTATTCACGATTTACTATTCTTCCTGAAAGTAGTTCTCGTCGTTTTCATCAAATTTACTGATCGAGAGAAATTTCCTTTTGTTCCCGATACTGTATCCTACGAGGACTTTGCTTTTCAGGATTTCTTTCGGACGAGAGCTAGTCTCATCCTGTACAGCTTCTTCAGCGATATCCAGATTTACAACCTGCTTGTCCTGAAAAGTCGATACGATCTCCCTTTCCTGATCACGTAATTTTATTTTAAATCTCTTCTCGTCGATCCATACTTCCTCAAAAATCAGTTCGTCAGAAGACTTTTTGGTTTCCACCTGAATTTGATATACCACTGCCTTTCCTTCAGCATTCATCATGATTTTTTTCATGGTTGCTTTCAAGACCTTAAAGTGTCGGTATTTAAAAAATGTCCGGTAGATGTACGAAGTCAGTACAATCAATGTCATATTCTCGTGCTTATTCCTGATAATCGTACTGCAATTGATTTCCATTCACCTGCTTCAGGACCTGCCAATGACCATTTTCATCCAGCTTCTCCAGGATATAATATTCCACTCCCGGTTCCCAGCCTTTGTATGGTGTCCATTCAAGATGTACCTGACGTCCTTCATTCATTTCTCCGCGCAGGAGAATTGTAGATGTAATCGGACTCAGATCTTCAGTGATATCACAAGTATTCACAACAAGGATCTTGTAGTAGTAATGATTGTTTTGTACATCCACTGAATAGTCAGGATAATCAGTTTGTAATGAAGGTACCGTAGCAACGTAAGAGAAATTCACATTGTCGGTAGACCGGTAAATATCAAACTGAGCGACTTTCTCCGGATGAACAACTGGTTCTTTCCATTCAGTAAGTACAAATTGATTGTCTACCACTGTAGATCGTACTACATCTACAATCTGATTGGCCAATGTGTTTAATGGAATTGTTACTGATGTATCACTGTATGAAATATAACTCGTTCCACAAAGATCAGTTGCCTTGATCCTGTAAGAATACGGATGCGGACATTCAAACGTGGTATCTGTATAATCGAGAGTATCCGGTGGAACAGTGGTGAGATACTGCGGAGTTTCTCCCGGTTCACAACGGTAAATTTCATAGCTGCTCACAGGGCAACCGGAATAAGGTGTCCATGACACATGTATATCCTGACCCTGTCGCTGTGAAGAAACATTGATCGTAGTGTGGGCCGTTAGTTGATCCAATGGAATTGTATTTCCACAAATATCCAATGCCTGGATTTTATATGTATAAGTATTTCGCAGAGTATTCAAGCCGGAATCAACAAAAGTATTCTCGGTAGAGAATCCGGTGTTTTGGATATTTGTTTCCGTATAAATTGATTCGTAGTAATGTGTATTCTGATTGAGTCTGTACAAGACATACGATGCCAGATCAATTGCC
Source organism: uncultured Bacteroidota bacterium (assembly GCA_937871435.1). GTDB lineage: Bacteria > Bacteroidota > Bacteroidia > AKYH767-A > 2013-40CM-41-45 > JADKJP01. The sequence goes on along the minus strand of CALMQM010000101.1, from coordinate 64,991 downwards.
GGGTTGTTTTCCCATTTAATTTCTACGGTAGAATTTGAACTCACAGATACACTGTAAATCTTTGTTTCATTCGGAGGAAGTGTATCCAATACATGAATCATCGCCGGGAATGAAACAGAGTCGCTGCAACCATTCGTATTTGTCACATACAAACTCACAGTATAGAATCCCGGAGTTTGATATGTAATGGAAGGATGCATACTCGTAGATGTTTGCCCGTCACCGAAATCCCATAAGTATGTTGATCCGTTTACGTTGGTCGTCGCGTTAAAGAAATTGACGTGGAACGGTGCGCAACCTTGTGTTGCTCCGGCAGTGAAGGAAGCATTGGGAGAAGGAAGAACCCGCAACGGTTGGACAGCCGTGAAAGTATCGGCACATCCAAAATTATTGGAAGCAATAAGCTGTACTGCATAAATACCATCATCCAGATATAAATGATTTGGATCGTTATCCGTAGATGTTCCTCCGTCACCGAAATTCCACAAGGAAGAAGTATAACCTGATGAAGTGTTGACAAACGTTGCTGTGAAAGGCTGACATCCACTGATATTGCTCGTTGTATAAGCCGCGGTTGGTGACGGATGTACAATTATTCGTTGCGGCAATTCATAATATGAACTGCAACCGGCAGTATCTTTTGTGACCAATGAAACAGTAAAGCTTCCGGTATCCTGGAACAAGTGTCCCGGACTCATGGCATATTCTGCATAACCATCGCCAAAACTCCAGTTCCATTCTACCGCATCATGACTGTGATCCGTGAACTGTACCTGGAAAGGAACACATCCTTCGAATACATCTGCAGTGAAATTTGTCAATGGTCCCAACACACGAATGTAATCCGGCATATTCAATGTATCCTGACATCCGGCATTGCTGGAAACAATCAGTGATACAGAATACAATCCGGGATTATTGTAAATGTGTGATGGATTGCTGTTCGTTGATGTTGTGCTGTCCCCGAAATCCCACAGGTAGGAATCAGCATCAAGTGAAAGATCTGTAAAATTCACCAGTGAAGGTGCGCATGCATAACGATCCGGAGTAGAAAATCCTGCAATCGGTTCGCGTGCATGAATCAACGCCTGCATATCAAGTGTATCAGTACAACTTCCATAGAATGGTGTCGACTGTACAATCAGTTTTACGTTGTAATCACCAGCTTGTGTATAGGTATGATCCGGAGAAACATCAGTCGAGGTAGTTCCATCACCGAAATCCCAGAAATAATGTACCGCATTCAATGAGCTGTTATCGAAGTGAACAACCATCGGAATACATCCGGTATCAAGAGATGCTTTGAAGTCGGCTAAAAGAGGAGACGGTGGCGGACTGAAGGCTGTGTCACGGCATCCGTTTACGTCCACAATAGCAAGTGACATCACCAATCCTGTATAGTCCGAGAAAGTATACAAGGGGTTTTGCACGTTTGATGAATCACCGGTACCGAAGTTCCATGCCCAGCTAACGGCATTTGCACTCAGGTCTGTGAATTGAATATCATAAGGCATACAGATGCTGTTGCCTGTCATAGTGAAATCAGCATGAGCCGTATCTACACGAATGTATTCGGGATAGTTCAAAGTACTTGCACAGTTTCCCCTGAAGATAGTGAGAGACACGTCATAATGTCCCGGATCCAGATAGGAGTGCATTGGGTTTTCAAGAGAAGAAATTGTTCCATCTCCGAAATTCCACAAGTACGAATCCGCGTTGGAAGATTGATTGACAAATTGAATGTTAATCGTATTACAACCTTGACGACCGGTTGTTGTCGTAAATGCCACTTCAGGTAAACTTACTGTGATAGGAGGATTTACCTGGAAAGTCTGTGAACAACCTGCCTGGTCAGTTACCGTGAGAGTCGTTGTATAAACTCCTTCGTGTGCATACACATGTTTCGGAGAAACCTGCGTCGATGTCGTGCTGTCACCAAAATCCCAGAGATAGGAAGCGTAATTTTGCAGACTCGTATAAAAATCTACGGTATCCAGACCGCAAATTTCTGTTTCACTGGCAAGCAGCGGACTTACAAAATTGGAATAGATACTGGTTGATATTGCACTTGTACAACCCATTGTATCACTTACAGTCTGGGTAATGATATAATTCGGCATTCCGCTGCTGTACACATGTGATGGGCTTGACAAAGTGGATGTATTTCCGTCTCCGAAATCCCATTCCCATGAAGTCGCATTCTGTGATGTATCAATGAATGATACTTGTGTCGATGTACAGCTCGCCGACTGACTCACAATGAAGCCGGCTCGCGGTCCGGCCACCCGAACTATGCTGTCCATTTGATAGATCTGCACAATTCCGAGTGTATCTGTAGTTGTCAGACTGACAGTATAGATACCTGCATTTTCATAGGTATGATTTGGGAATTGTAACGATGAGGTATCGCCATCACCAAAATCCCAATGCCAGACAACTGAACCCGGAATTACATTCGTGAAATTCACGGTGAGCGGCGCACATCCTTGTTGAACTTCCGGAACACCCGGATTTCCTGTATTCACAGGTGTTGTATCCGGAGTACCAAAATTAAACGGAGGCGGATCATAGAATAATGTACACAGTCCGTTTGAAATAGTCAGTGTCACATTATAATTACCGTTTGTTTGATAAATATGAAATGGATTTTCCAGTGAAGAAGTTGTGCTGTCACCAAAATCCCACAACCATGAAGTAGCTCCTACAGAGTTTGCATAAAACTGCACTGGCATAGGGAAAGTTAATCCTTGAGGAACTCCATAGAAGTGTGCACCAAACGGAACAAAGTAAACACTGTTACTTTGCATGGTAGAATAAGTACAACCATCAGCTGTAGTTATCGACAACGATACACTATGATATCCCGGAACAGCGAAAACATGGCTCGGGTTCTGATCAGTCGATGTTGTTCCATCACCGAAATCCCATAACCATGATACTGCATTCAAAGAGGTATCTGTAAAAGTTGCCTCGTAAGGAGGACAAATTGTTTCAGTATGTGTAAATCCTGCATACCCGCCACGTACATCGAATGTCCCGAACGTATTAATTGTTTGTACACATCCACCCCCTGCTGAAGTTGTAGTCAGGGAGACTGTGTAAAATCCGGGAACCGAATAAGTATGCACTGGATTTTGAGAAGTTGAAGTAGTTCCGTCCCCGAAATTCCAGAGCCAGGAAATGGCGCCGATGGTAGCATCAGTAAATTGTGTAGTAAGCGGCGCACATCCTACCATAGTGGGAGGAGGAACGTAGTTAGCTGAAGGATTCACTGTACGGATATAGGAAACCTTCCGTAATGTATCAGAACAGCCCAGAGAATCTGTCACAACCAGTGTGACATCAAAATTTCCCGAGCTATTATAAGTATGCAATGGATTTTGTAAAGTAGAAGTTCCGCCATCACCGAAATCCCAGTGATAAGTCAGGCCACTGCCCGGAGAAAATGCCGAGAAGGTAACATCCAGTGGCGGACAACCAATTCGCGGAGTAGCTGTGAAGAGTGCTTCGGTAGAGGTTACTTTGATAATATTTCTGTAGACAATGCTTTTGATACATCCGGTAGCACTCCAGCATTTGAGTGTTACATCAAATGTTCCGCTGTTGGTATACGTATGGGATGGATTGATAGAAAGTGAATTTGTTCCATCTCCAAAAAACCACTGGCAACCGACAAAATTCTGTGATGTGTTGGTAAACTGAACCGTCAATGGTCCACAACCGACACTATTGGTATAAATAAAACTTGCTGTCGGTTTTATTCCGGCAACAATGAGGTTTGGCTTTCTTACTGTGTCCGTACATCCGGAAGTAGTGCTCACTATAAGTGTTACAGTGTATACACCGGCATTCGTATATGTATGGGGAGGTGAAAGAGAAGTAGAAGTAGTACCATCACCGAAATCCCAAAAATTCGATGTAGTGTTGGCATTAAGATTTCTGAAGTTGACAATCACCGGAGCACAACCGCTGTCTTCGTCCACTGAAAAATCTGCCCAGTTTGAAACTCCCACATTAATCTGTGTCGGACTGTCTGCAGTATCCCGACAACCAAATGAATTGGTCACCATCAATGATACCTGATATTGTCCTGCAGATGAATAAGTGTGTGAAGGGTTTTGTGATGTGGAAGTACCTCCATCTCCAAAAGTCCAGTTCCACGAAGTGATATTGCTTCCCGAATTGCTGAATTGAAATGCAGTACTCGGATCACAACTGGCTGTTGTATTCGCGGTAATACTTGCATCCGGTTTCGGATAAATGGTAATGTATTGATTTCTGATTCTTACATCCTGACAACCGAATGAATTTGTCGCGATAAGCGTTACTGTAAAACTACCGGACAAAGTATAAACATGCGTCGGGTTGGTTTGTGTTGATGTGGTACCATCACCAAAATCCCACAGGTAAGTAACAGCTCCTGTTGAAGCGTTGGTGAAAGTAAAAGAGTTGTTGTCAAGACAGGAAGCTTGTGAAGCGCTCGAGAAATGAGCTGTGGGCTTCCCGATTACAGTGATGTAATTGGTATAAGTAGCAGTGTCGGAATTTCCGCCTGCATCATAGGCTATTAAAGAAATAGTATAAGTGCCCGGAGTTGTGTAAAGGTTCGTTGGGTTGGGAAGGGTAGAAGTGTTTCCATTTCCCAGATCCCAATAATATGAAACAGCTCCGGTGGAGGTGCTGGTGAATTGTACACTAAGAGGTGTACATCCTGTGGTCTGGTCTGCTGTGAATGAAGCAACCGGAGCCGCGGAGACTGACGCGCCTAATAGTATAAGGGCGAATGCCAGAACTCTTGTCAGGTTCGGTGCTTTTATTCGTTTTATCAGCGTAATGGTTCCCATGATTGAAAAAAGATTGATCAACGTCCCGTTTAAGGTCCACGCTCCGTAATGCGCAGACCGGAGGTTCAGGTTTATTTTACCTGAACCATCCGGTTACTCTTGTCAATAAATAGAGGACTGCCTTCCGGTGTCACAACAGTTTTTGGTTCTGCCTGAGCAACGAGGTTACCTTCATTATTGATTTGTTTGATTCTGTATTGAGCAGTTCCGCTTACAGGTTTAGTGTCAACCCAGCTATATAAGAGCTCAAGTGGTGATCCAATACCTTCTTTAAGGCCTACCGGTTCGTATTCTGTACCGTCAACGGATCTTTCGATTACATAAATGCAATCATCAGAATTCGATTTTACTACCCAATTGATGTAAACCTTACCGGAATTGAAAACCATTGTTTCTTTAACAAACTCAAGTTTTCCGGTTTCTTTACCGGCTTTTGCAGGTTCTTGTGCAAATGCACTTACCGCTGCAAATACCAATACATAAAGGAGTACCAGTTCTAATGCATAAACAAAGAACCGGTTTGATGTAGCCTTCTCCTTGATTGACCGCATTGCATCGGTAGTCTGAATTCCACTAATTGTTTTTGAGATAGAAGTTTTCATTTTTGAAAGGGTTTTATTCTTTGAACAATATATACTTGTAGGGCACTTTGCGGTTAAGGCAATAATCCCGGCTTCTTACATCTGTAAGGTTTTTGCCTTTTTGTGTTAAAAAATGCCGGCGAATGATTAGGAAAAAGTTCAATTCAGCTTAAAAAGGACTTTTTCTGCCTGAATATCCATTTTCTGTGAATGAAATATCAGAGCCATCTCTTTTGTGCGAAAAATGGCTTTCACTGTATCCAAAAAAAATGAATGCTCGTTAGACTCCTAAGAAAATCATACATAACATTCTTACGGGATACTATGGATACACTTAACAAGACGATCAAAAAGCTTAATGAAGGTGAATACCAGGAACTGCTTTCAGCTGTTGCAGGTAGAAAAAACAACAAACCTTATCTGGTGCTGGAAGCGGCGCGCAAAGAAAATTATGACGAAAGCCAGATGATGGATTTGCTTGGCGTGAATCCGAGCACGTACTATACACTAAAGTCCAGGCTCAACGAAAGAATCGCGCAATATCTTTCCAAGAATGTAAAAAATCCTATCAGTGCGCTGAAAGATAAAGTAGCCATGGTGCCGGCGATGTTGTTCAGCAACGACCGTGAAGTAGCAATCCGTGCGCTCAAAAATCTTGAAAAGCAACTGATCGAATATGATTTATCGAATGAACTGATCGTTGTATATAAGGTACTCGCCCGTTTGAGTATGTATAACGGTGATTTCGATTATTACGAAAAAGAATACAATCGCCATGTCGCTTATTCACTTGCGGTAGTGAAAGCGGAAGATCTTTTCTATGACTTCGTAAAACGTGCCGGAAACTATCAGTTGACGCGCGATGAAAGAGATCTGGAAGCGGTACAGGCGAATTTGCGTGAACTGACAAATATTTCAGAACTCTATCACGGACATCGCTTGTTCATTCTTTACAATATCGTTCGTATCTATTATCTCTGTCTCTTTACATCACGTTCCGAAAATCTGAAGTCCCTGGAACTTGAAGTGGATGGAATCCTTCAACAGATTAAAAAGAATTTTGAAAAATTTGAGCTGGATACTTTTTATCAAAGCATCAAATTTATGGTCGATTACCTGTACTTTGAATATTATCAGAAAACAGGTAATTCAGTACGTGCGGATCATTACTACAAAATCATTAATAAAGATGTTCCGGAAGTCGCTTTCCGTCCGATGTTCAGTTTCTATGTCACTCAATTCCTGCAATCGAAAATCGAACGATTCATGGAGTCGGGAAACATCTCGGATCTGAATGACCTGAATGCGGAACTAGAACCGAATTTTGATGTGGACCCGAATGAGCCTTATCCTTATGTGTCCTTCCGTCGCTTTCTTGCAGTGTGCAAATTTTACGAAGGTGATTATTCTTCCGCTGCACGTACAATGAACAGTTTGCGTAACGAACTGAGTCTGAAAAAATATTTGTTCACGGATGTTGAATACAAACTCTTCCAGGCTTTACAGTATTGCTTCATGGGCGAAGACGGATTGTGTAGTCAGCTTTTACAAAGTGTGAAAAGACAAATCACGGACGACGAAAAGTTGTACGAACCTGCTCTGATCTTTATCAAAATGTTGAAGACAGCAATCAAACCTGAAGAGTTCAGAAAGAAAGTCAAAAAGCTCACGGAAATCTATGATAATTTCTGTCAGGCCAATGTTGGCAACAAACGCATGCTTTGGTATGTGAAACTGGATGAAGCACTCATTCGCCGCATGGCGAACCCAATCAAAGAATAGTTTTTCCTGAAGATAAAAAATCAATGCCGGACAAAAGATTGTCCGGCATTTTTTTTGAATATAAATTGATCCTGATTCGAGAATATATTGGCACAAAAAAAACCTGTCGGAAGCGACAGGTTTTTTTTATCAATTTCTTAGGATTAAAAATTAATCGCGTCCAGGTATTTTTCGTTGAGAGGCTTGTTCACATATTTAACAACATGCGGATTTGTACTTGCTCTGTTAATGTCTTCCGGACTAATAGAAGAAGAAAGGACGATCACTTTGCAGAATTTGCGGATGGATTCATCCAGTTTTTCATATTCGGAGAGAAAACCAAATCCGTCCATCACCGGCATGTTCAGGTCAAGGAAAATAACCTGTGGCAGGATGGCAGAATTGCCTGTGTTTTCTTTCAAAAATTGAAGTGCTGACTCAGCCGAATTTTTAACCACCACAAGTTTGGAAAATTGGTTCGTGGTAATCATACGCTCATTGATGAAATTGTCAATGTCGTTATCGTCTATCAACAGTACCCGTTCAAATTTATAGGGTTGTTCAGAGCTTTTCATATGTACGTTTTGAACACGTTGATTTGAGTGGTGGTGATGAGTGGAATCGAACCACTGACACAAGGATTTTCAGTCCTTTGCTCTACCAACTGAGCTACATCACCGGCAAAGGCGCTGTGAAGCGTGCGCAAAAGTAGAAAAAAAAACACTCCTCCAAAATAAATTATTATTTCCTCCAAATTGCGATTCAATCAATTCATTCAAAATTTTACCTTGCAGGATAAATCAATTTTCATGTACCTCACACTCGATATCGGCAATTCATCCGCTAAACTGGTGCTTTTTAAAAACGATCGAATTGTCTATAAAAGAGTATTTAAAGAACTGACTGTCACTCAATTGAAAAAAGTGCAGCGGGAATATCAACCATCCACAGCAATTATTGCAACAGTAGTTAAAAATTCAAGGGAGATCATTCACCAACTGAACTCCTCGCTCAAATTGATTCAGTTCAACAGCGCGTCATTGCCAATTAAAAATAAGTACAGAAGTCCTGAAACACTTGGAAATGACCGACTGGCGGGAGCGGTAGCTGCAGCGTCAATCTATCCTGGGAAAAATGTATTGATCATTGATGCCGGTACTTGCATTAAGTATGATTTCGTCAATTCAAAGAATGAATACATAGGAGGTTCTATTTCACCCGGACTTCACATGCGCTATCAGGCGCTGCATACCTTCACCGGAAAATTACCGCTGGTTGAACCTGGCAGAGTTCCTTTTTTAACAGGTAAAAATACCCGAGAATCTATTCTTTCCGGTGTGGAGTTGGGGATGCAAAATGAAATCTCCGGTTTCATTTCACTCTACCGAAAAAAAGCGAAAAATCTAAAACTTATCATGACCGGTGGCGATTCTTCCCGTTTTGTCAGAAAGCTAAATTTACCCATCTTTGCCGCCCCGGATTTAGTCAATATCGGGCTGAAAGAAATATTGAAATTCCATGATTCAAAGGAGTAGGTTGCTGATTCTTTTACTGTTTGTTGGGTGCTACCTGCTTCAGTCCCGGACTGTGTTTGCACAAAATGCATCCAGTTCTCCATATTCACGTTTTGGAATTGGTGATATTCAATTCAACGGTTTCTCCAGAAACACCGCCATGGGAGGAATCTCTCAGGCAATGGATCATCCTTATTATCTGAATTTGGGTAATCCGGCTTCCTTTTCTTCCATCTCACTTACAACCTATGAGCTCGGAGTAAATTTCGCGTTGAATGAATTGGAGACATCAAAGATCAAACAACAGAATCATACTTCTTCTCTCGGCTATTTTGCTTTCGGTTTTCCTGTGAAACTAAAAAAGTGGGGAATGGGCTTTGGGCTTTTGCCTTATAGTAATGTAGGTTATTCTATCCTGGACCTTCGTACGAATGTTCTCAATATTGAAGAGTTACACACCTACAAAGGCTCCGGTGGGTTGAACCAGTTTTTTTTCTCGAATGGAATTCGTGTGGCGAAAAACCTTTCTGCTGGTGTTACTGCTTCATACATGTTCGGAGTTCTGAATCAGGATCGTACTGTTGAATTTATTGATAAGTCTTTCTACAACACGAATGTTTCCAATTCAACTGCTGTTGGTTGGTTTCATTTTAATTTCGGACTTCAATACTCTTTCGATAGCTTAAAAGTATCGCCAAGTGATTCTATACTGATGTTTGAAAGAGAGATTTCTCTCGCCAAAGATTCAATCAAACACCTCAATAAACTGATCAAATCATCTAAAGATAGTTTGTCTTCAGCAGGCATTCAGGAGAATATAGTGAGATTTGAAAATTCAATCAAACAAGCAAAAGAAAATCGCTCTTCAGTTGTGAATCGTCATGTCAAAGGCGACTGGAGTATTACAACAGGTTTTAGTCTGGCTCCTTCTGCAGGTTTGAACGCAAGGAATTCCACTCTGATCTACAACTTCAAATACGGCATTGATAACAGTATTTTGATCCGTGATACAATTGTGGATACAAGGAGTGAAAAAGGAACGTTGAAGTTGCCTCTCAGTATGGGTTTTGGTTTGGCTGCCAGAAAGGGATCAAAATGGATCATGGGAGCCGATTTCAATCTGCAAAACTGGAAAGAATATTCTTCCTTCGGACAAAATGATTCTTTGTCTGACAGTTGGAGACTTGGTGCCGGAGCACAGTTTACTCCAAACGACAGAGCACTAAAATCGTATCTCAAAACAATTCAATACCGTCTCGGTTTTCACTATTCTCAGACATTCCTGAATCTGAATCAAACCCAGCTCAACGAGATGGGAGCATCACTCGGTTTCGGTTTCCCGATTCGACGTGTTGCATCCACTATTCAGCTTGCGGTTGAAGCAGGAAGTCGCGGTACTACAGACAATCAACTCATTCGTGAAAAATACATTCGTTTCACTCTTGGATTTACACTGAATGATCGTTGGTTCATCAAACCGAAATACGATTAACAGGCTCGTATTATTTCAGGGTTTAATTTTCCATTTTGTATGAAGGAAGATTCAAAGCGTCGTGTAGCTCTTTGGTTGTTCAGTGGATGTTTCCTCATTTTTGCCATGGTTGTCATAGGAGGAATCACCCGACTCACCGGTTCCGGATTATCTATTACTGAGTGGAATGTTTTTATGGGAGCCATTCCGCCATTGAATGATGTACAGTGGCAGGAAGCTTTTGATAAGTACCAGCAAATTCCACAATTCCAAAAAGTCAATGCGCATTTTACACTCTCAGATTTTAAATCCATTTTTATGTGGGAGTATATTCACCGTCTTATCGGAAGACTTATCGGCATCGTATTCATTCTTCCATTCTGCTGGTTTCTTTTCACAAAACAACTGGATAAAGCTACTATTCGCAAAGCTCTCTTTTTATTCGCCCTCGGAGGCCTGCAGGGATTTCTCGGATGGTTTATGGTGAAAAGCGGACTCACAGAACGGACAAGTGTGAGCCACATTCGTCTTGCCATTCATCTCATGGCTGCATTAATCACATTCGGATTTACTTTCTGGTACGGATTGCAATTGGTGTATGATAAATCTTCAACAGGAAAAACGAAAGATTCAGGAAGACTCACAGCTCTGTTTGTTCTGCTCATGATACAAATTGTATATGGAGCATTTGTCGCCGGAATGCATGCCGGACTTATGTACAACACATGGCCATTAATGGACGGACAATGGATTCCTTCCGGTATTATAAACAATACTTCCATTTTGGAAAACCTGACAAGTAATCAGGTGTTGGTTCAATTCATCCACAGAACTTTTGCCATTCTCATTCTTCTCCTTGTATTTATCATCTGGAACAAAATGAGAAAAATGGAATTAACTTCAGTGCAAAGAAAAGGTTTGCATTTTCTGTTGGCGGCAGTGGTACTGCAGTTTCTGTTGGGTGTATTTACCCTTTTATCACAAGTACAAATAGTACTTGCATCTCTGCATCAGATTGGCGCATTCTTTTTATTCAGTTCGACGCTGTTTCTGCTTTTTCATTCACGCAGATCAGCACAGAGTTGAATCAGAGAGCAATCTGATAACCAACAGCACCAATATACTGCATGCACCAGAAATGATGATTGGCTCTTGCATCGCCAACAGTCAGAACATTCGTGTAATTTGCAAATGTTCCCTTGAATCCGGTTTCTACAAATATGTGTTTCCGGAATTCATAACGTAATTCAAGATCCAATCCAAAAATATACCCTGCTACATGGTAATAGTTATTTTGCCTGTGACCAAATAAACTCACATCACTTTGAGGAATTACTATTCCGAGTCCGGGTTTCATCACACCTTGTAAACGATGATGATTGTTTTTGCTTGCAAGAAACTGATGTCGTTTCATTAAATTCAACATGAGGAAATTCGCGCCGTTCGTATGTTCGAATTTTACAAAACTCACTCCAAGAACCGTGTCTTTGTCCATGTACTCACCATGGATTGTACCTTTCACATGCGCGGTTTGATTTTGCACCATGATGTATTTCGCATGATCGAAGGCTAATTCAATTCCAAGATTTTTATTTTTCCCAAAATAATATCCAAAACGATAAACATACTGAGGAATTGAAAGGTTCACGTCAAATGCATGATCCACTTTAGGCAGGTCTTTGGCCGTAACATCATACAAGGTGAATGAATAATTATCTTCTCCATCACTTTCAAAATGCAAATCACTTTTTGAAAACCAGTCTTTATTGTAACCCCACGTAAAATAGAAGGATCCTTTCTCCTTTGGTTTTGCTTCAGTTCCCGAAGGATTCTGAGCAAATACTGAAAGAAAGGAAAAAATGGAAAGAATCAGAAGCAGTTGCACTTTGTAACGCATAACCATGAATTTTGTCTGCAAATGTATACAAGATTCAGAATAAAAGATCTGGTTCACACAATCAATTTCTAAGGATAAACATGATTTTTGTCTCCTGAAAATTCAGGTATGATCAAATGTTCGCGATCAGCCCTGATCTATTTCCAGCGAAAAGTTTCGATAAGATGTTCAATGTCTTTTGTAATGAAATCATTGACCGGTGCGAGTGAATCCGGATTCGGGATTGCATAAAAATACAATGAGCCGCGCAGAAAGTGATGCGTACTGTCTGTGAGGAAAAATTGGTAAGAGGATGCAGCGTTTCCTTTTACCTGGTAGCTTGTTCCGAATACTCGATGAACCGGATCGGAAATATTCGCTTCTTCAATACCTGAAGCTTTAGAAATATGTTTGAAAGAAAGTGATCGGCTGTCTTCAATGAATTTGTTCAAATCCCCTTTTACATCTTTATAGCTCAGGTAAACAGTCGCTTTGAATTTTGGGAATTCAATATTCATCCAGCAGGGTTCAGCTTTGGGTGAGGGATCTTTTACTATTTCAGAATATACCGGAATGTCAAATTGAAAAGGACAAGTTTCGGGAGAGAATGTAGTGTAGGCTTTTTCCGGAACAGCAATTCTGAAATATCCTCTTGGTTTTGGAACGTAATCCTGGTCGCAGGAACTGAGACTGAGAATAAAGAGCAATGGAATCAGAGCCATCATTCCGAAATGATTGCCATCATCACTGGAGTTAGTTTTCTTTTCCGGTAATGTCACCTTTACACGTTTAATTCTTTTTCTGTCGGCAGATTCAATTGTAAATTGAATCCCTTCATGAGTAAACACTTCGTTACGGAATGGAATACTGCCTTTCTTTTCAAGAATAAATCCGGCGAGAGTTTCAGCATCAGAATCGCCGGTTGTAAAAAGATCACGATCAATCTCGGTGACCCTGCTTAGATCATTCAACAAGGTTTTGCCTTCGAACACATAATTGTTGTCATCAAGTTTAGAATAAAAAACTTCATCGTCATCAAATTCATCGTTGATTTCGCCGACAATCTCTTCCAGTACATCTTCCATCGTCGCGATTCCGGAACTGCCTCCGTATTCATCCACTACAATTGCAAGGTGGATTTTCTTCTCCTGAAATTCCTGCAGAAGGTCATTGATTTTCTTGCTTTCAGGAACAAAATATGCGGGACGCACTATTTTCAACCAATCAAATGATGCATCATCCTGTTTGTGCAGAAAGGGCAGAAGATCTTTTATATACAGTACTCCAATGACAGTATCAAAAGATCCTTCGTAAACCGGTACACGGGAATATTTATTTTCCACGATAACAGGAAACAATTCAGGGAAGGTGAGAGTTTTGTCAAACGCTATCACGTCCATCCGCGATTTCATAATCTGTCGCACATCGATATTCCCGAACTTCGCGATTCCTTTCAGGATTTTCTTTTCGTCATCCGGTGTGTTTTTATCTGTTGTTACATCGATGGCGTGTGTCAGTTCATCCATGGAAACGTCATAGCCTTTGTGAACCATACGTTTGTCAACGATAGAAGTAGAAAATACAAGCAGGCTGCTAAGCGGGCGAAGGATTTTGTCGACCAGAAAAACAGGGATAGAACTCCACTGTGAAAATGAAAGAGCGTTTTGTGTAGCATACACTTTCGGCATCACTTCACAGAAAAGAACAATCACAAAGGTAACGGCGACAACCTGGATCAGAAAACCTATCGTTTGATGTTGTGAAAAGTCAAACACCTGGGAAATCATCAGTGAAGAAATTACGACGATGGCGATATTGATAAAATTGACTGTGATTAATAGTGTTGCCAACAATCGTTTTGGCTTTTCCAGTAATTTATAAACCAATCTGGACGCATTGCGCTCAGATTCTTTTAAAGTAAATAGTTGTGTCGGATTGATAGCAAAGAATGCGGTTTCCGCTCCGGAAAAAAAACCGGAAAGCAACAAGAGTGAAGCAAGCACTACTGCCTCAAAAATATATCCAAGAGAAAAGGAAAAGGTCGGGTTAAGATAGGAGGGAGAATCCTGTAAGAGTATAAGCAATTGGCAACTATCAGGGTTCAAGGCGGGATGTGATTAATATACAGGGGTGAAATATACCAATCTTCTGCTTGTTTCCGAAAACACGAATAGAAACATCTGTAATCTAATTGGTTATACCATAGTAGAAACAATGGTAAACACCTCTGTCAGAGGTATATTTCAGGCGTAAAGCTAAGAAAACTTTACGCCTGAAATAAATGCATAAACTTAAAATGGCAGGTCATCAGCTGGTGCTGCAGTTGGCAGTGGAGTGTCAGCATTCACCGGTTCCGGAATTTTGTTTTCAGAATCGTTGCGTGGTCCGCCACCGAGCATAGTCATGTTGTCGGCTACGATTTCAGTGAACCACTTCTTATTGTTTTCTTCACCATAACTTCTGGTCCGGATTTTTCCTTCGATGTATATTTTGTTGCCTTTGCGCACCCACTTTTCAGCGATCTCCGCAAGACCACGCCACAACACGATATTGTGCCATTCGGTCGTTTCAACTTTTTGACCTTCTTTGTTTTTATACACTTCACTTGTTGCCAATGGGAATTTTGCAACAGGTACTCCGCCTTCAAGATACCTTACTTCAGGATCTTTGCCGACGTTTCCAATCAGGATTACTTTGTTTACTCCGCTCATGGGATTTAGATTTTTAGATTTTGTTGTTAGAAATTATGTTCGCGATTTACCATGGTCTGATGAAATCAAAGCAATTCAGAAATACAAAAATTACTTTGAATAGTATCCGACAAAAGTAAACCAACTCTTTCCTGCATAAAAACTGTAAAAGCAGGATTCTATTTTATCCCTCTTACATTGTGAGTGAAAGAGTTTTATTTACACTCTAAAGGTACGAATTTATCGGGGAAAATCGGTTGCTTTCTTATTGTCAGAATGCCGGTTCAGCGGCTAAATAGCGATCTGTCAGTCGTGGGATTGCATATTTCCTGAATCCGTTTTTATTCACCAGAATCCATCCTTTTTGAGGTTTAAATGTCTTCTCATTCTTCGGTCGCAAATGAATAAATCGGGCATGTATCGTTTGGTGACTCAGCAGGTGTTTTTTTTCTGAACTGATTTTGTCAATCACTACCGGATGTTGCTTTGACCACTGTTTCCATTCATCAGAACTGAGAAATTTTTTTTCACTTTGTTTTTTGTCTGATTCTAATAAAGGGAAATCATAGAGCTCAGCCCAAATATCCTTCTCTGTTCTTTTTTGAATAAAGATGGATTTGCCACTCTTTATTATCAGATAATGAAAGTATCTGTGCTTTACTTTGAGTTTTTTATTTTTTACTGGAAAATCATTAACCCTGTTGTTTTCAAATGCAAAACAGGATACATTCATCGGGCAATTGCTGCAATCCGGTGAACCGGGCTTGCATTGTTTAGATCCAAATTCCATGATTGCCTGATTGAATTCATGCGGTGCATGTTTATCCATCAAGCCAAATGCTATTTCACGGAATTCTTTTTTTGCTTTCCCGGAATCAATCGGAGTGGAAATGCCAAAATACCGACTGAGAAAACGAAATACATTTCCATCTACTACTGCCTGCTTTTCATCAAATGCAAAGGAGGAAATGGCGGCCGCTGTGTAATCACCTACACCTTTCAGATTACGTATTGCTTCATAATGATCCGGGAATTTTCCATCATGATGTGTTACAATGAATTTTGCCGCGGCATGCAGGTTTCTGGCTCTGGAATAATAACCGAGTCCCTGCCACATTTTTAATACTTCATCAAGCGGAGCTTCTGCCAGCTTTTTTACATCCGGATATTTTTCAATGAAGCGGAGGTAATAATTCAAACCCTGTTCAACCCGGGTTTGCTGCAATATAATTTCACTCAGCCATATGTAATAAGGGTTCCTGGTTGACCTCCATGGAAGTTCCCTTTTGTTCCTCTGATACCAGTGTAAGAGTATATCGCCGAATGACATTACCGGAAATTTATAACCGACAAAAATAGATGTTTGCCGTTCAATCGTAAATTTTTGAAGCAAAACCCGGATCAAATCCGGACCGGAATCATCCTCTGATGAGGCTTTCTGATCAGTCTGAAACCAGTCCGGAAGGGAGGTTTTGGACCTCAAAAGTTCAATTGTTAATATTTTTTTGAGATCAATTTTTTTTGAAAAGCCTTGAAATTAATGCATTTAAGCAACTTTATTCTCAAATCGTTTGGATTTATTCTGAAATCAGAAAAAATTGATTTTTAAGGTTTTTCTATTTCACTTGAACGCTTATCTTTGCCGCCCTAATATTCAATACATTAATACTCAAAGAAATGACAAAAGCAGAATTAGTTGCCGAAATTTCGACTAAGACCGGAATCGAAAAAACTGTTGCATTGCAAGCTGTAGAAGCAGCCATGAAAGTGATCAAAAACACTATGGCTGACGGAGAAAATGTTTATCTGCGTGGATTCGGTTCTTTCATCGTTAAGAAACGTGCACAAAAATTAGGTCGTATTATTTCCAAGAACACTACCATCATCATTCCTGAACATAATATCCCTGCGTTCAAACCGGCTAAAACTTTCGCCAACAAGGTGAAGAATGCCAAAATCAAAAAGAATCAGACAACTGAGGCTATCGATTAATTAGGTGATGAGAGTCGGCACCAAGCAACTCTTGTTCGTCGCAGGTGCGATTATCCTCACCGCGATTCTATATTTTGCTCCCAGACAGCAAACGCAATCTGAAAAACCGGGAAAAGAATCGCCTTCAGGTTTCTCTTTTGAAGGTTTGCTGGAACAAGCCAAAGCTCAGCTCAAAAGGCAGGAGTTGGATCCCATCCGGAAAGTTGAATCTTCACTTCAAAAAGATACGTCCAATCTCGCTTTACTCGATTCACTTGGCAAGTTGTGGGATTTAGCTCAGTTCCCGGTTATCTCTTCTCATTATTTCGAGCAGATCGCATTAAAGAAACCCGAAGAGAAAAACTGGATCAATGCAGCGTATCGCTACTTTGACGCTTTCAAATCATCTGCCGATAGTACCCTGCGTAGTATTATGGTAGATAAAGCAATCTCCAGCTACAAAAAAGTACTCGAGATTAATCCGGCCAATCTTGATGCGCAAACAGATCTTGGAGTCTGTTATGCGGAAGGAACCGGCAACCCGATGCAGGGAATCCTGATGCTAAGGGAAGTAGTAAAACAGAATCCTGAACATGAAAGTGCTCAGTTCAATCTGGGAATACTCTCGGTTCGATCAGGACAAATGGAAAAAGCGGCGGAACGTTTTGAAAAAGTTCTTGCTATCAATCCGAAAAGGATAGAGGCAAGGTACCTCCTCGGACAAACTTACATGAAGTTGGGTGACAATAAGAAAGCATTACTTAATTTCGAGCAGGTCAAAAAGGAGTCTTCCGATCCGCAACTTAATCAGGAAGTAAATAGTTTAATTAATCAAATCAATAACCACTAAACACTTTAACCATGCCAAGCGGTAAGAAAAGAAAAAGACATAAGATGGCGACGCACAAGCGTAAGAAGCGTCTTAGAAAGAACAGACATAAGAAGAAAAACCGGTAAGGCCTGGGCATCTCCGGATGCCCTCCTTTTTCCGTTTCCGCACAAAGACTGGCGTCAGTCTGAATGTTGGCTTTTCAAATCACATTTCGTGGCTTGCGATGCGTCGCCTGCCGTAACTTGACCAACCGTGCATTTCTGTTCCGTTTTTTTCGCATCACCGCAAATCGGGAAGGATGAGGTGTTTTAAAACATCATCTTTTTGAACAACGAATTAGTAATCAATTCAACTGCCGGCGAAGTAACTATCGCCATGCTTGAAGACAAGCGGCTGGTTGAATTAAACAGTGAAAAAAAAGATCAGGGTTTCCAGGTCGGAGATATTTATCTCGGACGTGTGAAAAAGCTGATCCAGAGCCTGAATGCCGCTTTCGTGGATGTTGGTCACGAGAAGGATGCCTTTTTGCATTATCTCGACCTCGGCCCGCAGGTACAATCGCTCAATAAACTCATCAAACTTACCACCACCGGTAAATCTCCGGATCCCTTACTCACCAATTTTCAACTGGAAGGGGATATCAATAAAGGAGGAAAGATCACTCAGGTGCTTTCTCCCAATCAATGGGTATTGGTGCAGGTCGCCAAAGAACCTATTTCATCCAAAGGTCCACGCATTACCTCCGAACTTTCTTTAGCAGGAAGATTTGTTGTGCTGGTGCCATTTTCAGAAATGGTATCCATTTCACAGAAAATCAAAAGCGCAGAGGAAAGACAAAGACTAAAGCGACTTGCCATGAGCATTAAACCGAAAGGCTTCGGTTTGATCGTGAGAACAGTGGCGGAAGGAAAAAAAGTCGCTGAACTGGATAAAGATATTCAGGATCTGGTTACCAAATGGAAAACCACCTTTGAAGTACTGGTCACCGCCAAGCCTCCAACAAAAATTCTCGGCGAGCTCAATCGTACTTCAACCATTCTCCGTGATTTATTAAATCCAAATTTTGCAAACATTCATGTAAATGATGCCGCACTGGCGGAGGAGATTAAATCGTATATCAGCGGTATCGCGCCGGAACAAACGGATATCGTTAAGTTGTACAAGGGCAAACTGCCGATCTTCGAACATTTCGGGATCGACAAACAGATTAAATCCAGCTTCGGGAAAACAGTGACCATGGCAAATGGTTCCTATTTGATTGTCGAACATACCGAAGCAATGCACGTCATTGATGTCAATAGCGGAGGAAGAGTAAAATCAGACGGAGATTCCAGTCAGGAAAATAATGCGCTACAAGTAAACATGGACGCGGCTGTAGAAGTTGCAAGACTTCTTCGCATGCGCGATATGGGAGGAATAATTGTCGTCGATTTCATCGACATGCACAATCCGCTGAACCGAAAAGCACTGTTTGAAAAACTACGCACTGAGATGAAGCGTGACCGTGCTAAGCATACGATTCTTCCTCCAAGTAAATTCGGATTGATCCAGATCACCCGTCAGCGGGTCAGACCTGAAACAAACATTGTTACAGTAGAAAAATGTCCTGCATGCGATGGTACTGGAGAAATCAAAGCAAGTATTTTGCTCATGGACGAAATCGAGAATAATTTGCGCTACTTTGTTCAGGAGCAAAATGAAAAAGAACTGCATCTTTTTGTTCATCCATATATTGAAGCATACCTTAACAAGGGACTCTTTTATTCATCTGTGGCCCACAAATGGAAAAAGAAATACAAAGTCAAGTTGAAGGTTTCCGGAAACAGTGCCTATCATATCATGGAATATCATTATTTCAATAAAAACGAAGAAGAAATCAAAATCTGATAGAGGATTTTGATTTCCTTTTTTATTCTTTGAACTGATGAGGTTTTTTCACTGTAAATTGTCCAGAATAGCTTTAAAATTTCCCTATTTTGGAATAAGCCTATTTGTATAATTTTTACCTGTCTTCTTTCGTGAATCGTGGCCCGGCAGTTTGGATTCCAAGGCAACTTTTTTAGATTCGCAGAAAATCTTCTCAACCTATTATTATGAAAATCCTCAAGAAAATTGTCCTCGTTCTGGTTGTATTAGTTCTGGCTTTGATTGTCATTGGTTTCCTGATGCCTTCTACCAGACATGTTGAACGTTCTGTCACCATTAATGCAAAACCGGAAGCGGCTTTTGCTCAGGTGAATGATTTAAAAAACTGGCCAAACTGGTCGCCATGGTATAAAATGGATCCTTCATGCAAAATGGTTTACAGTGAACCATCTTCCGGAACAGGAGCCAACTATACCTGGGATAGTCAGAATTCTAATGTTGGAAAAGGTAAAATGACTATTGAAGAAAGCACTGCTCCTTCGATAGTAAAAACCAAAATTGAATTCGAAGGCATGAATGAATCACATGCCTATTTCAAATTTGAACCGGAAGGCGAAGGAACGAAAGCGACTTGGGGATTTGACGCCAATCTTGGTAACAATCCATTTTTCCGACTGATGGGAAGTATGATGGATGGAATGCTTGGAGGTATTTTTGAAGGTGGATTAAATGATTTGAAAAAAGCTTCTGAATCAGCTCCGGCTCCGATTCCTGCAGAACAAGCTCCTGTCATTCCTGTGGATTCAGCGAAATAATATATTGTATAATTCAATCCTCACGAAGGATAATCAGACCATACATCATTAATCGTAAACCACACTCATGAAAATTTTCAAACGAATTCTGTTAATCATTGCAATTCTGCTTCTTCTCGTTGCAGGAATCGGATTACTGCTGCCATCTCATGTACGTGTTGACAGATCGACTGATATCAAAGCTGATCCAAACACGGTACATGCATTTGTCAATAATTTCGACAACTGGAATTCATGGTCACCCTGGTATGAATTAGATACCACTGCTCATTATGAATTCTCCGGACCACATTCAGGAAAAGGCGCTGTTTTGTCATGGACAAGCACTAATAAAAATGTCGGAAGCGGAAGTATGACAATAACTGAATCAGTCGCTCCTGATCTCATTAAACAGGATCTGAACTTCATGGAGAATGGAGTAGCAAAATCAGAATACCAGTTCAAAGCATCAGCCACCGGAACTACTGTCGTCTGGGCTATGGAAGTGGACATGGGTTTCAATCCACTGTTACGCATTATGGGCAAATTCATGGATAGTATGGTAGGAAAAGATTTTGAAAAAGGTCTCGCCAAATTGAAATCAGTAATTGAATCAATGCCTGCCGGGGGAATCACTTCCGCAATGAAAGTAGAAGAAGTGACTGTCAATCCTTTTCATTATTTAGCTGTTCGTGATACTGCAAGCATTGCAACCATTTCCATGAAACTTGGAACTAACTACGGGAAAATCGGAGCGGCTATGAAAAAACAAAAACTGGAAATGTCGGGAGCTCCTTTCGCGATTTATTATTCCGAGAGTTCTATGAATTTTGACATGGATGCTGCCGTACAAGTGAACAAACCCGGAAAAGCAGATGGCAATGTTTTACCCGGTGAAATCAAAGGTGGAAACGCTTTATTGGTAAAATTCTTTGGCCCTTATGAAAAAACAGCCGATGCGCATGCAATGATTCATCAATATGTTGGAGAACATGGAAAGAAAATTACCGGCGCGCCATGGGAAGTGTACATGACTGATCCAATGACAGAAAAAGACACCATGAAATGGGAGACAGATGTATATTACCCGATAGAGTAATGTAATAGGAAGGTTGAATAGTATTCTTTATATTAGAGCCTGATTGCATACATAAAATTTGCAATCAGGCTTTTTAAATTTTTTCGCTATGCTTAGATTACATGTTTTGTTTTTTAGTACCCTGATATTATTTACACAATCAACTTTCAGTTTTGAATACAAGCAGGGTAACATATGGTACTTTGGCAATCACGCCGGGCTGGATTTTAATTCTGGTAGTCCTCTGGCTCTGACCAATGGCTCGATTGATACATGGGATTGTTCCGCAGCTATCGCTGACAGATTTGGCAGCCTGTTATTTTATTCTGATGGGGAAACCATCTGGACATACAATCATTCGGTGATGTTCAATGGGTCAGGACTGGCAGGGAGTACTACAGGAGGTCAATGCGCTATGATCATTCCCAAACCTGAAAGCCTGAAGGAATTTTATGTATTTACCACATCTGAATTTGCAAACGGAGCAGGTTTCTGTTACAGCACAGTGGATATGTCAAGACAGGGAGGAATGGGTGAAGTAATGTTGAAGAATATTCCACTTATCACTCCCGCTTCAGAAAAAATGTGTTGCATTTATAATTTTCATCTTGATTTCTGGTGGGTCATCGCGCATGAATGGAATTCAAATCAATTCAGAGCTTACAAACTGGATTCATATGGATTAGATACCGTACCTGTAATCAGTGCAGTAGGATCAGTTCATACAGGTGGCAGTTATGGATATGCTCACAATGCAATGGGACAAATGAATTTTTCTCCTGACGGATCAAAACTGGGTCTGGCTTTATATCTCAGTGGAGTGTATGAACTTTTTGACTTTGATATAGACGCAGGAGTAGTTTCGAACCCGATTACTGTTCCGGATCAAAATGGATCATTCGGTCTGGAGTTCAGTCCGGATGGAAGAAAAGTGTATACAACCAGATTATACGATACTCATATATACCAGTATTCCATAGGTGTTTTTACACAAGCCGCGATTGTTGCATCCAAAACTTTAATAGGTACGATTCCTTTTTCCGGAAGTTATAATGAAGGTTATTTACAACTCGCTCCGGATGGGAAAATTTATCTTGCATATGAGAACGCCACATCACTTTCTGAAATAGACGACCCGAATGCAACAGGAGCTTCCTGTTCATTTCAGGCGTATGGTGTATCCTTGGGTGGATCATTCAGCAGAGTTGGATTGTGTAATTTTATTTTCAGACAACAGTTATTGGTAAATTCTGTTGCACAGGATAGGCAACAGGGGCAGGTAGCTGTTTATCCAAATCCTGTTCAGGACATTCTCAATATCCGGACTACATATTCCCGGAAGAGTAAAATGAAAGTGCAGGTACTTGATCAAAGAGGAGTACTTGTGTTTCAGGATCTATATAATTGCGACGAGGAAATTAAAATTGATATGAGATCAGATACGATCGGTAAATACTGTATTCTCATCGAAGACGGAAGAAAAAGATATTCAACCACATTCATCAAAGACTGATTTCGGGTCGATTCCTTTTTGCTTGTGAATATGTACATTTGCATATGTCATTCACTGCACCGGATTTTTCCAGAATATATTCCAAAGCTCTTAAGTATTGCGCTTACCAGGAGAGAAGCCAGCAGGAAGTGCGTGATAAATTGTATGCGCTCGGATTGCATCGCAGGGAAGTGGAACAGGCAATCGGACAACTGATTGCAGACGGATTTCTTAAAGAAGAAAGATTTGCTATCGCCTTTGCAGGAGGGAAATTTCGTATGAAAAAATGGGGCAGGATAAAAATTAAAATTGCTCTGCGTGAGAAAAAAGTTTCCGAACCATTGATTCGTCAGGCACTCAATTCTATCGATCAACGCGATTACCTCAAAACATTGCAACAAGTATTGCTTTCGAAATCGAAAATGATTGCTGAAAAAGATTCGGTGAAAAAGAAATACAAGGTCGCTGCATATGCGATTCAACGTGGATTTGAACCGGATTTGGTTTGGGAATTACTCCGTACTGAAGATGTAGAATAGTTTGATTAAAAAGTATTTCTGAAATTCAATCATCAGAACAATACTCACAATAATGCAAAAAAAACAGGCGCTGCATCAACCAGCGCCTGTTTTTTTTGGTTAGAAAAGATTTAACGGACGATGAATTTTCCTGCATCTACCGGTTCACCGCCTGCGATGGTAATCCGGTAATAATACAGGCCTGTGGAAAAGAGGTTTTTGTCAATAATCATGGAACTCTGCATAGTTTCTCCTGACAGGAGTTTTTTTCCTGTGGAGTCGAAAATTTCATAGTGGATATTTTTTCCCTGTATACCAAATCGTAACTCTGAACGATTGCTTACAGGATTGGGTACAACTTTAGCTTTGATGTGATCCGGCAGGGAAGTAATTCCAAGCGGTATCTGATTCACCATAGTGTTGAATGCAGTATTGGTAACCACCGGATCATTTATATCAAAAACAATATAAGCTGTGTTTTCAATCAATGTCGGATCGGCGAGACCAATATGAGGATTGATTCGATAGGTGACAAATCCGTTGCTTCCCGGTAAATCTATACTACTGTCAGGAAGCATGATGTGATCGAATGTAAATTTCATCGCGCCATTCATGTCCATTTGAAAATCGACAGGATGACTTGAGGCCAGGATCTCAATGGATGCAGGATCAAGGTCAGTATCCAGAGTATCGTAAATGATCACAATGAATGCAGTGTCTGTTCCCGTATTCTGAAAATCTATCGTGTAGGTGAGAGCGGAATTCATCAAAGTATAGTGATCCGCGAATTCTCCCTCAGGGAAAACGTGTTTATCATTTGGATCCACAGAACAAGATGTGACTGTACCAAATGAATCTACATACACCTGCTGCAATACACTGAATGTGACATCAAAAACACTGTCTGTCACAATATACCAGACGGTATCACCTGCAGGAGGATTATTATACATTACCGAAGAGGAGAACTGATCTCCCGGTAGTAATCCGCTATAATCCCAATGAAGAATATTTCCTGAAATGTAAGTCGGTGAAACACCGGATTGATAGAAAGTCAGATTAGGGGAATGCTCTACTGTTACACTTCCGAATTGTCCGGCAGAGTTAAGGGAATTATTAGTCAAGGAGAAACTTGAAAAACCGGTATACACACATCGCATGGGATGTGTCCAGACTGAAAAATTCTGTGTTTCATTTCCGGCAGGAGGAGGAGCATAAAGACCAAAATCATTACCGGAGGAAGAAGGCGGGGCGCTCACTGAATAAGATGTTGGCAAAGACGTAATCGAAAAATTAGCACCCGGTAAGACGGTCAATGTATAGGATCCGGTGTCAACGTATAACTTGTAATGCCCCAGATGATCTGTCAGGCCTGTATAGTTCTGAGGTTGCAGTAAAATTGTTTTACCGTATAAACCCCATTCACCAACATCGCGACTTCCATTCTGGTTGGCGTCATAATAAACGTCACCTTCAATGATTCCCGCCGATCCGTTGATTATAAATCCATTGGTTAATACATTATCTACAGAAATTACACTACCTGTCCATTGATCGAAATTATAAGTAGTAACGTGAACGTCATAAGGCCCTGGTGGTAATGATTGGTTTAAGGTGAAGGTAGCCAACAAGGAATCAGGGGTAAATGGAAAACCACCGTACAGAGAAAAATTATCGCAATTCAAAATGGAAGCCCCATTTTGCAAATACACATCTGTATTATAATAAGGTGGAGAGGCTGATGTCATCATCGCGGATGTAATCGTGATGTTTGTATTCAGCGTTTGCCCTCTGAATCCATTCGAAGGACGGATCGCATCTACCTGAGCATATAGGTCCGAAGAAAAAAGCAAATAAATCGGGATAAATAGTAGGAGTTTTTTCATGAGAGAATCTTTATCAGTCGAATGTAGAGGTTTTTACGTATCAGTATAATCCACAGTACAAAAAGTTGGCGAACAGGCGATTAATAGCCATGAGAGTTTGAAAATCTTGGGTAAATTTTGGAGAAAAAAGCAAAGATTCATGGAATTGAAATGGATTCAGGTCATTTTGTTATTTTCGCACCACTATGACAGCTGACCAATTAAAAGAGATTAAGGAGCGCGTTGAAGCCCTGAGGGGGCATCTTTGACATCGATAGCAAACTAGCGGCGATCCGTCAAGAGGAAGCTCAATCACATGCCCCCGGATTCTGGGACAATCCAAAAGCAGCAGAGAAATTGCTGAAAGGAATCAAACAAAAAAAAGACTGGACTGATGCGTTTGAAAGTTGCCAACGTGCAGTTGACGACCTGAACGTACTTTTTGATTTTTACAAAGCCGGCGATGTTTCGGAGGAGGAAATTGAAACTGCCCTTCAGCATTCACTTGCACAGATAGAAGACCTGGAATTTAAGAATATGCTCGGCAGCGAGGAAGATCACCTCGATGCGATAGTGAATATAAATTCCGGTGCAGGTGGAACTGAAAGCCAGGACTGGGCTTCGATGCTCATGCGTATGTATATTATGTGGGCGGAGAAACACGGTTACAAAGTGACGGAATTGGATCTTCAAAATGGAGATACTGCCGGAATAAAATCCTGCTCTTTGGAAATCAGCGGGGAATTTGCGTATGGTTATCTGAAAGGAGAAAGCGGAGTACACCGTCTCGTGCGTATTTCACCTTATGATTCGAATGCAAGACGTCACACTTCTTTTGCTTCAGTTTTTGCTTATCCGGTAGTGGACGATACCATTGAAATTGAAATCAAGGACGCGGATATAGAAATTCAGACTTCCCGTTCAGGTGGTGCAGGAGGACAGAATGTAAATAAAGTCGAGACCAAAGTTCAGCTTACCCACAAACCTACAGGAATTGTTGTCGTGTGTCAGGTTGAAAGATCTCAGGGCGGTAACAGAGAGCGTGCAATGAAGATGCTCAAATCGCAGCTTTACGAACTCGAAATGCGTAAGCAACTTGCGGCAAAAGCCGCTACAGAAGCGACCAAACGTAAAATCGAATGGGGTTCTCAGATTCGAAATTATGTTTTGCATCCTTATAAACTGGTGAAAGATATCCGAACAGATGTGGAAACATCCGATGCACAAGGTGTGCTTGATGGCAATCTTGATCCATTTATTAAGGCATATCTGATGGAGGAAAGTAAAAACTGATATGCTCAAGATTTGGTTCAAATCTACATGTAGCACCTGCAGAAAGGCACTCGCGGTTTTACAGGATGAAGGAGTAGATGATATTGAGATGTATGAATATTTGCGTGAAAAACCAACGCAAAAAGATATTCGTGAAATACTGAAAATGCTGGGGATAAAAGCATTTGATTTAGTGAGAACCAAAGAGGAATTGTATCAAAAAAAATATGCCGGCAAAAAACTGACCAATTCCGAATGGGTTAAAATCCTTAGTCAAAATCCGGAATTGATAGAACGCCCGATTTTTATCAGAGATGGTAAAGCTATTATCGGGAGACCCCCGCAAAGAGTACTCGAATTATTGTAGAAAGAATCAATTCATGTTATATCGGTTCCTCCCCGGGCAACAAACATCATTTTCTTCCGGTTCGTTACATAGTAATTTTGTCAAATTAAACTCTGTCATTTTCCTCCTTGTGAGGTATAATTAATACAATAGAAAAAAAATTATGGAATTCCGCCAAGAAAAAGATACCATGGGTATCGTCAACGTTCCTGCCAATGTTTACTGGGGAGCACAAACACAACGATCAATCGAAAATTTTAAAATTGCTCAGGACATCAATAAAATGCCCAAAGAGATTGTTCGTGCATTTGCTCATTTGAAAAAAGCGGCCGCCATCACCAATCTTGAAGCCGGAGTTCTGCCAAAAGAAAAATGTACACTCATCGGTCAGGTATGTGATGAGATTCTGGCCGGCAAGCTCGATGATCAGTTTCCATTGGTAGTTTGGCAAACGGGTTCAGGAACTCAAAGCAACATGAACGTGAATGAAGTAGTCGCATACAGAGCTCATGTGATCAGCGGAGGGAGTCTGATGGATGAAAAAAAGATCATTCATCCGAATGACGATGTAAACAAATCTCAATCGTCCAATGATACTTTCCCTACTGCTATGCACATTGCTGCATACATTATTCTGAAGGAAACTACGCTGCCCGGAATTAAAAAACTTCGTGATACTCTCGCTGCGAAGTCAAAAGAGTTCATGCACATTGTGAAAATCGGACGTACACATTTGATGGATGCTACTCCTCTCACTTTGGGACAGGAATTGTCAGGATATGTTTCACAGTTGGATCATGGTATTCGTGCCATTGAACATACACTTCCGCATCTTGCTGAACTTGCTTTGGGTGGAACCGCTGTGGGTACAGGAATTAATACTCCGAAAGGATATTCCGAAAATGTTGCCCGACATATCGCGAAACTCACAGGAATTCCATTTATTACCGCGGAAAATAAATTCGAAGCACTCGCTGCACACGATTCAATTGTAGAAGCACATGGTGCCTTGAAAACCGTCGCCTGTTCAATGATGAAAATCGCGAATGATATCCGTTTACTTGCGTCCGGACCTCGTTGCGGAATTGGAGAATTGTTTATTCCGGATAATGAACCCGGCTCTTCTATTATGCCCGGTAAAGTGAATCCAACTCAATGTGAAGCGATGACAATGGTAGCTGCACAGGTATTAGGTAATGATGTCGCGATCAACATTGGTGGAGCCACCGGTCACTTTGAACTCAATGTGTTCAAGCCGGTGATGATTTACAACTTCCTGCACTCAGCACGACTGATAGGTGATGTTTGCGTTTCTTTCAATGATAAATGCGCGGTGGGAATCGCTCCGATAGAAGAAAACATTCGCAAAAATCTGGAGAACTCTCTTATGCTTGTCACTTCTCTGAATACAAAAATTGGATATTACAAAGCAGCTGAAATTGCGCAAACTGCCCATAAGCAGGGAAAAACATTAAAACAAACTGCGATAGACCTGGGTTATGTTACTTCAGAACAATTTGATGAATGGGTGAAGCCGGAAGAAATGGTAGGAATGTAATAAGTGAATGGTGAAGAGTAAAAAGGGAGTGTATGAGGTAAAATGTTTTGTCGTATTTTAAAGAGTATGTCTGGCTGATAATACTATGGGACGAGTGACGAGTGACGAAAAAAATCACTCTTCACCCTTCACTTCTCTAAACATATTTATCACCCTTTTTAAGCTTGACTTCGTTTACCAGATTGCGGACTTGTTGTTCATCATCTTTCGGACAAATCAACAGGACATTGTCAGTTTCCACTACAATAAAATTTTCCAATCCCTGAATTACAGCCAGCTTATCCTTCGGCATATTGATGATACAATTCGAAGTATGATCAAGTAGAATATGGGGTCCTACAGAAGCATTTCCATGATTATCATGTGGCAATTGTTCGTACAATGATTTCCATGTACCGAGATCACTCCATCCGAATTCCGCACTCAGAACAAATACATTTTTAGCTTTTTCCATGATTCCATAATCAATGGAAATATTGGTACACAGTGTATATGCACGACGAATGAAATCTCCTTCAGAAGGCGTATTATAATTCTCTTTTCCTTCCTTGAATATGGCCGCCATATCCGGGAGATGTTCTTCAAAAGCTTTCAGGATGGAATTGATGTTCCACACAAAAATTCCGGCGTTCCATAGAAAGTCTCCGCTTTTTAGAAAGAATTTGGCCATTTCAAGATTCGGTTTTTCAGTGAAAGTTTTCACTTTACTGATCTTGAATTTTTCTTCACGGTCATCTTCCTGGAATTGAATATAGCCATAGCCGGTATCCGGCCTGCTCGGATGAATACCAATTGTAAGTAAACATTCATTCTTGGCTGTAAAGTCAAGGCCCTTTTTTAGTGCTTCATGGAAACTTGAGTCGTCTTTTATCACATGATCAGATGGAGCAATCACCATGTTTGCCTGCGGATTCAATTGGGCGATTTTATAGGCAGCATATGCAACGCATGGAGCCGTATTCCTTCGTTGAGGTTCTGACAGCACCTGGTTTTTTGGTAACTCCGGAATTTGCTCATACACATATTCCAGATATTGTTCATTTGTCACAATGAATATATTTTCAGAGGGACAAATGGAAAGAAATCGCTCATAAGTTTGACGGATGAGTGTTTTTCCGCTACCGAGAATATCAATGAATTGCTTCGGGAAATTGTTACGACTCATTGGCCAGAAACGGCTACCAATGCCACCGGCCATGATGATACAGTAATTGTTTTTCATCAGGATAATTTAATCGACAAATGTGTGCAGTAAAAATCAGTCGATAGGCAAAAAATGAATGAAGATTAAAGCAATTTTTTAATTCGTGGATCAAGTTTGTGTTCAGGCATTCAGACTGCTGAGTACTTTTTTCAACGACTGAAACACTTCAGGAATCTCTTTCGCGTTGCATGTACCCACAGACAGGCGGTACCACGAAGAATCATCCGAAGAGCCAAATGCCGAGAAGGGCACTACAGCAAGTTTTGCTTCGTCAAGAATGTATTGGGTAACATCTTTTTGACTGGAAAGGACTTTTCCATTTTGGGTTTTCATCCCTTTCAGATCCAATTGTATCGTGAGATAAATAGCCGCTTGTGGTGCTATTGCCTGAACTTTAAAGCCGGCTTTTTGCAACTCCATAAATCCTTCATAGAATCCATGCAGGCGCATATCAATTTCCTTTTTGAAATTCTCCAGAAATGAGTTCAACGAACTTTTGTTCTGCAAATATTTTCCTGTAGCAACCTGTTCGGCTTTTGGTGCCCATGCTCCAACATGCGAAAGAATAGCGCGCATTTTATCAATCACTCTTTGAGGTCCGAATGCCCAACCAACACGCACGCCTGTCGCAGCCAGCGATTTTGAGATCCCATCAATAAATATTGTGTATTCTCTCATTTCAGGACGCAGACTCACCGGATTGTAGTGCTCCGTTTTACCGAAAGTTAACACCCAGTAAATCTGATCATACATCAGGTATAATGGCTTTACATTAGGACCACGGCGACGGTTTTCTTCCAATACAAGATCGCAAATCTCTGTGAGCTGTTCTTTATTGAAAACTGTACCTGTAGGATTCAATGGGGAACACAACGATAAGAGTGTAGCATTCTTTAAATGAGGACGAATTTCATCAGCTGTAGGCATGAAATGATTCTCCGGACGGGTTTCTACAAATTCAGCCTTTGCATCGGATAAATGACAATAATGATTGTTGTTCCAGGAGGGTACAGGAAATACAACTGTGTCGCCCTTGTCTAAAAGAGTAACATAGGTTGCATAGATAAGCGGACGGGCGCCACCGGAAATCAAAATTTCATCGGCGGAGTAGGACAGATCTTCTCGATCTTTTAAAAAATCGGCAACCACTTTTCTCAATTCCGGCATACCGTTCGCTGCCGGGTAATTCGTGTGATGCTGTTTGTAAGCGGAAATTATTTCGTCATTTAATTCCTGAGGAATAGGAAAAATTTTCGGGTCAAAGTCACCAATGGTGTAGTTGAAAATGCGTTCACCGTTTCGAATTTTTTCCTGAATTTCTGCGGCTAATTTTATGATTTCGGATCCAATCAGGTTTTCAGCCATTTCTGAAACTTGCAGAGGATGGCGGTGCGCGATTAACGTCTCAGACATAATATGGAGCGTTTGATATATTGACTACTGACAAATGTACATAAATACTTGTCAAAAGCCCGATGAAATTAGGAAAAAGCAGGTATTTTTTAGTTCTTTGAAAACGAAAATAATGAGGCGATCTAAAGCCTGAATTGATTTTCAATCGTGATTTTTTAGTGCCAATTTCTGACCTTCCTGTCGCCCTTTCAAACCCTCATACTTTTTGTACATCAGACATTTTCCAGTACAATTACCTCAGTCAGGGCGTTTACAAAATACAGGCGTTTGGTCTTCAATTCAAGGCATTGAAATCGAGTTCTGCGACGTTGTCCTTTTTGAAACATGAAATCACCACGGGTTTGGTGAATCCGGAAAATTGATTTTTCAGGAACATCCTCCAGATGTACTACGGATTCCAGATGAGGTGCATCGTATTTTTTTAAAGCCCTCATTAAGTCATGATCAGAGCAACTGGAAGCAGCAGGATTGAACAGATATTTATTCAACGCAACCTGAATGTCTTCCGGAAAAATTCCCTGTGAAACAAAATCGCTCAGCAAAATCCGGAATTCATATTTCCATTCCTTACCATGTGGCTCATGCCTGCGATGGTATTTTTCGAAACAATGTAAATGAGCAACTTCATGCACAAACGTAATCAGAAATGCATATTTATTCAGATCGTGGTTGACTGTAATTCGATGCCCTTTTCCGGGACCAAGTGGCATATAATCACCAAATTTTGAAGATCGTCCCCGCGTAATTTTGAGATGAATATTCTTAGAAACAATCCATGTTGTACAGATGTCCAATGCAGGAGCAGGAACATATTTGGACAATACGGAAGCGATGGTTTCTTTCGACAAGACCTGACTTTTTACAAAGATACAGATAGTGATTTGTTGATACATCTGCCGGAATAGTTTTCTTCCGGCCGTTTATTCACAAATGTGGATTTTGATTGCACCACATTTTGGATCGAAATTAAAAGCGAATATTATTTCAACAATTGATAACAGATCAGACTTGCTAGATATGCCATTCCGCTCATATATAAAATCTGGATCAAAGGGTAACGGATTCTTTTGGTCTCCCTGTAAACAGTTGCAACTGTACTCATGCATTGCATCGCAAAAGCATAAAATAAAATCAAAGCGAGTCCTACTGCAAAACTGTAGCGCGGTCCTCCTGTGTCCGGATTCATTTCAGATTGCATCTTCTCCTTCAGCGTATGCTTGGAGGACTCGCTGTCGCCCACACTGTATATCGTAGACATTGTGCCTACAAAAACTTCTCTGGCAGCAAACGATGTAATCAGCGCGATTCCGATTTTCCAGTCGAATCCCAGTGGTCTGATTGCAGGTTCAATCACATGGCCAAGCATTCCCGCATATGAACTTTCGAGTTTTTCCGTTTGAATTTTCTGATCAATTTCATTCGCAGGAAGAACATTGGTGTATTCGGGAGAGGAATACTTTTTTTCAATCCCTTCAAATTTTCCGGATGGCCCGAACGAAGAAAGCACCCATAAAATAATAGAGATGATGATGATGACTTTACCGGCATCAAACAAAAAGATTTTTACTTTTTCCAGAATGTGTAATCCAATGGATGACCAGCGTGGTACTCTGTACATCGGAAGTTCCATCACAAAAAAACTACGTTCTTTTGATTTAATGAAATTCTTCATCAGCCAGGCAACTCCAACCGCAGCGGCAAACCCGATGAAATAGAGAAGCATTAAAGCAAGTCCCTGCAGATTGATTCCATACACATAATCTTTTGGAATAATCAACGCGATCAACAGCGTATACACCGGCAATCTGGCTGAACAACTCATCAGCGGAGTGACCATAATTGTGATCAGTCGTTCTTTCCAGTTCTGAATGGTACGTGTCGACATAATCGCAGGTACCGCGCACGCTACACCGCTGATAAGAGGAATGAGTGATTTTCCATTTAGGCCAAATTTTCTCAGCAAACGATCCATTATAAAACTTACCCTTGCCATATAACCGGTGTCTTCCAGAATTGCAATGAAGAAGAACAACAATGCAATCTGTGGAATGAATACGACGATTCCATTCAAACCGGCAAGCAGTCCGCCTACAATCAGATCATTGATCAATCCTTTCGGCAGAGAAGTTTTCACAAAGCTACTCAATGACTGAAACCCGCTATCAATCAGATCCATCGGATAGCTTGCCCATGAAAATATTGCCTGAAAAACGACAAACAATACGGCAAGAAAAATAAAATAACCCCATACTCTGTGCGTGAGTAAACTATCGATTTTGTAGGAGTAGGATTTTTGTATGGGCGTATCGGGATTCCGCACACAATCATTCATTATTCCTGTAATAATTTTGTATCGTTCAAGCGTTTCTCTCGCCTGCATCTGTTGCGAGTCAAAATGATGTTCAGCACACGAAGCGGTAATTTTATCACGCTTCCATTGATGAATTTCAAATGCTGTGATCAACTCAAGATTATTCGCGACCAGGAATGCATTGTAGTTGCTATGTACATTCACAATGTGCCGGATCGTTTCAATCACCTCCGGAGCAAAAACTCTTACATCGATAAAGTCGTTGTCAGGAATATGAAGCGGTTGAATAATAGCTTTCTTTAAATCGTCAATCCCTTCCTGTTTGCGCCCGTTCATCGGGATCACAGGAATACCAAGTTTTTGAGAAAGTTTATTGAAATCAATTTCGATTTTTTTAAACCGAACCAGATCCATCATGTTGATCACAAGGATCACCGGAATTTTCAGATCAATAATCTGGGAACAGAGAAAAAGATTTCGTTTGAGATTTGTTCCGTCAGCTATAACGACAGTAAGATCAGGGTGTGATTCGTTGTTGGGATCACATAGAATCTGGAATGGAAGTTTTTCTTCCGGTGATTTCGGATATAAACTATAGGTTCCCGGTAAATCAATATACTCTACCTGTATTTGCCCGCCTTGCTCATCTTTCAGATTTGCAAAGCCCATTTTCTTGTCAACAGTAACTCCCGGAAAATTGGCAACCTTTTGATTGAGACCTGTCAATCCATTGAACACAGATGATTTTCCGCTGTTCGGATTTCCTACAAGAGCTATTTTTAATTTCCTCGACACGAAGCTGCTTGATTATTTTCTGGTTGGATGGAGTTGTAGGGTTGGAATTTGAATTGACAGGAGAAATAGTTTAAAGAATCAACTCAGTCTGACCCTGACAGTCGCTGCTTCGTCTTTTCGCAGGCTAAGCATATACCCTGTTATACTGATAGCGATTGGATCACCAAGCGGAGCAATTCGGATGACTTCTATTTTTTCACCCGGAATACATCCCATCTCCAGCAATTTTAACGATAGTTCATAGTCTGTAAAAGAGTCAATGATGCCGAACTGTCCTTTGTGCAATTCAGATAAATATTTCACCTCGAGGCCCATTTAGCTATTTAGAACGATTTTAAATAGGATTCAAAAGTAGCGAAATTTTGAATTAAAAGCATGATTTTAATCACCAGCTTAAGGATACTTTTAAAAAATCCCTCAGGAAAGAGGAAGACCTTTCCTCACTTTATTTAGGATAAATTCACTGCCTGATCTCTTTTTTGCAATAATTGGATGTTCGTCGGACAGATAATTGATTCAGAAACCACCTTCGCCGGGCCTCAAATGGCATAAAAATCATTTTGCACTTCAACTATTATAAGTTTTAGAAGTGCCCTTCAATTAATTCAACGGAAAAAATCAGGATTCAGGGGATTACGACCTTGATTTGTGTTTTACCTTACTGAATTTCGGACAGTCGCATTTTTTTTTGGTTAAAAAACAACCGGAGGAAGTAAAAGCAACTAACATGAGGAAAACGATGCTGAGCATCCCGATTCGGCGTCTGTTCATTTTACAAAGATAAAACTGTTGATATTGTTGAAACGTGAATCTTTGGAGAATCTTTCAACCAGCTATTAATTCTTATTTTAGCCACCATATGAATTGGCTTTTTCACCTGGGACGATATTGGATCTTCATCAAAGAGATGATGACCAAACCTGAAAAATTTTCCATTTACTGGCGGCAGCTGGTTAGGGAGCTCGACAATTTTGGCTATGGATCGATGGGGATTGTTGCGCTCACATCGGTGTTCATGGGAGCTGTAATTACAATCCAAACAGTTTACAATCTGGTCAATCCACTTGTACCAATGTCAGCGGTAGGAATTGTTGCCAGAGATTCAATCATTCTGGAGTTTTCACCAACGATGATGTCTCTGGTTTTAGCAGGGAAAATTGGGTCAAGTATCGCTTCTGAAATTGGTACCATGCGGGTAACTGAGCAGATTGATGCATTGGAGATTATGGGTATTAATTCTTCCGCGTATCTCGTGTTGCCGAAAGTTGTCGCAGCTATTCTGATCTTTCCGTTTGTAGTTTCCATCAGTATGTTTTTAGGAATTTTCGGAGGCTGGTTTGCCGGTACAATGGCAGGAGTAATCAGTTCTGCGGAATTCATCAAAGGGATTCAGGATTCATTTGTTCCGTTTAACATCACTTTTGCGATGATTAAGACACTCACTTTTGCTTACATCATCACAACTGTTTCAGCCTATCACGGATATCATACAGAAGGCGGAGCTCTGGAAGTTGGACAATCCAGCACCAACGCTGTTGTATACAGCAGCATTCTGATTCTTGTTTTCGACTACATACTCACTCAATTAATTCTCACATGATCGAACTGAAAGGCATCAGCAAAAGCTTCAACGGTCGTGTGATTCTGAATAATGTCACAACCACCTTTGAAAAAGGACATATCAACCTGGTGATAGGAGGAAGTGGCAGTGGAAAGACCGTGATGATGAAATGCATGGTTGGATTGGTGGAGGTGGATTCCGGCGAACTGTGGTACGACGGAAAAATTTTTTCCGGTCTTGACAACAGCGAACGCAAACCCTTTCGCCAGGAAATCGGGATGGTATTCCAGGGAGGAGCATTATTTGATTCACTCACGGTAGAGCGAAACATTATGTTCCCCTTGAATATGTTTACCAAAATGTCGCTCGAAGAAAAACTCGACAGAGTAAATTTTTGCCTGAATCGTGTCAACCTTGTCAATGCAAACAAACTTTCTCCATCTGAATTGAGTGGAGGGATGAAAAAACGTGTTGCCATTGCCCGTGCTATTGCTCCAAATCCCAGTTACTTGTTTTGCGATGAACCGAATTCAGGTTTGGATCCACGAACTTCTATTGTGATAGATAACCTGATCAAAGAAATTACAGAGGAGTTCAACATTACTACGATTGTCAATACGCATGACATGAATTCTGTTCTCGAAATTGGAGACAAAATTTTGTATTTGCACCGAGGTGAGAAGTGGTGGGAGGGTACTGTGGATGATATTCTCCGAACAGATAACAAAGAATTAAACGAATTTATTTTTGCGAGTAAGCTGGCGAAGAATGTGAAAAAAGTTTAAGGAGTGAAGAGTAAAAAGTGAAGGGTGAAGAGTGAATGGTGATGAGTTGATAGTGAAGAGTAGGATGTACTTATTGACATCTAGTCACTGAAATAATATTAATTGTCTCTCGTCTCCCGTCCCTCGTCCCTCGTCTATCGTCCCTAATCTTGCTATAAAAAAAACCCTCACCACATGGTGAGGGTTTTTTGTACTCGTTTCCTTTATTCAGGATTATTATTTTGCAGAAATAACAATTGATTTATTTGTTACACCTGTTGCAGTACGAACCTGAAGTGTGTAAACACCATCAGCGCAGTTACGTAAGTCGATTTTCTCGTTCATAAATGAACTGAAAGTGCGGCTCATTACTACTTGTCCAACTGAGTTGATAACGTTTACAGTTACATCTTTCTCAGCAACTCCATTGTTCATCAGATAAACAACGCCTTTGCTTGGGTTAGGATAAACTGTTACTTCAGA
Source organism: uncultured Bacteroidota bacterium (assembly GCA_937871435.1). Taxonomy (GTDB): domain Bacteria; phylum Bacteroidota; class Bacteroidia; order AKYH767-A; family 2013-40CM-41-45; genus JADKJP01. The sequence goes on along the minus strand of CALMQM010000101.1, from coordinate 28,131 downwards.
AGCAGCAGTTACATTCTTCACTCCAACAAAAGTAGAAGAAGGATTATTCGGACGGAGAATGAAAGCGAAGTTAAATCCTGCATCTTCAGACGCTACCCAACCTGATCCGCCATCAAAGAAAACTTTTCCGGGAGTATATTGCTCAGAGATAGCACCAATAGTTACGTTGTTTGTATTGATTTGCTCAACACCAACGAAGTAATCACCAGGCAATACGTTTACGTTATTCGGGAATTCAACGGTGATAAATCCACCTGCCGCATCAGTAGCATTAATTACATAAGCATCTGTACTTGCAATCAACAGATCAGGCATTCCTGCGGCTGTTGTGTATACACTGAAACGAATGCTGTCACCTTCTGTCGGAGCATCAAAGAAACCAGTTACAGAGGTAAACTGTGAACCCTGATAAATATGGAACATTTGTCCCAAAGTTCCCTGACCACCATTGAAACCGAAACCACCAAGGTATCCGGATGCGTCAAAATCAGTGAAGTCACGTGCGTAAACTGAATCGTTCACATAAACTACAGAGAAAGTAGTGTCGTTAGAACCATCAGCATCACCAGCAACAGAAACAACCTGACGAAGGATGTACAATCCTGTATCAGAAGGAACATAACTTGCAGTCAATACAGGTGATGTATCACCGGCAGCAATTAATGGAACTACTGAAGAAGTACCGGTGAATACGTTCGTTGAAAGATCATTCAGGAACACATCAAAACTAAGACTTGCATTGGTCAAATCAGATCCGCTGTTGTTCACAATGCGGCCTTCTATCGCGAATGCTTCAGCCTGGTTGATTGGAATTTCAGGATATTCTCCGATGAAACCATCATCAACAACACCAGCGTCAACTGAAGGGAGTTCTGACAATTCAACATCATCAAACATCCAGTACCATGACCAGTCTCCGGTAAATACGAATTTCAGATACACAGTGCTTGCGCCACCTGCAATAGCACTGATATTTTCTACAACAGCAGATGGGTTAGGAGTACCTGTATTGTTGGTGAGTCCGGCCTCAGCAGCATGCACTAAATACCATGTTGTGCTGTCAGTACTAACATAAACATGTCCTGTATTTGGGAAGATAGCAGCTGCATCTTCGAACATCAGGAAGTATTCGTTCATAGTCAAACGAACAGTAGGATGTGTTGAACAGTCGATAGCATTGGAAGTAAGAATCGCCCACTCACCACCGATAGAAGCGTTCGCTGAGTCTGAGTCATACATCATGTATCCGTTCGCTGCACTTGTACCTGTAGGTGACAGAAAATTATCATCTCCATTTACATTAGGCTGGAACGCGCCGGTAGTTGTCCATTTCCAGGCAACACCTACGTTGTTACTGTCAACATTTGTCCAACCTGCAGGGATACCGGCAGAAAAGTCTTCTGTAAAGAAAGCTACACGACTTTGCTGATGAGTTGCATGTGGTAACTGAATGTGACGGGCAGAAGCAGGAGCAAGCCTTGAATGAGCTTTTCCGCTTCTGGAATTAACGATATTGTTGCCGCTTGTAGCAAATACAGATACAGAGGCAAATACTATCGCGCAGAGAATAGTAAATTTTTTCATGATCTTTTGGTTAGAGATATTTTAAGAATGGCAAATGTACTTTTTTTTTAAAATGAATCAAATGTAACATGTTAAATTAATGGCCTGTTTTACTCTGGAAATGCCATGTTTTAAGCGATTCTATGAAGTTCATAAATGAAAAAAGGACACCTGTTAAAGTGTCCTTTTTTCATGAAAAAATAAGTAGGTAATTATCGAACGATAGAGATTGTCTGTGTACTCACTCCCGCATCTGAAACGATTTTTACAAAATACTGACCTACAGGAAGCTGAGATAAATTCATTTCCTGATTGATCATATTACTGTATTTTGATTCAAAAACCACTTGTCCGATTGTGTTGCAAACAGATACAAGGAAAGCAGATGATTTGATATCTGAATTGAGATAGAAATTACCTGTTCCGGGATTTGGATAAACAGACACCTGATTTTTACCAAATTCTTTAATTCCAACACCTGATGATCCTGATAAATCAATATCATCAATACGCAAATTCGCTGTAGAATCAGAAGCGCTTACATGGAATCCGATGTAGTAAATTCCGTTAGCAGGAACTGTGAAGCTGGCGATATTCATCAGGTAAGAAATGTTGGTTATCACATGAGATGGGATCAATGTGGTTGTCATCGCTCCGGAATTTTGATCTGTACCCATCATTACTGTCAGATTCGCCTGAGTAGAAGTACTGGAAGTACGATAGTAATAACTCAAATCATAATTCGTAGAGTCATTCAACTCGAGACAAGTAGTAAACAGCCAGTCATCAGCTCCTGCTGCAACATTTGGAGAAGCCATTCTCGCACATACAGATCCTGAATGAGGATTGGTTGTAACCAGATTCCAGAAGTAACCGTCAATATTGACATCTTCAGTAGCCCATGTGCTCAGATCTTCATTGTCTTCAAAGCCCATCACATAACTTGTTGATGCATTTGCAACATGTGATCCGTTGTAAATAGAAGTTGAAGCAGTGTCATTGCCAGGAATGGTATCACCGGAAATTGTAGTGAAAGCAACGATAGTGTGTGTTCCCGCTGCGCTGAGGTCTGCAGGAGTAGTGAACGTGTATGAAAGTGATGATCCGGAAGCAATTGTATCGGTCACAGTTTCAGTCACAGTAGTTCCATTATCAACTATATAGTTCACATCAAAATCATGGATTTCAACACCACCGTAATTGTTGATTTCGACGGAGATGCTTTCAGTAGCTCCAAGAAGTGTGCATGAAGACAATGGACCATTGATAGCTGAAACTCCGCCATCAGTTGATGAAGGTTCATACAGTTGAACATCATCAATCATCCACCAGAAATCATAATTACCCTGGAAATTAAATTTCACCTGAACTGTAGCCTGACCTGCAGCATATGCTGTGATGTCTACATCCACAAAATCAGGATTTGGTGTGGCCTGATACTGAGCTAAACCGGCACTGGCGTCATATACGTCATTCCAGCTTGCTCCACCGTCATTCGAAACAGATACACGAGCTGCTTCAGCAAAGTGCACAAGCAATTGGTTGAATGTTAAATGAACAGCAATGTTTGCTGAACAATCGATAGTTTCTGTAATCAGATCACCATCTTCTCCGCCAACACCGCCGGCAGAGTCGCTGTCGAATATCATGTATCCGTTAGCTGCTGAAGTACCGCTGGTACTCAGGGAATCAATTCCCGGAGAAGCAGAAAAAGAACCGGTAGTTGTCCAGGTCCAGTTTAGTCCATTGCCCGAGTGGTCAATCACTTGCCAGTTTCCCGGAATTCCACCACTGAAATCCTGGCTGTAAAATGGAACTGCCTGAATCCGGTTAGGTGTTGCATGACGGAGGGGCTTTGTAGAACCCATATCCGAAGGCATTGAACCGCGTTGACGCGTGCCGGCAGAAAGCCCTGTAGAGGCCAATGCGAGCAGCATGAAAATAAAAATGCGCGTAGAATTTTTCATTGTTTACAGATGGTTTTGGTTGTTTATAGAGGGATTCAAATGTAATAATATTCCAGACTTTCTCAAAGTCCGGAGAACTGTTAAAACCCTTATTAGATAAGGCTTTATACTGTTTCTTCCGCGTAGCTTTCAACAGGCGGACAAGCACAAACAAGATTCCTGTCTCCGTAAGCATTGTCGACCCGACCTACTGAAGGCCAGAATTTGTGATGCTGGATATAACTCAGCGGGAATGCTGCTTTCTTTCTGGTATAAGAATGTGCCCATTCATCCTTCGTAATTTCTGCTAAGGTGTGGGGTGCATTCTTCAATACATTGTCTTTGCGATCTGCGATTCCTTTTTCTATTTCCTCGATTTCTTTTCGGATGGAAATGAGGGCGTCACAGAACCTGTCAAGCTCGGCTTTGGATTCACTTTCTGTAGGCTCAATCATAATCGTTCCGGGAACCGGAAATGACATTGTTGGAGCATGGAATCCGTAATCCATAAGCCTCTTGGCGATGTCTTCTACTTCAATTCCGGCACTCAGTTTAAAAGGCCTGCAGTCTGCGATCATTTCATGCGCCACCCTGTTGTTACTGCCTACATATAAAATAGGATAATGTGACTCCAGTCTAGCTTTGATATAATTCGCGTTCAGAATAGCATATTTCGTTGAATCAGTCACTCCTTTATTTCCCAACATGCGGATGTATGCATAAGAGATAAGTAAGATACTTGCGCTTCCCCATGGTGCTGCTGAAACAGCAGGCGTACTTCCACCCATTTTCACAACCGGATGTCCGGGCAGAAACGGTGCGAGGTGAGGAGCCACACCAATTGGACCCATTCCGGGCCCGCCTCCGCCATGTGGAATTGCAAAGGTTTTGTGCAGATTCAGGTGGCAAACATCTGCACCGATAGTGGCCGGATTTGTAAGTCCGACTTGTGCATTCATATTTGCTCCATCCATGTAAACTTGTCCGCCACAATCATGAACAATCTGAGTAATCTCACGGATACCTTCTTCGTATACTCCATGCGTAGAAGGATAAGTCACCATCAGACAGGAAAGTTTTTCTTTATTCTGCTCCGCTTTGGCTCTTAAGTCGCTGATGTCAATATTTCCGTGGTCATCACATTTAACAACCACTACTTTCATTCCTGCCATCACTGCACTGGCAGGATTGGTGCCGTGTGCGGAAGAAGGAATAAGAACAATGTCTCTGTGCGCTTCATTCCTATTGTGGTGATAAGCGCGAATCACCATTAACCCTGCATATTCACCCTGTGCTCCTGAATTCGGCTGAAGTGATACAGCTGAAAAACCGGTGATGGTACAGAGGTAACTTTCAAGTTCTCTGATAATTAGTTGGTAACCGGCTGCCTGTTCAACAGGGGCAAATGGATGAAGACCATTGAATTCCGGCCAGCTCACCGGAACCATTTCGCTGGTGGCATTCAGCTTCATGGTACATGAGCCTAATGCAATCATCGAATGGTTGAGTGAAAGATCTTTGTTTTCCAATCCGGTGATGTAACGCAGCATTTCTGTTTCTGAATGATGCTGGTTGAATACAGGATGTGTCAGAATCGGAGATGTTCTGGAAAAAGAACTGTCTGCAATGATACCGTTCGTTCGTGAACTCCAGGATGGTGCTGCTTTTCCTTTTACAGAGGAAAAAAGAGATAACAAACGACTCATTTCATCAGCATCTGTTGTTTCATCGAGACTAAGGACAATTTTGTTGTTATCTGTATAGCGTAAATTAATTTTTTGTGACTCTGCCTGCTGACGGATTTTTGTTGTCAATTCACCGGCATCTATATGAAGAGTGTCAAAATACATCTTGTTCGATACACTATAACCAAGCTGGGTCAACACTTCTGAAAGACGAACTGTATTGAGATGAACCTGTTCTGCGATATGTTTTAATCCTTCCGGTCCGTGATAGACAGCATACATACTGGCCATTACTGCCAGTAATACCTGGGCAGTACAAATGTTGGAAGTAGCTTTGTCGCGACGAATGTGTTGCTCTCTCGTTTGAAGAGCCATGCGTAAAGCCCGGTTCCCTTGCGCGTCTATTGATACACCAATAATTCTTCCCGGCATCTCACGTTTGAAATCCTCACGGGCTGCAAAGAAAGCGGCGTGCGGACCACCATATCCGAGAGGAACACCGAATCGTTGTGAGTTACCATACACTACATCAGCTCCCCATTCACCGGGTGAAGTCAGGAGTGTTAATGCAAGTAAATCGGTTCCCACTCCTACACGAATATTCAATGCATGGGCTTTTTCTACCCATTGCTTGTAATCATGTATCTCACCATTCATGGCGGGATACTGAAGGATGGCTCCGAAATAAGATGAGTTGAGAGTAGAGCTGAAAGCATCTCCAATCACCAGTTCGATCCCCAATGGTTCAGATCTGGTTTTTAAAACGTCAAGAGTTTGTGGATAACAGGATGCATCAACAAATAGTTTATTGGCATTGTTACTCTGTTGTTCTTTCGTACGACTTGCGTAAAATAAATGCATCGCTTCTGCCGCTGCCGTTGCTTCATCCAACAAAGATGCATTCGCTATTTCCATTCCTGTCAGATCCAGAACCATGGTCTGATAATTCAATAAAGCTTCAAGTCTTCCCTGCGAAATTTCAGCCTGATACGGAGTGTATGCCGTGTACCAGCCCGGATTTTCAAGGATATTCCGTTGTATAACTCCGGGAGTGATGGTATCATAATACCCCAAACCTATGTAGGATTTCGCGACAGTATTTTTCTCTGCAACTTTCCGAAGTTCTTTAAGGAACTGATATTCACTTTGTGCTTGCGGTAAATCCAACGCTTTTTTCAGACGAATGGATGATGGAATCGTTTCGTCTATCAGTTGATCCAGATTTTGGACACCGATTTCTTTTAACATGTGTTGAATATCCTGTTCATCAGGACCAATGTGACGGGAAGTAAAATCGAAATGAGACATACTTTTAGGGAATAAGAATTCGGCTGCAAATGTAGTGAATATTGGCCGCTTTAAGGTTGACAAATGTTCTTTCGCCAAACTGAATTTTTTTCAAGGATAATTTATTGTAGTTTTGGAGAATTGACCTCAATCTTATGCGTATCCTTCTTTTTTCCTTGTTTTTTTTCCTCTTGTATTCAGCTCCATCAATGGCGCAGGATTCCCTCGTTCTCATTAATGGGAGAGTCATTGTAGTCAAATCTGTGGATCTTAAAGATTACACTATTGCTTACCGGAAAATGGATGGAAAAAGTCGCCTGAAGACCATTGATCCTGAAAGAGTTTTTTCAATTCGTTACCGTGATGGAAGCGAAAAAGTTATTTATACGAGTGACTCAATGGACACAGAAGATTTTAAACCGGAAGAAATGAGGATGTTTATTTTGGGTGAACAGGATGCGCACAAGTTTTACAGAAACAATCTGAATAAAGGTTTTGGTTTAGCATTTGGTGCCGGAGGAAGTTTACTTGGTTTCTATGGACTTGCAGTAGCACCTTTGTATGGATCAATTGTCGGTGCTTTTTCTCCTAATATGGAAAAGCAAAAAGTTTCAGATAAGAACCTGATATTAAATCCTAACTATCGCGAAGGATATGAACGAAAGGCGAGGGACAGAAAAATCAGGAATGGAGTAATAAGCGGACTCATAGGTTTCGTAGCCGGATCGGTGATTTTCAATCTCATTTATTGACCTTAAATTTTCGGGTAAATCAGAAAAGGATTTGAAACAATTCACGAAAATTGTTGACCTCCTCGTTTTCGGAAACATTTATATTGGAGTGTGTTCGGTGGCTTTGGTATTTACCACCTACCTTCTGAACGGAATTCCTTTGCATTTCAGTCCCGCTGTATGGCTTGTTTTTTTCGCAACCTGGTTCTACTATAATTTTCATCATCATTCCCACCATCTCGATTTCGGAACGTTCTCTCAATTCATAGATTCATTGAAAAAACGAAATATGAATTTCAGAGAAATTATTTTTCTGCTTATACCTGCAATTGGAATTTTAATTTCACTGATTTGGATGAATCTTGCAATTCTGATTGCATTCGCTTCTTTGTCAATTGTAAGTATTCTGTATAGTATTCCATTGGTAAAATGGAACGGAAGAAGAAGAAAAATTCGTGAATCTCTGCTCCTGAAACTTCCTTTTCTTGCCCTTACATGGGCCGCGGCGACAGTGCTTATTCCTTTACTTGAAAATGAATATGTGATTGACAACAGACAAATTCTTGCACAGGCATTTGCACGCGCATTGTTCATTTATGGCCTGTGTATCCCATTCGAAATCCGTGATGCTGATTCAGAAAAAAAGTGGGGAACCAATACTTTGCCTGTTGTGTATGGTTTACGGATCACACGTATCACGGGAATACTGATTCTGGTATTCGGGGTCGTTCTCAGACACGTTGCAAGAGATTTTCTCATGCTTTCTCCGGCGGTAATATTTGCCCTTGATCTCTCTTTTTTTGTAGCTATGGCCTGGATTGTTCTCGTAAAATTAAATCCACCAAAATATTTCTGTAAAGTTTTCGTAGATGGTACTATGATCCTGCAATTTGTTTTTGTATATTTAGCAATACAGTCAGCATGAAATCCTATCCTATAGAAGCATTTGAACGCCTGGTATTGTGTGCCAGAGAAAATGATGAACTTGCTCAACAATGGCTTGTCGACAATGGCTATCCGGAATTATCAGAATTCTGGGATGCTTTTGTCGGTGTGGAAAAGTCTTTTCAGTGGCTGATGCAAAATGGATACAAACAACTGGCTGCAACGGTGGATGCTATGTCGGGTGATGACAAAGCGAAAGTATTCCTGATCACAAGTGGAAACAGAGAATTAGCCGCGTTTGCAGAAGCCTGCGACGGAAAAGCCAATGCCGTAAATTGGTTGATTCAGTTCGGACACAAAGGCTGGATTCTCCTTGCAAGAGAAATTCAGTTGCGGGAAAAGAAGGGAGAAAAAAACTTTTTCTGGAATCTTCTAAACTTTGGAAACCCCTTCCGGTAAAGAACTAAACACCTGATCCAATGCGGTACAAATTTGATCTGCAGCATTCTTCAGGATCTCAGGAGTATGTGCTTCGGATACAAAACCAACTTCATATCCGGAAGGCCCAAGGTAAATTCCTCTCTCAAGTAATTCTGCATGCAAGGCACGGAAATATTTCATGCTTTCCGAATCAATTTCTTCCGCTGAAGAAATTTTTTCTTTTTCAGTAAAGGCAAACCAGAAAATGGATCCTATAGAAAATACTTTGAACAGGTATTTTCTACTCGCGGCATGATTGTTCAACTGACTTGTGAATGCTTTCGTTCTTTGTTCAAGATCGTCGTAAAAGCCGGGTTTTAAACATGCACGAAGTTGTGCAATACCGGCCGACATCGCGACCGGATTTCCGGATAAAGTTCCGGCCTGATAAACATTTCCTTCAGGAGCGATGTTGGACATCAGTTTCCTGCTTGCGCCATAGGCTCCAACCGGCATTCCTCCGCCGATAATTTTCCCATAAGTAATTATATCGGGTTGAATGTTATAATATCCCGCAGCGCCTTCAAAGCCTACACGAAATCCGGAAATCACTTCGTCGAAAATGAGAAGGATGTTATGTTCATGTGTTACTTTTCGAAGGTATTCCAGAAAGGATTTGTCCTGCAACATCAATCCATTATTTGCGGGAACAGGTTCAATAATGATTGCCGCGATGTCATGTGCAAAATCAGAGATCGCAATGTCCAATGCTCTCTTGTCATTCAATGGTAATACAAGAGTATCTTTTGCTACCGATTCTGTAACTCCCGCGGAGGAAGAAATTCCAAAAGTTGACAAGCCACTTCCCGCTTTTACCAATAAGGAATCAACATGTCCGTGGTAACAGCCCTCAAATTTGATGATGACGGATTTACCTGTTGCTCCTCTTGCAAGTCGGAGTGCAGACATGACAGCTTCTGTCCCCGAACTCACAAAACGAATCATTTCGATATAGCGATTGTGCTGAAGAATAAGTTCAGCCAACTCATTTTCTTTACGGGTAGGAGCGCCAAAAGAAGTACCATTCGAAACAGCCTTCACAATTTCTTCGCGTACTCCGGGATGATTGTGACCAAGAATGAGTGGTCCCCAACTGCAGCAAAAATCAACGAACTGATTCCCATCGGCATCCACTATATGACATCCGTCACCTTTTTCAAGAAACAAGGGTGTACCGCCTACCGAGCGGAACGCTCTCACCGGTGAGTTTACACCACCCGGAAAATAATTCTGTGCTTTTTTGAACAGTCCTTCTGATTGTGATCTTTTCATGGTTATTTTGCAGGTATTATCAATTCAATTCAATTCTTTTAACTTTGGCTTGTTAACCGGGGCCAAGGTAAGGAACCCTTATATATAGTAAAAGGATGAATCTCATTTTCCTGTTTTCTCCGGAAAAATTCTGTCTGAAAACCGGAATACTTTGATTGATAACACGATTGTCTATGCCATTAACTGAAACTGCTCCTTTGCAAAATAGTCTGGAATTTTCCAGAAAGAAAGATGCAGGAGATCCGCTGAAAAATTTCAAGGATCAATTTTATTTCCCTTTGATAAATGGAATCCCCGTGAAGTATTTTACAGGGAACTCTTTGGGACTACAGCCTAAGTCTGCCCAGGAATATGTACTCAATGAAATGGAAGATTGGGCAACCTGGGGAGTGGAGGGTCATTTTCATGCACGTATGCCCTGGTTTCATTATCAGGATATTTTGACCAATCAACTTGCAAGTCTCTTGGGTGCAAAGGCTGATGAAGTGGTTTCTATGAATTCTCTCACCACCAACTTGCATTTGTTGCTGATTTCTTTTTACAGACCAACAGCTACACGCTATAAAATCATCTGTGAATACGATGCTTTTCCTTCTGATTTATATGCCGTACAATCACAAGCTTCCTTTCACGGATTTGATCCGGAAAATGCCATAGTGTATCTGAAACCAAGAGAAGGGGAATATTGCCTGAGAACGGAAGATATTCTGGAATCAATCCGGCTTCATGGAGATTCGCTTGCAACCGTCATGTTAGGGGCGGTGAATTATTACACAGGACAATATTTTGATCTGGAAAAAATTACTTCAGCTGCTCATGCAGTCGGTGCAACGTGTGGATACAACCTGGCGCATGCTACTGGTAATGTGCAAATGAAATTGCATGATTGGAATGTTGACTATGCCTGTTTTTGCAGTTATAAATATCTCAACGCGGGTCCGGGAGGCGTTTCAGGAATTTTTGTTCACGAAAGACATGGGAACAATGCTTCTCTGCCACGACTTGCGGGTTGGTGGGGAAATGATCCTGCAACCCGGTTTACAATGCCGCGGAATTTTGTGCCTGCTTCAGGTGCAAGAGGATGGCAATTAAGCAATGCGCCGGTTTTATCTATGGCTGCATTGAAAGCATCATTAGATATATTTGAAAAAGCCGGAATGAATGCGTTGAGCGCGAAAAGTAAATCGCTGACAAATTATCTCGAGTTTATATTGAATGAGATAAATGATCACTTCAAAAAAGAAAAGGATTTTATTCCGGTAAAAATCATCACACCTTTGAACCCGGATGAACGTGGTTGTCAGCTTTCCCTCATCCTGAGCAAAAACGGAAAGGATATATACAAACAGCTAACGGAGAAAGGTGTCATAGTTGACTGGCGTGAACCGGATGTAATCCGTGTGGCACCAGTACCATTATACAATTCATTTGAAGATGTGTTTTGTTTCGGTCAGTTGTTGCATGCCGCGATAGCATCACATTCCTGATTCAGGAATATCATCAACATCAATTTATAATTAAGTAATCTATAATATTCGATTTCTAAAAACATGGCAACATCCACTGTTAAAAATATTACCATCCTCGGTGCCGGAATGGTTGGCAGTTTACTCTCTATTTATCTTTCGAAAAGAGGGTATTCGGTAACTATTTTCGAGAGGAGACCGGATATGCGCAAAGAAAATATTCCTGCCGGCAGATCAATCAATCTGGCACTTAGTGACAGAGGTTGGAGAGGACTTGAGGGAGTAGGAATTGAGGCAGAGATCCGGAAAATCGGAATTCCGATGAGTGGAAGAATGATGCACAGTGTATCAGGTGATCTCACTTATCAGCAATACGGAGAAAAGGATCAGGCTATTTACGCCACATCAAGAGGAATTCTGAATTGTGAAATGATGAACCTTGCCGAAAAGAACGGAGTAAAAATTCACTTCAATGAACGCTGCACCGGAATCGACATAGAACATAAAGTGTGCAGGTTTGAAAACGCCATCACGAAAATTGTTAGTTCCAATACGAGTGACTTGATTTTTGGAGCGGATGGCGCTTTCTCTGCTGCCCGTTTGCAAATGCAAATGAGTACGGATCGTTTTCAGTATTCCCAGAATTATCTGGATCATGCCTACAAAGAACTGATGATTCCTGCCGGAGCATCCGGAGCATTTCAAATGGAGAAACATGCGTTGCATATTTGGCCCCGTGGAGGTTATATGATGATTGCATTACCAAATCTCGACGGAAGTTTTACAGTGACATTATTTTTTCCTTTTGAAGGAAAAGATTCCTTTTCTTCTATAAAAAATCCGGAGCAATGCCTTGAATTCTTCAACCGTGTATTCCCCGATGCTGTTCCGTTGATGCCAACATTAGTCGAAGATTTTTTTCATAATCCAACAAGCGGGCTTGTAACAGTCAAATGTTTTCCATGGTCCTATCAGGATAAACTTGCATTAATCGGTGATGCAGCGCATGCCATTACACCTTTTTATGGACAAGGAATGAATTGTGGTTTTGAAGATTGTACTGTGCTGGATGCATTGATTGAAACACATAAAGGTGACTGGAAAAAAATATTGCCGGAATACCAATTGGCGCGCAAACCCAATTCCGATGCCATCGCTGATCTGGCAGTGATGAATTTCATTGAAATGAGAGACCTTGTAGGAAGTCCTACATTTCTTTTACAGAAAAAAATTGAAGCCAGGATACATGAAAAACATCCTCAGAAATGGTTGCCACTTTATTCCCAGGTTACATTCAGTTCTATTCCCTACGCGGAAGCGTTGGCAAATGGACGCAGACAGCAGGCGATAATGCAGGAAGTAATGTCTATGCCACAAATAGAAAATAAATGGGATTCAGCAGAAGTGGAGAAATTGATTCTAGATAAAATTTCCTGATGATCGTCCCTTTAACTGTTGAGTCAATCCTTTTCTGAAATGCCGACTTCCAAATCTGCCTGGATGAATGCCTGGCAACAGCGCAATTTCCGAATTCAATTTATTGTTTCGTTATTATTGCTGGTGTCTTTTTCAGGCATTTTCAATTGGTTCTTTGATTACGCTGAGAGCAGAATGGGTGTACAACTCAGCGATCCTTTACTGGATATTTTACCTGTGCACAATGTTTCATGGGTTGTATTTTTCTTCCTGTATTCAGGAATTGCATTGGCGTTGTTCAGTAACTGGAATCATCCGAAAGCTTTATTGCTCACTTTGCAAACATATATACTTGTGACCCTGGTGAGGATACTATCCATCACTCTTTTTCCTTTGGAACCACCTGCCGGTTATGTGCCATTGCGTGAACCAATTGTTCAGTTTTTTACAAATGGAGGCAGAATTATTTCCAAAGACTTGTTCTTTTCCGGCCATGTATCTACTATCAGTACAATGTATTTTGGGGTTACTCATAAAGGAAGAAAATCATTGCTGGCCTTTTTTGTCATCATGGTCGGTTTTCTGGTTCTTGTTCAACATGTACATTATACCATTGACGTTATCTTCGCCCCATTATTTACATGGATGTGTTTTGTCTTCAATAAAAAATACCTGAATAGCCGGATTAACTAATCCTGCACGAGAAACGGATTGTGTTTTTTCTCGAACCCAATTGTTGTATGCGGACCGTGTCCGGGATAAATGATTGTCTGATCCGGTAACACAAACAGTTTTTCACGAATGGATTTTAGAAGAATTTCCAGATTGCCACCCGGAAGATCAGTTCGTCCTATGCTGCCATAAAAGAGAACATCACCCACAATTGCAAATTGATCTTTCGCAGAATAAAAACTCAGACTGCCGGGACAATGACCGGGAGTAAACAATACCAGCAGAGAGGAATTGCCGAAGTTTACCAGATCGCCTTCCTGAAGAAAAAATTCCGGATCGGGAGATGGTTCAGGTTTTATTCCCCACATCTGTCCATAAACAGGTGCTGAACGCAACAAGTCAAGATCATCCTTATGCATATGCAGCTTCAGCTTGTATTTCGAAGCAACAAAATTATTGCCGAGCATATGATCAAGATGAGCATGTGTATTGATGAGTTTAACAGGAATCAGATTTTCTTTCAGGATAAATTCTGCCAGCTCTGATTTTTCATTTTCCGAATAACATCCTGGATCAATGATTACAGCCTCTTTGGTTTCATCATATAAAACGTACATATTTTCTTCAAACGGATTGAATGTAAAGGAGCGGATTGTAATCATGTTGTCATATTATTTAACTTGAGCAGTACATTCTGTCACGGATGGTCTTCATCTTAAAGAAACTCATTGATTTTAACAATTTTCTGAATGTCCACCCGAGACAGGAATAGCGTTGATCACTTCTTTAATTCTGCAAATTTAGTTACATTCGCATTGTCTGATTCCGAACACCCGGTGTTTATTTTACCGGTTACTTCTATGCATAGAATGACTGCTTTTTCAACTCCCCGACTCATCCGTAAAGTTTGCATCTTTCTCCTGATGTTTTTTTCACTTTCGGTTCGTGGCCAGTTTTACAATGGCTATGAAATGCAGTTTGGAAAAAACAGAGTTCAGTACGATGATCGCTTCTGGACTTTTATGAAATTCAAAAATTTCGATACGTATTATTACCTCGGAGGACTGGAACTTGCCGCGTTTACAGGAAAAACTGCGGATGCTGATTTGGAAGAAATTGAAAAGTTGTTCGATTACAAGCTGGATGGAAGAATTCAATTTATTATTTACAATAAATTGAGTGAAGCAAAACAGACCAACATTGGTTTGGAGACGGATGACCTGAACAACAATACCGGTGGGATAACGAAGATAGTAGGCAATAAAGTTTTCCTTTATTTCACGGGTGACCACGAATTGTTTCGTAGACAGATCAGAGCAGGAATTGCCCGTGTGCTGATAGATCAGATCATGTATGGTGGCGATGTAAAGGAACGAATTCAGAATTCAGCTCTGCTTACTTTGCCCGACTGGTATATCAACGGTCTCGTGTCTTATGTTTCGAGAAACTGGGATGTCAATATCGACAATCGACTGCGTGATGGTATTGTGAGCAAAAAATATCTGAAGTTTAATCACCTGACCGGAATGGATGCTCAGGTAGCGGGTCATTCTATCTGGAAATACATTATTGACACCTATACCGAATCCTCTGTTTCCAATCTTCTGTACATGACCAGAGTCAACAGGAATATTGAAAGCGGATTCATGTATGTACTCGGATTGAATATCAAGGAACTCTCCAAAAACTGGCGGGATTCGATGGTCAATATTTATGGTCAAAGCGATGTGAACCGTGACAGTGTTACCACGCTTGGTCTCCTGAAGAAACCGAAAATAAACATCTTGTATTCACAGCTCAAAACCAGCAGCGACGGGAGATACACTGTGTATGTAAGCAATGATTTAGGGAAATACAAAGTGCGGCTTTATGATTCAGAAAAAAAGCGGACAAAACGAATCTTAAAGAGCGGTTATCGTTCCTATACTCAGGAGACTGATCAATCATTCCCATTGATTGCCTGGCATCCTACAGGAAAACTGTTTGCAGTAATTCGTGAAAGAAAAGGATTTCTCTGGTTGGGCACGTATTCACTTGAATCAAAAAAATACGAAGAGGGCAAGCTGTTTAATTTTGAAAAAGTTCTTGATTTTGCCTATTCAGACGATGGATTGCTTCTCGTGATGTCAGCCGTACAAAAAGGACAAAGTGATATTTATGTGTATAATCTTCGTACCCGTACCTACGAACAAATCACAAAGGATTTTTATGATGATTTAAATGCGCGTTTTATCAACCGCTCTTCAGCAATTGTGTTTTCTTCAAATCGGGTGAATGATACTTTGGGCGTAGATAAGAAAGCCGTTTTACCTGCGAATAATAATTTTGATGTTTTTTATTACGACTATTCGACAAAATCAACTTTGTTGAAACGAATTACAAATACAGCTGATTACAATGAGACTCAGCCCATGCAATATGATTCCGCACATATCGCTTATCTCAGTGATGAAAATGGTATTGTTAACAGGTATCTTGCAAATCTTGACAGTGCATTAGCATATGTGGATACAACAGAACATTACCGGATGATCGTGGAGAATTTTCCACTCACGAATTATTCCAGAAATGTCGTAGCTCAGGACATTAATTATTCCAGAACACGTGTAAGTCAGATTTTTTTCAAAGAAGGCAGATTAAGAATGAAAGTTGATTATCTGACAAAACCGGTATTGTCAAGTAGTATGTTGCCGAGAACTTTGTACAGAAACGAAGAAGAACGCAAAGCCTCTCTACAGCCGCCGGCAATTACTCCACAGCCATCCGGAGAGTCTCCACCTGTTGAGCAGCAAAATCCTGCTGTTGATTCCAACAAAGTGGACATCGACAATTATATTTTCCAGAGTGATTTTCCTAAATCAAAGAGCCGGAAAGAGAAAAAAAGGGAGGCTGAAATGCAGCAGACAGAAACAGTTGCACAAACAACTCCTGCACCGGTAAATCAGGATTCACTGAATTCTATTCTTCCCAAACAAAGGAATTACGAAACAGCTTTCTCCTCTACGTATTTTGTCAGCCAGCTTGATAACACATTACTCAATCAGAGTTATCAGTTGTTTACAGGAGGCGGAGCGATCTACTACAATCCGGGATTGAATGGATTTTTCAAACTCGGAATCAGTGATCTCATGGAAGATTTCAGAATTACAGGAGGATTTAAACTTGCGGGTGACCTTAATTCTAATGAGTATTTTTTGAGCTATGAAAATCTCAAGAAACGTTTTGATAAACAGATTACTTTTTATCGTCAGGCTCTTTTGCTTCCTGAGTATGGAGCCAAGCTGCACTCCCATGAATTACGATTCCAGGGTAAATGGCCATTCAGCGATGTCTCCGCTGTTCGGGGTTCAGTAGCATATCGGAATGACCGTCTCGTCGCTCTCGCAACGGATTACAATTCTCTTCGTTTTCCGAATCAATATCTGCATTGGTTGAGCGGACGATTGGAGTATGTGTTTGACAACACACTTCCTACAGGTGTGAATTTGTACAATGGAACTCGATTAAAAATTTTCGGTGAATATTTTAAGCAGGCGGATATTTCCAAGACCGGAATGGTAGTCTTGGGAACAGATATTCGTCATTACCAGAAAATACACCGTGAAATTATCTGGGCAAATCGTTTTGCTTCAGGAACCAGCTTTGGGGAAGAGCGAATCATTTACTATCTCGGATCAACTGATAACTGGCTTGTACCTCGCTTCAATAATGAAACTCCAATTGATTTCAGTCAGAACTATTATTTCCAGGCACTGGCTACAAATCTCAGAGGCTTTGAACAAAATATTCGGAACGGAAATACTTTTGCTTTAATCAACAGTGAATTGCGTGTTCCGGTATTTCGTTATTTATTGAATCGTCCGATCAAATCAGATTTTGTGAGGAATTTCCAGATTGTTGGTTTCGGAGATATCGGTACTGCGTGGAACGGAATTTCTCCTTACGATTCCACAAATGCTCTTAACAAGAGAACAGTGTTCCAACAACCATTCCTAATCACCATCACGAGTCAGAACGAACCTATAGTTGGTGGTTTTGGATTTGGCTTGCGTAGTCGTTTGCTTGGTTATTTTCTTCGTGCCGACTGGGCATGGGGAGTTCAAAACCGGGAAGTTCTTCCTTACAGATTTTATTTTTCTCTCGGACTTGATTTTTGATTTCCGGTATTGCTGAATATTTCTCATTCCAAACTCACAGCGTAACAATATTTAATTCTGATGATTCCAATAGATAAAATCAAGCAGCTTGCGAAGACATTTCATCCAGACATCGTTTCGTGCAGGAGGCATCTGCACATGCATCCGGAACTTAGCTTCAAAGAAATTGAAACGCAGAAATTTGTTGAACAGAAATTACGCGAATACGGTATTAATAATTTTAAACGAATGGCGAATACGGGTGTTGTTGCTTTGATTGAAGGAAAAAATCCTGCCAGTAAAGTAGTCGCTCTCCGTGCTGATATGGACGCTTTACCTATTCAGGAAACAAATAATACCTCTTATGTTTCCAAAAACGATGGAGTGATGCATGCATGTGGTCATGATGTACATACTTCTTCCTTGCTGGGAGTAGCCAGAATATTGAATTCAGTACAGGAAGATTTTGAAGGTACTGTGAAATTTATTTTTCAGCCAGGAGAAGAAAAATTGCCAGGCGGAGCTTCCATGATGATTAAAGAAGGAGTGTTATCGAATCCTGCACCACAAGCTGTAATCGGT
Source organism: uncultured Bacteroidota bacterium (assembly GCA_937871435.1). GTDB lineage: Bacteria > Bacteroidota > Bacteroidia > AKYH767-A > 2013-40CM-41-45 > JADKJP01. The sequence continues at coordinate 10,010 of CALMQM010000101.1, read as the reverse complement.
CAGCATGTAATGCCGCAGATTAAGGCCGGGAAAATTGGCTTCCGAAAGGGTTTGTATATGGCCAGTACAGATGAAATATATGTAAAGGTGAAGGGCAAAGGCGGACACGGAGCCATGCCGCATCTTACAGTAGATCCTGTGATGATTACAGCTCAGATATTGGTTGCATTGCAACAAATTGTAAGCAGAACAGCTAAGCCAAGCATGCCTTCTGTATTGAGCTTTGGTAAAGTGATTGCGAATGGTGCCACCAATGTGATACCGGATGAAGTATATCTTGAAGGAACTTTTCGAACATTGAATGAAGAATGGCGGGATGAAGCACACCACAAAATGAAAAAGATGGCGGAGGGGATTGCGGAAAGCATGAATGGCTCATGTGAATTTACCATTGTTCGAGGTTATCCGTTTTTAATCAACGATGAAGTACTCACTGACCGTATTCGAAGTTATGCCGGTGAATATGTAGGAGAAGAAAATATTGAAGACCTTGAAATCTGGATGGCAGCAGAAGATTTTGCTTTCTACTCACAACAGGCTTCGGCATGTTTTTACAGGTTGGGCGTAAGGAATGAAGAGAAGGGAATTGTCTCTTCGGTCCATACATCCACATTTGATGCGGATGAAAGCGCATTGGAAACTGGCATGGGATTGATGGCCTGGATGACTCTGAGAGAATTGCAATCCTGATAAATCAAATTCAGAAAACATAAAAAAAGCGCCCGCTTGAGGCGCTTTTTTTATGGATTAGTTTTTTAAATGATCATGCATCGATCTTCGCGTATTTCGCGTTCTTCTCAATGAATTCTCTGCGTGGTGGAACATCATCTCCCATAAGCATGGAGAAAATACGATCTGCTTCAGCAGCACTATCAATGGTCACTTTTCGAAGTGTACGTGTTTCCGGATTCATGGTTGTTTCCCACAATTGCTCCGCGTTCATTTCACCAAGACCTTTGTATCGCTGTACTCCTACATTTTCCTCTTTGCCTTCTCCAGCAAGTCGTTTTACAGCGGCAATCCGTTGTTCATCATTCCATGCATATTCCTGTTCTTTTCCTTTTTTCACAAGGTAGAGTGGAGGAGTGGCGATGTAGAGATATCCTTCCTCAATCATTTCTTTCATGTGACGGAAGAAGAAAGTCAGAATAAGAGTGGTGATGTGACTACCGTCCACGTCGGCATCGGTCATGATGACAATTTTGTGGTAACGGATTTTATCCATGTTCAATGGACGTCCTTCTTTCGTTTCATCTCTGAATACTCCGAGAGCGGTAAAAATATTCCGGATTTCTTCGTTTTCGTAAATCTTGTACTCCATTGCTTTCTCTACATTCAGAATTTTACCGCGCAACGGTAAAATAGCCTGAAACCTTCTGTTTCTTCCTTGCTTTGCAGTACCTCCCGCAGAATCTCCCTCAACAAGATACAGCTCGCATCCTTCAGGATCACTGTCAGAGCAATCTGAAAGCTTACCGGGTAATCCTGAGCCCGACAATACATTCTTTCTTTGAACCAATTCACGGGCTTTGCGGGCTGCATGACGTGCAGTAGCTGCAAGAATCACTTTATCCACAATCAATCGGGCTTCACGAGGATGTTCTTCCAGATAATTGTTGAGCATTTCGCTCACTGCCTGATCTACAGCTCCCATTACTTCATTGTTTCCAAGCTTGGTCTTTGTTTGACCTTCAAATTGCGGTTCTGCAACTTTTACGGAAATAATGGCAGTTAACCCTTCCCGGAAATCATCACCGCTGATTTCAAATTTAAGCTTGTCCAACTGACCGGATTTCTCAGCATAACTTTTCAGTGTGCGAGTCAGCGCTCTGCGAAATCCTGCAAGATGTGTACCTCCTTCGTGAGTATTGATATTGTTTACATACGAATGGACATTTTCATTGAAGGAAGTGTTGTACTGCATAGCCACTTCAACAGGAATATTGCTGCGTTCACCTTCCATGTAAATAGGATCAGCAATTAATTTCTCACGATTTGCATCGAGGTAAACAACGAATTCACGTAAACCTCCATCACTGTAAAATGAATCAGTTCTGAATTGTCCGTCGCCATTTGCTTCTCTTTCGTCTGTGATCGAAAGACGAATTCCTTTATTCAGGAAGGAGAGTTCTCGTAATCGGGTAGCCAGTGTGTCGTACTGATATACTGTGGTGATGAAAATAGAATTGTCAGGTTGGAAAATGGTTGTTGTTCCCGTTCTGTTTGTTTCGCCTGTAATTTTTACATCATACAATGGCTTACCACAGCTATATTCCTGAACAAATATTTTTCCCTCACGATGAACTTCAACTTTCAAATGAGAAGATAATGCATTCACGCAGGAAACACCCACACCGTGCAATCCTCCGGATACTTTGTAGGAGTCTTTATCAAACTTACCTCCGGCATGAAGTACAGTCATAACCACTTCCAGAGCACTTTTCTTTTCTTTGCTGTGGTAATCTGTCGGAATTCCGCGTCCGTCATCTTTTACCATGATGGAATTATCCGGACGAATAAAAACATCAATGTTTTTACAATAACCTGCTAATGCCTCATCAATAGAATTGTCCACAACCTCATAAACCAGGTGATGAAGTCCTTTGATTCCGATATCTCCAATGTACATGGCAGGACGCTTACGCACAGCCTCAAGTCCTTCAAGGACCTGAATACTGTCTGCCGAATACTCCTGATTTTTTTTGCCTGAATTTGTTTCGATGATGGTTTCGGTTTTATTCACGTTGTCGTTAATCAATTCACTCATTCCTTTAATTATTTAGAATTTCCCCCACCCCAATTGTTTGCCCCAAAAAGGGCATAATGGCATTAAAAAGGCTGATTATTTATATCAGCCACCATAGCTTGTAAATTTACATAAAAGCCACCTCTGAAACAAGCATTTTCATGTTGAAAATCAGGTATTTTCGACCAATTAATCAACAATTTTCATGCATGTATTTAATTGAAAATCAGACTCGTGAAAAAGGGCGATTTTAATGGTTTATTGAACTGAAATTTATGCTGATTTTTTTACAAAAAATGATGAATTCTTCGCAGAATCTGATGTCATTTCAGCGACTAAATGCCTTCTGTTTTTAGTTCATTTCAATTTAAAGAAAGACAAGGGTTTTCGAAGAACAAATAATCGGACACTCAAAAAATGTTCCTGTCAAACGTTGAGATTCTAATATTCGATTTCAAGATCGAATCTTTTTTTCAACTCGTGCAGCAATGGATTTTTTTCTGCCAGCTTTTTAAATTTTTCAGAAGGTGTATACGGAACACTGTTCGCTGAATCCGCAGCTCCGATACTCACAGTCAAATTCAATTTGTAGTTTGAAAGTTTCTTTCTCAGAAAAGAAAGCAAGTCAACTTTTTGGTCATTCAAATCTTTTTCAGCCGCTGCACTGTCAACATAAAACTGAATCATAAATCCTTCTCCCAACTCCGGAATTCGTTTTGTGAGAGCTGCGGATAAGGTCATCCTTCCCTGATCCTGTAATGTCTGGGCATATGCCTTCCAGGCTGCTTGTAGTTCATCAATACTGAATGCTTCCTGCAGATCCGGTAAACTCTCCGCTGCCTGTTGATTAACTGCTGCCTCTGAATCCTTATACAGCTTGGTGCTGATGGAAATTGTTTTGCGTTGGGTTGTACTTGGAGCTGCAGTTCTTTCTTTTACAGGAGCAGGTGTTGGGGTGATATCTACCGGTTGTGCTGCATTCACAACAGAAGTTGTTGTTTCCTGCGAAGCTTTGACGGCTGCACCAGCAACAATGGTAGGAGAAGGAATGACATTTGAAGCTGCTACATTTACTGCAGCAGTAGGCGTGGAGGAATATCCTGACTCAACTTTTTTTTTGACAGATTCAGGCTGGGCAGGTGAGGAAGAAACAGTCCCGCACATTCGGAGTAATGAAAGTTCGATATGAAGCCGTTGGTTTTTTGAAGCTTTGAAACCCATATCCGCCTTGTTCGCGATTTCCAGTTTATCCAATAACCAGTTTGCCGAACAGTTTCGGCTTTGCACTTTATATTTTTCCCGAACATTCGGACTCACTTCCAGCAAAGGCAATGTTATCTCATCCTTACAGACAAGTAAATCTCTGAAATGAGACGCAATTCCGTTGATGAAATTATGACCGTCGAATCCATTGTTCAGAATTTCATTGTAAGCAAGTAATACGGCTGACATATTTCCCGCCAATAAATCATCGGTAATTTTAAAATAGTAATCGTAATCAAGAATGTTGAGGTTTTCAATTACATCCTTGTAGTTGAGTGTAGAGCCGGCAAAACTTACAAGCTGGTCAAACAAACTCAACGCATCCCGAAGTGCTCCGTCAGCTTTTTGGGCTATGATGTGAAGAGCATCATCTTCAGCAGTGACGTTTTCTTTCGTGGCGATATCCCGAAGATGCATGGCAATATCTTCCACTGTGATTCTGTTGAAATCGAATATCTGACAACGGGAAAGTATAGTCGGGATAATTTTATGCTTCTCGGTGGTGGCAAGGATGAAAACAGCATAGCTGGGTGGTTCTTCAAGCGTTTTCAGGAATGCATTGAAAGCGGATGCGGAAAGCATGTGTACCTCGTCGATAATATACACTTTGTACTTACCAAGCTGCGGTGCATACCGGACTTGTTCCACCAGTGCCCGGATGTCATCAACGGAGTTGTTTGAAGCGGCATCCAATTCATAAATGTTCAGAGAACTTCCGGAATTAAAGGAAACACACGATGCACACTCATTACAGGCTTCTACATTGGAAGAAACATTTTCACAGTTGATGGTCTTGGCCAGAATCCGGGCCGTAGTCGTTTTTCCTACACCTCTTGGACCTGTAAAAAGAAAAGCTTGCGCGAGATGATTATTCCGAATCGCATTTTTTAAAGTGTTGGTAATAGAAGGTTGTCCGACTACCGTATCAAAGGTAACAGGTCTGTATTTTCGGGCAGAAACGATGAACTTATCCATGAGTCAGGGAGAGAAACAAAGATACAATACACATTTGGAATTCTGCACAGGAGCCTGAAAATATCGCATTTGTGAGATAGCAACGATTGTCAGGTTCTTTATTAGCAAGAGATTGGGAAATGAACACGCGAACAGAAATCAACGGTTCCAATACGGAAGTATCTGTGTAAGCATTCAATGACCTGGAATAATTATTCTTTCGTCGGTTTAATTCGTGAATAGTTTTGTATGGAGTTATTTTGAAAATCGTGATTATATACCATCAGTAATCTTTTTTCAATCAGAGTAAATTTCATTCGCGAATAATCCGTTTGTAAAATAACTCAGTGTGTACATGGAATTCGAAGAATGAGCATAACAACATCGCATCTCTCAATCCTGCTCCTGTGGCTCATTTGCATTCTTAGTTTTCAACAAACACTAGTTTTTATTAACAATTCATGGCATTTGCAATGCTGAAATTTGCAACAGGGGCTCGGTGTACCTACTTTTGAACAAGTCATTATTCCTAACTATTAATCACTAAAAACTAAGAAGCAAATGAACAAAGCTGAATTGATTGATGCTATGGCATCAGAAGCCAAGATCACCAAAGCCGATGCTGGTCGTGCGCTGCAAGCGTTTATGACTGTTACCTCTAAGACTTTGAAAAAAGGAGAGCGCGTTGCTCTTGTAGGTTTCGGTACATTTTCTGTAGCAAAACGTGCTGCTCGTAATGGTCGCAATCCTCAAACCGGTAAGCCGATTAAGATTGCTGCTAAAAAAGTTGCTAAGTTCAAAGCTGGTGCTGAACTTTCTTCCCGTATCAAGTAATTCACAGCACTCAAGAATAAAAAACCCCGCTACATGCGGGGTTTTTTTATTGAATAAAATTTAGTTTAATAAGCTAATATCAGGAACTATTCAGCGACCTTTAAATGCAGGTTTTCTTTTTTCTAAAAATGCATTTACTCCTTCCTTATAATCTTCTGTTTCTCCCGCTTCAGCCTGAATGATTTCTTCTCTCTTTAATTGTTGCTCCAGAGAGTTGGTCATCGATTCATTCAGCAATTTCTTTGTCAGCCAGATTCCTTTCGTAGGCATTTGCGACAGTGTATTTGCAATGCTCTCAGATTCTGATTGCAATTTATCATCTTCACAAACTTTGTAAATCATTCCCATTTGTAAGGCCTCCGGCGCCGACACTTTATCCCCAAGCATCATCAAAGCAGCAGCACGCTGGATTCCGATAAGTCTTGGAAGAATAAACGTACCGCCACTGTCAGGAACCAATCCGATTTTACTGAAAGCCTGGATAAAAGAAGCGCCAACAGCTGCCAGAACAATGTCACAGGCAAATGCAAGATTTGCTCCTGCGCCTGCCGCAACACCATTAACAGCACACACAACCGGCTTTTGAAGATTTCTGATCTTCAGAATAATTGGATTGTAATGTTCTGCAACGATCCTTTGTATTCCAATGCCATTCGGATCAATTGCTTCCGCAAGATCCTGACCGGCACAAAATGCTTTTCCTTCTCCGGTTAAACGGACAGCACGCACAATTGGATCACCTGCAGCCTTATCAAGTGCCTGCTGCAGTTGCATTGCCATTTCCCGGTTGAAACTATTGTATTTGTCAGGACGGTTCAGCCTGATATCGGCAACACCGTTCTCGACCGAATAAAGAATGAACTCTGAATTCATGCGCATTATATTTTAGTAAAAAATCAGATAATAAAATTGCCTCTTGTAAGCGGTACTTAATGACACTTGAAATAATCAAAAGGCTCCCTGCAATTTTCGCAACGATACAAAGCTTTGCAGGCAGTAGAACCAAACTGACTGATCAAAACAGTATGTTCTGAACCGCAACGCGGACAGGATACAGTTTTGCTTTTTCCCATCAATACATTTTTATCTGAACTTACTTTTTCAGGAGGCGCAATGCCGTACTGACGTAACCTTTCTCTGGCTTCTTCATTGATCCAGTCGGTTGTCCATACTTCATCAACAACCAGCTTTACTTCTACCTGTTCAATTCCCTCTTTATTGAGTCTGGAAACAATATCTTTCTGTATGGCCATCATGGCCGGACAACCTGAATAAGTAGGAGTAATGTGTACAATAACTTTAGAATCCTCCAGTATGACTTTGCGGACTATCCCTAGATCTACAATACTGATGACAGGTATTTCCGGATCCGGAATTTCGTTCAGAATGGTTTCAATGTATTCTTTAGACAGGATTTTTGTCATGATTGTTAAAGAACCAGGTGGAGTTTAGTAGATCATCCCGTCACCACTGCGCTCCGGGAAATGCCCTTGGTAAAGCCTGCATTTCTGTGAGCAGGTGACCCAAATGTTCGGTATGTTTTCCGTCGCGACTGCCCTGGATCATAAATACATTTTCAGGTAAAGATAGTTTAGCAAGTTGAAAGACTTCCTTCACTTTATTTTCCCAGGGCATTTTCAGGGCATTCAGATCAACTGCAATTCCATCCTTTATAAGTGCTGAGTCAACATCATCCATCACGAACATATCTCCTGTAAAACACCATAAATCTGCAACTCCGTCCGCGACTCTGCGATGACTTTCTGCGGTTCCATCTCCAAGACGAATCAACCATTCGCTGCTGTGTCGAAGATGATAGGTTACTTCTTTTAATGATTTGTCTGCTAATGCAGCCAGGCGGGCATCTGAACTCTTTTTAAGAGCGGAATAAAAATAGTAACAGAAGGCGCTATATAAAAACTGACGAACCATCGTTTGACCGAAATCTCCATTGGGTTGCTCGCAAATCAATAAGTTGTAATATTCTCTTTCATCACGGAAGAAAGCATAATCATCTTCTGTTTTTCCTTTGTTCTCCAATTCCCCAGCATAAGTGTAAAATGCACGTGCCTGTCCGATCAGATCAAGAGATATATTGGTAAGCGCGATATCTTCTTCAAGAATGGGCCCATGGCCACACCATTCTCCTAATCTTTGTCCAAGAACAAGACTGCTATCACCCAGCCTAAGGCAATAATTGATGAGTGATTTATTTTGATTGGCATTCATGTGTTCGATAAATAAATTGATGTTAACTCTTGTGTGTAATTGACTATACTTATTCGAAACTTGCTCCCGGAGTCTTATAGAAATTCGGATGTCTGTAGATCTTGTCGTTTGAAGGTTCAAAGAATGAACCCATATCTTCCGGTGTACTGGAAACGATGAACTCTGAAGGTACTACCCAGATACAGGTTGCTTCATTTCTCCTTGAATATACATCCCGGGCATTTTGTAATGCAAGCTCTTTATCCGGAGCATGGATACTTCCCGCATGTTCAAAAGGGACACCTGATTTTTTTTGTGTGAATACCTCCCAAAGAGGCCATTGTGTATTGCTCATGATGTGTAGAATGACGTTTAATTAATTTAACCGGCGGACGATTCAGGCTGCAACTAATTTTTTGTTTTGTTTCGCTGCATAAGCTTCTGCTGCTTCACGCACCCAGGCACCTTCTTCGTGAGCTTTCTTCCTTGCCTTCAGGCGTTCCTTGTTGCAAATTCCATTTCCTTTAATCACATTATAAAATTCTTCCCAGTTAATTTCACCGTGACTGTAATGCTTTGACTTCTCATCGAATTTTAATTCCGGGTCAGGAACTTTCAATCCAATGTTGTCTGCCTGTGGAATAGTTCTGTCAATGAATCGTTGACGCAATTCATCGTTGGAATACTTTTTCACCTTCCAGCGGAGTAATTCTTCGCTGTTTGGAGAGTCTTTATCAGAAGGGCCAAACATCATCAAAGACGGCCACCACCAGCGATTCATCGCATCCTGTGCCATGGCGCGCTGTTCCGGAGTACCTTTCATTAATGTGGCTAAGATCTCATAGCCTTGTTTGTGATGGAAATTTTCTTCTTTACAGATTCTCACCATAGCACGTGCATACGGACCATAGGAACCTTTTGCCAGGGCGGTTTGATTAACAATTGCTGCTCCGTCTACCAGCCAGCCGATGGCGCCGATATCCGCCCAGGTCAGCGTCGGGTAATTAAAGATGCTGGAATATTTTGCTTTGCCACTAAGCAAGTCATCGATGAGTTGAGATCGTGAAACATCAAGCGTTTCTGTACCGCAATAAATATATAATCCATGCCCACCTTCATCCTGTACTTTAGCAAGCAACACAGCTTTTCTGCGCAGGCTGGGAGCACGTGTGATCCAGTTGCCTTCAGGTAACATACCAACTACCTCTGAATGCGCATGCTGACTCATCATCCGTATCAATTGCTTACGGTATCTTTCCGGCATCCAGTCTTTCGGTTCAATCAATTCCCCTCTGTCAATCTTTGCCTGGAATTCTTTTTCTCTTTCCTGATCTGTGAGTTGATTCATGTTTTTATTGCTGTTTTAATTTGTCGAATGTAGAAGATCAAATGACACCAAAATATGATGTTGGTCAGTTTCTAAGCACGGTGATAATCTCCTCTCCAACGTGTAATCGCCTTCTTGATTTCATCCTTTGTCAGTTGTTTTTCTACTGCCTCTTTACAGAGAATGATAAATTCATCATCAGGGGCGAATCGGAGAGCAATTATTTGAGACATTCTAAGTCTGCCGTCCATTGGTTTTCCTGTTAAAATGAAATGCCTGAGATTTTCTTCGGATCGTATTGCTCTGTCCTGTACTCTTAAAGCGAATGCACGCATATAATAATAGAGAAAAGAGAAAATAATTCCACCCAGAATTAACAAAACAGCAGAAAAAAGGTTGCCTTTCGCGATCATTTCCTCATCCAGAATATTCATCACATTTACAACGGCTGAAACAAGAAAAACGGCAATTAAAAGCAGCAATACAACATGATAAAAGGGGAGAATTCTCCTGTGATTTGAATAACTTTGTTTTTTCATGAATAAGAAATCTGAGTAAACAAAAATAACCATTTCAAAAGAGCCCGGCAAATCACCATTTTGCATGGACTGGAATCAAAATTTTCGTTTACTTGCCACTTCGCTGACCCTATGCCCGAAGCCCACAAACGCGTAATTA
>CALMQM010000100.1 GCA_937871435.1 uncultured Bacteroidota bacterium | reverse complement strand
CAAAGCGCATATCGAAAATTGGAAAAGCTTTGGAAAGGTTCCTCAAGCGCGTCGTCACATTGAAGGTAAATTCAACAAAATTCTCGATGCTTTGTTTGAAAAACTCAGCGCCAGCAAGAAAGAAACCGATATGGCCCGATTTGCCAGCCGTGTGGAGAGCATCAATGATGATAGCCGCAAATTAGAAAGCGAAAAAGTTTTCATTGCACGAAAAATCGAAGAATTACAGAATGAAATTTTCCAATTAGAAAACAACATTCAGTTCTTCAACAGCAAAAACGACAAAAAAGAGAATCCAATTGTAGTTGAAGTTCGAAAGAACATTGCCAAACACCGAGAAAGCCTCGACACTTGGAAAGAAAAACTCAAGCAATTGCGTCAGTTAAAATCAGAATAAGATGAGCCCCGTTTTGGGGCTTTTTCTTTATATGACAATTATCATTTTTAATCGGTGTGTTGTGGGTTACTTTTGAGGTAAATTCATTAGGTATGAAAACTTCACTGATTCAAAAATACAATGTACTACCCGCCTTTGTCAACTACCCGAACGGGTGGAATCTCGTTGCGGAAAACAGAATTACATGGATACTCCGGTAATTCTATCGTGAAAATTAGTAGAATCTTTCCTTAAAACAAAAGAAAAAATTCAATTTTCTTCTGGTATTAATGCGCCCGGCAAAACGAAGCTGCCCTGCCTGAACAATCCACGGCATTGATGTGGTAAGTTTCCATCTGACTCACATATCTGTTAATACGCAGCCCAAAATCAGCGACAATTCCGGCAATATCCCCTTGAGGCATCCCTCTCCTGATCACCAGGTCAGGAATCTGGTTTCTGTGAATATAATTGAGGCACATCACCCCGTGCTGGGATTCATGAAACCTCAGGGTGGTGTTACCTGCTTGTCGGTCTCTCCGGGTGGTACCCCGGCCATAACTGCTTTGGATTTCAGGATCAATTGTGATTTTGTATCGTGTTCGGATATGTACGACAAACTCTCGTCGATCAAAATTCAGAACCCTTGAACGGGAATCGAATGTAACATTGTGATAGACGTCGGTATCTATTTCACATCCTGTTTCTGCATCTGAACCCGGATCGAAATAGGGAGGGAAATCGAATCGATCCGGTCGGATAACAGCCCGAATCTGAGTTCTTCCGGATGTCATCATAAAATCCATTCCTTCACTTGTAATGAGAAGGTTCCTGGCAAAGGAAGGCAGAGGTGTTGTATACCTGGGGATGATGAGATCAAGGAAGTCCATGATAAAACTGAGTTAATGGATTATGGCAAATCACTAAGTACTCCGTTAGTATTACTTTTCACTGCAGCAAGATTAGTTTCCCAGCGACTTTGCATATTCACTATATTACTGTGATCGGTTTCTTCATCATAACGAATGTTTGTTTCATTAATGGCCTCCTGCACTCGTTGAATAATGCGGCCTGCTTCCGATCTTACTTCTCCGGCAGATCTTCCCGTGATGTATTGCAAGGCATCATGAATTTCTCTTACACCAATTGCGGTAATATCGAAATGACCTTGTTCATGAGCCAGCAATGATGCCGTTTTTTGTGATCTCACCACCCACGAACGATGTCTGTTCATCACAATGGTGAGTACAACATTGTCGGTTGAATATTCACCATCATTATTCGGAATACCATAATTCGTATTGAATGAAACATGAATATGCGCATCCTCAGTCTCACCCCGAGGTCTGCTGTCTCTCGTCGTGAAATCAGACCATTGTACCTGATATTCAAAATTGGGAATGGACATTGAATAATTGAAGTTGTTAAGGTACTCAATCCAATATTTTAGAGTTTTTTATATGAAAAATTTATATTCAGATAAAATCAAGTTAAATCTTGTTTTGAATAAAAGTCATTTGAATTAATCATATATTAATCCTAAATCTACATAGTCTCCAAACCAATAATTCATAGCTTCAGTATTTATTCCATCTTTTGCTGTCCACCAATCAACTGGATAATGAAAATCAGAATTTCGATTATTTCTCGGCGCAACATTCAAGTTAGTAAATTTATTTCTGAAGCCTTGGTGTAACCTGGTTTCTAGAATACCACAGTAACCTAGAGTATCTAAAAATGCTTTTTTTTGCTCTTCATTGGTTTTAAATCCTTTTATTTTTATTTTTTTAATAAGTTTGCTTGGTGTATCTGTTTTATCAGCTTCTTTAATGATAGTTATAAGCTTATTAATAATTTCAATATCTTCATCATTAGGCAAAATCATTGGAAGCAGATTGATTTGCTTTAAAAAAAATGCAAATTCATAAATATCGCATCTAACAATCCCTCCAACGAGAAATCGAATCTGATTGAGAAAGGTTAAATCAACTTTTTCTTCTTTGGAACTTGAACAAACAGCGCATAAATTATTTAATTCGGAATTAGTTGGAATAAATTTATGTTCAGGAAAGGACATCATTATTGCATAAACTGGTAATCCTGTTCTCCAATCTAATCGTTGTGTACTTAAGCTTGATAAAAACAGGTTTGTAATTTGTTTTTTAGAACAAATTTTGAATTCATTAAAAGCTTGATTTATGGCATCGTTATGAGACTGAACAATTGGTTCAAACATTAAACCAGCTTTTTTTGCAATTTCAAAATCTGTTGTTTTGATTAAGCTTGGTTGCAGGTTATTGTACGAATACAATATATTCAGAACCGATTTTTCAAAAGGAGGTGGTGGGATATTGTTAGATTTATTTTTAATCATATCTATTAACAGCCTTTGTGTTTTAATTCTTCAAGACTTGGCATTTCACTTACTCTCCTTCCATTTCGTAAATTGTCAGCTTGGCCCAATCTGTTTCTTCCAATAACTGTTCTTTGTTTAGTTTCTGAAATACCATTGATTCGATTTCCTCTTACTTCGGTACTACCTCTACCAAGGAGTTGGTTTTCGCTTATTCCTCTTTGTTCAATTCCTCTTACCGTATCATATGGAGTGCCAACAGGTGTCACACGATTCATTGTATCACCAGGACCAAATCTGGCCCCATCTGTTCCTACATTATTTCCATGTCTTCTTGCGACATCTGACATGGTTTCATTATCAGAAGCTCTTCCATGATAATAAACATTTCCATTGGAATCAGTTAAGTGATAGTTCCAGTCAAGTCCAAATAAATCAAATGTTAAATTACTATCCTTAACATAACTGTATAAATTGTATACTCTACTATCTAATCCGATTGGATCCTGTCCAATGTATATCCCTGCCAGGCAATCATAATACCTAAACCTATTATAATACAGCCCCGTTTCATCATCTTCATATTGTCCCGGGAAACGGAAGGGGCATTCGATTCGCAGTCCTTCAATAGTACGAACTTCTCCGTAAATATTCAATCCGATCTCCCAGACTTTATCTCCCTTTTCGTTATACATCTCAGCCGGTGTACCGAGATGATCATTCACAATACTGTAATTCTGTCCCCTGAATAATTTAGCTACAGGTGAGAAGGTTCCGTCCTGGAAGACCCAGGTAATGAGATTTTTATTTTCCGGTTTCAGTTCTAACTCACCGCTGCTTGTCACAGTAAGAGCAGACGTTGTTTGTGTTGAATCTTCTGTCCACTCATGGATCGGCGTATTCCCATCCCATACCCATCTGGTACAGGTATCAAGATATGTTTTAGACAATCTTCTTCCTAAAGCATCGTAAGTAAATCTGACACTGTTCTTATCCGGGCGAATTACAGATTTGAGCATTCCATTTGCATTCCACTCATAAGTCCAAACCTTCCCGTCTCTCTCGGTTTTGCGAATGAGATTACCTTCCGCATCGTACTCGTATTTTGCTTCATTACTCTCCAGCAATTGTCCGGCTGGACCAAATTTTCTGTCTGATTTATCTTTCGATTTGTAAATATTACCAACTTCATCCGCTATCCTGTAATCAGTATAGCCGTTATTGTATTGTGCGAATGTGAGATTTCCAAACACGTCATGACCAAACTGCACAGTGCCCTGAACCAGATCCTTGAATTGTTTCAGTCTGTCTTCAAGATCCCATTCATATTGCCGACTTCGGTTCAACGTCTTTCCCTTACTCACCTGATGTTGAAGTGGTCTTCCCAATTTATCCCGCTGCCAGGTGCTTCTCAGTCCTCCGGGTAATTGTCGCTCAATTTCCTGACCGAGACTGTTATATTGAATTTTTGCTTTCCATTCTGTTTCTTTTGTCCCTGCCTGAATGCCTGAAATATCTCCCAGCGCTGTTCGCTCGAATTGTATGTTAGCACCAAGATTGGAACTTACAGATATTCTGTTCCCCTGTGGATTATATACTGACTTGATTTCAACTTCACCCTGGATCTCTCTGGTGACACGACCAAGGTTGTCACGTTCAAATTTTACCAGTGATTCAGCGTTGGCAGCTTCAAGCAATAAACCATTGGCGGTATACTTGTAATATTCTGCGCTTCCATCCTCTTGCCTGATAACCGAAACTCTTCCGCCTTCATCATATTCGTACTCGGTCAGTTTTCCTCCGGGACGGACAACAGTTTTTGTTTTACCTGCCCTGTCACGACGGTAATTCCGTGTTAGGCCGTCAAATCCTTTTTCTTCAAGAATATTTCCCAACGGATCTAACCTGAAACTGTATACGTGATTTTTTTCATTCAGAATACCGGTTAGCTGATCTTCTGTATCGTATTTGAATTCAACTTTAGTTTTGTTTTCTTCCCGCAATGCCAGGCGATTCATTCCGGTATATGCAAATTTCACTTCATGCAATTTGTCTTTCGCAAGAAGTACATTTTCTTCTCCGTCATATTCCAGACTCCGGATATTACCATCAGGCTCGTTAATCCCTGTCACTCTGCCGCGTGCGTCAAATTTTCTTACTGTACGATTTCCCAAGCCATCAATGAATTCCTTGTTTCTTCCAAGTTCGTCAAATTCCCAGGTTGATCGTGTCCCGTCAGATAGTACAAGTTCAGAAACATTGTGTTGCTGATCATACTGAAGCCGGGTTTTGTTTCCTTTATAATCAGTGATAGTGCTTAGCAATCCGTTTTCATATTCGTATCGGGTAACAGTGCCTTCAGGATTGAGTTGCTGGATGAGAAGGTTTTGTTCATTGTAAGTCCATATCCAGGTTCCTTTTGATGCATCCATGGCAAAGACAGGCACATCTCCGTTAAACTGAATGCTCGTTTGTCCTCCATCAGCAGTCAATATTCCGGTTTGATTGCTGCGCTCATCGTAGGTGTAGGAAACGGTATTTCCTTCCTCGTCTGTTTCCGCAATCAAATCATTGAATGAATTGTATTCGGAAAAACTTTCACCTCCAAGGGCGTTGATGGTTTTGTACACCAATCCTCCCTTGTGAAAATAGGACGTACGATGTCCGAGCGAATTTTCTACAATCGTCAGTCCTTCGAGATATGTTATTTTATGATCGTAAATTCCGCCATCTCCCCAGGTATGGATACAACGAGCATCACTGTTGAAGCCATCATATTCAAAATAAAAACTGAGTCCGTTCCTGTCAGTTTCTTTTACAAGCAAATGATCTTTGTAATAAAATTTCTGGCTCTGATTCAGTGCATCGGTCGCAGCTGTCATGTTTCCATCCGCATCGTATGAATAACGAATCAATTTCAGCCATTTATCAATCCTGCTGTTGTCTTCCACAGCAATCTCCAGAATTTTACCTTCCGAGTCAGTTAGTACTTTGTATTTTCTTCCTGCACTGTCCTGCATTCCATTCAGGTGACCGGAAGAATTATATTGAAAAGTATTTCCATAACCTGCTTTGTTTTGAATGGAGGTTAACAAAGAGAGTTTCGGATCGAGATCACTCTTGCCTTCAAAGCGATAGGCATTGAGTGATTTATCTTTGATATAATATCCCTTTTTATCTCTCAGTAATTCATATTTATCATTGCGGTTAAAATGGGATTCTCCTTCTTTCAAAGAAGGAAATACAATTCCTCTTCCATCAGGCATTCTCAACACGACAAAACCTTCCAGGTCATCCACATACAATCCCATATCGTAGGAGTGATGCCATCCATGACCGATTGGTCCTTTGTAATTGGAAGTTGAATACCATGTTCGTTCCCAAACGAGTGGCAAAGGACCGGGCATTTCAAAATCAACCCTGTCAGTAAATACTTTTCCTGAAGCGACATCCACCGGGTGTCCTGTTACAGTACAAATTGCTCTGTGTACTGCATTTCTGATCCCCGGAGGAATTCCCATTTTATGCATTGCTTTCTCTGCAAGATCATGCATCTTGTCAGAGATCTTCTTCATCATTTTACTTCCCTTGATTTTGGAAAGTAACCCCATTCCGGCTTTCATTGCCATTGCAGTGAAAGAAATCATCGGAGGACCACCAACAAGTACAGGCATTCCTGCTGGTATTGCAAGAAGAACCGAGACAGGAAGTTTCATTCCGGGACCTGCATTTTTCTTTTTTCTCGGAGGCGAGGGCATACCAACGCACTGACATGACAATACAGGCATTCCCAGTCTGGCAAAAGGCTCACCTTCCACATTCACACTGAGACTTCCCATGAATACTTCGCATTCGTTGCCTATGGGAGGTTTCATAAATGGCCCTCCCATAGGGATATGCGGAGGAACATTTTTTCCTTCAGATCCTGCTTGTGCCCGTGGCATTCCGTTCACCATTACGGTTGCTCCGATGAATGGAATAAATTCCATCGGGTCGTAGACCATTCCAATGAACGGATGCGGGAGAGGAGTAGGTACAGGTCCTGCAGGACTAGGAATTCCAACAATGTGAATGTCCACGCCGGTTACGATATCGAATGCTTTTCCCGCGATCATCAGCTGTGAGATTTAGCGGTGATTAATTTTTCCTGCCAGTCGTTGCCCACAAGTTCTGTCATTTCTTCTCCAATGCGAACTCTTTCAGGTTGTGGTTTTGCTAACTTTTCAGCTAATTCATAAAGTGCCTGCCCAACGAATGGCAAAGTTGAATTTTTACGAATTGCTTCATCCATATTTCGTGCACTGTCGATAGATTGACGGTAGCTTTCCCATGCCTGTGGAAATATTTTCGATTGTTGTTCACAATATCCTTTCAATCGGAAGGCTTCCATAGCACTAAAAAAATCTTTTCTCTCTAAAGCTTTTTCAGCCTGAATTTTATAATGTTCACATGCCAAAGGATAATTTTTTGCCTGAACATATACCGAGCCAAGGAATGCATGACATTGAATCAGCAAAATAGGCGCAATATCCTGATCGCCTTTGTCTATAGCGTCTTCCGCGATTTTTAAAGCCTCATTGTATCGTGTAAGACAATCGTTTGTTTTGTTTGCGGAAAAATAGGCTGAAGCAACAGTGAACAAAATTGCAATTTTCATATGTGTCCAACCCGCTAGCTCGGCAATGTGCATAGCCTGACCTGCAAGACGTTCCATTTCATCATATTTTTTTTCTGCCGCCGCCTGACTGATTTGCACAAATAATTTCCTGAATTGAACTTCAGGAGCAGCAGGATTTCCTGCAGATGCCATTTGTCTCATTGCCTCATCCATTTTCAGATCCGGCTGGAGCGTTGTGCAAATCTTTGGAAAGCTTTTTGTAACCTGCTCAAACATTGGAAATTCATCCGTATCCAACAGTACAAGTTTGAGCCGTTTAAAAGTTGAATTCTCTACCAGATCAAAAATCCATTGCTTATAAGCAGTGGCTGTATTTTGCAGATCTCCGGGATAAAGCAACACATAAACATTCTCTTTAAAATCCGGTAAAGCATCCGCAAATTTTTCAAGGTTGTCGGAAAAATAGAGAGGAAGCAGAGAGCGTTTATTAGAATTTGATTCAGGATTCGGGACAAAGGAGATATTTATTCCTGCTGCGGCACATTCTTCTTTATCAACTTCAAATTTTTCTGTGAGTTCCGCTACAAGATTGCTCGCATATTCCTCATATCTAAGCATGTTGCTGTCGAAACGTAAAAATAATTCCGGGAAGATCCCATGTTCACTTCCTTCCAGAGTGTACCATCCCTGGATCAGTCGGGCTTCATCACCCTTCACATACCAACGGAAAACAAATTTGCTCTTGTCTTTGGTAGCTTCTGCCCAGAGAGTTCGCAATTTTTCTATCCTGTTACTGATAGCATTTTGTTCAACAAAACCGTTCATGACAAAATAAAGCGATAAGATTTAATTCAGTTTTACAATAGCACCTTCAACACTTGTTATACCACTTGCTTTGAGCATCAGTATCGCACTTTCAACGGATGCTTTTACTTTCCCACTGGCGGTAAATTCTGTCATTGCGTCTATTTTAACCGCCATCGTGGAGCTTTTAATGCTTACATCCTGCATGGCTTCAATGTTAATCTTTTCCATCGTTGCCTTTACGTTTACAGAACTCTGAGCTTCAATATTGATGTTCTTACTGGCCTTTAAATTAATTTCTTCTGAGTCCAGTGTTATTGATTTAGAAGAAGAGATGATTATTGTTCCGTCTCCTTTCAGAACGACACTGTTCCCTGCTTTGTCAATCACCGAAACACTTCCGTTTTTATCATCAAGGATCAAAGAATTTCCGCTTTTTGTCATGAGCGACTTAATGGTGTTGTCACCATCACCTTTTCCTGATTTCGCACCTCCATGATACAAGGAGCCCAGTACAAATGGTTTGTCAATATCTCCTCCGTCAAAATCAACTACTACTTCTTCTCCTTTTTCCGGAATAAAATGCATCCCTTTTCCGCCTCCGGCATGTGGAGTAGTGACCCGTATCCAGGGAGTCATTTCTGAACTTTGTTGCCAGTGAAAACGAACTTTTATTCTTCCGATTCCATCAGAGTCATGATTTTCTACAACTGTTGCAGTTTGCATTTCTCCTTTACGGAATACATGAGGATCTGTATACGTGGGGGCTTTCACAGAAGAAGGAATAGCTACAAAAGCATTTTCGTAATGGCCAAGGAGGTTTGAAAAATGAGTGATTGAAATAGCGACAAAGTCATAGGTGTTTCCCTGGCTCTCCAATTGAAAGCGGCAACCTGCTTTTAATCCCGGATGTGTGCCTTCGCCCTTCACGATTAACATTTTGGCTGCAATGCTGTTCTTTTCCATGGATTGCATCGAATCCATTTGTTTTTTATCGACAACATTAAATGTATGCATTGACCTTTCATCTTCCCTTGCATAGAGATCTTTGGAAATCTTTACAGCAAGTGAAGAGAAGTCATTTTTAATTTCTGAAGAAAATGAACCCATGGTTTTAGAAAGACTTTCGCCTTTGAATGGGTCATAAGATTTGTAACTGAACTGATGAGGTTGCAAAGAAGCACGAATTATCACGCGTTTAACATCCACTCCGTTTACCAACTTTACACCGCTGTCGCCCATCTGACCAAAGGCAAGTTTGGTTCCGTCATAATAGCACCATTCGCCAAAACGCGTAGCCAATCTGGAAATGAATTGCCAGTCAGTTTCGTTGTATTGTGTTGTATAATGTAAAATATCTTTGTTTATCGCCTTGATATCCTTAGAAAGTTTATTTCCCTGAATCCCGGAAAATGATTTGGTAATAATATCGTCCAGTGATTTTTTATAATGTGACGATGATTTCGGAATGTCATCGAGCAGAATTGTCGGACTGAATCCTTTTATAGCAAAAGCGTGACTTGCACTGCTTCTTTCGTCAACCGAAATTTGAGTTATAATTCCACTGAAAGAATTGTTTCCCAGAGTAATGTCTACCACGGATCCCATGTAGTTTTTAATTACATCTAATTGGAAGTCTACATCCGCTTTAAAATCGCCCACGCTCCAGATAAAACTGAAAACAGAATGTCCAAGCACAGGTTGTTCAATCACAAGATTGGAATAGATGACTGTACCGGAAAAATTTTGTATTTTGATTGTGACAACCGGAGTGGGATTGTTAGACATAATAGTATTTTTAGTGCTATTTGAACTGGAATAAAAAATAAGAAGAACGTGTTAATTCCCGATTAGTATATTATAAATATCGATAGTTTATTTCAGGAACGAAAACAATTAAGTGAAATTAATCCTCGTAAAAAAAATCAGATCCGTTGATTTATTAATCCAGCTTCAGTATATCCGTGTAATTCCTGAAATACTGAAGCTGGATTAAGAAGGATCAGATTGGCCATTCGTTTTTATGTTCAGCGTCGCCAACTTTTAGTTCTTTGGCTGAGATCACAAAATGCTCACTCATTGGATTGTCGCCATGGTTGGTGAACGTTTCAGTATAAGAAACTATGTATCCGTCTTTGAAAGAAACTTCTTTCATCTTTTGTTCGCTGTCTCTTTTGTAAAAAGTGACGCTTCCGCTTTTTGCTTTGTATGCATCCATCATCCAGGCTGCGAGACTTGAATCTCCGGTTGATTCAACTTCGAGCTGAAGTGTACCCCCACGAACTTCGGAAGAAGGACGTCCTGTTTTGTCGACATCTTGCTGCAAAGAATAAGTACAATGAAACACGCGGTAATCTTTACCGTCTACTGTGAATTTTGCTTTGAATGACATGGCTTTGTTTATTAAAAAGGTTAGTGATGAATTATTAAATTGATAGATCAAATGTACAGTCAGAAAAGGTCCTCGTCAACTACCCGAACGGGTGGAAAAAGGACCGCTGAGAATTCATTTGCACGTTGAATTATTTGCACGAGAAGTTTCAATTCAGCCATTCAGATTCTATCCCTTGAAAATTGTCGGCTCTGAATTTATCTTGTTTGTGAAACTAAATCTTCAGAGAAAGGACCTGCTGAAGAATATGAATACACTACTTTGGTTCAGGATAAAAATTACAGATCCGTCTCATGATCAGAAGCGAATAAAATAAGAAGGAGAGAAATGAACCATCCGGATTCGTGTTCAATCCGGATGGTTTTTTAATAAGAATTAAATCAGGTTTAGGCTTTATCGTACTTAGCACTCCATTCAGCAGAGTTTGGATCATCCCCTTTGTGTCCGTCCATTTTAATCATAAAGTTTTTCGCAGGGAAATATGGAGTCATATGAATATCCAGATAAATACGATCCTTTTGCTGAGGGTCCTGTTCGAATCTCATGATCTTGAATGATTCGATCAGTTTATCAGGACCTGTCACACTATCAAGGAATTTGATAATTTGAGATCTCAGGTCTTTTTCCGCTTTTGAGTTCCAGTTCTCGAAAGCACGACGGTTCAGGAAATCAATCAAAACTTTGGTGATGTAGTCAAACACCCGAACAACAGAGTATGTCTGTAATCCAAGGTTATCTCCGTTGAAAAGTGTTTTGGCAGAAAAAGCCATCACTTTTCCGTATTCATTCACCATTGGAACAAGTCCTAGTTTTTCCAAATTAGCGATTTCACTTTTCTTCAGATCAAATGAAACTCCGTCTACTTCATTCATACCACCATGTTTTTTACCAGCGGTGACCTGTGACATCAGGGTTGTGTACATTTTACCGGCAAGAGCTGCTGAAGGCGGTACATACAAGTCCTCATCTTCTCCAACTTCCTGATATTTGCCACGACCCACCAGCCAGTTACATGCCATCATTACATTGGAACGATACACATCACCACCGGTAAGGTTTGCAGATTCGAAAAGTTCCATTACGTCATCCGGATTGTCGAGATGTTGGAAATCGGTGACAAGCATTACTTTGTTTTCGTGAGCAAGCTTAGCCCATTTTTCTACGACCTTATTAGATCCAAGATAACCTGGAAGTAAGAGAAGGGAGTAGTTATCACGAAGATCAAGGCGGTCATAATTCGCTTTCAATTCTGAAGAAACTGCATCAATAAATCGTGGATTATCCAGATCTTTCAACTGTTCAGGGTCGGCATTCATAATAGTGATATTTTTTAATTTATCACTTTCTGTGTTTTTGTAAAACAACGCGACAGAACGATAGGATCTTTCAAGATTACGTGTTGCCTCTACAGCCTTGAGCAGATTTTTCTTGAGCAATGCAGCCGCAGCATCTGATTTCTGCTGTGCCTGATCAACCGCGGAAGAAATGGAATCTGATTCAGAAAGTAAATCCGCCCACAACTGAAGGGATTTTTTGATTGATTCGCGTTCTTGTTTTTTATCAGATTCTGTAAGGAATATTTTCTTTCTTGCTTTACGTTCCGGGTTCAGGTTTTGTACTCCGTCAATGACAGCTTCCAGAATGTCGAAGCCGCCGAATTTGGCAAGTTTGTTTGCGCTTTCTTCAATCACCTGAGCGGGGTTCGCTACACGTTCTCTCTCTTTGGTTTGATTTTGTTGTTGCTGTTGTTGTTGTTGTGACTCTTCCATATTGTGGTGGTTCTAATACTAAAGTTAAGAATTAGGGATCAATGAATAAATTATTTAGCGTCTTCAATTTCCTGTATAAGTGCCTGTAGCGCACCAACAAATGCTCCTTTAGTATCAGGATTTTCAAGGATTGCTTTCAGGGATTTATTTGATTTCAGTTGCTTGATGATCTTCATGTATTGATCCTGCTTCTGATTCAAATCCTGAAGGAATCGGTTTTGATTTGTAATTCCTTTTGTACCGAAATCTCCAAGGTTGGAAAAAGATAAAATCTCTGAAGTAGAGCTTCCGTCTTCTTTTTCAAGCTCGACTTCAACTTTTGGTTTGAAATGTGCAAAAACTTCATCTACATTTTTCAAATCATAGACCAACTCCGGTTTTACCGGTGCATCATCTGTGAGTTTTTCTACGACAAGAGTTCGGTTTTTAGGGATATCTGCGATTGCTTCGCTTGCATCGGGCCTTATTTCATTGCCCCCAATTCCATAGTTAAACATAGTTTTAAAAGTTTGAGTTTGGAACAAATATACAAGTTTTGACCATGAATGCAAATCTAATTTGACCCTTCCAGAACGGGAATGCCGGATGATTCAGGAATCTCTTTAACACCCCGGGCTATATAGGCTTTTCATTGAATTTCACTTGTATTTTCTTCATTTCACCTGATATTGGAAGCGATTGCCGCCTCCCGGAAAGTCATAAATTATTGGAAGGTTTGGATGTGGCTTGACTATCCCTTTGAATTCTGCTTCACCATTTTGTGCTATAGGGCCATAGATGAAAATAGTGTAAAGTGATTGAACTGAATTTGTGTTTGACAAATTCAGTCTTATGTTTAACTTAGTCGCTTATTCATGAATTTATTTCTGAACTTATTTCTCATCTGCTTTAAAAATTATTAATCTTCATCAATTAGCAGAAAGATGAATGTCTGTTCTTTCATACATTTAAAACAAAACTAATTTTATTTATGGCTGATGTAATCAACTATTCTGAGGATTTGAAAAAAGCAGTTCGTATTGCTCAATCTGTTGCGAAAGAATTTTCAAATCCGAATTTCTCCTCTCCGCATTTGCTCAAAGCTTTACTGCATAAGGATGTTGGATTGCAACCCTTGCTGGAAAGTATGGACAAGGATATTTATTTTCTGGAAGAATGGGCTGAAGTGAGATTGGAAACATTTCCGAAGGCAGGTAAAATTGCTGATGATCCTTCAGGTGACGATAAAATTTCTACTCTGATGGACGAAGCAGATTCGATCCGTGTAAAATTGTCGAAAGATGAAATTGATGCGGCTTGTGCTTTGGCTGCTCTGAGTATTCCCGGACTCGGATTTTCATATGACCAGCTGAAAACATTTCCGATGACTCATCAGGAAATCATGACCAGGCTGCTGGAGAATGTTACACTTAAACAAGCTATTTCAGGATCGGGAGCATCGGCTACCGGGGGCAATACAAATTCTTCTGTTAAAACTTCAGCCTTACTGAAGTATTGTGTGGATAAAACAGAACTCGCCAGAGAAGGCAAAATCGATCCGATCATCGGCCGTGAAAAAGAAACACGTATGGTTTCCGAAATTCTTGGCAGACGGTCAAAACCGAATGTGATTATTTCCGGAGAACCTGGAGTAGGGAAAACTGCCCTGGTGGATGGATTCGCGCTGAGTATTATCAATAATCTTGTTCCGGAAAATTTCAGAAACGCAAAAATATTTGAGCTGGATTTCGGAGCACTTGTGGCCGGCGCATCTTATAAAGGGGAAGTAGAAGACAGATTGAAAAATATCGTCAAAGAAATCAAGCAATTTGACAAAGCGATTTTGTTCATTGATGAAATTCATTCTCTCCTGGATAAGAACGGCGGTGCTTCCGGTTCATCCAATATTCTGAAGCCGGAACTGGCAAGAGGAGAACTCACAATTATCGGAGCTACCACCAACGAGGAATACAGAAAATTCATTGAACCGGATGAAGCTTTCAATCGCAGATTTGAATTGCTGCGCATCGAAGAACCCGATGAGAGAACCTGTCAGAAGATGGTCGCTACTATCATACCCTATTACGAAGAGCACCACGGAATCAAATTAGCACCCGATGCTATTCCTGAAGCGATCAAACTGGCGAAGCGTTACATTAAGGAGAGAAGATTGCCGGATGCGGCGATTGATCTGATTGACCGAACCATGGCTGTGGTAAAAATGACCGGTGCTACTTCAAAGGATGAAGTGGAAGCATTGCATTCAGGTTTTGAGGAGTTGGTTGCGAAGAGCAGCGAACAAAAGCCGGGTGAATTATTCAATGAATTGAAATGGTTTTATACCCAGGCAAAAAACAGAATCAGTCATGTTTTATTCAGTCAGCTGGAAGAAGAAAAGGATATTGATAAATTTAAATCAGATGAAGAGTTGATCGGGTACATCCGGAAAGTTTTGTCAAGACTGAAGGAACTTGCAGAGGTGAAAAAGGAGATTGTCGAAAAAGGAGATATCGCTTCTGTCGTTGCGCACAAAACAGGAATACCGATGGGAAAATTGCAATCGCAGGAGAAAGAAAAACTCATGAATATGGAAGGTATTCTCAAGAGTCGTGTCGTGGGTCAGGATCATGCAGTAAAAGCCGTGTCAGAAGCAATTCTCGAATCGCGGAGCGGACTAAGTAAACCAGGGCAGCCTATAGGTTCTTTCTTTCTTCTCGGACCGACAGGAACCGGAAAAACCGAACTGGCAAAATCACTTGCTGAATTTATGTTCATGGATGAAAATTCTCTCATTCGTTTTGACATGAGCGAATTCAAAGAAGAACATTCGGCTGCACTTCTCTACGGCGCGCCTCCGGGATATGTCGGATATGAAGAAGGAGGGATGCTCGTCAATAAAATCCGTCAACAACCTTATGCGGTTGTATTGTTTGATGAAATAGAAAAAGCACATGCCTCTGTCTTCGATTTGTTCCTGCAAATTCTGGATGAAGGAAAGTTGCATGACCGGCTGGGGAAAGAAGGTGATTTTTCGAATTCTGTGATTCTGTTTACTTCTAATATCGGAAGTGATTTTATTGTCGACAAAATCAACAAAGGTCAGATTCCCGGAACAAACGAGATGATGGATATTATGGGTAAATATTTCCGCCCGGAATTCCTCGCACGTCTCACGGAAATTGTTCCCTTCGCTCCAATTTCTGAAAGCATTGTGTTGAACATTTTCAATATTCAATTGAAGAGCCTCTTGGAACCACTTACAAAGCAGGGAATTTCATTCACCATGTCCGATAAGGTACGTGAGTTTCTGGCAAAATCAGGATTTACTCCGAAATACGGAGCAAGGCCTATCAAAGGTGTTATTCGAAATCAATTGCGCAGACCCATCTCTAAGATGATTATATCCGGACAAGTGGGGAAAGGAGATACAATTACACTTGACCTCGATGCAAATAATGAACTTGTTTGGGCCATTAACGGTAAGAAATAATCAGTATAAAAAATCCCCTGAGATCATCAGGGGATTTTTTTTATAAAGCATCAGCCGGTTTTTTCTTCTGACATTCGATCAGGTCTTTTTGCAAATCTTTGTTTTCTCTGGAAAGTTTGTCATTTTCAAGTTTCGTAATATCAAAATCATTGGCTTTAGGTTTCACTTGCTTGAATTCAGAATACAAATCAAGGAATGTAGTAGTTATATAAGTGAACCTGGAATAAATTCCATTTTTCAATAGGGAATCTGAATCCACCATGTCCTTGAAAGCTGCATTTTTCTGATTGGCAATGGAATATTTGGTGTCCATTCCGGAAGGTTCCTTGATATTGAGTAAAGTAATTTTACTCAATACACTGTCAGCTTGTGAAATGTACTTTTCATTGATCTCCAGCTGCTTTTTCAGATTAGCGTTTTCTTCAAGAAGTAATCGGTTGTGCTCTTTCGGATTTGAAAAATCATAATAAGTTACTACTACAATCAAGACAGAGGTAACAATAAAGAAGCCTAGGAAGATGAAAAACTGTTTCATTCTTTCCTGTGAATTCAATGGTTTCATAGTTCAATACTATAGTTTTAATCCGGAACAGGCAAATTAATCAGCAAGAAAGCTCCAGCCTTTTTGTTTCGGTTTTTCCTCTTCCTTCTTATTTGTTTCCGCCTCAACGATTCGTTCACGAACAAATGAACCTTCTCCTTTTCGTTTGCCGATAAAGTCGAGTTGACTCAATTTACCAAACAAATTATAAAACAAGTTCAGCATTCTGTCTGCAGGTACAAGACATTCGGAGATATCCAGATGGTTGTATTCAGTTCGGATAACATCAGTGAGTACAGATTCAAACTGACCTGCACTTACATCTGACCATTCGCTAAGATAATTAATCAGTTCTTCTTTGTCTCTGTCAACCAGACAATCGAGTGAAGTTTTTAAAACATATGCAAAGCGGATAAAATACTCAAGCATATACACAGGAGCCTGCTCAGAAATAATCCAACGGTACCTGCTCAATTCATTGGCAGTAAAAAAGACCACCTTATCAGCCATGAAATTGAAGTTTTGAGTAAGGCTTGTACTTTGACTTTTTGTCTTAATTTTATGAATGATTACTATCAGTGCTTTGCTGATTTCACCGAGTTTATTTCCGAAATCATAATAATATTCATACAGCAACGCATGATTTCTGACAGAACAACACGGCGGAATGTAACTTGTATCCACACTAAGTCTTCCATTCGCTAACAATATTTTTCCGATGGGAATAAAATAATCAGGAATTGCATTGCTGTTTAGTTGGTCTCCGGGAAGAATGTTCAGACTATAAGCAGGAATTGTGTAAGGCATTCTTGGAGGAACTTCATCATAATCAGGTTGACCAACAGGAATCCTTTCGTAAGGATTGGCATTGATTACGAGATAAAAAGTTTTCGCCTTGCTTTCACCCGCATTAAAAGATGTATTTAATTCTGCAAAAGTAAATTGATATTTCTGTGCCAATGTACTTACGATTTCAATACGGGCACCACTTCGTGTAATTGCCCGGCACTTCAGCAGATCTGCAGTGATCAGTTTGGTTTGATCAACCTGCAGTTTTACGTCCAGTGATTTATCATTTTCCGAAGCAGCACTTACCAATCCGTAATTGAAATTGTTCAAGTTGACTCCTGCCGCATCTCTGGTTTGATCAGCAATAGACAATTCCATTTGCTTAAAATGATCTTCGTTGATTTTCATCCCGTCGATCCAGTGTACCGGTAAATATTTTATTTCCTGAAACATAATTGTTGTTTTTCCAAGTGTATGTTAGGATACGACGAATCGCTTCGGCGCGATTACTTCATGTTCCTTTATCTGATTTTGCTTCACAGTAAGGTGCGGGTCAAGAATGCGTTTCCGCTTCCACCAGGAAGCCGGTTTGATATAAAATATCCAACCGTAGGCTTTACTCATGCTGTCCTGAAATTCTATCGGGTTTTCACGGTTTTTATCGTTATACTCAGTGATGTACATAAAAAACAATTCGCCAAATTGCATATCTACCGGAGCCTTGAATTTAAAGTTGGATATAGATGTGTCATTGTATTTTTTTGGAAATTCAAAACTGAGAATATAACTGTTGCTAAAATCTATCAGGTCAAGATCTGGCATTTTTGCATTCTCATTGTAAAACCACAATTTGTATTTACGCATTGGAATTTGCATAGCTTTATCAAAAGTGGCAATAAAGAAGAAAGGTATCACAAATACGAGAAAAGCAGGAAGAAAAAGTGGAATGTAATCAGGTGCTTTTCGGAGTACGAGAAATTTTCCTAACAAGAAAAAAAACAGCATACTGCCCATTGTAATTCCAAGTGTGAAAAATAGTTTTTTCAAAAACTGGAGATTTTCAAGCCATACCAACCGTGTATTGATATAATAAATATGAAAGCAGGCAAAAAGTAATGTTGTGATTTGAAGCCATACAAATAATTTCCCTGCATCATCATGACCGGATAAAAGCACGAGTCCGGACAAAGAGCAACCTAAACTGATCAAAAGGAAATACCAGATAAACCTCTTGTTCGGTGAACTGTTGATTTTAGAAGCGGTACCCAGATTGACTTTCGGTGCCGACCCAAGGCTTGAATTAAATATACCCATTCAACAAAAACTTTAAATTTTGCTTGCTAATTTAATACAATTCTTAACAGGGTCAAATAAAGTATTACGTTTAGGATCAATATTTTACAAAATGAACTCCGGATGATCTTGCATTTAACACCGGTTCCATCAAAAGAATTAAATTCAGGGTGAGACGATTTAATAGCGCTTGCAATTCTTCACCCGGAAACAAAACTTCACTCCATTTTCAATTTCATTTGAAAACTTTTCCTGAAAACAGAATTAAACCGGAACCCGTTCATCCTTATGCTCTCTTGCGTCGAAGGGTACACGATTCATGTCACGAAGTTTGTGGTGTTTACCTACTCATTTTTATCATTCACCGCATTAACATTCTATTGTTCATTACCGGAAAGAATTAACATGTTTTTCATGTTTAAATCTAAATTGTAAAATAACTTGCGAAACATTTTCACTGCGTCATAGGTTAAATTCAAGTATTAAACATTTAGTTAATTTCCGGGTTTGGGGGAACTCGGGTTTTAAAAACTGCGAATGAATTACTTATTCAGTGTCCGTCTTCCCCTCTTTTGGACAATTGTGGGGATTTCATTGTCCGTGCTGGCATCATATTACTATTTTGATGTTTACAATTCCAAACCAACTCCATCTCAGTTTCAAACAGTCAGCGCCAGTTCATGCAATGAGGTTCAGTTCCACAGAAATCAGCATTTCCAGCTCATCCATCCGCTGATGTTTTCTGAAGTCGCTCTTGAAGACGATTCTATGAGAGACATCAAAACGGAGATTGCTCAGTTCCTCAATACTGAAAAGTCCGCTGGCAATATTATGAATGCTTCAGTGTATCTGAGAAGAATGGATAAGCCTTCCTTCATCAGCATCAATCCTGATGAAGAATATATTCTGGCCAGTTTGTTCAAAGTTCCGGTTATGATTGCCATTTTGATGCAGGCTGATCATGATCCATCTTTCCTCGATAAAGGAGTTTTCTACAAGGAATATCCGAAAGAAGTGTTTAACCAAAATGTACCTCCATTACCTGGTGGTCATGTATATCCGATCCGCACATTGCTCGAAAGTATGGTTTCCCGTTCCGACAATAATGCTTACGATCTTCTATGGAAAAATATGGATAAGCGGAATTTTGATCAGTTGCTCGAGGATTTAAGGTTAAAACCTTTCAGTGTGACTGATACAAATGAATACAAACTGAATGCAGGTGATTATAGTAAAATCTTCCGTGTGCTTTACAATGCAGGATATCTCAGTCCTAAGAACAGTGAATTCGCTCTGAAGCTCCTTTCAAAAAGCGATTTCCAGGAAGGATTCATCACACACATCGATAAGAATGTTATCGTCGCGCGAAAATTTGGTTACCGCGTGAATTCAACGGAAGGCGATTTGAGTGAGTTCGGAATATTTTATGTCAACGATCATCCTTATCTGCTCGGAGTAATGACACGTGGATTGGAATACAAGAAGCTGAACAATGTCCTTGCTACTGTTTCTTCCATCGTATATCAACGGATGAAAAACGGCAAAGCAAGCTGAGCTATTGTGGTTTTTGTTTTCTGGAAGACCATTCTACAAATGTTACAGCTAAGATAAGCCAACTCAATCCTAACAGATAACCACCCAGAACATCACTCAGGTAATGTTCGCACAGGTAAATCCGACTGAAGCCCACACTTAAGATCATCATCAATCCCGAGAAAAAAATTATCGTTCTGAATTTGTTTCCCGGATTATTACGGATGAGTAAATAGGCCAGGAGCCCATAGAATGCAACTGCAATGGTGGCATGTCCGCTTGGGAAGGAATAAGAATCTTCTGGATAATATGAATACTGTGACGGACGATTTACTTTGTAAATATTTTTCCCTGAACTGATACTCACTCCGCTTCCTGCCACGACGAGCAATACAGATATCACATAACTTTTCAGCCTTTTGCTAATCAAATAAAGAATTACAAGACTACTCATTCCAACAATTGTGATCACATTCCCAAGTTGTGTCAGCGTATAAAAAAATCCGGCAGTACGTTCGGTACGGATTGAATGAAAATAAAATGCTGTATGAGTATCTATCTCAACGATTGTTTTTGAATTCATCACCTTTTCTGTAAAATGAAAAAACAACAGCACATTTAATAACAATGCAATGAGCAGAGCGGTTAATGGCAATCCGTTAAATTGTAAAATTGAAAATCGGTTTTCTAACCACCTTTCAGCAGCCGGATACTTCGATCTCAGCTGACCGAGGAATTTTCCTTCAAGTATTTTATCCCGCAACCGGAACATTGCTTCAATCCAACGATTAATCATGCTTCAAAGTGATTTTAATCGATGTAAAAAAGGAAATATTTTGATGAAAACGAATGGGATTCACATTGATTTAGCCGGAAATATAGAATTTCTTCTAAAATGAATCAGGAATACCTGAAATTCAGCTTGTTTGTCAGAGATAGCTGCGTGATAAAAGTCACTCAAAATTGAATAGCTTTTCGTAAAATTGCACTTCAAATCTGTTAAACCACAAAATCATATGAAAACAAGAAATTCCCTTTTGTTGGCCTTCGCTTTTTGCGGCGTGTTAACCTCAAACCATACATTCGCCCAGGATAAAAAAGAAGAAGCAGCGAAAACAGTTGCTCCTGCTGCGAAAGAAGAAGTATGGCAGGAACGATCAGATTTTCACAAAGTGATGTCTTCAACTTTTCATCCTATGGAAGACGGAGACTTCAAGCCAATCCGCGAACGTGCAGGGGAATTGCATGCTAAAGCTGAAGCCTGGGCAAAATCTACAGCTCCAAAGTCAATGGACAAACCTGAAATCAAAGAGAAGTTGAATCTATTGGTTTCCCAAGCTTCCGAATTGAAAAATAAAATTGCTGATAAAGCGACGGACGATGAAATAAAAGTAAAATTAACTGCGATGCATGATACATTTCATCAGATTGCGGGCTTATGCAAACCCGGAATGTAATGCAATGCTGAATGCAAAAAAAAACTCCTGCTCAACACAGGAGTTTTTTTTTGCTCAGTTGAGGAGATCAAGTTCAGGGTTTTGAAAATGCGGGATTACTGAGAAATTCGTGATCAGTTAATGTTTTAAGAAAAGTAATGATGTCATCCATTTCCTGTTGGTTCATTCTGCCTTTTTGAATTGCCTGCAGATTCGGGTCCAAATTGGCTGCATAATGAAATCCGGTATTGTAATGATTCAATACCTGTTCAAGTGTTTGAAATCTTCCGTCATGCATGTATGGGGCTGTCACTTCAATATTGCGAAGACTTGGGGTTTTGAATTTTCCCATATCTGTACTTCGTAAGGTAATCCTGGCCCTGCCACTGTCAGCGGAGACAGAATCCAATCCATTATTCCTGTATTCGAAATCAGTAAATGTACTTCCAAGAATATGACAATGATTGCAATCTCCTTTAGCAGGATCGGAAAATAAATTCATGCCATTTGTTTCCTGTGCTGTAAGCGTTGCCTGGCCGAGTTGGAATTTGTCAAATTTTGAATTGGCTGAAAGCATCGTGCGTTCAAATTGAGCGATTGCTTTCATCACAAGCGGAGTAGTAATTGTGGATGTACCGAATGCAATTTGAAAAAGCGGAGGATAAACTGTGGAGTTGTTCAATTCGGAAATACAATTCGAAAGCTCTTCATGCATTTCTAAAGGATTCTGAATTGGTCCGATTACCTGCGATTCCAGATCCGCTGCTCCACCATCCCAGAAAAATCCGTGAGCATAGCCTATGTTGAATAAAGGCATT
The DNA here is from genome assembly GCA_937871435.1 of uncultured Bacteroidota bacterium. Taxonomy (GTDB): domain Bacteria; phylum Bacteroidota; class Bacteroidia; order AKYH767-A; family 2013-40CM-41-45; genus JADKJP01. The sequence continues at coordinate 41,533 of CALMQM010000100.1, read as the reverse complement.
GCGTTTCTTACTCCGGGTAAATGATCAATGCCTACACTGAATTGCAGTGTGCTGTCGGTAAAGCCATAGCTTTGTTTGTGACATGAAGCACAGGACATTGAATTGTCGCCGGAAAGTATATTGTCATAAAATAATTTTCTTCCCAGTGCAATGCCTTCAACAGTAGTAGGATTATCGGCAGGTATATTCAGAGCAGGAAGTCCCGGTGGAATGGGAATATGAATGTGTGTATGACCATCTGTGGTGGTTACAACAGGGTCTTCGGCGGAATCCTTTTTACAGGCATTGATTAATATTAACAGAAGTGATACAGTAAGAATTTCCAGAGCTTTCATGAGCATTTATTCAATGTGATCAATTGTAAAAGACCGGGGGAAATTCGTAAACAGGTCACTCATCCAGGTTCTGTCATCCACACTGGTTGACTGATGTATGTTGTTGTTATTAAAATCCACGACAACAGGATCGGCATATAGTTTATTGAGATTAAAAGTGAGAAATATCTTTTTTGAATTGCCTTTGATTTCAAAACCGGAAAGACTAAGATCCACAGTAGCAAGAACGGGATCTGTTCCATAATGATACAGGAGTGAAGTATCTCTGCCGGCTGTAGTGGTGAATACTCCTTCGTGTTTGAAAAAGATATAACCGGTATTCCAGGTCCAGATCATTCCATTGACTGGATCCAGATCTCCTTCCTGAGCACCGCTATGGTTACTGGCAGTATCCACTCCAAGGTAAAATCGCAAATGAGTGTATGTGCCGTTAGGAACATTTACTCCTGAAAACTGACATGTAGTATCCACTTCCGCATTGATAAGTTCGTGGTTGTTTAAATTGTATTCAGTGCCATCTGATTTGATCAGGGTAAAATGACTGAGGTAATATTTAAGCAAATCGACCTGGTAAACATTCCCCGCTGCATTGGTATAAATTTTCTGTCCAAATTGTATAGCTTGTCCATCCACTTGATTATTGATACGAAAATTAATTGTTCCGGTACTGGCAGTTGGTGAAGGTTCCGGATCTGTTTCGTCTTTTTTACATGAATTGAACAGTACAATTAGTGTAAGGAGAATTAGTGTTGAACTACGAAATCGCATTTTTATGGTATTTGTTTTGAGGAACTGATTTCTTCAAAGGTAGTTTTTTTCATCTTGTTACACCTTTCTCAGGAGGCAATTATTTTCATTTTCATTCATTTTTGTACTGACCTACATCATTAAAGGCCTTGACTGTGGTCATGGAGACTGCACCCACGCCGGATTACTTTTGATGTAGATTCCGAATGGAATATCTGCTTAATTATAAATTCTCTGATTATGTCGATGCTCACCGAAAATACCCTGATTGGAAAAAAGGAATTCCCTGCTGTTTCTATCATTTTATCAAGTCAACTTCAGAATCCGAAATATAAGTTGGATCGTGAATACCTGAATACTCTTTTATCAAAAGCTGAAGAACTTTTGCAAAATCAGTACAGTGTTCAAAAAACAAAATCCCTGATGGATAAACTGCACCACGCTGTAAATACCATCAAGCTCAGTGAGATTTCAAAGGGAATGGCCATTTATGTTTCGATGAATGTGGAGAAAGTAATTCATTTGCCATTTCCGGTTTCTGAAAAAGTGATTGTAGACAATTCTTTCGAAATACGTGATATACTGCGAGCGGCTAAACTGAACAGAAATTATCTGGTAGTGATCATTTCAAAAAATCAGGTTAAAACATTTTTTGGCTATGGGGCACATTTGTTTCCGGTTAATTTCAATAACATGCCGGAAAATACGAAGGACGTTGGCAATTCGCATAGCATGCCTGGGTGGGATTATTTCGATGCGCATGCTTTTGAAGAAAAGAATATTCACAATTATTTGCGATTCATTGATGAGATAATCGAAAGAGAAATGCAGGGAAGTAATGATCCTGTTATATTCATGGGTGATACTAAAATTCTTGGCTATCTGAAAAAACATACACATAACTCAAAGAATATCATTGGCTATGTTGAAGGAAATTATGAACATGCCAATTTTGATGAAATACGATCACGAATTAATCCATATTTCGAAAAGTTTGAAGGCAATGAACAAAATGAAGCGCTTGATTTATTGAGCAAAGCAATTAGTTCCGATACTTATTCTTCCGGTATTGCAGAAGTATGGAGATCTGCCGCTGAAGCTAAAGGTCGTTTGTTGTTGGTCGAAAAAGATTTCAAACAAAGTGCGCGTTTTGGTAGCGACAGTTACACTATTCTTATTGATGATGAAGTAGAGGGATCCCGCAGTAAAATTTCAGATGCTGTAGATGATATAATTGAAATGGTTCTGTTAAATCATGGTGATGTGGTTTTTATGGATAATGATAAATTAATACCCTACAATCGTATTGCCCTGGTTAATAGATACTGATGCTATTTCTTTAGGAATTGAATGCGTATCTTTGTAGTATGAATTGAGTGTTGTTAATATATGTTCAACCAGTGAAAAATTACGATCATGAAAAATATACTGGTGCCCACAGATTTTTCCGGCAACGCCGGACATGCTATTCGATTCGCCCTTGAACTGGCTCGAAAGCAAAAAGCAAATGTGCTCTTATTCCACAGTTTTGTAATTCCGGTTTACGCTACCGATGTTCCGGTTTTTCCACAGGCTGATGATGAATTAAGAAAAGTATCCGAGGAAGCCATGCAAAAACTTGTCGCGAAACTGAAAATGGAAAATCCCGGTCAGGAAATTTCCTATTATGTTTCACAGGGTTATGCTGAAGAAGAAATTGTTGAAGCAGCCGCGAAGAATAAAATCGACATGATAGTGATGGGTACTCAGGGGGCTTCCGGAATTCGCGAAGCTTTGGTTGGAACAATAACAGCTTCTGTCATGGAGCAGGCGCAATGTCCGGTTATGGCAGTCCCTGAAGCTGCAAGCTTCACTTCTTTTTCAAAAATTGTCTATGCCACAAGCTATGCTGAAGGAGACTTTCAACATGTGGAAGAAATTATTGATTTCGCACGGACCTTTGATGCTGAAGTGGTGTTGTTACACATTTCATCCGGTTCTTACGATTCTACCTATGAATTTGAAGCTATTGAACGTTTCAAAGAACGAATCGCTGAAGACAGCAGGTATGACAAGATTTCATTTCAGTTATTGGAAAATAAAAATGTGTATGAAGGATTAAATTCTTTCATCGAGTCAAGCAAAGCTGATCTCGTAGCGATGACTATGCATAAACGTTCATTCATTCAAAAGATGTTTAACAGATCCATCACTAAGAAGATGGCTTACCATACACATATCCCGTTAATTGCTTTCAAAACGGAAGAACACGCCTAACCTGTACCATTTAATTTGACTATGAAATCGATTCTTCGAGTTGCTTTGCTGTTTTTTTCTTTTAGCCTCAGTGCAAATGCTCAGGATGAGGCCACCCTCAGAACCCGGATCGACAGCCTCGCGGGTGAACAACTTAAGCAGACTGATGGCATTGGATTTATTGTCGGGATTTATGTAAATGGTGAAAAGTACTATTATTCGTATGGAGCGAATGACCCAGGGACAAGAGACAGGGCTGATACATCCACAATTTTTGAAATTGGACCGCTCAGTGAAACCTTTACTGCAGTTACTTACGCCAGACTTACTATCGATGGGAAAATTGGCTACGATGATCCGCTTCAAAAGTATCTCCCGGTTGATGTTCCTTCACCGGTGTATCAAAAAATTATTTGTTCACCAATGAAGGATGCTGAAAATCCTTTTGGAATAGGAGACGAACGTCATCACACATTTACTCCTTATGTATGTGTACCCGACGTGAGTGAAAAACCCCAGCCTATATTGATTTGCTACCTCGCTACACACACTTCCGGACTTCCTGAATATCCGCAAAACCTGAAAACTGCGAAAGACAAGAATGATCCATTCTCCAGATATTCACGTCAGGATTTATACGATTTTTTGAAGAACTATAGTCTGCTGGAACCAATCGGTTATGATTACCGGCATTCACCACTTGGAATCTCTTTGCTTGGTCATGTTCTGGCATTGCATGAGAAAAAGTCTTTCGAAGATGTAGTTACTGATAATTTACTCAGACCTCTTGGAATGACAAATACAGGAATTGGTGTGACTGAAAATATAAAGTATAAATTCATCAACGGATACAATCCTACCGGGAAATCTGTTCCACACTGGACCTATGATGTACTCGCGCCTTCCGGAGCATTTCATTCTTCCATGGGCGACATGATGCGCTTTCTGGAAGCCAACATCGGTGGAAAAAATGAGTTGAAAAATGTCCTTGATTACACGCACAATCCTCGCGTTCGATTGAACGATCACAAAACCGGTTTACAGGAAATCGCGCTTGGATGGAAAGTGAGTCCGCTTGGGATAGAATCGAGCCGCATCACATGGCAGGGTGGGATCACCGGTGGATTTGCGAGTTATGTTGGATTTGTTGAGACATCTCACAGCGGAGTAGTAATCTTATCCAATTGTTCTGTTCCTCTGCAGGAATTCGGACAGAAGATTTTACAAGTCCTCAACAAGTAATTTTGCAGGAATATTTCTCAAAAGAATTCTACCACTTCCTGCTCGTTACTTCAATATTTCCAAAAACAGCATTCATTTCCATGTTCACGCAAGGTGAACCTGTTTTGTAGGCAGCGGTTGTGTAATAAGAGGACCCGAATCCTGAATTGTTCCTATCAGGACTATGAATGTTTCCGAAGACGGAAGTCATTTTTATCCGTATTGGAATGCTGTCGTTGATAATCACTTTTCCGGAACCAAATACCACATTCATTTCAAGTTTCTCATCTCGTTCCGGTATTTGCATTTTAAAAAGGTCAACAGTAGTTCTTCCGAAGACAGCATTGTACTCACGTTTGGATCCGTCATCTGCAATACTACTTTCATTGAATACTACATTGTTGTCGCCTGAGCTTCGGATGAACCCTCCGGCAATCATTTTTACTCCCCAATAAATCAGCAGGATTCCGAAAAATACCCGCAGGAAAGGAAAGTGAACATGAAACACTTCACGGAGTATGATAGATACTCCAACAAGTATGATAACAATACCCCAGAATACGGCGGAGGAGAAGAAGCTCATAGATCGGATGTTTGACATAATGAAATAATTCTAACGAAAATTACTTTATTAATTTATAGATGTCAAGAGGAATTCAATAAATACTTTTGATTTTTTGGATTTGTCAAAGTTTGCAAAAGCACTATAAATCTGATTGAAATTATCCATCAGGCGTAACACAGATTGAATGAATCTTTAGCGGAAGTGGATTTATTTCGACTGATTCAGTTCCTTATTTTTCTTTTTAAAATATTTTCGGAAAAGGAAATTTCCCTGCAGGGCTTTCATGTTTTCATTGAAGTTAGCTGTACTGGAATCCAGGTTCGCCAGAGTTTTTTTCAGGTGTTCTGCTGAGGTCGGATCATTCAGTAAAGCTCCTGCCGGACCCTGACCGGAATTGAGTTTATCCACTGCAGTTTTCAATTCTTCTGTTATCTGATTGAGATTTCTACCGGAGGATTCAATCATTTGCAGGGATTGCTGAAAACTGAGAGCGATTCGACTGCTGTCGTTGATCAAACCTCCTAACGTTCCTTTTCCTTCCTGTACGCCCTTCACTACAGACGATAAGTCACCGGTAAATTCATCCAGATTGTTGCTCACTCCTTCAATATTTTCCAGGGTTTTTCTCAGACTGAATGCAAGTGTAGTATCCATTAATACAGTATACAATGTTCCTCTGCTTTTGTTGATGTTACCTGTCAGTACACGCAAATCCTCGGAAATGATACTTACGTTTTGATTGGTTTGATTCAGAGTTCGCAGCATTTGTTCAGTATCTACACTTTTCAACGAAGGAATAGAAGCACCATCTGTAACAGTTGGCGAATCACCTGTGCCTGGTTCAATATTGATAAGTTTGTTTCCCATCAAACCATCTGTTCCGATCATTGCAATGGAATTGGTACGAATAAATTGTGTCAGTTTCTCATCAACTCTCATGGTAACCTTCACTGCAGTATCACTGATGATTTCCATTTTTTCAACAGTACCTACATCAATACCTGAAAAGCGGACATTATTTCCAACCTGCAAACCACTGATATTATAGAATGTTGAATACAGAGTGATATTCTTGCCAAAGAGATTTCTGTTACTTCCAATAAGGTACAATCCTATAATCAACAGGATCAGCCCACCGATGACAAACATCCCGAGGCGTATTCGATTTGAAGTTTCTTTATCCATACTTTTTCGTCTTTGAAAATTACTCAAAGAATGATTTTATTTTTTGATCCTTACTGTTTTTTAATTCTTCAAAGCTCCCTTCAGCGTAACATATTCCGTCAATCATAATGGCCATGTGATCCGCTGTCATCTCGGCGCAATGCATATCGTGTGAAATAATGATCGAGGAGGTGTGATATTTCAATTGCATTTGCAGCATCAGGTTGCTGATTTCTTTCGATGTGATCGGATCGAGACCTGTCGTTGGTTCGTCATACAACATGATGAGCGGTTTCAGAACAAGCGAACGTGCAAGTCCAACACGCTTACGCATTCCACCGGATAACTCAGAAGGCATCAGGTCTTTTGCATGATACAAGCCCACATTGTCAAGTGTTTCACGAATGAGCGCATCCACTTCCTGCACGCTCAGTTTTTTACCATGACGACGCAAAGCAAATTCCAGATTTTCCCCAACAGTCATGCTGTCATACAATGCACTGCTTTGAAACACGAAACCGATTTTCGACCGGAGTTCATCCAATTGTTTCTGAGATAAATCGCGTACTTCGCTACCATATACTTTGATTGATCCGCTGTCGTAATTCAACAAACCGACAATGCATTTGATCAGCACTGATTTGCCGCAACCTGATCGTCCCAACACCACGATGTTTTCACCTCTGTGCAGGGTGAGGTTGAAATCTGTCAATACTTTATTATCTCCAAATGATTTCACCAGATGTTCAATTTGAATGATCGGTTCTTCGATGACGTGAGACGACTTCGCGTCAAACATAGGATGAGATTTGTTAAATGCGTTCATCAGATTAAACCTAAGAATTCAGTGATCTGTACAGCTATTAAATCAATAATGAAAATTAACAATGAAGCAACTACTACTGCTGAGTTGGCGGATTTACCTACGCCTTCAGTTCCTTTTTTTGAGAAATATCCTTTGAAACAACCGACTAATCCGATCGCGTATCCGAAGAAAAATGATTTGATAAACGAAGGCATTACATCTGTGTATTCGAGTGATTCAAAGACCTGGTGAAAATAAAGAGTGAAGCTCACAGCTCCTTTCATTTTTACTGCCAGAAATGCTCCATATAATGCAATTGCATCTCCTATGATCACAAGGATAGGGATCATGAGAGTGGTGGCAATAATTCTACTGACGACAATATATTTAAATGGGTTCGTTCCGGAAACTTCCATCGCGTCAATTTGTTCAGTTACCCGCATCGATCCCAGTTCAGCACCAATACTGGAACCGATTTTTCCGGCACAGATAAGCGCTGTTATTACCGGACCGATTTCACGAATGATGGAAATACCTACCATTGCCGGAAGCCAGGACTCCGCTCCAAATTCTACAAGCGTTGGCCGGGACTGTAATGCCAGCACAAGTCCGATGATGAATGCAGTGATGCCAACCAATCCGAGTGATTTGTTACCAATCGCATAACACTGACGAATGACTTCCTTAAATTCATAGGGAGGGAATAAAACTTCCCTGAAAAACCGCGAAGCAAAAGCACTCATGTCTCCGGCTTCTTTAAAGAAAGATCGGAGATTCCCTGAAAGCCAGGAAAAATTCTCGGTATGGGGGAGTGGCTTATTTTTCAAATGAACAACAATCCTGAGCCCTAAGATAATCCTTTTTTGAAAGTGAACGGATGAGTTGAGTCAGAGTTAATTCGGAGTAAGATCATTGATTCAAAGGATGAATATTATTCGTCTAAATCAATCAAATGACTTATTTTGCTATAGTTTTCAGAAAGCCTGTTGTGCTTTTCTCTTTATGGCGGATACAAAAAAGAAAACAAATTACTTGTCACTCCTTGGTCCCGGCCTGATTACCGGAGCAAGCGATGATGACCCATCCGGAATTGCGACCTATTCTCAGGCCGGAGCTGCCTTTGGTATCACCACACTGTGGACGGTTTGGTTTGTTTTTCCGATGGTGTCCAGTATTCAGGAAATGTGCGCAAGGATTGGTTTGGTGACAAGTCATGGACTTGCAGGTACATTAAAGAGAAATTATCCCAGGGCAATTGTGATCATGATGATCCTGTTCAGTTTCCCGGCAATTGTACTGAACATTGGTGCTGATATTGCTGGTATGGGAGCAGTGATGAACATGATGTACCCCGGTGTGCATGCCGGAATATTTTCACTAGTCTTCACGATTTTTCTGATGATTATGATAATTTATTTACCCTACAGAAAAATTGCCAATGTTTTGAAATGGCTTTGTCTGACTTTGCTGTGCTACATATTTGTTCCTTTTTTATCTCATCTCGACTGGACAGAAATTATTAAACAAACCTGCATTCCAACATTTCATTGGAATAAAGATTTCATGGGGATAATAGTTGGAATTTTAGGGACAACAATATCTCCGTATTGCTTTTTCTGGCAGGCGAGCATGGAAGTAGAAGAAGTATTGCAAAAAAAAATCATTGTTGATAAAAAGATCCTTTCGGATATGCGTTTTGATATTGATTTTGGAATGCTCTTCTCAAATATTGTCATGTACTTTATTATACTTTCAACAGGTACGATTCTGTTCTCAAACGGGATAAGACAAATTGATACTGTAGATCAGGCAGCCCTTGCTTTGAAACCATTGGCAGGGAATATGACATATCTGTTATTTGCATTGGGAATGCTTGGCACTGGATTTCTCGCTATTCCTGTGCTTGCCGGTTCCCTATCGTATATTATTTCGGAATCATTTGGATGGGAGGAAGGACTCAACAAAAAATTTCACGAAGCAAAAGGATTTTATCTTGTGATCATCATCTCTCTCGTGATTGCCCTTGCCATCAATTTTATTGGAATCAGTCCTGTGCAATCCTTGATTTATACTGCTATTTTATATGGTATCACAGCTCCTGTTCTCATTGCCATGATTCTGCACATTTGTAATAACAAGAAAATTATGGGTGATTTTACGAATGGAAAGCGTTCAAATATTCTGGGTGGAATTACTTTTTTCGTGATGACAGCATCAGCTCTTCTTTTACTCTTTTTCGAATTGAAATCGTAGGCTTTTAAGGCAAAAACAACCTTTTTCAGTAATTCTGACTTCTGTGATATATGTCACTGGCAACAATGATTTGGCCGGTTATATTTGAATCATAAAATAGAAACTATGAAAAAGAATATGGGAAATGCTGATCGTGCCATCCGTGTGATCATTGCTTTAATCATTGCCGGTTTGTATGCAGCAAATGTTATCACCGGAACATTGGGTATTGTACTTATTGTACTTGCTGTTGTTTTCCTTCTGACAAGCTTTGTGTCGTTCTGTCCATTGTACACAATTTTTGGTCTGAGCACAGGAAAGAAAAAATAATTCATACATAAAATTGCTTTACGTCTTTTGGGTTTATACCAGTCTTATTTCAGTTTACGAAATAATTGAACCATGATCCCTGCAGGATATACCATTCATTTTTCGTAATTATATGTAGGAATGGTCTGAATCAGAATGGCCTGAATTTATTTTTCGAAAAGCATAAGGAAAAAATATCTGCAGGAAATAATCGTTTTTTCCCGAAATGATTTGTCATTCGGGAGAAGTTGCAATTCACTCCAGGCACGATTCTACCCGCTAAAGAGAGTTCATCAGGTTGATTTTGTTGTATGACATGCATTTGAAAAGTGTTATTGAATTGTCTGTATGTAATTGAAAATTTTAGCTTCAACACACTAAGCGCAGGTACTCTGCCGGTTTCTATTCATGGTATACACAATTTCTGCGGAATGATTCAGCTCAGAATCTTACAGAAAATAGTCCGGGTTAGTTCAGGCTATTTTTTGTTGCCCGGAACAAAGCGATCATTCAGGAAACAGAAACTGAGACTGATTTTGAGGGGCAAGGCTACTGAAAAATTGAGTTTATACAGAATACCTTTAATGATCATGGAACCGTAAAGTTCTCCGGACAAAGCACACGGATACTTACAGACTACAATCGTATTCAGTAACAAAATCTAAAGAGGTGACCATGAAATAAAGAAGGAAAAATCTGAATCAGATGTCCAGATGGGCCTTTGAATTAATCTTTCTCTTCAATTTTTTCCGAACCTGTTGAACCCATTGAACTGAATTTATTCAATAAATTTTTTATTTTATCAAAAAGTTCGTCAATCCAGGAATAGATTTTCCTTTCAACATTTTTTTCCGTTTTGAAAACGAAACGTTGTAAAACGAGTGATAGTCCCATCGCGATTCCGTTTTTCAGGAATTCACTTTTGTTGATGTTGATACCGGTGATAGAAGAAAGTGCATTCAATGCCATGTTTTCAGGACGGTATTGTTCGCGGAGATCACGCAGACTTTCCCTCAGGTTTTCTTCCTGTTCTTTTGCCCTTCCTTCTAATCGTGCGATTTCGAGCTTTAGCTGTTCGCTTGTTTCAATCTTTTTCATGATCCTTAAAAAAGTTGCGAATGATCGAATTGGTAACCGGTAATTCAATCCATTTTGATTTATTCACTGCAAGCAGAATGAATACCAACAGATAAAACAGACCTACAAGGAGAAATCCTGAATAAGCTCTGCCGATCCATTCCGACAAAGCGTAAGCAAGAGCAATACTCATAAATGTAAGTATGGCAAAAAACAACAAAAGAAGGATGATGCCGGAAGCAACACTTCCGGCTACCTTACTTCCTTTATCTATAGCCTTCAGCTTACTGATTTCACTCCGCGTTTCTATATACTCCTTCGCGGCGTCAACAATTTCTTCGATGTCCTGCTTCTCGTCTGCTTTCATAAATCAGATAAGTTCTTCAGCTTCTTCTTCCACTTTTGAACGAAGATCAGAGGCAGCATTCATGCTTTCGCGAAATTTGTCTTTGGCTTTATCGCCAAATTTTCGTGCAGTAGCTTTCAATTTGCTTCTTGTCTCAGAACCTTTGTCGGGGGCGAGTAAGATACCAATGGCTGCTCCAAGAGCAACACCACCTACCAATGCCAGCAATATTTTTGATGTATTTTTCATGGCTTTAAGTATTAGATATACAAAAATACACCAATTCCATGAGAATTGTTCATGATTCAACTCATTTTTAGGACATCTTTTCCCTGATCACAATCAGAAGTGAGCATGATAATCTTTAACAATGACTGAATTCCAAATCAAATTGGACGATTTAACATTCATTGCAGGCTATGTGACTAGATCATTGTCCTTTTTAAAGGAGCAGAAATAATCTCTGCTTTGCATTAAAAATCCGGAATAGATAACAATGGAATTCGTGTGTGAAATGCAAGAGCACGTGTGTGACTCCGGTCGAAAAGCTGTTCCAGAAAATTGAGCTTTCTTGGAATCATTACAAGTAAATCTGTTTCCAACCTTGCAATGTATTCGTTAATCGTTTTGTTAATGTCAGTTTTTTCCGGGAAATAATAGTGATGTCTCGTGGTTAGAAAACTGCGATCCAACAGATCCATAATAGTTTCACGACGATGCATGTTTTCATGTGACAAGACTGAAAGAATATCAATTGTACTTTCATATTTATTTGCCATTTCCATCAGCACTTTTAAATGCGATTGGGAATGAACCACAGAACCATCACTTGCGAAAAGAATTTTTTTCGGAACCCGGAATGGAATATTCTCAGGAACTACAAGAACCGGAATCGTGCAGTGGTGTAGCAATCCGGTTGCAGTACTTCCAAGAATTTTTTCTTTCATTTTACCTCCTCCGGTCATGCCAATTACTACAAGGTCGGCATGGATGTAATTTGCATAATGATTTATCTCCTGTAATGCAAAACCGTTTTCAGAATGACAAACTACCGGACCGGATTCCGGGCGAAGATCTTTCAGATGCTGACTTGTTTGCTTTAGCATTGAATCGGAACTGGCTTTCAATTCGTCGGGAGTAATGATGATTTCCAGCGGCAATGTTTTAAGCGGATTCGGAATGTGGTATACATTAAGCAAATGTATAATGGCATTGCTTGTTTTAGCCAGATCCACCGCGTAAATTAATGCATGAAAGGCGTTTTCTGAAAAATCTGTCGGGACAACAATTGTTTTCAATGAAGACATATGCACTTTGTGTATACAAGAAAGATACTCCAGACAGTTCGTAGATAGAATGACCACCGTCAGCATTGCAAATTTGTTTTATCACCCTTTCTTTCTATCAGATCAAATTCACTCTGGAAATTGTAAATAAGATAGCTGTCATTTGTCATCCTTTACATCTGTGAATTCATTAATTTAGCTTATAGAAATCTAAAACATGAAACTCATTCTTTGTCCCACCGACTTTTCTCCTTCTGCTCTTCATGCAGCACGTTATGCATGTGGACTGGCTTCCACTTTCAAAGCAAGGATAGTCCTGTTGCATAGTTTTGAATCAGCGATCATGTATTCTGAAATGCCATTCACTTCCATTGAAGATGCTGATCAGCAGATGCAGCAAGCCATGCAGAAAAAACTGAACGCGCAGATGCAAAAATTGAAGCGAGAATTTAAATCTCTGAGTTTTGAAATAGTCATTGCTCGAGGCTTGTCTCATCAACAAATTGTTAAATCAGCAAAGAAATTGAAAGCGGATATGATAATTCTGGGAGCCACCGGCACAAGTAAACTGGAGCGATTATTAATGGGCAGCACCACAGCTAAAGTGATTCGCGATGCACATTGTCCTGTGTTGAGTGTACCTTTGCATGCGGAATACTCAGGTATTAAAAAGATTGTGTTTTCAACTGATTTGAAAGAAGACAATGTTCATTCTGCACAGTCACTGATTCCTTTCGCGAAAAAATTGAATGCTGAAATTGCTTTTCTGTTTATAGATGACAAGAATATTTTGCATGATGATAAGGAAGTCGAAAAAATCATGGGGAAAATAAAGAAACGGATTCATTATCCTGCTCTTTCAGGGTATATTTCAAAATATAATTCTGTCTCAAAGGGGATTGAAAGTTTTTTAGGCAAGTCTCAGGCTGATATGTTGGCGATGTTTACTCACCCAAAACACTTTCCTGAGTCACTGTTCCATTCCAGTATGACTCAACTCATGTCTCATCATACAGGAATTCCCTTGCTTGCATTGAAAAAAGTGGATAAGTCATTGATTGGATCGTAGAGTTGCTCTCATAGCCTGTTGATAATGATGAAAATCGTAGCATTTTACAAATCCTACACATCATGCAAAAGGTGACTTGTCTTTGTTACATGCCAGAGGACAGAAATTAATTCAATTGAAAATAAACATTAGAATTAATTGACTGAAACGAAGAGTGAATTTAAAACAAACCGATTCAGTAAGTAAAGTTTTTTTCAAAGTGCATTTTAGAATAATATCCCTTTTCAATTGCAATTTTAGTACAAATTTGCATTGAACTTATACTTATTCCGGAGCATTTTCTTTCATGAAAGGACATTTCCGGATGACAGCTGTCATTGATTCTGCCTTGAACTAATTGTATTTTTACATTGAGTTTTCAATTAATCAATCTACAAAAACCAAAGGCCATGACACTCATCAAAAGAAATCTCGCTGACATGCCTGCTTACCGTTCTCTGTTGTCAGACTTTTTTGATACAGAAAATTTGGGATTCGACAGTTTGTTGAAAAAAGACTTTCTGCCACCTGTTAATGTATTGGAAGATGAAAAATTCTACCAAATTGAAGTTGCTGCTCCAGGATTGAAGAAAGAAGATTTTAAAGTAAAGATTGAAGATGGGATTTTGACAATTTCTGCTGAGAAGAAGATGGAAAAAGAGGAGAAGGAAAAAAACTTTACCCGTAAGGAATTTAATTATTCATCCTTTCTGCGTTCTTTTACACTTCCTGAAAATGTAATGGAAAACGACGTCAAGGCTCAATATGTTGACGGTGTTCTGCGACTGAGTCTGAATAAAAAGGCAGTCCTTGTTTCAAAAGCAAAAGAAATTGCGGTGATGTAAGCTTTTTCACAATGAAAAAGAAAGGTCCGGATTGAAGTCCGGGCCTTTTTTTTTAAGACGTGGTGATCTTTTAAAATAACCAGGATATTCCAATATACATATCTATTCCAGATCCATCTACTTTACTGATTCGTTTCAAATCCTGTTGATAGATCATATTAAATGGAATAGTGGTTCCGTCGATTTTCAATTTGTCCAATGTGTATTCTACACTATAATATTTAAGACCGCCTGTGAAAGCGAGTTTCTTCCTTGTGCAAAATTCAAATTCTGCACATACAACAGGACCGGAAGCATTTTTGTATTCATAGATAAAATGTCCGCCATTCGGGATATCGCTTGCATTAATATCAGTTGTGCCGGAACTGTAAAATCCCCAGCCGAATCCGGGATTAATGCTGATCCTGCTCTTATCTTTTTTTAGAAACAATAAATATTTAGCAACCGGTGAGAAAACGAATCGTGTAAATTTTGCAGAGGCATTGCTTACGGGTTGATCTAATAGACTGATTTGGTATACAAGATCTGAGCATAGTTCGAGCTGATCAAACAAGCGGTATCCGATGTTCGCTCCTATAGCCACACCACCACCTGCACTTAGATGAATATCAATCCCGTCATAGGTTGTAAAAATGGTTTGATTATCGAATCCTGCACCAACACCCAGTCGCAAACCGGCACGGATCTTTCCTTCATCTCCAGGCTCTAATCCTTGTGCATTTACAAAGTGACAGGAAAAAAGAAGAACTGCGATAAACACGATATAGTTTCTGTTCATAGTATAGTCCGGAAAATTTGAATTTGAATGGTTATGCGACAAATATACACCAGTTTTTAAAGGTTTTACTGAAAATGAAAAGGCCGGAACTCTGAATAAGTCCGGCCCTTGCAATATATCTTTCCTCAACGTGGAATATTTAGTTTTTCATTCTTACCAGTTTCTCCGGGTTTAAAATGTAAATGTTCTTATCCCGTATATCGATCAATTTTTCTTCTTTGAAATCCGACAAGGTCCGGATTACTGATTCAGTCGCGGTGCCTACCATACTGGCGAGATCTTCACGTGACACTGAGAATACAGGTGATTTGTCGCCTGTATGGACAAATTGATTCTGCAGAGAAATCAATGCATCCGCTACGCGTTTACGAACGGAGTTATATGCCAGGTTGATTAATTTTTCTTCCATTTCCTGCAAGTTATTGCTCAGCAATTTGATGAACTTAGCCGCGACATCCCGGTTGGAGTAGAGGAGGGAGAAAAAATCTTGTTTAGGGATGATACAAATTTCCACTTCTTCCAAAGCTTCAGCGAATTCTCTGTATTCACTGTTTTCAATCAAGTCTATATAGCCGATAAAATCTCCTTCATTTGAAATGGAAGTGATGAATTCTTTCCCGTCTTCATTTGTTTTGAAAGTTTTCACTTTCCCTTTAATCATAAACACAATTCCATTCGGCTCATCGCCTTCCATGTAAATCATTTCTTTCTTTTTGAAATGATGCACTTTACGTTCAGAAGAAAGTTTACTCAATTCTTCCAGACCTTTTGCTTTTGCAAGAAATTCATTGAGTCCTTCTACATTCTTGTTGAATTCCTTTTTGAAGATTTCATTTTTCCTCAAACGGGCTTCCACAGCATTCAGTAATTCCATTTCTTCAAATGGTTTTGTGAGATAGTCGTCAGCCCCCATACTCATTCCTTTGCGCATATCTGACTTTTCAGCTTTCGCAGTTAAGAAGATGAAGGGAATTCCTGATGTAGCAGGATTTTTACTCAACAAATACAGCACTCCATATCCGTCCAGATCCGGCATCATAATGTCGCAAATAATCAGATCGGGGTTTTCTTTTCCGGCCAGTTCCACACCGACACGCCCGTTTGGAGCAGTAACTACTGTGTAATTTGCCAATTCAAGAATCTCAGAGATGTTTTCTCTCATGTCCTTGTTGTCCTCAATGAGTAAGATCTTTTTCATATTGTATGTGTGGGAATCAATGGTAATACAATGGTAAAGGTAGTTCCTTTATTTATTTCACTTGTGAATTCTATTTTTCCATTCAATAATTGAACGTAACGACGCACAATATTCAAACCCAGTCCCGTTCCCTGAATGGCGGTCACATTCGCTGCCCTGAAAAAACGTTCAAACAGATGTTCCTGATCCTCAGGGGGTATACCCATGCCGTGATCTGTAACACTGATGATAATCTCTTTGCCAACGGATGTTGTAAACTCAATAGATTTTCCTTCTTGTGAATATTTGATCGCGTTGTTCAAAAGATTAATACAGACGTTTCGCAACAATTGCTTGTCGAGAACAACATCATGAATCTCTCCTGTATGACTGTATTGAATTGTTTGTCCGGGTTTTGCCAAAACTTGTAATTCCTCCCGCACTTCCTCTACAAACTGAATCAGGTTGAAGGTACTTGGATGTGCTTCAATATTTCCTGCCTCCAGTTTTTCCAGTGAGAGAAAATCATTTAAGATTTCTGTAAGATTCTTGACGGATGATTTTACCCTTTCAATATGCTTCGATCTCTTCTCGGCATCTTCCGGATTCTGGTACCGCTCAAGAAGAGATACTGACGAGAGAATTGTACTGAGTGGCGTACGGAATTCATGCGATGCAATCGAAACAAATTTTGATTTCATCTCATTCAGCGACTTTTCTTTTTCAAGAGAAAGCAGAATTTCTTTTTCTGCATTTTTGACTTCTGTAATATTTTGTACTACAATCAATGCTTCTTTTACAAAACCCTTGGCATCGGGAAGCGGAACGGAGATAATACTATAGTTCCTCTGGTTGTGTTCAAACACCATGGATATACTTTCCCAATTGAAAACTTTTTTCAGCTGCTCGGTTACCTGTGGCTCGCCTTTCCAAAACGGAAGCGATTCTACAGGCATTCCTGTGAGTTCATCGCGTTTGCAATTCAACTCCAGAAGCTCTTTCCCGTCAATAAAAACTGTCCGCATAGATTTATCAGCTACGCAAATCATTCCATTAGGAAAATTTCGGGCAATAGTACTGTACAATCGCTGACTGTCGCGCAAGGCATCCTCAACTTTGGCACGAACATCCATTTCTTCCTGCAGATTGGCATTCACTTCTGCAAGCGTGTAGTTAGCTTCAGCAAGTTCTTTGGTACGTACTTCTACCCGCTCTTCCAGCTCTTCATTTACCTGGTTGATGATATCTTCCTGTTTCTTTCTTTCAGTAATATCAATAATGAAACTGATAACAAATAACTGATCTTTAATTCTGAATGAACTTAAACTTATTTCCACCGGAAATTCAATTCCGTCTTTTCTTTTAGCAAATAAATTCAATCCTTTGCCCATCGGCCTGTTGTGCAATTCCGCATAATATTCTTTCCTATACCCGCTATGTTTAGGTGTAAAACGGTCCGGGATTAGCATCTCAATCATTTTGCCTACCAATCCCTCGTCTGAATAGCCAAATTGCTCCAGCGACCTGGGGTTCGCCATCACAATTTCTCCTTTTTGATTGCTGATAATGATACCTTCTGTTGCATGTTTAAACATGGCATCCAGATGCTGGGTACTTTTCAGCAATTTTTCCTGTGATTCCTTGTATTTAATAATAGCAAATGTGAATGCCCAGATGAAGAGTATGGGCATGATATAAGAGACTATGTCTACCGGTGAATCAGCGTTTTTGTTGAAGTGTATAAAGTATCCAAGGATGATGAGACCCGACAATAAAACACTAGTATCAAAGGTTGTCCGGTTGCCGGGAGCCCAGATGGTCATTAATACAATCAATGAATAAACGAATTCCAGATGGAAATTCTGGGGCAACAAAAATGATAACCCGAAGAAAATCAGGCTTAAAGCCAATCCGATGATTTGGATTCTTCTCATCCGGAGCGTTTATGTGTTGGGATAAATGTTAACACCATCGTCTTAAATGTGCTCCAAAATAGGTAATTCCTCTTGGACTTTAAAACGAATGCAAAGACCGAAATTATTGAAAAACAGCCCTGATGAAGATCAAACTTTCACATGACTTCGGTCATATAGCCCTAATTGATGAGAAGGTAGTTTTGATACGAAATCGAATTCGTATATCCATGAAAAATTTTAATATAAACCCTATTCGAAAAATTCTTGTTCCGACGGATTTTTCGGCAAATGCCAAAAATGCTGCGGAATATGCCTCCCATTTAGCAAAGAAACTCGATAGTAAGATTTTGCTTTTTCATTCAACACATTTACCTGTCGTATCTGCCAATGAAGTTATACTGGCTGTTGATCCTATGACCCTCGAAAGGGATTCACTCAACCATTTGAATGCAATTAAAAAAGAAATTGAATCCAACTTTCAACAAGTTGAAATAGAAAATATCACCACCATTGGTTTTGCAGTAGAAGAAATTATTGCAGCAGTCAAGGATCAGAAAATTGATCTGGTTGCGATGGGAACAAAAGGTGCAAGCGGAATGACCGAATTTCTGATCGGGAGCAATACTGCGGATGTCATAGAAAAATGTCATTGCCCGGTTCTGGCAATCCCGGCAGAATCTAAATACCGTGTGCCGAAAAAAGTAGTATTTGCAACAAATTATGCCGACAATGATTTTCAGTCCATCTATCTTCTGGCTGAAATCATGAAACCATTCAATGCAGAAATTATTATTCTTCATGTGGATGATAATCTGGACAGTAAAATGGAAGGCAGAATGTTGGAATGGTTCAAAGGGCAAGTCACCACAAATATTCCATACGACAAGTTTTCTTTCAACCTTATTTCGTCAAAAAATACAATTGACGCTCTGGATATATTTATCACCGACAATGAAATCGACATACTTTCTGTTTCTATGAGGAAGAGAAATTTCTTCGATAAACTTACAAGTCGTTCACTCACCAGAAAACTCGCTTACCATACTCATATTCCACTGCTCGCATTCCATGCATACAATGTTGGTGGTACGCCCTTGTTTTGAAAATACAATGAAATTGGATCGGGGAATTAATACCGGCAGTTCTTTTTATCCTTGAACAAATTCACAAACAGGAATACGTGTATTTCCTGTTTTCTTCTGCCCATTGCAATTGTATCGATTGGGAATAGATTCCTGTGATGATTTTTCCGGTTCGTTGCATTTGCAAGCAAGGAAATTTTTATCTACTAATTTTATTTCCCGGCAGGATGATTCAAGAGTGATATCCAATTTGTAATTCAAATTTACGAGGAAAATTGAATACCAGGGCCAGAGTACTATCGTTGCTTACGATTGCTTTTATTGTCTATTCAGTATGGGTGTATACTGAAGGAACAGATTCATCAGTCTGGATTGATCCTCCGGGGATTTCAGCACAGGAGGGAAAATTGGTTTATCAAAAATACAACTGCAGTGCCTGTCACCAGATCTTTGGTTTAGGTGGTTACCTCGGACCTGAACTTAGCAATAGTTTGGTTCAGAATTCACCCTCTGAAGCACTTGCATTTTCCTATCTCAAATACGGATCTCCTCGCATGCCCAATCTTCATTTGAGTGATGAAGAAATTCAACAGGTGATGGAGTACCTGAAATATGTAGCAAAATTTTCTGGTGAATCCAATTATACAGGTTCTCCCGTAGCATTAAAATAAAATCAGAAAAAAAATAAAGTCGACAGGTATTCAATAGAAAATTCAATTATCAAGAATGAAAACGAAAAAAAGATCCTGGGCTGAGCCCTACAAAATAAAGATGGTGGAGCTGGTTCATATGACCAGCCGGGAAGAAAGAATGAAAGCATTGGAAAAGGCCGGATACAATACTTTTCTCCTGCATTCAAAAGATGTGTATATCGATTTGCTTACCGACAGCGGAACTTCAGCCATGAGTGACAGACAATGGGCCGGCATGATGACCGGTGATGAGGCGTACGCAGGCAGTGAAAATTTCTATCACCTCGAAGCAGCTATCCGGAAATATTATGGATACCGCTATGTAGTTCCAACACACCAGGGACGGGGAGCCGAAAATATTGTTTCCAAAATCATGATCGAACCGGGGGATATCATTCCCGGCAATATGTATTTTACCACAACACGACTGCATCAGGAATTGGCCGGTGGAACTTTTGCAGATATAATCATCGATGAAGCTCATGATTCACTGAGCATGCATCCCTTTAAAGGGAATGTCGATATCGCCAAGCTGGATGCATTGGTGCAAAAACATGGCGCAAAAAAAATTCCTTATGTGTCGCTTGCAACGAGTGTCAACATGGCCGGTGGACAACCTGTTTCAATGGAAAACCTTCGTGAATTAAGAGCCTATACAATTAAGCACAAAATCAAGATCATTCACGACATGACGCGTGTCGCGGAGAATGCATATTTCATCAAAGTGCGTGAAAAAGGATTCGCCAATAAATCGGTGGCGGAAATTGTAAAGGAAATTTGTTCCCTGACTGATGGAGCCACTATGAGCGCTAAAAAAGATGCATTGGTAAATATTGGTGGATTCCTCGCGCTGAACGACAAACGTTTGTATGATGAAGCCAGCAATCTTGTTGTCGTGTATGAAGGTTTGCATACATATGGCGGTTTGGCGGGAAGAGATATGGAAGCTATGGCTATTGGAATTTCTGAATCAGTTCATGATGATCATATCCGGGCACGAATAGGACAAGTGGAATATCTCGGTGAACAATTAATCAGCATGGCAATTCCAATCGTGGTTCCTATAGGTGGTCATGGAATTTTTATCGATGCAAAAAGATTTTTACCGCACTTAAAGCAAACGCAGTTTCCCGCTCAATCTCTCGCGGCGGAAATTTATCTTGATTCAGGGGTGCGTACGATGGAAAGAGGAATTGTATCAGCCGGCAGAAACCGTGAAACCGGTGATCATTATTACCCGGAACTCGAACTTGTTCGTTTAACAATTCCACGTCGGGTATATACACAAGCACATATGGATGTGATAGCCGAGAGTGTGAATGAAGTATTTACAAGAAGGAAAAAAATTAAAGGACTGAAAATGGTTTTCGAACCTCAGTACCTTAGATTTTTTCAGGCAAAATTCAAACCATTATAATTTCAGAAGATGGAACGAAATTTTAAACCCGAAAGTCTCATGATGTCTTTCGGCTATAAGCCGGAATGGTCAGAAGGCGCGATCAAATGTCCGATCTTTCAGACTTCCACATTCGTATTTAAAACCGCGGAAGCCGGCAAAGCATTTTTTGAAGTTGCTTACGGACATCGCCTTGCAAGGGATAATGAAAAGCTTGGCCTGATTTATTCGCGAATCAATAATCCCGATCTGGAAATTCTGGAAAACAGATTGACATTGTGGGATAAAGCGGATGATTGTGCCGTGTTCGAAAGCGGATTAGCCGCCATTACTACAGTCCTGATGGAGTTTTTATCTCCCGGAGATTTACTGCTTTACAGCTCCCCTCTTTATGGTGGAACAGATCATTTCATTCATCAGGTACTTGGTCGTTTGGGAATTACAGCTATCTCCTTTCATGCAGGACATAGCGAAGCTCAAATCGAAGAGATGATTGAAAAGAGCGGGAAGAAAGATAAGTTGGGATTGGTCTACATTGAAACTCCCGCCAATCCGAGCAATTCACTCATTGATATGGAACTTTGTCAGCGGATCGCTTCACGTTTTTCAAAAGAAGACAGAAAGATTCCTGTAGCGGTCGACAATACGTATATGGGTCCGCTATGGCAACATCCGCTTGCACATGGAGCGGATCTGGTTTTGTATTCTGCCACAAAATATATCGGTGGCCACAGCGATGTAATTGCGGGAGCCTGTCTTGGTTCATTCGAACTGATCAAAAGAGTGAAAACTCTAAGAACATTTCTTGGAAATATGGCAGGACCATGGACAGGCTGGCTGTTGATGCGCAGTCTGGAAACACTCAAAGTACGGATGGAAGCGCAAACAAGTAACGCGGAAAAAGTTGCTGCTTTTCTCGACAAGCATCCGAAAGTAGAGAAAGTATATTATCTCGGATTGCTGAAAGAAGAAGATCCACAGCATGAAATATACAAACGTCAATGCCTGAGTCCGGGAGCAATGGTTTCATTTGATATCAAAGGCGGAGAAGCAGAAGCGTTTAAATTTTTAAATCACCTTCGACTCATCAAACTTGCAGTGAGTCTTGGTAGTACAGAATCACTGGCAGAACATCCTGCTACGATGACGCATTGTGATGTATCGAAAGAAGACCGCGATCGTTTGTCTATTTCCGAAAAATTGATTCGCCTTTCAATTGGAGTTGAATTCGCAGATGATATAATCTGGGATTTGGAACAGGCTCTTGCGTCTGTTTGAATTGGTGTATGAACAAAGTTGATGGACACAGGAAAATATTTTATTAAAGCTCACAGGAATTAATATTATGGAATACAAAACAATCTTTGAACCATTCCGGATTAAAATGGTGGAACCGATTTCTGTTACCACAGAATCGCAACGCAAAACATTTTTGGAAAATGCACATTTCAATCCATTTCTTTTGAAAAGTGATCAGGTGTTGATCGATTTTCTGACTGATAGCGGTACTTCTGCCATGAGTCAGAATCAATGGGCAGGAATGATGGCAGGGGATGAATCCTATGCCGGAGCAAGGAGTTGGCTGAGATTTGAAAAAGTGGTGCATGACCTTACAGGTATGCCGTATATTCTTCCTACACATCAGGGTAGAGCGGCTGAAAGAATTCTGTATAGTCATTTGGGAGGGAAGGGAAGGATTTTTATTTCCAATACACATTTTGATACAACACGTGCAAACATTGAATTTTCCGGTTCTACAGCGATTGATATTCCGATCCCTGAAGCAAAGGATTTTTCGGTGCTCCATCCTTTCAAAGGAAATATGGATGTAGAGAAATTAAAATCTCTGATCAAAGAACACGGAGCTGAAAATATTGCAGGAGTGATTCTCACAGTCACAAATAATAGTGGCGGTGGACAGCCGGTGAGTATGGCGAATGCAAAAGAGATTGCAAAAATTTGCAAACAAAATCAGATTCTCTTCATTCTGGATATGTGCAGGATTGCAGAGAATGCATATTTTATTCATGCACGGGAAAACGGATATACAGATAAATCATTCCGTCAAATAGCACAGGAAATGTGCTCACTTGCCGATGCATGCATGATGAGTGCAAAGAAAGACGGACTTGTGAACATGGGAGGTTTTCTTTCGTTGAAAAATAAAAAACTTGCTGACGATTGCACGCAGCTTCTCATCATCACAGAAGGATATGCCACATACGGTGGATTATCCGGTCGCGACATGGAAGCAATTGCGATCGGATTGGAAGAAGTTTTTGATCCGGCATACCTCGAATACAGAATCCGCAGCACTACTTACTTAGGAGAAGCTTTATTTAAAAAAGGAGTTCCGATGATTTATCCTGTTGGTGGTCATGCGGTATACGTTGATGCAAAAGGTTTTTATCCGGATATTCCTGTGGAACAATATCCCGGACAAGCACTTGTTTGCGCTTTGTATCTTTCCGGAGGAATACGTTGTGTGGAAGTTGGCTCAGTGATGTTTGGTAAATATAACGAACAGGGAAAATTAATTCCTGCTCCGATGGAATTAGTCCGACTTGCTATCCCGAGGAGAGTTTATACCCAAAGTCATATTGATTATGTAATAGAAGTGTTTGAGGAGGTTATAAAGAATAAATCTTCTGCAAAGGGTTTGAAGATTACACATGAGCCTCTATTCCTGAGACATTTTACTGCTCAATTTGAACAGGTTTAATTTGCACGGATAAAATTTTCGCGAAGCTCAGAATAAAATCATAGTGTTGCAATTTTCAGAGAATGATCGCTCTGTATTGAAAATTATTCTCTCTTTTTTGCATTGAATTGAAAAATTAAAAAGAAGGATAAGCTAACATAGCGCTCTTCCTGAGAAGGGTCATGGTTTATTTATCGGATTATTCTGTATTTCGCTTTCACGATGGCGACGGAAAAAACCGATACTCTTGCGCATGTGTTTTTGGTGACGTCTGTTGTGTTGCTTTTAGCCGGACTGACTTTCGGATTAGCAGGTGGATTGCAATATGTTTTTCCTTTGTGGATGAAGGATAGTTTTCCTTTCACACGTTTGCGTCCTTTGCATGTTTCTCTTGTCATCTCCTGGATTTTTACTGCTGCGAGTGGTGGCATTTATTATTATCTGCCGAGAATTGTAAAGCACAACTGGTATTCCCTGCGCCTTGGATGGATGCATTATATACTGATGGTATGTGTAATTATACTAATGAGTTTCCTATATGCGAGTGGCACGTTCGGGGGAAGAGAATATCTCGAATTTCCTCCATGGCTTGGTTTGCTCATTCTTTCTTACTGGACATTATTTCTAATAAACTTTTTTAGAACCGTTTTTACTTATAAAGAAAAATGGCCGGTTTATCTCTGGATGTGGTGTTCAGGCATTTTATTTTTTGCCTTTACATTTCTTGAATCTCAATTGTGGATCTTCTCTTTTTTCCGTGATAATCTCGTGCGCGATACAACAGTACAGTGGAAAGCACTCGGATCAATGGTGGGATCATGGAATATGCTGGTTTATGGAACAGCATTTTACCTCATGGAACAAATAAGCGGAAACAGTAAGGTTGTCCATTCGAAGAAAACTTTCTTTTTCTTTTTTCTCGGACTCACAAATCTGATGTTCAATTGGGGGCATCATACATACATTGTTCCTGCATCTCCCTGGATAAAAAATGTTTCCTACATCATTAGTATGACTGAATTACTGATTCTTGGAAATATTTTGTATCAATGGAAGGGAACTGTATCTGAAATTCAGAAGAATAAAAATAATCCTGCATATCTTTTATTATCCGCAGCGGATGCTTGGGTTTTTCTCAATCTGATTCTTGCTATACTATTATCTGTCCCGGCAATCAATAATCATACTCATGGAACACATTTCACAGTAGCGCATGCAATGGGAACAACGATTGGAATCAACACTATGATTCTGCTTGCTTCGGTGATGTATATCCAATGGAAAAGTGAAAAAGCCAGTCGGAAATTTATTGCAGGAATGTGGACGGCGAACACAGCACTTTTTATTTTTTGGATTGCGTTACTCGGAGCGGGATGGACGAAAGCATTGTACCAGGGACAACTCACTCACCAACAAATTATTTCCCACGAAATGCCCTTCTTTTATACTATCACCTTTTCCGGTTTCTTTTTATTGATCGGGGTACTTTTAATTATTTCCAATATAAAATTTAGAAGTAGTTCTGGGGGTAGGTAGGAGGTGTTGGGGATCAGGTATTAGGTATTAGGTATTAGGTACTAGGTACCAGGTATTAGGTATTAGGTACTAGGTATTAAGTACAAGGTATCGGGTTCTGGGGAAGAAGGGGCGAGGGACCTTTAAAATTTTCTGACACAAAACCCAAAGCAAGAGACAAGTCACTACGTGAATTTTAACCCGAAACCAGGAACCCGAAACCAACAACCTGACTCCCATCATTTACAAACTTGCATGAATGTCGTTTATTTATATGCTGCGATAAGACTATAAAAAGATGAAAAAAATATTCATTTCCGTTATTTCCCTGGCGGTACTGCTGGGTGGATGTAAAAAAGATTCCGAAACGGAGCCAACTCCGCTTACCCCCAATTCTTTTACGATTACTATTTCGCATAGTGTAGACGCTCAATCCTTGTATTTTGATTCATTGATGTACACCAATGAAGCGGGATATAATTATTCGGTTTCCAGAGTCTGGTATTATTTATCGAATTTAAAATTGATAAAATCTGACAGTTCGGAAATAAAAATATCTGATTACTTATTTGTTGATGCGGCACAAAGTTCAACCTGCAAAATGAATTTGAGTTCAGTACCTGAAGGATCCTATATCGGAATCGCATACAGTATTGGTTTGGATTCCTCGACAAATCAAACAGGAGCATTGCCTGCTACAGTAGAAAATTTACAGATGGAATGGCCTGTACCTATGGGTGGTGGATATCATTTCCTGAAGTTTGAAGGCTCATTCATTGACAGTAGTCTGAGTTATGGTTTTACCATGCACATCGGAACAAATACTTATTTGGTGAATGGAAAAGCCTGGAGAAATTTCAGCATAGGATCCGGCAACAATCAAATCAACCTTGCGATGAATTTGAACGAATGGTTCAGAAATCCTATGGTGTATGATTTTGATATGGACGGAAATTATTCCATGGGGAATATGATGGCCATGGATAAGCTTATGAAGAATGGAGCAGATGTATTTAACATAGTACCATGAAAAGGATAATAACCTGCATGCTGTTCCTGGTTTCTGTAACAGGAATACTTAGCATCAGCTCATGTAAAAAAGACACTGAAGAGACTCCTGTCCCTGAATCTTCCTATACGCCGACTCCTTATGAATTAAGAGTGCCAACAGGATGGTCGGTTCCGGTTATTCCTGATTTCAATCCTACGACCGTCGAAGGAGTCCGTCTGGGAAGGATGTTGTTTTATGACAACATTTTATCCATGAACGGAAGATCCTGTTCCTCCTGTCATCATCCTGATAAATCATATTCTACTCCGGTTTTTGTGAGCAATTCCGGAGAATCAATCAGTGTTCCTCCGTTGATTAATTTGGCATGGAATCCGGATTTTGAATGGTATGGACAAGTACCAAAACTTGATCATGTTCCTTTGGGAGATTTTACACCTGAATTCTTTGATCCAAACATGGATACGATTGTTGCCAGAATAAAAGCACATCCTTTGTATCCACGGTATTATTATGAAGCATTCGGAATAAAGGATGTTGGTGCAATCAGTTCTGATGAATTAAAATTGAAATCATCGTATGCTATCATTCAGTTTGTGCGGACTTTGATTTCCGATAATTCAAAATTCGATAAAGTGATGCGGCATGAAACAGCTTTCACTCCTGAAGAAATGGATGGTAGCGTAACTTTCTATACGGAAAAAGGAGATTGTTTTCATTGTCATGGTACGCCATTGCTGACGAACAATGTCATTACTAACAACGGACTGGATACAGTTTTCAGCGGAGAAAATCAGGGGTATTATAATGTAACGGGCAGACCAACAGATATGGGTAAATTCAGTGCTCCTACATTGCGCAATATCGAATTGACAGCACCTTATATGCACGATGGAAGATTTCAAACATTGGAAGAGGTAATTGAATTCTACAATTCCGGAGTGCACTGGAGTTCACCAAATATTGATCCCATTATGACCAAACCATTCAAAGAGTATGGTCTGATGTTATCAGATCAGGACAAATCAAACCTGATCGCTTTCCTGAAAACTTTTACAGATACTTCTGTGATTAATAATCCGGAATATACCAACCCGTTCTGATAGAACAAATATATTAATGATCGAGATTGTTTCTTAGAATTCTAATTTTGGAAAAATAATATATCCTCTGTCATTCTTTCCATGTTACCTTGTGGTAGTGTTCTGGCTTTATTTCAATGATGGCCCTTGATATTATTGATTAATCACCTTTTGCACAAATCTGCCTTGATCTGTTAGCGCTTCCACGAAATAAATTCCGGCAGGTCAATTGGAACAGTTGATTGTTGAGATTCCGAACCTGACTAAATTGTTTTCTGAATAAATCGTTTCGCCAAGAATATTCTTCACATTATGTGTATTTATTTTAATGGCTGAATTGGTGCATTTGAGAGTGAATTGGTTGATACAAGGATTAGGGTGTCAGCTCCCCTCTAATTCGGCCACTTAAAAATAGAGAAAACAATTTGTAATCGATAGGAAGCCGAATAATAAAATATAAATTGTTGTTTTCAAAATTTAGTTATTTTAATTGCTGAAATACCAAGTAATGATGAAGATTTTAATAGATAAATGCCACCTTGAAAATCACTCAAATTCATTTCAAAGTTTGTGATTTTATTATTTTCAAGCCGAACACTAAATGATTTTAGAATTCTTCCGGTTATGTCTACCAAATATTAAAAGCTTCAATGAACATTCTTCTCTTTTCAAAATGTTTTATGAATGTACGAAAAATTACTTTTTAAGTGATCAGAAAAAATTGTTCACAACCTTTTGGGAAATACTTATTTTTAAAGATGACCTGGATCATATGAGAGCTTCCGAATAGAGAATTTCTTCGTATTTCAATTGTATCAATGATGAAAGCAAAAAATAAAACAGAACAAGCTTCTTCCGGTGAAAATCACTCTTTCGGAAAAGGCATGAAATTCACCCGATATTTTACAGAAAATACCGTCTCTCCTTTTGATCAGTTTAGCTACGAGAAAAGGAGTTCTATTATCCGGAATCCGAAAGGGGATGCAGTCTTTGAAATGCACGATGTGGAAGTTCCCGGAACCTGGTCACAAGTTGCAACTGATATTCTGGCACAAAAATATTTTCGTAAAACAGGAGTGCCAACTCAGGATGGTACTGAAGGTGGAGAAAATTCCATTAAACAAGTAGCTCACCGTATGGCCGAATGCTGGATGGAATGGGGAACACGACATGGATATTTTGAAACCGATAAGGATGCTCAAATATTCTACGATGAACTCGTATTTATGATCATCGGACAATATGCTGCTCCCAATTCACCGCAATGGTTCAATACCGGACTCTTCAGCGCATATGGTATTAAAGGAACCGGACAAGGACATTATTATGTAGACCCTCAAACGGAAAAAATTCATGTTTCGCATTCAGCATACGAGAGACCACAGCCGCATGCATGCTTTATTCTTTCTGTAAACGATGATCTGGTCAATCCCGGAGGAATTATGGATCTCTGGGTACGAGAAGCACGGATTTTTAAATATGGTAGTGGAGTAGGTTCCAATTTTTCTTCTATCCGCGGAGAGAATGAAAAATTAAGCGGCGGCGGATATTCTTCCGGACTTATGTCTTTCCTCAAGATCGGCGATCGCGCTGCCGGTGCAATTAAGTCCGGAGGTACTACACGACGTGCAGCAAAAATGGTCTGCCTCGATCTGGATCATCCCGAAATAGAGAAGTTTGTAAACTGGAAAGTAGAAGAAGAGAACAAAGTAGCAGCTCTCATTGCGGCAGGCTATTCTTCCGATTATGAAGGTGAAGCCTATGCAACCGTGTCCGGACAAAATTCCAACAATTCTGTTCGTGTTCCGAATAAATTTTTCAAAGCTGTTGAGGAAAACAGAAACTGGGATCTCACTGCAAGATCAGACGGTAGAGTGATCGATTCTGTCTCTGCACGCAAACTTTGGGACGATATAGCTTATGCTGCATGGCGTTGCGCGGATCCCGGTGTGCAGTTTGATACTACGATCAATGAATGGCACACCTGTCCTGAAGGTGGAAAAATTCGTGCTTCCAATCCATGCTCCGAATACATGTTTCTGGATGATACAGCATGCAATCTTGCTTCATTAAACCTCAGGAAATTTTTTGATGAAGATACACTGCAGTTTAATGTCAGTGCTTTTCAACATGCCTGCCGCATCTGGACGGTAGTACTCGAGATCTCTGTCCTGATGGCTCAGTTTCCATCGAAGGAAGTCGCGGAACGCAGCTATGAATACAGAACTCTCGGACTTGGTTACGCGAACCTCGGATCTTTACTCATGTATTCCGGAATTCCTTATGACAGTGATCAGGCAAGAGGTATCGGTGCAGCTATCACCGCAATCATGACTGGAACCGCTTATAAGGCTTCCGCAGAAATGGCCAGGCATCTGGGATCATTCAAACAATTTGAAAAAAACCGTGATCACATGCTTCGTGTAATCCGGAATCACAGATATGCAGCTTATCATGCAACAGATGCGTATGAAAACCTCGATATAAAACCGGAAGGAATTGATGCGAAAAATTGTCCGGATTACTTACTCAGTGCCGCGTGCAAATCATGGGATGAAGCCTTGCAGTTGGGTGAACAATTTGGTTTTAGAAATGCCCAGGTAAGTGTGATCGCTCCAACCGGAACAATTGGTTTGGTAATGGATTGTGATACTACCGGAGTAGAACCTGATTTTGCATTGATAAAATTTAAAAAACTGAGTGGGGGAGGATATTTTAAAATTGTCAATCAAAGTGTCCACGGAGCTTTGCATTCTCTTGGTTACAGTAAATCTCAGATTAAAGACATTGTAAATTTTGCAAAAGGAACCGGAAGTTTTCATGGTGCTCCAACCATTAATGTGGAAACTCTGAAAGCGAAAGGATTTACAAAAGAAGATATTGTCAATCTTGAACAGGCCGCCTCCGGAGCTTTTGATATTCGTTTTGTTTTCAACCGATGGACTTTGGGTGATGCCTGTATGCAGCGATTGGGTGTTACACACGAGACTGAAATAAAACCGGGATTTAACCTTCTTCATCATCTTGGATTTACAGAAGAACAAATAGAAGAAGCAAACATTTTTGTGTGCGGTACCATGACCGTTGAAGGTGCTCCTCATCTCAAGGAAAAAGATCTGCCTGTATTTGATTGTGCCAACCGATGTGGAAAATCCGGAGAACGTTTTATTCAACCGGAAGGACATATCCGCATGATGGCTTCGGTTCAACCGTTCATTTCAGGAGCTATTTCCAAAACAATCAATATTCCTCATGAAGCTACAAAGGAAGAAGTGAAGGAATGTTATGATCTCAGCTGGAAGCTTGGGTTGAAAGCAACAGCTCTTTACCGCGATGGATGTAAATTGTCTCAACCTCTTTCAAGTGGTGCTGCGAAGAAAGATTCTAAATCCAAAAAGGAGGAAACCAAAGAAGAAGCAATTGTCAGGAACGAACATCTTTCTCCAGAACAGGTTTTGGATGCGGCAAGAAGAATCATCAACGAATCGCTGGATACAAAATTCAAAAGACAGTTGTCCAATATCGTTCATCGGAAACGGCTGCCGGATCGCAGAGGAGGATTTACCCAGAAAGCGAAACTCGGAGGACATACCGTATTTGTAAGAACCGGTGAATATGGCGACGGTACTTTGGGGGAGATTTTTGTAGACATGCACAAGGAAGGAGCGTCATTCCGTTCCCTCATGAATTGCTTCGCTATTTCTGTGTCTATTGGTTTACAGTACGGTGTTCCTCTGGAAGAATTTGTAGAGAAATTTATTTTCACACGCTTCGATCCTTCAGGTCCGGTGGATCATCCAAACATCAAATCATCTACTTCTGTCATCGATTATATTTTCAGGTTACTCGCGTTGGAATATCTGGGAAGAGAAGATCTGGTCCAGGTAAAACCACAGCGACTTTCAACACTGCCTGAAACCAATCCGGCACCGAGTCCGAAAGCAACTCTTACTCCGCATGAAATGAAACTGGATATCCAGGCCGATCAAACAGATCAATACCTGAGTTCCATGATGGGCGATGCACCAGTTTGTTCTTCCTGCGGTCACATCACCATCCGCTCCGGTTCTTGTTACAAATGTCTGAATTGTGGCACCAGCTTGGGTTGTAGTTGAAATTAATTTTGTTTTAAATACAAAAGCACGGAACAGTCTTCCGTGCTTTTGTATAATAATACTAATTTGTATTAAGAATTCTTTGATCTGATATTTGAAAAATTATTTCGCGATGTGAAAATTAAAATTAGGTGTTTTTAATGCTCCATACAGTCGAACCCATATAGGTAAGAGCATTTCTACTCCTCTTGCAGTGGTAATATCACCCAGATCAATGATATTTTTCCACCCAAATTCCCGTTGTAAAATGGTTCGTACTTTTTCTTTTGATTCAGGATCATTTCCGCTTAAAAATAAATCGTGTTCACCGGCTACTAGCGATGGATTGACCATTACCTGACAATTTGTTGTATTCAGTGTTTTCACAACAAAGGAATCAGGATAGTTCCGCTGAATTTGTTCCCCTACAGAATCTGTGTTGCAAACAGTCAGACTTGGTGGCATACCTTTAGAAAAATCGAGAGGGTTGGAAATATCTATGATCAACTTTCCTTTCAGATTTGGTTCACCGGCAAGCTTCATTACTTCCAGACTCATTTCTCCTTTCACGCAATTAAAAATAATGTCAGAAAACTTAGCTGCGTCAGAAAATGTTCCCAATTTTCCTTTTCCTGCGCTGTTGTTAACCCATTGCATTCCTTTCTCATTGCTTGCACTCCGGGATCCCATCATGACTTCATGACCGTTAGCAATTAATTTACTTCCTATTGTTTGTCCGACTACACCGGTACCAAATATTGAATATTTCATGGCTTTTGTTTTAGAACTGTTTTACATTTGTGTACAAAAGTATAGGTAACTATGGAAAATATTGATACTGTCAATAATGATAGTAACATTCAATTTGGTCGGAAATATTGATTTTGAATAAATTAATTTTGAACCCAACACATTAAAAAATATGATTGTTAACGGAAAAGAATACGAATTGAAATTACACGGCCAAACCTTCCACTGTGCCCTGGATGTGACCATGAAATATGTTGGCGGGAAATGGAAATCTGTCGTGATCTGGTATCTGAGGAAGGATGCCAGAAGATTCAGCGAATTGCGGAAGAATATTCCCGATATCACGGAAAAAATGTTAAGTCTGACTTTGCGTCAACTGGAAGCTGATGGAATACTGGAGCGAACAGTGTATGCCGAAGTTCCACCACGTGTTGAATACAAATTGAGTGCTCAGGGCAAATCACTCTTGCCTTTAGTAGAAGAAATGGCCGCCTGGGGAAGAAAGAAGACAAAAGATGAAGGCGAAATGGTAGAAGTGAACCGCAAGCCGAAGCAAAAAAAATGAAAAATTATTCTGATGCTTTTTCTAATTCGGTAAAATGTTGTTCCAGATTCTGTGTCGCTTCAATATAGACATTTTCAGAACGATCTGACTTGCTGATTAACCATTTGAGCAAATTCTTTTTGTCTTTAACAAGAATCGATGTCCTGCTTACAAGCAGTGAAGCAATTGGATAAAGTAGTTCTAAGCTGTGTTTTTCTTCCTTTGATTTAGCAAGGTTTTTGACTTCAGGACAAAGGGTAACCAATTTTTTCCACATTGCTTTTTTCGCTTCCCTTCTTTGTCCATGATGTAATTCAAGGATGTGTTGTGTCAACATTTTTCCCATTCCCTGTGCATCCAGTGAATTGATATTCGTTGTGTTTCCCGGATGTTCACAATCGAGGCACATAGTGGATTCAGCAAGTTTCTTCAGAATGGCCGCTGGACTTCGGTAGCTTCTCTGATTATTAAGTTTGTTCCATTCTTTTTCTGCAAGCTCTTGCAATGATTTTTGTACCGGTCTGAATCCGATCCTGTAATAAAACCAAAATGCACCGGATTGAATTCCTTCTGGATTATTCTTTCCGATTTGATACGGCTCTGCTTCCAGATATCTGACATTAAATTTATTTTTGTAGGCACGTAGAATTTGAGCAAATATCCACGCTGATTCTCCACCACGGTAGGGCGGAAAAATATTGATACCGATTTTGGATTTATTCCGGAAAATCCATCCTCCGCCATAGGCACATGGTTGTCCGTTTTTAAATGCCATATAGCCTACATATGAATCCAGCGCCAAACGCCTGTCTCTTCGCATGTGAAACAATGCTATTTTAAATCCTCTTCCACAATCCACAACTTCTGTAGCTTCTGTATTGGCGAATGTGACCGGATCAGTTTCCCTGAACAACAGGAACAAAGCCATCCTCGCGGCATTGACATATTCCTGTTTTTCTTCGTCATTTAAAAAACATGACTTCGGATTTTCATCATTCAGAATATTTGTGATGTCAGGTTTCCGGATGAAATCATTTATCTGGTAAAATTTATCGCCTCCGGAAATATGCCCGAATGTCAGAGATGCATATCTTTCATTTAAGTCAAAATCGATAAATACTTTTAGTGTTTCATACAAAAAATCTCTGATTTCCTGTGGAACACTTAACGAGTCGATGTATTCCAGAACGGAAGCAATTGAAAATCCATTTTTGCCATTCGCGAGAAGTAACCATTTTTTAATGGAGAGATCTTTCTTTTCCGATAAATCAGTTTCAGCTTCAAGCAGACCAAATTTGAGAATATCTACAGGAGAATTTTCTGAAGTATCCAAACCATCCAGTCTGATAGATTCCGGATAGTTTTTCAACAGCCATTGAACCAGTTCAAAACTAAATGAGCCTGTCATTGTGGAACCGGAAATGCCGCTGCCACTTAATGCAATTTTTTTCTTCAGAGATTTCGATAGATAAATCCTGATAACAAACTCTTTGATTCTTTCCAGTTCTTCTAAAGCTAATTGTCGGATTCTCTCATTTCTGGGATAGGCAAGACAAAAGAGCAACAGATTATGGTACTCCTGTAATACGGAAAGATTGCTGAGGTTTTTATTTTGTAACCTATGCAATTCACTGATCACTTGTTCCGAGTCGACTTCCTTTATCTGCTGATAAAGTGTACGGAAGTGAACAAGATCTTCATTTTTCAATGTTGATAGCGCGCTTTTATTGTTGATTTTTTTCTTTGAAGAAATCATAAAACCCTGACTGCAATTGTCCTTACAATGTCCTTTCAGGATGTACGGAATCTCATGATTTGCATCAGGCATCACACTGACAAATGTCATGAAGCGAAAAAATCCGTTTCAATAAATTCGATTTCAAATAAATTCTGAAGAATATGCCATTTTATCATCAAATAGGGAAAATCCCTTCCAAGAGACATATTGTTTATCGTCAGGACAACGGAAATCTATTTCATGAAGAACTGGTAGGTACACAGGGATTCAGTGGGATGTCCTCCCTTGTATATCATTTACATCCTCCAACACGGGTGTTGAGAACAGGAGAACCATTTTCAGTTCAACCTAAAGTCGCCATTGAGAACAATATGCGAAGTCTGAGTTTTCAGGGTTTTGAAATCCCTGTGGAAGCAGACTATTTAAAAAGTCGTAAGGTGCTAATGGTAAACAATGATATGCAAATTGGTCTTGCAGCACCAAAGGGGAAGATGGATTACTTTTTTAAAAATGCGGATGCGGATGAAATGATATTTATCCATAAAGGAAATGGAGAATTACATACCATGTATGGCAGCATTGCATTTGAGTACGGAGATTATCTGATCATTCCCAGAGGTACAGTTTACCAATTGAATTTTGAAAGCAGCGATAACAGATTCCTGTTCGTTGAGTCCCATGGACCAATTACCACTCCACGACGCTACCGAAATGATTTCGGACAAATGCTCGAACATTCACCGTTTTGTGAACGCGATATTCGTCGTCCGTCTGATTTGGAAACTCATGGAGAAGAAGGGGAGTTTTCTGTTTTGATAAAAAAGAAAGGAACAATATTTCCTTATGTCTACGCTTCGCATCCTTTTGATCTTGTTGGCTGGGATGGATATCATTATCCGTATGCTTTTTCTATTCACAATTTTGAGCCTCTGACCGGAAGGATTCACATGCCGCCACCAATTCACCAGACCTTTGAAGGAAACAATTTTGTGATTTGTTCATTTGTTCCGCGACTATACGACTACCATCCACAGGCAATTCCTGCTCCTTACCATCACAGCAATATCGACTCGGATGAAATTCTATATTATGTTGATGGCAATTTCATGAGCAGGAACAATATTCAAAAAGGTCAACTCACGTTGCATCCTGCCGGAATTCCGCACGGACCTCATCCTGGTGCAATAGAAAGAAGTATCGGACAAAAAGAAACCGGTGAACTGGCGGTGATGATTGATCCTTTTCATCCGGTAATGATTACTGAAACAGCATTGGAACTTCAGGTTCCTGAATATTACCTGTCATGGTTGGAGCAAGCTCCTGCCGGGGAATAATTAATTAGTAAGAAAAACATTCAACCAGATACTTAAAATGGAAACACAAACAAGTTCCAGGCAGACAACCTCCTCTAAGGAGGATTTTCTTCCTATTCAAGGCACCGATTACATTGAATTTTATGTTGGTAACGCAAAACAGGCCGCTCACTATTACAAAACAGCTTTCGGATTTCAGTCGGTCGGATATGCCGGATTAGAAACAGGGCTGAAAGACAGAGCATCCTACGTTATCCGTCAGGGTAAAATTACATTAGTACTCACATCGCCACTCAATAGTAAGAGCCCGATTTCAGAACACATTAAAAAGCATGGTGATGGAGTAAAAATTATTGCCTTCCTGGTTGATGATGCGCAAAAATCATTCGAAGAAACCGTTCGACGTGGTGCCAAAGTGTATCAGGAACCAATGGTTGAAACAGATGACAATGGCACTGTGAAAAGGGCCGGGATTTATACCTATGGAGAAACGGTACACATGTTCGTGGAACGTCGTAATTATTCAGGTATTTTTCTTCCCGGATTTGAAAAATGGGAATCTGAATACAACCCATCAGAAATTGGTTTGAAATACGTTGATCATTGCGTAGGAAATGTTGAGTTGGGACAGATGAATACCTGGGCAAGGTTTTATGAAGATGTTTTAGGTTTTAAAAATCTCATTACATTTGATGATAAGGATATTTCGACGGAGTATACTGCTCTCATGAGTAAGGTGATGATGAACGGGAATGGCAGAATTAAATTCCCGATAAACGAGCCTGCGAATGGAAAGAAGAAATCTCAGATTGAAGAGTACATTGAATTTTATGAAGGTGCCGGTTGCCAGCATATAGCTGTGGCAACTGATAACATAATTGAAACAGTGACTCAAATGCGTCAGCGAGGTGTTGAATTCCTGTATGTGCCGGGAACCTATTACGATACGGTTCCTGAACGTGTAGGAAAAATAAAGGAAGATTTGGCTACGCTCAAGAGACTTGGTATTATGGCAGATCGTGATGATGAAGGATATCTTTTACAAATTTTTACAAGACCTGTAGAAGATCGTCCTACATTGTTTTACGAAATTATTCAACGTGAAGGTGCTACTTCCTTTGGAAAAGGTAATTTCCAGGCTTTGTTTGAATCTATCGAAGCAGAGCAGGCGAGAAGAGGTACTTTATAATTTAACCTGATATGAACAGAGTGACTGCCCCCGTAGCTCATCGTGAATCAAGGAATAGTGATGAATTTATTCATTGTTCCAATTGTAAGGTGAAAGATTGTTCCATTCTTCAGCATTGTGGTACAGCATGTCTGGACGTAATTTCAGATGCCAAGAAAATGTGTCATTTTGTTCCTGGACAACGCATTCTCATGGAAGGTAATTTTGCGAAAGGAGTCTATTTCATCGAGGAAGGGAAAGTCAAGATTTATAAGACCAATAGTAAAGGACAGGAAATTATTTTACGTTTCGCGGGACCCGGAGATATAATCGGATACAACAGTACGGAAGACTCCTCTGAATATCATGTTTCAGCCATTTCCATTTCAGATGCCGTCACTTGTTTTATTGACGCCGTAACCTTTCAACGATTAATGAATGAGTTCCCGGCCTTTTCTTTGGCATTGTTGCAGTATTATAAAAAGCAATTGCAGATAACAGAGCAAAAGACCCTGAAGATGGCAACTATGACTGTGCCGGAAAAAGTGGCGGATGCCCTCCTAATCATGTATCAGGCATACGGCGCTTCCGGTGCAACACGTGATTTAAATCTGACTTTGAGCAGACAGGACATGGCAAATCTGGCTGGGACTACGAAGGAGCAGGTCTCAAAAGCAATTTCTGATCTGAAAAATCAGGGAATCATTGATGCGCGTGGAAAGCACATTAGTCTGATTGATCTGGATTCTTTAAGAAAAATAGCAAAATTCTGAATTCGGAATTATCATCTGATTATAGCATTATACAGAAAGCCATCTTATAAATTGAGATGGCTTTTTTTTTCGTAGCTCCTATATCAATCATCTTCTCAGATGATGCAAATCAGTTCAATTTATTTTGAATCAGTTTTAATTTGTATCAGGATTCACATCCGTGTGAATTAAGAGAACAATTTTTCAAGAGCACAATTCATTAGATCATGATGAATGCAATAGATATCAGAATACGAAAGTTTATCGCGCAGAATCAAACACTCACACTGGCTACCTGTAAAGATGGGTTGCCTTATTGCTGTTCTTTGTTTTATGCTTTGGATGAAGAAGCAGGCTTACTCTTTTTTATGTCCAATCATGAATCCAGGCACGCAAAAGAAATGTCTATGAATCCCAATGTTTCCGGGACAATATTGAACGGTGAACAATCGGTTTTAAAATTGCAGGGAATACAATTTTCAGGGAGCATTATTCCTGCTCAGGAAGCAATCGGATCTAAGGCAAGAAGAATCTATTTAAAAAGATTTCCAATGGCTCGTCTGAATCCGGCTGAATTGTGGTGTATTCGAATTGACTGGATAAAGATGACTGACAACACTCTTGGTTTTGGTACTAAATTGATTTGGGAAAGAAGTTCAGCATACCATCAGGCTGCATCATGAAAAACCACTTTGCCTACACTGAATTTTTTATTAACTAAGTACAGAATTGCTTTAGAATTCAGAATTAATTTTCCGCCCGATGAAAATTCTGATTGTAGAAGATAATAAGGAATTATCTCAATCAATCTCAGCTTACCTTCAATCCGAAGGATTTCTTTGTGAGGTAGCAATGGATTTTGATACAGCGGATGAAAAAACAGACTTGTATTCTTATGATTGTATTTTGATTGACATCAGCCTTCCCGGTGGCAGTGGACTTGAATTGTTGAAAAAAATAAAGAAGAAACGGACTACTTCCGGAATCATTATTATCTCTGCCAAAGGTTCTGTTGATGATCGCGTGCAAGGCCTGGAACTGGGAAGTGATGATTATTTACCCAAGCCATTTCATTTATCTGAATTGAGTGCACGTATTAAGGCACTTATTCGAAGGAAAAATTTTGACGGGAACAATGAGATTCGTCTGGAAGAACTTAATATCGATCCTGCCGCGCAGATGGTAAAAGTGAATGGAAAGGAAATGATATTGACCAAAAAAGAATTTGATCTGCTGGTTTATTTTGTGATGAATAAAAACAGAGTTCTTACAAAAAACTCCATTGCTGAACATTTATGGGGAGATGTAATGGACCAGGCCGATGAATTTGATTTTATTTATACACACATAAAAAATTTACGAAAAAAAATTCTTGAATTGGGAGGCAAAGACCGTTTAGAAACAGTATACGGAATGGGTTACAAGTTTTGCGCCTGATGAAATTGTTGCAACGTGCCACCGTTTACTATGCGGGAGTATTTCTCGCGTTGATGGTTGTATTTACCGGACTTTTTTATACCATTATCCAGTTCTTTTTTCTCAGAAGTCTGGATAAATCTTTACTCAAAGAAAAAGAAAAAATAAGTTACAGCCTCTCGTCTAATCTACTGCCGGAACAAGTTATGTTTGATGCAGATGAAGAGGTAGAATATTCCATCGTACCATTATCTACTGTTGTTCCGGATCAATACCACACAATTTATTACGCGGATGAATGGAAACAAAATGGTGGCCACGAAGTGGAATCGGAACCTCACCGTGAATTGGTTACTTTTCTTATTCAAAATGACAAAGTGTATCGTATCACCATTCGCAAATCAATGATTGAATCAGAAGATCTTTTGTACAGTATCCTGATGATAGAAATAGTTACTTTGCTGGTATTGATGGGAAGTTTTCTATTGGTGAATGTCTGGATATCAAAGAAGTTGTGGAATTCATTTTATGATAGCCTGAATAAGTTGAAAACATTTCAATTGTCCGGTGCAAACTCATTAGATTTTGAATCATCATCCATATTTGAATTTGAAGAATTGAATAAAGTTTTGAAATCAATGTCAGATCGCGTTCAAAAAGATTATGCTCTTCAAAAACAATTCACTGAAAATGCAAGCCACGAACTTCAGACACCGTTAATGATTATTCGTTCACGTGTTGAATTGTTACTTCAGGAACCGGATCTGAAGGAGGTTCAGGTTAAGCTACTTGAATCTATCGATAATGCCTGCCAGAAACTGAGTCACATAAACAGAGCTTTATTGTTGCTTGCGAAAATTGAGAACAACCAGTTTATCAAATCAGAATCGATTTTGCTCAGTGAGTTGATTGAAGGAATCGCGAAAAATCTGTCTGACAGAATTCAGCTCAAATCTCTGACTCTTCACATGAACCTGATGGAGAATGTTACACTAAACATGGATCCCACACTGGCAGATATACTTGTTTCGAATTTGTTGCAGAATTGCATCCGTCACAATTACAATGGAGGTACAATTTCCATAGAACTAAAAGAGAGATATTTAAACTTTTCGAATAGTGGTGAAGCCCCGGAGATAGACCCAAACCAGGTATTTCATCGGTTTAAAAAATCACAGAAAAGGGAAGAAGGCACCGGATTGGGATTGGCAATTGTGAAGCAAATTTGTGATAATTCCGGACTTACGATCAAATATGATTATCAGGATACTATACATTCGATAATTATAACGTGGTAAATACAGATTTTCTTTAGAATAGATTACGAAATTTGTATTCGATAGTCTGCTCTGGAATTAAAACAGAAAAAAATACTTAAGGATGAATCCCACTCACATTCACTTACTGCTGAATCATGTTTCAATTCTCGGTTCGCTATTTTCCATAGTAATTCTTTTTAGCGGAATTTATTTCAAATCTGAAATTCTGAAGAGAACAGCTTATTCCGGATTAGTCATTGCCGCATTAGTTGCAATTCCTGTTTTTCTTACCGGAGAAGACGCGGAAGAATCTGTTGAACATCTTTCAGGTGTCCAAAAATCCACAATTCATGAACATGAAGAAGCGGCGGAATTTTCTATATGGATGATGGAGCTCGCCGGCGCAATTTCACTTCTCGTTTTGACGCTATCCATTCGATCGGCAAAACAGAATAGAATTTTGATTCTTCTGCTTATTGTAATCTCAGTTATAGCTGCGGCTTCAATTTCGTATACAGGATACCTTGGTGGAAAAATCAGGCATACAGAGCTTGTAACCGGAAATTTGGGTAATCAGAACAATGCGCAGGAAGAGGATGATGATTAAGCATCAATTTTTATTCTAATGCACTTGTATAGGTTATTGACCGATACCATCAAAACCGGAAATTATCAGGATTAAAGAAAAGTGTTACCAAGAGATCAAATCTTACCGGAATTCACCTTAAAATTAACAATGAAAATGAAATCGAATTTGTTATTACTTTTTTCACTCGCAGTATTTGCTTGTGGAAACCCGGCAACTCAGACAGAATCAACTAACCAACAAGATTCTGCTTCTACAACGGTTTCTGCTATGCAGGTTGACAGTTCACAGAACATAAATCAGGACTCAGCAGCAGTGGAAAAAGGGGAGATGGGTAAAAAGGAATCTGA
>CALMQM010000099.1 GCA_937871435.1 uncultured Bacteroidota bacterium | reverse complement strand
ATTAGATTAATAATTGTTAGAATGCAATCATCGGATAGTTTTATTGAAAAGGGAAATACTGAAGGGGAGAACTATCCTTTTGTCTCATTGATTATTCCAACGTTTAATGAAGAAAAATACATAGGGAATATTCTGGAGCAAATGCTTCAACAGGATTATCCATTTTCGAAAATGGAGATTTTGGTTGCAGATGGAAACAGCAAAGACAAGACACAGGAAATTGTCAAAAAATATTCCGGGGACAATCCTCAGATCCGGTTACTGATTAATGAAAAACAATATGTACCGTTTGCTTTGAATTTAGGGATAAAAGAATCCAAAGGTGAATACATACTTATTCTTGGTGCTCACTCGTCTTACCCCAAAAACTATATTTCTGCATTGATCAATGCTTCTATTTCTCTGGATGCTGATAATGTTGGCGGACTTTGTATTGGTAAGGCCCCGGATAATCAAGTGCGGTCAATTGCGATAGCAGCAGCCCTGGCTTCACCGTTTGGAGTTGGAAATTCATTGTTCCGAATCGGAGTCAACAAGATCACTAAAGTAGATACCGTCACATTTGGTTGTTACAAACGATCGGTGTTTGATAAAATAGGATTATTCGATGAAGAATTACTGCGTAATCAGGACGACGAGTTGAATGCAAGACTGATTAAACATAAAGGAAGCATTTATCTCTTGCCGGATATTTCTGTCACTTACTTTACCAGGAATTCAATTCAATCAGTTTTGAAAATGTTCTATCAATATGGATTTTTCAAACCGTTGGTGTCATTAAAAATTGGAAAACCGACAACAGTAAGACAGCTGATTCCGTTTTTGTTTGTTTCTTTCATTCTCGTTAGTTTGATCGCTGGAATCTGGATACATAAATACTGGTATTTGTTGGGAGCTGTTATGTTGTTGCATACCTGCATGGGAATCTATTTCTCGATTCGTATTGTCAGCATGCAAAAGAACCCGAAACTTATTTTGTACTTGCCATGGTTATTCTTCCTATTGCAGTTTTCCTATGGCTGGGGTTATATCCGTGGCATTCTGAAGTTTATTGTACTCGGACAAAGAATCAAAGCAGTGGGAAGCTCACGATAGGGATCAGATAATTCTAAATATATAATCTGTAAAAGCAAAACTATTTCATTTCAAAAAATACCTTTGCGCATCGAATTGATGTGATTCAAGAAATGACATTCAATGTAAATTGAAACTGAATTTTAAAATAAGCATTCGCAATTCATGAAATCCTTCATCAACCGGACCGGTAACCCAGTGGATGCATTGATTTGCGCTGTAGCTTTTTGTATTCCATTGTGGCCTTTGGGTACCATTGTAATGACTATGCTTTGGTTGGCTGTTTCTATCATTACTTTTAATTTTACAAGATTTAAACAAGGTTTCAAAGACAAACCTTATTTACTCATCTTCATCGGCTTTTTTCTTATTCATGTTGTTGGACTTGTATGGACACAAAATATTGAACATGGATTCAAGGAGTTGAAAGATGATCTTAACCTGTTGATCTTTCCTTTGCTATTTGGTTTTCATC
This sequence comes from uncultured Bacteroidota bacterium, assembly GCA_937871435.1. Taxonomy (GTDB): domain Bacteria; phylum Bacteroidota; class Bacteroidia; order AKYH767-A; family 2013-40CM-41-45; genus JADKJP01. The sequence continues at coordinate 14,712 of CALMQM010000099.1, read as the reverse complement.
GTCCAAAAGCAGGATCATACCGCTTCATCGCGAAGGGCTTTGTAGCAGGAACTATATTGGGTACGCTGATTTGTTTTGTTCAGGGATTTTATTTTTCAATTCACACCGGTGATTGGGGGCATATGTTCTATGCATTGTTCTCCGCTTTACTCCATCCAACCTATTTCGGAATGATACTAATCGTATCTGTCATGATGGTTTTGGTTGAATTTTTTGAGAAAAGAGACACGAACATCCGATATAAATACTTGTTGGTATTTCTGGTTTTATTACAAATGGCTGCGATCAGTTTACTTTCTTCCAGAATTGTTTATCTGGTTGCTATCGCATTGTTTTTTTATTTCATTTTTATTATGATGATGAAAAGGAAATATGATTACATGCGAAATGCATATGTGCTATTCATGACCGTATGTTCATTTCTTTTCATCTTTGCCGGAATATCAATGAACAACAGATTTGCGCAGGTTACAGATGCGATCAGCACCATCTCCACACCGAAGCAGGAGCATATGGAATCTTCCGATTCATTAGTCTACAACAGTTCGACTATTCGCCTGGCTCAATTTCGTTACAGTATGGAAATCATTAAAGATCATTGGATGCTTGGTGTTGGCACAGGTGATTCAAGGGATGAGCTGACGAAAGTGTACCAAAAGCACAATGATGTATATGCATTGGAACATTTCCTCAATCCGCACAGCTTCTATTTTCACACATGGATAATGGTAGGATTAGCAGGTTTGTTGATCTTGTTAAGTTGTATTTTTGTTCCGTATATCTGGAGTTATAAAAATCAATTGTATCTCTACCAGGGATTTCTGGTATTGATATTTATCAATGGATTCACGGATATCATTACCCACGCTACATTAGGTTCGTTCTATGCATTCATAAATTGTTTATTGTATTGTGCCGGAATATATATTCTAAAATCAACTAACGACAATGAAGCAACGGCTTGATTTGTTTCTGAATTTTATGTTCAGGATATTCCTGGCCTATGGTGCCGGATTTTTGCTTTTTGGAATTTACCGTTACCTGTATTTTCATCACATCATAAATACTCAGGATGGTGTATTGACCAATGGCATGATTTGGAAAGCATATACAACAGGATTGCGTTTTGATTCTGTTGCTTTGGCTTACGGAATGTTAATTCCCGTGATTGCAGCATTGGCCGGTGTTTTCATCAGGAATGAAAGTTATTTTCCTAAAGTATATCGATTTACTTTTCGGTTCCTCACCACATTGTTTTCGTTATTCGTTTTTATATTGATCGTTGACTATTATTACTATGAATATTTCCAGTCCCACATTAATATCCTCATTTTCGGCTTTTTTCAGGATGATACAGGAGCAGTAATGCATTCGGTATGGAGTGATTATCCTCTCGTCCGCGTTATCCTCGGACTAATAGCCACAATATTTCTCTTTCGCTTTGGGTTTAAAAGATTGTTTCGTTTTTCTGCAAAGCAAAGAGGATTTTCAGCGGTTGCTACAGGAGCTTTGAGTTTAATTTCTCTCTCTCTGTTCTTTTTTGGAATGCGTGCTTCTTTTGGAACATTCCCGGTTCAGATTGATGATGCAAATATTTCGGATAACCTGAAATTAAATCTTATACCGGTCAATGGAGTTTTTGCTCTCAAAGAAGCCATAAGTGTAGCTGCCATCCAGAATAAATTAAAAGAATTTGACAGTGAAATTAAAGCCATTCATTATACAGAACCTTCTAAAGCTGTAAAGGATTATTTTGGAAATGATACAAAGAGTGATAAAGAATGGAACGACTCTTTCTTTGGCTTCACTGATTCCAATGCTTATGCTGCAGCCAATCCGCCCAATGTGGTGTTTTTTCTCATGGAAAGTTTAAGTAACAATAATTTGTTTTTGCATTCTCCTCAAATAAATGTACTTGGAAAGCTTGAAAAGCATTTTCACGAAGACATTGTATTCAGAAAATTTCTTCCGTGTCAGAATGGTACCATTAATAGTCTGGAAGGAATAATGGTGAATACTCCGATAACATCTCTTGCGCAGTCAAAATACAGCACAACAGCTTATTCGTCATCAGTTGCATTGCCATTCAAGGAACATGGTTATGCTACGACATTTATTACCGGAGGAAAATTAAACTGGAGAAATATCAACACCTTCATTCCTTATCAGGGATTCGACAGGGTAGAAGGAGACGCGAATATTAAGACTGCAAATCCAAAAACAAGAGAATGCGAATGGGGTGTATATGATGAATATCTTTTCTCTCACGTAATGGATCTTCTGAAAACATCCGCAGGCAAGCCGCAATTAATTTTTTCGCTTACTACAACGAACCATACTCCATTTCATTTGCCTGATGATTATAAACCGTATCCTGTTGTTTTATCAGATTCTGTAAAAAAGATTCTGAAAGTGGATGAAGATCTGGCTAAAAAGAATCTCACAAATCTTCAATATTCAAATGATTGTCTTGGTAAATTTTTCGATGAACTGGAAGCTTCTCCATTGGGTAAGAATACTATTGTGATCGCGACCGGTGATCACAACAATCTTATGCTTTTTGATTTTAGAGAAAGTCAAGGATACTATAAATTAAGTGTTCCAATGATTCTTCATGCGCCAAAAGAGTATCTTGGAAATTCCACAATAGACACTTCGCGCTGGGGTTCACATAAGGATATCTTCCCGACACTTTTTCATCTGGCTCTTTCAAAAGCCAGGTATTTCAAAAGTGGTAACAACCTTTTGCAAAAATCTGCCCTCCGTTCGGATTTCTTTGCACTTGATCTGATGTCTTACATTGCAATAGATGACTACGGAGCTGTGCATTTTGACAGCAACCCAAAATCCTACAATTGGAAAGATCCATATGTTTTCAATAACCTGTCAACTCCTGATTTCAGGCAGATTTTGCTGATGAAGAAAGCAAGGTCTTATTTTGCATCCTTTTATCATTACATCCGGATCGAGTCTGAATCAAAAAAGAAGTAGTATTTTGCGGCATTAAATTGATTCATGATCCCATTTTCTCCACCCCGAATAGATCAAAAGATTATCGATGAGGTTGTGGCTGCGTTGAAATCCGGTTGGATCACTACCGGACCGCGAACAAAGCAATTTGAAAAAAATCTTGCTGCCTATGTCGATTGCCCGGCTGTTTTGTGTTTGAATTCCGCTACATCCGGACTGGAGTTGATGTTACGTTGGTTTGGAGTGAAGGAAGGTGACGAAGTAATTTTGCCTGCATATACTTATTCCGCTACAGCCAATGTGGTTGTACATTGCGGGGCGAAGCCTGTATTTGTTGATGTGAAAGAAGACTTTAATATTGATCCGGATAAAATTCGTTCAGCAATTTCTCCCAATACAAAAGCCATCATGCCTGTTGATTTCGGTGGTTGGCCTTGCGATTATGAAAAAATAAATGCACTGGTAAAAGAACCTGCGATCCAAAAACAATTTAGTCCATCAACAGAGAATCAAAAGATACTCAACCGTGTGCTTGTACTTTCGGATGCGGCTCATTCTGTCGGCGCTAACGTCCATGGGAAAAAAACAGGAGCTCTCACTGATATATCTGTTTTTTCATTTCATGCAGTGAAAAATCTGACTACCGCGGAAGGTGGAGCTGTTGCATTGAATTTACCTTCGCCATTTGATAATGTTGAGATCTACCGTGAACTTTGTATAAAATCTTTACATGGCCAGAATAAAGATGCACTTGCTAAGATGCAAAAAGGAAACTGGCGATACGATATTGTTGAAGCCGGTTACAAAATGAACATGACGGATATTACCGCTGCGATAGGATTGGTGGAACTGGCACGGTATGATAAGGATACCTTACCAAAAAGAAAAGTCATTTGCAAAGCCTATCACACAGCATTGAGCAAAAAATCCTGGGCCATTTTACCGGAACAATCTACTGACGAAAAAGAATCTTCCTATCATTTATTTCCTCTGAGAATTCGGGGAATTGATGAATTGAAAAGAGATAGAATCATTCAAAAAATCTTTGATCAGGAAGTTTCAGTAAATGTTCATTTTATTCCAGTACCTATGATGTCGTTTTACAAAGGAATGGGATATAACATACACGATTACCCGAAAGCTTATTCTTTGTATGAGAATGAAATTTCACTGCCTGTTTTTTATGATCTTACTATGGAACAGGTGAACGAAGTAGTACAAGTTGTAATCAGCGCTGTTGAATCGGAACTATAAATCAATCATAATGAAACGAGTTGCATTATTTCTCTTTTGTCTGACCTGTTCGGTTTTGGCATCGGCACAAAGTCCTGCTAAGGATTATATCCCACGATCCAAAGAAATCCTTGAATTCATGAAGAACAAGGAATTTGGAAAGGTCACGGCTCAGTTTGATAGCAGTGTCGCAAACCGCTTGGATTCAACCAAACTCGCTACTGTGTGGCTTCGAATGGTTGGAGCTATAGGACAGGTTCAAAGTGTGGATAGCATAAGCAGTGATCATCAACCAAATTACGATGTGGTGATTCAGCACTGTGTTTTTGAAAAGAAAAAAATAGATTTTAAACTGGTATACGGTACTGATGAAAAAATCAAAGGGTTGTTCTTCTTACCGGTTGATACGAAACTTCATTATGAATTACCTGAATACAACAAAAGTGAATTGTATGAAGACAAAAACATTCTTGTGATCAGCGGTGACTATAAACTACCCGGAATACTCACAATGCCGAAAGGAACCGGCAGATATCCGGTGGTGATTCTGGTTCATGGTTCAGGTCCGAATGACAAAGATGAAACAGTTGGACCGACTAAAATATTCAAAGATATCGCTGTTGGCCTGGCTGCTCAAGGCATTGCAGTTCTTCGTTACGATAAACGAACCAGAGTAGCAGGACCGAAAGTAACAGACCTCATGAAATCTTTGACAGTAAAAGAGGAAACTACAGATGATGTACTGGCAGCAATTCAGGCAGTGAAAAAAGAAATTCGTGTAGATACCAATCAGATCTTTCTGATGGGACATAGCCTCGGGGGAATGTTGTTGCCAAGAATAAACAGTCAGGTAAAAGGGATCAAAGGACTAATCTGTTTAGGTGCGAACAGCAGACCACTTGAAGATCTTTTTTACAAACAAGCAGAGTACATCTTGTCGCTTGATGGCTTATCCGATAAAAACACACATACACTTGATTCAATTCAGGCGGAAAAAATCAAAGTCAAAAATCTGAAACCGGAAGTAGCAAAGGATTCAGGAATGATTCTGCGACTGCCTTATTCTTATTGGGTTGATTTGAATTCATACAATGCTGTAAAGAGCGCAGCTGCACAGAAAACACCGATGTTGTTTCTGCAAGGTGGTCGTGATTATCAGGTGACTGACGAAGATTTGAACGGATGGAAGAGCGGTTTGAAATCAAGAAAGAATATTGTGTACAAAACCTATCCGAAACTGAATCATTTCTTTATTGAAGGAGAAGGCAAGAGCACGCCTTCTGAATACAGTAAAAAAGGTAATGTAGCTTTTGATGTTATCACTGACATAGCATCCTGGATTCAGTTGGGAAAAATAAAGTGAGTGAACAAAAAGGAAATGAATAAGTTCCTGATCCGGTTTTCTGACCTGTTTGCCTCCTTGCTGGGATTGATTCTGCTTTCGCCGATCCTTATCTGCATCGCAATCTGGATAAAATCAGATACACCCGGACCAGTCATCTTTCGTCAGAAAAGGGTTGGCTTTAGGGGGAAGGACTTTGAGTTGTTTAAATTCCGGACCATGGTAATGGATGCTGATCGTAAAGGATTGATAACGGTAGGATCCAGGGATCCAAGAATTACCAAAGCAGGATTTCTCCTCCGGAAATATAAGCTGGATGAATTTCCCCAACTCTGGAATGTACTGAAAGGGGAGATGAGTCTGGTAGGACCAAGACCTGAAGTGAGGAAATATGTCGACCTGTACACAGAGGAACAGAAGCAGGTGTTGATGGTAAAACCCGGTATAACAGATCTTGCTTCTGTAGCCTTTTCCCATGAAAACGAACTGCTTAGCAAGCAGGCCAATCCGGATGAGTACTATATAAAGGTTCTTGTTCCGGAGAAAATCAGGTTGAACCGGCACTTCATTGAACATCCAACCTGGCTAAATTATATCCGTATTATCCTCAAAACCCTCGGCGGCATCTTTGGTAGTTCAGACAATCGCACAAATTGAGACAATTCGGTCTTCTGTAAGATAATCCCCTAAAGTATTTCATATATCGTTTAAAGATTCTATTTTTGTGTGGAGCTAGATATTAGCTTCTATTTTTGAGGGAAACACCTTTTCTATTGAAATTGATATGAGAATTAAAATTTCGTTCCTGAAGGTTCACGGAAGCAGTGGCACCGTGCCTCTTCACCATCAGAAAATCATTTCTGCATTCATGGATGAAATCATCCGTGAGTTACCTGTAACTTCTGACTTTTATAATTTCTCTTCCCTGAAGGGAACTTCGAAAGTCCAAAGCGGACAGATCCGATTTCTTTCTTCAAAAGTTTCATTGGTCGTTTCCACACCTCACAATGAGTTTACGGAAGATTGGGTAAAAAGAATCTTCGACAGAAGATTGGTGAGTTTTGCCAAGCTTACCCTGGTTCCGAAATCCTATGATATCATCCCTGATCCGGAATTCAAACCGCAGATGAAATATGTCTGCATTTCACCGATGATTCCCCAGCAGCCTTTCCTGACGGATGAAAGCGGTACTCTTCCTGAACCACTGGATCCAAGAAGTCACGAGTTTTCGGATCTTTTTTATGATGCCGTTCTGGACCGCATGGAAAAAGCCGGATTCACGGAAGAACAAATCAGCAGCTTCGCGGAATTTGAAATCGTTCCTGATCCTGGATACATTCAGAAAATTTCTGAGACACACAAAAAGTTTGCACGCATTTACAAGAACAACAATAACCAAACGATGTATGGTTATTTGTTGCCATTCACTTTGCATGCTCACCCACAGGTGCAGAAATTTATTTGGGAATGTGGTATCGGAAACTTCACCACCCAGGGATATGGAATGGTGGATGTTGTTGGCGGACTTTCAAGTGAAATGCCTTCGGAAGAATAATTTTTTGCAAAGAAGAATCAGTTGAAGTTTGTGACTTTCGCGATCTTCTTGTATTGTATTTCTTCGCCTACTACCACCGCGACTGTATATAACCCTAATAAGAGATTCTGCACGGGAATTTCTCTTTCTATTATTTGACCCGGATAGGTAGCATAAAAATAATCGGAATATTCCAGGCGACCGAAAGAATCGTAAATATACAACACTGCCGAACCGGGATTTTTCATGAATATATTCAGGTGTGAAGGGAAATAATATACAGCAGTCGGATAAAAATCAAAGTCAAAATTTCCACAAATAGTTCCCGGAGTCCAGCTATTCAATGCACCCCAATTAAATGCGGCGCAGTCATTTCGGTAGGTTTTGTTGTCGCAACCGCAAACAGGTTCATATTCCCTTGGGCAAGGCTGATATTCATTGATCGTTCTGATTGAATCCACACAGGAAATCTGTGCTTTCGCAGGGACCATTGCCAGAAGAAGAAACAAGCCGGAAAGCCAAAGAGTTCTTTTCATATTCATGTAAAGGTATTAAATCAATATCCAAAGGTCAACCAGATTAACGTATTTTTGTATTTCAAAAGCTATTATTCTCTTGAATTTTCTGGCACATATCTACCTTAGTGGTGAAGACAAAGAACGGATGATTGGCAACTTCATTGCTGATTTTGTCAAGGGAAAAAAGAAAGATGATTACCCTGATGCGATCCGCAAAGGTATTGAACTGCATCGGGCAATCGATGATTTTACAGATCATCACCCGATTACTTCCCTGAGCAAAGAACGGCTCCGTCCCAAATACAGTAAGTACTCAGGCGTAATCGTGGATTTGTACTACGATCATTTTCTGGCCCACAATTTTGACAGGTATTCTGATGTACCTCTTCAGCAATATTCTGAGCAGACCTATCAGGTATTGCTCGAATACAAAGAGATTTTGCCTGAAGGAGTCAACTATTTTCTCCCTTTCATGATAGAACGAAACTGGTTGCTCAATTATGCAAGCATTGAAGGCATAGGAAGGGCATTAACCGGTCTTTCAAAACGCGTTTCATTTGAGAATAAAATGGACGAATCAGTTGCCGATCTCCGGGAACATTATTCTGCCTTTGAAAATGAATTTGGCCGCTTTTTCCCCGAGTTGATTACCTTTGTGAATTCCTATTCCTGAAGATGCAGATCTACCTGAAAGTCAAGCCCAATCAGCGATTCGACAAAGTGGAGAAAATCGCGGAAGGCTGGCAAATCAGACTCAATGCCCCTGCAGTGGATGGAAAAGCCAATGAACATCTGATCTCTTTTCTCTCTGAAATCCTTCGTCTGTCTAAGTCAAAGATTCAGTTGAAAAAAGGGCAGACATCCAAACTTAAATGCCTGGAAATCGAAGCTACCGAAGAATTTGTGCTTCAAAAACTGACCGAACACCTCGATTCCTGAGTATTTACGCTGTTTTCAAGGCTACCATACACAGTTCACTGTGAATAACTCCGGGCCACTATACAGGCTGAATTTACTCGGGAAAGCTAATTTTAGCACGCTGAAAAATCCCCTTTGGTCGGGCGAAAATTGATTGTATTGAAACCGACTCTGTTACTCTTGAATTGATAAAAATAAACTGAAATGGCTGAAAAGAAAACTGTTGATCACGGATACACCGAGGAAAGCATCCGGTCGCTCGACTGGAAAGAACACATTCGTACCAGACCCGGTATGTATATCGGGAAATTAGGAGATGGTTCTTCAAAAGATGACGGTATCTATGTTCTTCTGAAAGAAGTGGTCGACAACTGTATCGATGAACATGTCATGGGATATGGCAAAGTCATCGACATTCAGATCAAAGATGGCAATGTGGAGATTCGCGATTATGGTCGTGGCATCCCCCTGGGCAAAGTGGTGGAATGTGTTTCTAAAATCAATACAGGAGGGAAGTACGACAGCAAAGCATTTCAGAAAAGTGTCGGACTGAATGGTGTCGGAACGAAAGCGGTAAATGCATTGTCCAGTTGGTTCCGTGTCCAGTCATTTCGCGAGGGCCGAATGAAAGCTGCCGAGTTCAGTAAAGGAAACCTGGTGAAAGATGAACGCGAAAAAGCAAGTGATGAAAAAAATGGTACACTCATTTCCTTTCATCCGGATGATTCTGTTTTCAGCAATTTCAGATACAACCGCGATTATGTTGAAAGCATGTTGTGGAATTACGTGTTCCTGAATAAAGGTCTGACCATTCGGTTTAACGACAAAGAATTTTATTCTGAAAACGGACTGAGAGATCTACTCGAAAGAAATCTCAGCGACGAAATTCTGTATCCGATTATTCATCTTCGTGGAGATGATGTGGAAATTGCCTTTACTCACACAACGTCTTACGGCGAAGAATATTATTCCTTCGTCAATGGTCAGCATACCACACAGGGTGGAACACATCAGGCTGCTTTTCGTGAAGCGATTGTGAAAACCATTCGTGAGTTTTATAAAAAAGAATTTGATGCCTCTGATGTCCGTACTTCCATCCTTGCTGCTGTAAGTGTTCGTGTACAGGAGCCGGTATTTGAATCTCAGACGAAAACTAAATTGGGTTCTCTGGTTCGTGAACCAAATGGTTTGGCCATTCGTACCTGGATCAATGATTTTGTAAAAACAGAACTGGATAATTACCTGCACAAATATCCGGAGACAGCTAAAGCAATCGAACAAAAGATTCAGCAAAGCGAGAGGGAGCGAAAAGAAATTGCTGGAATTAAAAAACTTGCGAATGAGCGCGCAAAGAAAGCGAATTTACACAACAAAAAACTGCGCGATTGCCGTGTACATCTGAATACAAAACATATTGACCGGCAGGAATCCACAATTTTCATAACAGAAGGAGATTCAGCCAGCGGTTCTATCACCAAAGCGCGTGATGTAAATACACAGGCCGTATTCAGTCTGAAAGGAAAGCCACTCAATTGCTATGGGATGACCAAAAAAGTTGTGTATGAAAATGAAGAATTCAACCTTCTTCAGAATGCATTGAGTATTGAAGACGGACTGGATGATTTGCGATACAATAAAATTGTTTTCGCAACAGATGCCGACGTAGATGGTATGCACATCCGTTTGCTGCTGATGACTTTCTTCTTACAGTTCTTTCCGGAACTGATCAAAAACGGACATGTCTATATTCTTCAGACACCTTTGTTCCGTGTGAGAAACAAACGCGAAACAATTTATTGCTACAACGACGGTGAACGTCAGCGAGCGATTCAGAAGCTGGGACCAAAACCGGAAATCACCCGCTTCAAAGGATTGGGAGAAATATCGCCGGATGAGTTCGCTCATTTCATCGGGAAAAAAATGCGGCTCGAACCTGTACTCCTCAGCCAGGAAGAAACAATCCATCATTTACTCGACTATTACATGGGAAAAAATACACCTGACCGACAGGAATTCATCATTTCAAAATTGAGAGTGGAGAAGGATGTTGTGAAAGAAGAGTTGCTTGAGAATTGATTTGGGACTTAGTATGGAAGATTTGTGATTGATGATTACAGATTTAATTGTAGAATGTTGAGTGTAGAAAGATAAAATCGAAACTCAGTTTTAAAAGATATTGTATTCGAAATAAAATGGCTAAAAAGAAGAAAGAATCCAAAGCGGAAGAACCACAGGAGGAAGTTATTCAGCATACGGAAGCAGTGGTGGTTCCACACGTGAATGGGATGTATGAAAACTGGTTCCTGGATTACGCATCCTATGTTATCCTGGAACGAGCTGTTCCACATATCAACGATGGATTAAAACCTGTTCAACGACGCATCCTGCATTCCATGTGGGAAATGGAAGACGGTCGCTACAATAAAGTGGCGAACATCATCGGGCATTCGATGAAATACCATCCGCATGGTGATGCTTCCATCGGAGATGCCATGGTGCAAATGGGCCAGAAAGATCTGCTCATTGATATGCAGGGAAACTGGGGAAATATCTACACCGGCGACAGTGCAGCCGCGGCCCGGTATATTGAAGCCAGACTTTCAAAATTTGCCCTCGATGTTGTCTTTAACGAAAAAACTACCGACTGGCAATTAAGTTACGATGGAAGAAACCGTGAACCGGTAACCCTGCCGGTGAAATTTCCTCTCCTTCTTGCTCAGGGTGTGGAAGGGATCGCGGTTGGTCTTGCATGTAAAATTCTCCCGCACAATTTCATTGAACTGCTCGAAGGATCTATTGATATTTTACGAGGTAAAAAGGTGAATATTCTTCCTGATTTTCCAACAGGAGGAATTGCCGACTTCAGTAAATACAATGACGGTTTACGAGGAGGTAGAATTCGTGTGCGGGCAAAGATTGAAAAGAAAGACAGAAAAACACTTGTCATTCATGAGATCCCGTTTGGAACGAATACTTCCAGTTTGATTGATACTATCCTTGCCGCAAACGACAAAGGAAAAATAAAAATCAAGAAGGTTGAAGACAATACCGCTGCAGAAGTGGAAATCATGATCCATCTGCACAGTGATTCCTATGAAGACCTCGACAAGACCATTGATGCTTTGTATGCATTCACCGATTGTGAAGTGAGCATTTCGCCAAACTCTTGTGTTATCGTGGATGACAAGCCACGCTTCATGAGTGTGAATGAAATCCTCAAGTACAATACCGAACAAACACTTGCTCTTCTTAAAAAGGAACTTGAAATCCGAAAATCAGAGCTCGAGGAAGAATGGCACTTCAGTTCACTGGTGAAAATTTTCATTGAAAAGAGAATCTACCGCAACATTGAAGAATGTACAACCTGGGAAAGTGTCATTGAAACCATTGACCTTGGACTTAAACCGTATAAGAAACGTTTTAAACGGGAGATCACCCGCGATGACATTGTCGCGCTGACAGAAATTAAAATCAAGCGTATTTCAAAATACGATGTAAAAGAACAGGATGAAAAAATTCGCGGACTTGAAGATCAGCTGAAAGAGGTAGAACATCACCTGGCGAATCTGAAACAGTATGCGATCAGCTGGTTCAAAGAGTTGTTGAGAAAATATTCAAAAGGCAGAGAAAGGAAAACGGAAATCTCTTCTTTCGAACAAGTTGTTGCATCCGCGGTAATCATTAACAATCAGAAATTGTATGTGAATCGTGAAGACGGATTTGCAGGATATGGAATGAAGAAAGATGAATTCGTTACGGAATGTTCTGATCTCGACGAAATCATTGTTTTCCGTGGGGATGGAACCATGATCGTCACCAAAGTAGATGAGAAGAAATACGTTGGAAAAGATGTGCGCCATATTGCAGTCTTCCGCAAAACGGATCCTGAGCCTGTGTACAACATGGTATATCAGGATGGCAGAGGAGGAGCTGTGATGGTTAAACGCTTCACAGTTGGCGGAACCACACGGGATAAGGATTATGTTCTCACCAAAGGGAGCGAAGGTTCAAAACTGCTCTGGCTTTCGTTTGGAACTGCAGAAGAAGCTCCGGTTGTGCGTGTCATGCTCCGACCGAAACCAAAACTTCGTATTACTCAGATCGATGTCAATTTTGCGGATTATGAAGTGAAAGGAAGAAGTACGAATGGAAACATTCTTACTAAAAATTCCGCGAGTAAAGTGATCAAGTTGTCTGACGCAAAACCGGCTCAGAAGGTTGAGCAACTGAAAATTGAAGCAACGCCGAAAGCTCAGGCTCCTCCAGCTCCGGCACCTGTGAAAAAACAGGCAGCTCCGCCACCGCCTCCTAAGAAACCATTCCCAACCAAAACTTCCGGAGGATCTTCCGGAAAAAAGTCCCAACCACTCAAGGAAGAAGCGGCGGTAACCGTGGAGTGGGACATGACCGCAAAAGAGAAGATAGAAAACGACCGAAACCGGATTCTGGGAGAGCTGGAAAAAAAGTCAAAAGGAAAAAATAATTCACAAACAGAGTTGTTCGAACTTTAGAACTGCCCTTTAATTTTGAATTCATAAAAGTTCGTTACCTTTAAATCAGTAAGAGTAACGAACTTTTTATTTTTAGAGTGTTAATGCGAGTTGTTGCTTATTGAAAGAGGATCTTTCAAACCAATCTGAGACATCGAATAAATTCTGACTTCACCCGTTATCTTCGTATTCAGAAAATTATTGTTTAAAATGAAGAAAATAATTGTGCTGGTTTTCCTCCTGATTTCATTCGTAAAAGTGAATGCCGCTTTTATTCTTATCCCGATGGATGAAACACAGAAGAACCATCTCAAAGCTTACGGTATCGCGTATTATGCCCTTCAAAACAGTGTGGACGTGCAATGGTTGCTTAACTACAAAGGCGGTAGTTTTCTTCTCAGCGATATCACTAAACTGGAACAGGAGCTAACCATTCGAGGAGTTTCTTTCCAGGTGATAGCAGATGTTCAGGCAACATCCATTTTACAGGAAATAGCCAACCCGGAAGTGAATATGGAGGTGGTGAAACTGGAAAAAGCTCCCAAAATTGCTGTCTATTCTCCGAAAAATAAAATGCCCTGGGATGACGCGGTTACGATGGTACTCACGTATGCTGAAATTCCTTATGATGTTGTGTACGATGAAGAAGTGATCAATCAAAAATTACCACTCTACGACTGGCTTCATTTGCACCATGAAGATTTTACCGGTCAGTATGGAAGATTCTATGCTAATTACAGAAATGCTCCCTGGTACCAGGAGGATGTTCGTTTGCAGGAAGCGATGGCGAAAAAACTGGGATTCGGAAAAGTATCACAAATGAAGCTCGCAGTAGCAGAAAAGATCCGGGATTTTGTGGTAGGGGGTGGCTATCTCTTTGCCATGTGTTCCGCTACAGATAGCTACGATATTGCGCTTGCTGCTGAAGGAATTGATATTTGTGAATCCATGTTCGATGGCGATCCGGCTGATCCTGCCATGAATAGCAAAATTGATTATTCGAAAGGATTTGCTTTCAGAAATTATAAACTGAGTACTAATCCCTATGAATACGAGTTCAGTGAGATTGATAATCAACCTCCACTGAGGAAATTACAACGAACAGAAGATTTTTTCACACTCTTTGATTTTTCCGCTAAATGGGATCCTGTACCAACTATGCTTTGTCAGGATCACGAACAGGTGATCAAAGGATTCATGGGACAAACAACTGCTTTCAGAAAAAGATTCATCAAACCGGAGGTTCTTGTAATGGGAGAAACGAAAGCAGAAGATGAAGCGAGATACATTCATGGTGAATACGGCAAAGGAACCTGGACTTTTTATGGTGGCCATGATCCGGAAGATTATCAGCACCAGGTTGGTGACCCGCCCACCGACCTTTCGTTACACCCCAATTCTCCGGGCTATCGCCTTATCCTGAATAATGTACTTTTCCCGGCAGCTAAAAAGAAAAAACAGAAGACCTGATCTTTTTTGTTCGCAAAAAGAACAGTATTCAAATTTAACTGATCAAGAAATCTCCAGTCTACTCGATATTTCGTCATTGCATTAGAAATTAAAAAGCTAAGACAAGAATTATTTCCCGCCGGTCAGATCTGGGATGCTTCTAAATTTGATTCTTCAAGTGGTTTTGTAAAAGAGATTTGCGCGGAAAATATAAATCGGTTTATTCTTTTATTATTTTCTTCACTGCTCTTCCCTGAT
>CALMQM010000098.1 GCA_937871435.1 uncultured Bacteroidota bacterium | reverse complement strand
GTGATTGTTTTTATTTCATCATTCAAACTTTCAATGTGTTGAATGTTGACCGCGCTGATTACATTGATTCCTGCTTCCAGGATTTCGAGTACATCCTGCCAGCGTTTTTCATTCTTGCTTCCGGCGATGTTTGTGTGTGCAAGTTCATCAATGATTACAACTTCAGGACGAAGATTGATGATAGCCTGCACATCTGTTTCCTCCAGCTCTTTGCCCTTATAGAAAATCTTTCGACGGGGGATCACCGGAAGTCCTTCAAGAAGCGCATGTGTTTCTTTCCGGTTGTGAGTTTCAATGTAACCGATTTTTACATCGATGCCATTTTTAAGAAGAGCGTGCGCTTCCTGTAACATACGATAAGTTTTTCCTACACCGGCACTCATGCCGATATAAATTTTAAACTTACCAATACGTGACTTTTTTATTAAGTCAAGAAAGCGCTGAACATTTTGTTCTTTCTCTTCTTTCAAAATTGCCATCTCGTGAGTTAACTGGATCAGGAATAAAATACAATATACACGCGTAAATTGTCACTTTAGTGAAATATAAATTACATCCTGAACAGCATACTGAAAATTATCCTGTTCTCTGATTTTACCAAATCCGGTTTCCAGTCTGTTGGGATTGCTGTCCATTGATATCCATTGGGAGAAGTTACACCGCCGGGACCGGCAAAATATCCGTTCTCTACACCCAAGTGGTCTATCGCTTTTACTTCGCGGTGCACAAATTCTAATCTGAAGGTAATACTTTGATTTGGCATCCAGTCGAAATTCGTGCTTACATCCCAACCTTTAAACTGATCACCCGGACTTGCAGGATAGGGGTAGCTACCTTCAGTGCCTGTCGGATTGTTGGGATTTGGGAGCGGGCTTGCTTGTCCGGTTGGATACAAAACCAGATATCTTCCGGGGTTCGTCATGAGACCTCCTCCAACCGTCCAGGCAAAATGATTTTGATTAAACCACAAACGGTTATAAAACATAACACTCGCGAAATATTGTGCTGGGCCTTCTGTAGAATCCCCATCACTGAAGCCGTTTACACCGCCACCTTTTTCAAATCCAATGTCTCCGGTAAGCGAAAATGCTGCCTGACTTAATCCTTTTGATTCTTTGTGGTTGTAGTATCTTACTAACAAACTATTATCCGAATGGAATCTTTTTCTTTCAGCTAAACCTCCGGCATCAGTTCCGTAGTAATCGTTGGTCAGGAGTTTTAAATTACTGTTCGGCATCCAGGTAATATTCGTTCCGATACCCGGCATTGAATTGAATTTTCCATAACTCTGCCAGCCATTGATGATCCAGGGTTCAATTTTCAGATGAGCTGTTGGATGGATTTGAATTCTGACTCCGTTGAAAAACCATGGTGTATTATCAGAAGTAAAGGAAGCCTGATACTCCCAATTCTCCGGCTGATAGTAGGAGTTTAAACCGATGTAAGACATGAACAACCCGGCATCAATGTTTATTCCATACCACTTGTTGAAATGATATCCGGCATATGCTTCGCTCAGATAACGATAAACATTTGCCAACTGGTATTGCCCGCGATAAGGACTGTAATCGTTTCGTGGAATTACAATAGAACGCATCCCGAATTGAGTCATGAA
>CALMQM010000097.1 GCA_937871435.1 uncultured Bacteroidota bacterium | reverse complement strand
AACCTCCGATAGTCCTTATGAGGGTCATTATTTACATTCAGATACAAAAATTAAAAGACAAAAGGAAGAAGTGAAAATCATGAAAGGAGATTATCTTGTTCCGGTTTTTCAGGAGAACAGCAGATTCATCATAGAGACATTGGAACCCGTTTCGGTTGACAGCTACTTTAACTGGGGATTCTTTGACGGGATTCTTCAACAAAAAGAATGGTTTTCCGGCTATGTTTTTGAACCAATAGCAGAAAAAATACTCAATGAAAACCCTGAACTAAAAAAAGATTTTGAATTAAAAAAAGCAACTGACAGTAGTTTCGCCAGGGATGCATTCAATCAGCTTTATTATATTTATCAACACTCCTCCTATTTCGAAAAGAGTTATCACAGATATCCTGTAGTGAGGATAGGTACAAGGTAAATTATCCTGATCATCTTTGGGGAGAAACAAACATTTATAAAAAAAGAAACGCGGTGATATCACCGCGTTCTTTCAATTACACTTTTCGTATGGGTGTCTTTTATTCCTGATCAAATCCTGAAATCCGGTACAGTTTTTCCATCTGCACAGACATTTCGCGGATCAATTGAAGATCATTTTCAGTCAGATTGCTATAATCATGATCCTGATTTTTCTGTTTTGACTTTTGCACCTGAAGCGGAGCCTGAACAGGTTCTGATAACAAATGGTTCAAAAGACCATTGTAATATTTTTGTCTGTCGGAAGGTGTTAATCTGGCAATCAGACTCTGAATACTTTTTACATGCCTGTCTATTTCAACTTCGATCTGTGCATGGTTTGGATGAAGATTTATCACCTTGAGTTCCGGTGAATCACTAACCTTTTGGGGTGTTTTGTTGTTTTGCATGTTCCTTTCTGGATTATCTTCATGCAATTTAACTTCAACACAGAGGAAGTGTTTTGGAATTCACTTCGAATCCTTACACCATAATTGTTGCTGCAATAAGTACAGAATCTTTCTGTTTTTTCACAAGTGGCCAGAAGAATCGGAAATCAGCACCCTTTCCGGGCTCGGAATCTACCCAAATCTTACCACCCTGGTCTTCTATTATTTTCTTTACGATTGCCAATCCAACCCCTGTACTTTCCACATCATCTCTGCGATTCAGGGTTTGGAATATGACAAAAATCTTTTCGTGATACTGAGGTTCAATACCAGGACCGTTGTCTTTCACCGAAAACACCCAACCATCGGTTTGATTTTCGGCGGAAACCACAATCCGGATTTGTTCTTTATCATTGTACTTAATCGCGTTCCCGATAAGATTTGAAAAAATCTGACTCAGACGTGTTTTATCCGTCATCATCTCAGGCATATTACTCGCAATTTCCAGTTTCACGTTCTCAGGCTGTCCGATGAACTCAAACGTTTCCTGAACCAATTCCTGACTATTTACAAGTACGTCATCACTTGCCCTGCGATCAGCTCTGGAGTAATCAAGAATGGCGTTAATGAGATCTTCCATTCTTTTTACTCTTTGTTTAATCATATCAAAGTTTGTTCTTACTTCAGGTATCAATGTATCACCTGCATCTTCTTCTATCCATCCTGTAAGATTACCGATTGCCCGCAATGGAGCTTTCAGGTCATGAGATACAATTGAAGCGAACTTATCCAGCTCCTGGTTTTTCTTCTCAAGGTGATGAGTATATTCTTGTAATTTTTGGTTACTTATTTCCAACTGATCTTTCTGATCTGTGATGCGTTCAATGATCACGTTTTTCCCGCTATGTAGATAATTACTTTGTGCTGCAACCAAAAATAAAGCGAGAATAAAAGTTGTCAATGCATCCTGATGGATAAGGTGAATATCATTTTTAAATAAATCATAGGTCGTCCAGGTGGTGAATTCTGATGCATAAAACAGCACAATTACACTCATGATACCGAGCACAGTGAACCATTTGCCGCCCTTTGTTCCTAACAACATAAAGGCAGTCATGATAATTGCACATATATACATGGTTCCTGTATTCATCAGTCCCCCTGCGTTGTAGGCCTGAATATGGACAACAGAAAATCCTGTAATCAAACTTACGATGTATGCTATTGGTAATTTTGAATGATGCTTCACTGCGAAAAACGTGGCAAGAATCACGAAAGCTAAACCCATCAGTACAAAACTGAGAATATTAGTTTCTTCAAATGCTGTAAGTATTTGTATCGCTGTGGAAATACTTGCGATGAAAGCTGTGTATGTGAAGATTCTGAACAATGTGAATCGCTGACGCGACATCAGATCATCGTATGGAATACTCTCATACAAGTCGTTTCTGAAAAGGCTTCTGAAAATCTTTTTCATCCTTGATTTCCTTTGATTTTGGTGATTCTATCGTAACGCTAATTTAAAGCAATGGATACCGAACTGTAAGAAATTGAAAGAAATTTTGAACATTCGCTATCATTGAATAAATAGGGTTCCGGAGCTGACAAATGGCCTTTGACTTTTCTCAATTTTTACTGTTGCTCTGCATATCAATATATTACAGGGAATCTTAGGATTATTTTACCAAATTCAGGAATTTATGTAATTTGTGCCTCAGCTATCTGGGAAAGATGCAACCTCGACTAGAGGCAATCGTATTAATTAACATGTAATGGAAAAAATCGTGAACATACTGCTGGTTGACGACGATGAGGTGGATTGCATGAATGTTCAGAGAGCATTCAAAAAAAGCAATATTTCCAATCCTCTGTTTATTGCACACAATGGAGTTGAAGCTCTTGATGCTCTGCGAGGCACCAATGGAGTTGAAAAAATTCTCCCTGTACCAAGAATCATTCTGCTAGACATTAATATGCCTAAAATGAATGGTCTTGAATTTTTGAAAGAGTTACGGGCTGATAAAGAACTCCACAATATTTCAGTGTTTGTAATGACTACTTCCAACGATGACAAGGATCGTTTTGAAGCCTACAATTACAATGTAGCCGGATACATTATCAAACCAATTTCATTCGAGAATTTTGTTGCTGCGGTTTCGATTTTAAACAACTTCTGGCAGCTTTGCGAACAACCATAATACTGACACATTATAAAGCAAAAAAGGGTTCGACAACGAACCCTTTTTTTATACCCATAGCCTGAATAATCAGGCTACCAATTTAAAATGCTTGTAGATCTCTGACATGCTGGATTTGGAGTCTTCCAATGCCTGAGGCAATTGTGTAGCGATTTCATTGAGGATATTGTCTATATCTTCATATGTGTGCAAACGATTCATTGGAATCCTCAGACCGGTATTATTATACGATACACTTGGGAATACACTCAGGTTAAAGTAATACCCCTGATTCATCATTCTCTTTACCATATTATAACCGACATCCGGCTTCCCTACTCCAATAAATCCAATTGGAGAAAGTGTCTCGTTAATAAGCGGAAGTCCCAATTTTTTAGCCGTATTGTTAAAATACTCCATCTTCAACCTCAATTCATCCTGGAAAGAATAAATCTCATTACTCAGGTGAATTTTTGCGGATTCAACTGTAGCTCCTAATACCATTGGAGGCATTTGGATGGAAAAGATGAATGCTTTACTCGTATTTTTAATCAGATTGAAACTCTGATCTTCCGGATAAACCAACAATCCGCCGGAGGTACCAAAAGCTTTTGTTAATCCGGTTGTGAGGAATAAACGAGGATGGTATTCACCCTGACTGGTTACATACCCTGTACCGTTAGGTCCCGCCCAACTCATTCCATGGATGTCATCCAGATACAGATGTAGCTGTTCGTATTGATCAGCGAGCTTGTAGAGTTCTTTTACCGGAGCAAAATCTCCCTGCATGGAGTAGACACCATCCGCCATGTACCAAATCTTGCGATAGTCATCTTTTAGGGCTTTAATTCGGCTCTCAAGCATATCGATACGATTATGACGAATCAACTCAATATGGATGTCTCTGTTGCGCAATAATTGAACTGCTGTTTGAACACTATCGTGAACTTGCGCATCCATGATAACAGCATCATCATTCCCAACAAGAATTGGAATATTAGACATGTGACCTACTGTCAGCGATTGCAATAAAAGCAATGGTTTTCCAAAAAACATTTTCTTCAACAGCTCTTCAGATTGCTGATAGTAACTCGAAGAAACATAGGCTCTGGAAGAAGAAAATTGGGTACCATATTTATTGACTGCTTCTATAGCACCGGCTTTAATACGGGGGTCATGCTCAAGACCAAGATATCCGCACGAACCAAAATACAACATCTTTTTACCACGAATGGTGATGTGTCTACCATCTAAAATTTCATCATCAGTACTATTGTGGACGATACCTAATTTTGCAGCGATTGATGCGACTTGATTGACGATCTCAATCACCATGTCGTGCTTACTCTTCAGATCTGACATAACAATTAATTTGAATCCGGTTTGACGCAGTAAGAACCAGATCAGCGTTTTGGTACTCTAACGCCTATACAAATCTAAAGAAAGTACAAAATGGTGATATTTCCAAAAAAATGTATTTATAAGCAGACTTTTCAACAGAATTCCATAAAAAAGCCCGGCCAATAAGGCCGGGCGGACATTCATAAATATCGAATTTTATTTCTTGTTATCGAACGAGACTCACGTGACCAATCAGAACATCCCGTTTATTATTGACATCAACGGTTGAAACGCGGTAAACATAGGTGTCTGATTGAACAGGATTTCCGTCGATTTTTCCATCCCAACCACCATTCACAGTATCCCATTCGTAAATCTTCAATCCCCAACGATCATAGATTGCTGCCTGAAGCTGTACGACATTGTAAGTATATACATGAAATACATCATTTTTGGTGTCGTTATTAGGCGTAAATGCTGTTGGAATATAAATGGTAGAACTTGGTCTGATTTCAACTCTTCTTACTGTCGTATCTACACATCCATTATAATCGACAGTTACCAATTGAATATCGTAGACTCCAATATCCGGATACTGGTGGGCCGGGGAATATTCATTGGAAGTAGTTCCGTCACCAAAATTCCAATAATAAAAACCAGGACTGGTTGTTTCGTTTACAAAATTCACCAACGGATAAATGTCACTTGCATGTGTAGCATCCGAAGTAAAGTCAGAATTCGGACCGGCATAGATATTTACAGCATTCGGACGAAGTAATGTTGTACTACATCCACTATCAGTAGTCGCGGTAAGTCCAACCTGATACCAGCCGGGAGCGCTATACATATGTTCCGGATTCTGATCCGTAGTGGTCTGTCCATCCCCGAAGGACCATTGGTATTGTGTGATGACACCTGTAATCGGGAACGACAAATCCGTCATTTGTGTCGGGTTTCCAAAACATACATTCAATGTCTGGAAATCAACAACCGGTTTAGGAATTACACGGATAACACCGTCTGTACTGTCCTGGCAGCCATGGTTGGAAGTAATCAAAACATGAATCGGATAATTTCCGGCATCCACATAAGAATGATTCGGAGAAGGATCCGTACCAGTATTACCATCTCCGAATGTCCAATACCATGTACTGATATTGCCATCAGGAATTGAACTGCCATCTACAAATGAAGCTGATGCATCTTCACATACAGTATTTGTAGAGAATGCAGCAATCGGTAATGCAAATACATTCACTGAACGATTGACAGAATCTACGCAACCATGAGTTGATGTAACAACCATAGTTGCCTGATAATTACCATAAGAAGAATAACTGTGGCTTGGTGTTGCATTTGCAGAAACAGAATTGTCTCCCAAATTCCAACTGTAAGCCAATGGTGTTGCATCACTGATGCTGGATGTATTATCAAAGTTCACCGGATTACCAAAGCATACATCTACGTGTGAAGCAGCTGCTACAGGTTTTGCCCAGATATTCAATGCCTGTGTTACGGTATCCTTACATCCGGCTGCGGAAGTAACAACCAGGCTGATCGTATAATTGCCAGGAGCATTGTATGGCACTTCCGGATTTTGAGTGTTCGCACTGATACTATTTCCAAAATCCCATGACCAGGCAGTAATTGTTTCGTTGTTTACACTTGACTGATCTGTGAACGAAACATTATTAAATTGACAAACGGCGCCTGAATTTGTAAAGGAAGCTACGGGAATTGCATGCACATTTACAGTCACCTGTGCATTATCCACACAACCATAGGTGTTAGTTGCTAAGACATTGTAAGTGGTGGTTGAGTTCGGCGTAACATTAAAGTTGGAAGTTGCTGCATTTCCCGGTGTCCATAAATAAGTGGCACCTCCGGAAGCAAACAAAGTTGTTGTTTCACCTAAACAGATATCCTGATTTACACCGGCATTCGCAACCGGAACGGGATTCACAGTAACTGTAACTGCGTCTGTATTTTGACAACCATTCGCATCAGTCACCAAAAGTGAATAGGATGTTGTAGAAGCCGGAGATACAGTAATACTGGATGTTGTCATACCACCCGGATTCCAGAGGTACTGCGATCCACCACTTCCGGTAAGTGTGGCATTAAATCCAGGACAAATACCGACTGCACTTCCTGCCTCCGCTGTAGGAAGACCATTTACTAAAACTGCATTCAATGTAGTGTCCTTACATCCTGCGTTGGATGTGACTATCAAACGGACATTGTAATTACCAGAAGTGGAATATAGAGAAGAAGGATTTTGTGCAGCGGATGTTTGTCCGTTATCAAAATCCCAATTCCAATTCGCTACAGTGCCAGAGCTAACAGATGAACCATCTGTAAAGCTGATTGAATTTCCCTGACAAACAGGTCCTGAATTCGAAAATGCCGCTGTTGGTATTGGATTTACAATCACTGTTACTGTATCATTTCCTGAACATCCGATAGCGTCACTCACTGTAACAGTATATGTAGTTGTAACAATAGGACTAACCGTAATTGAAGATGTATTCAGGTTTCCGGGCAGCCAGAGATAATTACCGGCTCCTGCCGTAGCATTCAGATTTACAGTACTGCCTTTACATATATTAATACCATTTCCCGCATCAACTGTTGGCATTGGATTCACTGTAACTGTTACCTGGTCATTGTCTGTACAACCGGCTGCACTTGTAACTGTCAGCGTATAAGTAGTAGTTGAAGCAGGTGTTACACTTACTGCCTGTGTCGTCATGTTTCCAGGATTCCAGGCATAGGAAGCACCACCACTACCGTTTAGATTGGCTGCTGTTCCCTGACAAATAGTAGAAGGTGATCCGGCATTTGCGACTGGCAAAGGATTCACGGTTACAATTACAGGATGATTTCCACTACAATTATGATTGTCTGTTACAGTCAGCGTGTAGGTTGTTGTTACAGTAGGATTGACAGTAATTGACTGCGTATTTCCGCCCGGGTTCCATGAATAGGTGCTAAACCCATTGGGCGCTGTAAGAGTAGTCTGACCTCCATCACATATTTGATCATCCAATACATTGACAGTTGGATTTGGGTAAACTGTCACATCCGTTTGGATCTGATTATTACAACCCGCTGAATTCGTAACTTGTAAAGTTACAGTGAATGTACCTGATGTTGAGAAAGTATGAGAAGGGTTTTGAGAACCGGATGTATTACTGCCACTTGCAGGATCACCAAAATTCCATGACCATGAACTAAATGGACCACCGGAAGATGCATCCGTAAAATTCATTACTGATCCCTGGCAAACATTGGTAGCGTTAAAAGTAGCTGTTGGAATATTTGTGTTTACGGTCAACTGCTGAGTTATCGTATCACTGCAGCCTGTTGCGGTGAACACAATCAACGTCACATCGTATGTACCATTCGAAGCGTATTGGTGTGTCGGATTCTGAGAAGAAGAGGAATTTGCATCACCAAAATCCCAATTCCATTGTGAGACCGCTCCACCACCGACAACAGAATTGTCTGTGAATTGAATTGGCGAACCGCTGCAATTATTCGTGAATGAAAAAGCAGCTGCAGGAACCCCGGCGCCCGGAGAAATCACAACTGTATCTGTATTCTCACACAGGTTGACGTTATCTTTAACATGCAGATAATATGTCCCTACTCCGACATTTGTCAGCTGTTGATTGACCGTTCCACTTGGCAGCCACGTGTATGTATAATTACCACTACCACCTGTGGCTGTTCCATTCAAAGTGGTTGTCGTATTACATGAAATTGTCTGGTCGGCTCCCGCATTAGGAGCAACTCCTATCACAGTAAAGCAATAGGAAAAGATCTGAATACCCTGATATGGACATCGGTTATCACTTACAGTTGCAGTAAAACATTTTGGCGTAGAACTGATATCTGCTGACGTTGGTGTCCATGAAAATATCGCAGAATCTCTCTTATGTCCTGTCACCACAAAATTTGCACCCGGAATAGATCCATCCCAGGTGATATAAGTTGAGTCAGCAGAATTCGTATCTATTGACGCGATATAAAAACTGAATGGCTGACCTGCACAAATTGTCCTGCTGAATGAAGGGGCTCCGTCAATTCCAGTGAGGAATGGCAAAAAGTTATTGCAATTATTTACCGTTAACTGAATATCACGTTCTACCTGTCCAATCAATACTCCGTTCCTGTACTCATTAACCAATACTGCGAACACAGTCACATCTGTTTGAGTCGGAGTCATACAAATATCTCCGGTCACAGAATTGAATTGTACCGGAGGGGCAGACAATACAGGTTGAGTGTTTGAGTAACCTGGCAGATAAGTAACTGTGGTTCCTTGTGCCGTCAATGGAGTGATCAATTGATACGCGATGGAATCTCCATCCAGATCAAATGCTCCGTGGTTGAAACAAAAACGCTGACCAACACATGCAAATGGAACCGGTCTGTTACTGAACAACGGAGAATTGTTTACCAAACCATTGGTGTTGTCGAGTTGAGAATAAACATACAGGATATCACTTCCTGCACCGGTTATAGTCGTGATAGCAGAATTTCGTGCACTTTCTCCATGGCTGAATCTCCAGTCTGCACATGGTCCGGGTAATGTTACAACCCCTTGGTAAATCCATTCTTCAATTCCTGTGTACAAACCACCGTTACAGGTAGAGGCTTCCGTTGGGCATACAGGAGAAATTTGTGTTGGACTTGTCGGCAAAGGATTCAGGTTTACCGTTGAAGTAGGAAAACAGGAGGAATTAAGTTGGATGTCCATAAATGCAGGAGCAGGAATTCCACTGCAATCCCGATAGAATGACATCGTAACTAAGTACTGATTTGGTCCAACATACTCATAAGTAATGTCGGCCCCCATCGCGTGACTCGCTTTTACATCCTTGCGACTGATAAGAAAAAAAAGGATGAGACATAGAACTAATTTTAATCTGTAAACATTCGCTTGTTTCATAAAGCTCAGGTTAAGAATTTGGATTGATTGGTTAAACAATTAATCCGGGTACCCCCCATTTCCGGTACAGCTGTAAAAATAAAGAAAAAGCTATTAAAAACCAATGTTTTAACATTCCTCCGAATCAGGAGTTTTCAACACTTTTTGTATTGGGTGAACATCATTTATTCGTAGGCGAATGTTTCACTCTGCCGGGTAAGAAAAGCAGGAAATAAATGATCACAATTACTCCACCAATTGCGGAATAAAGAATTGAAAATGAAGGCGAAATACTTTCCCAGAAAACCCCAACCAATAAGCTGGAAACCATCGCCAATATACTGGTAACACTCTTGCAGAAACCCAGTGCTTTTCCCCGGTCTTGGGCATGACAATGCAATGAGATCCATGCTTTACTCACTCCATCAGTGAATGCTCCGTACAAACCATAAATTCCAAACAAGACAAACAAGACCGGACTGGATTGAACATTGCTGAAACCAAAGTAGGCTATCACAAAAAATATCAAACCAAGAACAAAAATATTTCTCATTCCAATTTTATCCGCAAGTATTCCGGAAGGATAAGCTGTTGCTGCAAAAATTAAATTGTAAAACACATAAGCCAGAATCAGGTTTGTATCCCGAATGCCATTCGCGTGCGCGATCATAAATAAAAATGAATCAGCACTATTGATCAAAGCAAAAAAACAAAGCCCGATTACAATTCGCTTATATTCTGTTCCGGCAATTTTCCAGTAACTGAGAAAAGACAAAAAACCTGTTTTGTTTGATTTAACTACAGTGACCCTTTTATTTTCTCTGATAAAAAATGTTAATCCTGAACCAATCACCGCAGGAACAAATGCTATGACGAATAAAAAAGAATAATCATCCGGATGATAATACAAATAAATCAATGCCAGCAGTGGACCGATTGCTGCCCCAAGAGTATCCATGCCTCGATGAAAACCGAATACCTTCCCCCTGTTCTCAGCATCCGATTCATCAATAAGAACTGCATCTCTAGCACTTGTTCGGATTCCTTTTCCCAGCCTGTCTGAAATTCTTGCAAACAAAACCCAAACGTGTGAGTTCCATAAGATCATCATCGGTTTTGCAACAGCACTAAGCAGGTATCCAGTTCTGACAAATGGCATCCGTGTTCCGAGTTGGTCAGAGAGTTTTCCAAAATATCCGGTGGCAAATCCGATTACCACCTGAGCGACTCCTTCCAACAGGCCAATCCAAACTGCACTGAAACCAATGCTCTGCAAATACAAAGGCATCACCGGATACAGCATTTCACTGCTGATATCCGTGAACAAACTGACTAGTGCAAGAAGCAGGACAACACGAGTGATAGTGGCCGGCTTCATCCTGGCTGAATTCACTATTTCAAAATTTCCAATATTGGTTCACCGGTACACCCACTTGGAGATTCTATGTTCAATAAAGTACAAATTGATGGAGCAATATCAGTGATAGTAATTGGTCGTGCGGTTGAGCCCTGTGTGATCCCCTGACCATAAAATAACAACGGAACATGTGTATCATAATGGTAATAGGTTCCATGGGATGTGCCGGTTTTAGTGTACCAATCCAACCAACCTGGCTGCAGTTGTATGCATACATCCGCTGATCGAATTTCATTGAATCCATTTTGAACCAATTTCTCCAACCCTTGTCTGCACACATTCTTCGATAATTGTGTAGCAGTTATTGCTTCAGCGACTCCTGAAAATTTCAATGCAAATCTGGCACAGGCATTCTGAACCTCTTCCAAATTCAGTTTTTTCTTTTCAATCAAATCTCTGTTCAAATAGATGTTGTGAGAAGAAGCAGATAATACAAGATTGGTGTCGCCAAATAAACTATAAAGATAACCCGACAAAGAATCACTCATTGGATCATTCATTAAATTCCCGGAAGGAATTTTCTGATCACCACTGAATTCAGGATTGTGAGCTGCGCCATGGTCAGCAGTAAGAAATAGCAGGTAATTTTCTTTGCCATATTTTCCATCAAGAAAATTCAAAAACTTTTCAAGTTCCAGATCAAGACGTAAATAAGTATCTTCTGTTTCAATCGCGTTGATACCGTACATATGTCCGATATAATCCGTCGAACTGAAACTCACTGCCAGAAAATCTGTTTCGCCTTTCATGCCAAGTTGTTCACCATCTATAGCAGCTTCTGCAAATAATCGGGTAAACGTATTTCCAAAAGGAGTCCGTCGGATCAATTCTGAATCATTCGGTTTAATCGCAGGTAAATTATGAGGAAAAACCGGTCTGGTTTCTCCTTTGTACAAACCTTCATAGGCATTATCATCCGCGGAACTTTCGGTGTATTCTGAAATTGGAAGCAATGTATTCCAGGGTTGCATCAGCAGGGAATCAACAATTTTTCGTGAATTAAATTGATTCACCCATTCCGGCAGGTTTTGGATGTAATAGGTACTACTCACCCAATTGTTACTGTATGGATCATGCCAGTATGCAGCATTTGCTGTATGCCCGGCAGGAAGAATCGCGCCTCTGTCTTTTAGTGAAACTCCAATCACTCGGGATTTAAAATTTGTCGCAAGTCGCAATTCATCAGTCATCGTTGTGCTGAGCATTTGACGAGGCGACATCTTACCGGAAATGGAAGTTGTACCTACAGGTTTTTCAGTAGTATCATTCACACAATAAACACTCTTCTTTGTTTTCCTGTCGTACCAGTCGTTGGAAACAATTCCATTTACAGCCGGTGTAGTTCCTGTGTAGATGCAAGCATGTCCGGGAGCGGTGTACGTCGGGACATAATTAAAATTCGCATTCTTACATAAGAAACCCTGGTTCATCAATCGTTTAAATCCTTTATCACTATAATGATTCCAATAGCGGAATAAATAATCATAGCGCATCTGATCCACAACAATTCCAACCACCAAAGGCGGACGTTTTGGGAAAACAGTATTTTGCACTTCTCCTGATCTGGATTTTTGAGCCATTCCATGAATTGAAATGACAGAAATAAAAACAATGCCTGCAATTTTCTTGATCATTTGATGTCTGATTATAATTCTTTTGAATTTGAAGAATGATTATGTGATGCACGTTTTTTACTTAAGGCAAAATTTGCATCGTAATATCGATATGTCTTGGCAGTTGCAACTCCGATCATTGCTCCAAGTAATGCTCCGCAAATTACATCACCCGGATAATGCGCGCCAAGGTATATTCTGCTGAAAGATACGACAGAAGCCCAAACAATCAGGATCGTTCTTAATTTGTGATGTCTTCCTCTGAAAAAATAGATGAGAAAAGTTGTTAACGCAAATACGTTTGAGGCATGTGAAGAAACAAAACCATACATACCTCCACAGTAACCATTCACAATGTGCACTTCACTTCCAATCATCGGATCATGACATGGTCTCAATCGCATGACTGAATTTTTTATTACTGATGAAGAGATTTGGTCGCTCAATGTGATCATCAATCCAATAAAAACAAGCACCGACAACAATCTGTAGGGATACTTTTTATAGAGGAACCATGTAAGAAAAGCATAAAAAGGAATCCAAATCCATTTGTTGCTCAACCAAAAGAAAATGAAGTCAAGCACCGGATTATTCAGGTGATTAAAAAAAAGCAGCAATGCCGCATCGATGCTTTGTAATTTTTCAAACATGTAGGAGTCACTTGTTCAACTCAGCCCACAAAAGATCCTTCAACTGCTCCAATCCAGATTGTGCCACTGATGAAATAAATACACTTTTGATATCTTTAGGCAAATCACGCTTCATTTCTTCAATTAACTCTGCATCGAGCATGTCAGATTTTGTAATGGCAAGGATTCTGGATTTGTCAAGAAGTTCGGGATTGTATTGCTTAAGTTCATTCAACAAAATATCATATTCCTTCTGAATGTTTTTACTATCACAAGGAATCATAAAAAGCAAAATAGAATTTCTCTCAATATGACGGAGGAACCTCAATCCGATTCCTTTTCCCAAATGTGCGCCTTCAATAATTCCCGGAATGTCGGCCATAACAAACGACTTGCCTTCACGATAAGAAACAATTCCTAAATTGGGCACAAGGGTAGTAAACGCGTAATCTCCAATTTCCGGTTTTGCAGCGCTGACAACAGACAGTAGTGTCGACTTTCCGGCATTCGGAAAACCAACCAAACCGACATCTGCAAGAATTTTTAACTCTAGAACTTTCCAAACTTCTTGTCCGGGCTCTCCGGGCTGGGCAAAGCGTGGCGCCTGCAGTGTGGATGTTTTGAAATGATTGTTCCCCTTTCCTCCTCTTCCTCCAGGTAAAATAATTTTCTCTTCCCCATCATGAGTGATTTCAAAAAGAAACTCACCAGTCTCCGCGTCTCGTGCAACTGTTCCTATCGGCACTTCCAGGATTTCATCCTTCCCGTCCTTCCCGGTACGCAATGCACTTTCACCACCACCGCCCGGTTCTGCAATCACATGTTTCCTGTATTTCAAATGCAATAGTGTCCAGAGTTGTTTGTTTCCTTTCAAAATAATGTGTCCGCCTCTTCCGCCATCTCCGCCATCAGGACCTCCCTTTGCTGTGAATTTATCGCGATGAAAATGCGCAGATCCGGCACCACCTGCACCGGAGCGACAACAAATTTTTACATAATCGACAAAATTGGAAGATGACATTTTATTCAGGTCAAAAATTATGGATCAGACAGCAGCCTTAAAACGACAGGTGATCTTCAGTAAATCAGGATCAACCAAATAAACTTATTGATCTATCTCTGCGCACAGCTTTGAAAAAATTTCATCGATAGTTCCTACACCGGGGATGCCTCGGAATTTATTCTGACCCGTATAGTAAGATTTCAATGGTGCTGTCTTTGAATTGTATTCAGTTATACGTTTTCGAATGATTTCCTCATTCTGATCATCGGGCCTACCCGAATCTTTTCCACGGTTCAACAATCGCTTGATCAATTCTTCATCATCCACTTCCAGAGACAACATCATATTGATGGAAGTTCCTTTTGAAGAGAGCATCGCATCCAGGGCTTCAGCCTGAGCTGTAGTCCGGGGGAAACCATCGAAAATGAATCCTTTTGCCGCGGCATTTGCATCCACTTTCTTTTCGATCATTCCAATTACGACTGCATCGGGAACAAGCAATCCCTGATCCATCAGCTTTTTTGCTTCCAGTCCGAGAGTAGTCTGGCCTGCCACTTCACTTCTCAGGATATCCCCTGTCGACAAGTGCACCAGACTATAACGTGCAATTAATTTTTCTGACTGTGTACCTTTTCCGGCACCGGGGGGACCAAAGAGAACGATATTCAGCATTTGAGATCAGTATAATAATTCTATTTTCCTTCAGTTAGTGAATGAAAGAATCCAATCGTATTCAATTTATTCGGATAACTTATAAATATCAGCGTAATTTCTTCCAAGACCATCGTAATCCAATCCATAACCCACCAGAAAATCATTTGGAACTTCAAAGCCAAGATAATCGACCTTTACTGGATGACGCAACGCTTTTGGCTTGAGCAATAAACTGGCAAAGCGAACATCTGCCGGAGAATGTTTTTTTATTTCATCCATAAGATATACAGCTGTATCACCAGTATCAACAATATCCTCGAGAATTACCACATGTCTGTTTTTCAACTCTGTTGCAATTCCAACAACACTCTTGACAACTCCGGTAGATTGTGTTCCTGAATATGATGAAACTCTGATAAAACTTACTTCACAATCAATTGAAACCCTTTTGATCAAATCAGCGGCAAAAAGAAAGGCTCCACTCAGCACACAAATGAACACAGGTACTTTGTCCTTGTAATCAGCATCGATCTGTAAAGCAAGTTCAGCAATTCTATTTTGAATGGTATCTGAAGAAATGTTTACCGCGAACGTTTTATCTTTTATCGTGATTTTTTGCATAAATGATTTAACCAGGCGCAAAAGTAAGATTAATATGGGAGGAGTCAATTGAAATTCATGGATTTTTAAGGTTTTAGCAGATGGATAGGAATGAGTAATTTGCACCCATAAATATGAGCAAGCCATTCTACGATACACTGCGTTTTGGCATCCTTGGAGGAGGACAATTAGGACGGATGCTCCTGCAAAAAGCAGCTGATTTCAATATCTCAAATAAGGTTCTTGACCCTGATCCTGAGGCACCTTGCCACTATCTGGCTGACGAATTCGTGTGTGGATCTTTTCGTGATTATGATACAGTTTTGAATTTCGGCAGAACAGTTGATTTATTGACAGTTGAAATAGAACATGTAAATGTTGATGCTCTGGAACAGCTGGAAAAAGAAGGAATTCAGGTTTTTCCTCAATCCAGGGTGATCAGACTGGTTCAGGATAAGGGACTTCAAAAAATATTTTACCGAACGCACGGAATACCTACTGCTGAATTTCAACTGCTCGATTCTGTTGAACATATCCACAAATATGCCTCTCAGTTTCCATTTATTCAGAAACTAAGAAAGGGAGGGTACGATGGCAAAGGTGTGGTGAAACTCAACGATGTCAGTGAAATTGAAAAAGGATTTGATGAACCAAGTATCCTTGAGAAGTTGATTGATTTTGAAAAAGAAATATCTGTTTTAGTTGCCAGAAATATTCATGGAGAATGCAAAGCATTTCCTGTCGTTGAAATGGAATTTAATCCTGAAGCAAATCTGGTGGAGTATCTTTTCTCTCCTGCCACAATTAGTGCAGACACCGAACAAAAAGCCATACAGATAGCTCTGAATGTGGTTCAATCAATTCAATGCGTCGGATTGTTGGCAGTTGAAATGTTTCTCACCCGTTCCGGTGAAATTCTAGTGAATGAAATAGCACCTCGTCCTCACAACAGTGGTCACCAAACAATCGAAGGCAATACTACTTCACAGTATGAACAACACCTACGAGCGATCCTTGGTCTTCCGTTAGGTTCCACACAAATTACCCGACCCAGCGTCATGGTGAATTTACTGGGAGAAAAAGGCCATACAGGAAATGCTGTCTATGAAGGTTTAGATGAGGCTCTCGCAATCCCGGGCACTCATTTACATTTGTATGGAAAAAAAACAACGAAGGCTTTCCGCAAGATGGGTCATGTAACTGTGAGTGCTGATACACTGGAAGAAGCGAAATCGAATGCCAGAAGAATAAAGAATCTCATCAAAGTTGTCGCATCCTGATATCTCATATTCACTAACATTATCAACCTACAAACATTCTCCTTATGCCTCAACTCATACATGTCGGTATTATCATGGGAAGCCAGTCTGACTTACAAATCATGAATGAAGCTGCAGCGATTTTGGACAAACTAAATATCGGTTACGAAATTTCCATTGTGTCAGCACACCGTACGCCGGAACGTATGTTTGAGTACGCGAAAGAAGCTGCAGGACGAGGATTGAAAGTAATTATTGCAGGTGCAGGAGGAGCAGCACATTTACCAGGTATGGTTGCTTCAATTACTCCTCTTCCCGTGGTTGGAGTGCCAATTCGTTCCAGCAATTCAATTGATGGCTGGGATTCTGTCCTTTCAATATTACAAATGCCAAATGGCGTACCTGTTGCAACTGTTGCATTAAATGCAGCTCAAAACGCAGGTATCTTAGCGGCACAAATAATCGGTTCATCTAATCCGGATGTTTTGAAACGCGTAGAAGCTTTTAAAGAAGAATTGAAACAAAAAGTAATTAAAAGTAACGAAGACATTTCACCTGCCTGAAACCGGAAACTATTTTCATTTATTCAACTTCATTAAAGTTCCACTTCTAAAGGAGTTATTTTTCCCATACAAGCAATCTACTTTCGTCGAAAACTCCAACGATGAATTTCAAATGCTTGTCGTGCTTCCTGTTATTGCTCATTCAAATTCAATTCTGCAAAGGAATTACATCTGTCATGAATGCGGAACAACTGGCATTTGGCGGTATGGGTACAACGGTGAATAATAATTTTTCTGCATTTCAAAATCCTTCACTGCTTGTTTTCACCAATGGACCTTCATTAGGACTCAGTGTGGAAAATAAATTTTTAACAAAAGAATTACAGTCCTATCTTTTTCAGGGTAGCGTCAACCTGCATTTATCCGGTTGTATTGGAATATTTGGAGCCAGAACAGGAAACACAAACTTTTCAGAAAATGAAATAGGTATAATCTATTCGAGAAAGCTGACGGAAAAATTCTCCGTTGGAATCAACTTTTCTCATCAGGAATTAAGATTGAATACCGGAGAATATACTTCTCCGAATGAGTGGACAGCCGCGATAGGAATGTCAGCAAAGCCACTTTCATTTTTGGAGATAGGAGTCGTTTTGTTCAACCCTGCTCACTTTCAAAGGACAAATAAAAAAGTGAATGTGGCTGTACCGCAATTGAATATCGGAACTGCCTGGGCAATTTCAAAAAATGTGAAAGTCAGACTGGAAACCGAGCAAAAATCTCCGGGAACCATGGCGCTGATTACAGCACTTGAATACAAACCGAATGACTTGCTATGCCTGCGGATGGGATACAGAACTTCCGCCGCTCAGCCTGCATTTGGGTTTGGAATTAAAATGAAAGCCATGAAAATAGATGCCGGTTGCATGTATCACAATGTCCTTGGATTTAGTCCGGGAGTTTCAATTTCATATTCTTTATGAAAGCGATTTTCATTCTCGCAATCGGATTCATTCAGGTCGCTCCCCTGTTTGGACAAACAAAGATCAAAGAAGATATTCCTGTTGTTTTGGAAAACAATATGGAAAGTATGGTTGCCAGCAATACTTCAGCCGTCGACAATCTGGATGTACTTGAAGTAATGAATGAATATTCTCATTCGGCGTTGAACATCAATCAGGCAACTTTAGAAACTTTGGAACAATTTCCTTTACTCACCGAAATACAGGCTAATGCCATCATTGAACACAGAAATAAATTCGGAAAATTCAGATGCGTTGAAGAATTACAAGTACTGAACGAATTAACTCTTGAAGATATCAGGAAAATTCTACCTTTTATCAGTGTCGGTTCCATCACTCCCGGCTTACCGTTGAGTCTGAAAAATCTGGTCAGTGAGGCAGAACAATCGCTCACTCTTCGTTGGCAACGATCACTTGGACCACAGATTTCTACAACAGAGACAACCCGGAATTACGGAGATCCGACAAAGTTATTTGCAAAATACAAATACCGTTTTGCCGACCGACTTCGCTTGGGAATCAGTGCAGAAAAGGATCCCGGAGAAGGATTCTTCAGCGGGAAACAACAAAACGGTTTTGATTTTTACAGCGCTTATCTGCAATGGCAACAAAAAGGACTTATTCAAAAAATTATACTGGGAGATTATACCGTGCAATTTGGTCAGGGGCTGGTGATGTGGTCTGGATTCGGATTTGGAAAAAGTGCTGAAACTATTTTAATTAAAAGAAGCGCCAGAGGCGCAATCCCCTATACTTCAGCTGATGAAAATAATTTTTTCAGAGGATTTGCCATAAAGATTGGAAGCAGAAAATGGCACAGTGAATTATTTCTTTCTTCTAATAAAATGGATGGAAATCTGGTTCAAAATGACAGCACTACATCCATCAGTGCTTTGCAAACAACAGGATATCATCGAAATGAATCAGAATGGAATGACAGGCATTCACAAACAGAAAAATCCGGAGGAATAACTTTGAATTATCAAACGAGAAATTTCTCATCCGGAGCAATTTTTACATTAACAGAATATTCTCTTCCATTTCAAAAACCGACAGAAGTATATTCTGCTTTCAGATTCTACAATAGAAAGAACAAAAATGCCGGCTGGAATTACAATTATTTATACCGAAACATGAATCTGTTCGGAGAAATTGGAATCAGTGAATCAGGTGGAAAAGCAATGTTACAAGGTGTTATAACTCAATTGCATCCAAACTTAGCTACGACTATTCTCTACAGACAATACGATAAAGATTATCAGGCAATTCATGCACATGCTTTCAGTGAAAATTCAGAAACAAACAATGAAAGCGGATTATATTGGGGAATTAACTGGAAGATAAACCGCGCAATTTCTATTTCCGCATATTCCGACATTTTCAAATTTCCCTGGTTGAAGTATCAGGTCTCAGCTCCATCAAGAGGAAGGGAAAATCTGATTCAATGTACCTGGTTGCCAAAAAAAACAATGGAGATGTTTGTCCGATACAGAATTCAGAATAAAGAAGAAAATACATCACAGGGAAATGCAGTATTAAATCATCTGGCATCAAGAATCCAGGAAAACTATCGTTGGAATCTTCGATTAGATCTCGATGAGAAATGGGAATGGAGCAGCAGATTTGATGCGATACGAACACGAATTACAAGCGGTGAATCTTCAATAGGCTTCGCAGCTTATCAGGAATTATTTTATCACCCTTTAAAAAGTATAGTTTCGGGATCTATACGTTACTCAATTTTTCAATGTCCTTCTTATGATTCCAGAATTTATTCTTATGAAAATGATGTGTTGTACTCCTACTCTATTCCGGCTTCGTACGGTGCCGGTTCAAGAGCTTACATAAACCTTCGAATCCGTGCAGGTCGTGGAATAAATTTCTGGCTCAAATATTCAACAACAGTTTTTACAAAACCTCCGCCAAGTGTATCAGTTGAAAATGATTTACCGGCAAAATCTGATTTGAAAATACAACTGATGTTTCAGTTTTGATTTAGTTGTTGAACTCGAAATCCAATTTTTTTCAGCTCCTGCCAATATTCAGGATAAGATTTTTGCACAACAGAAATATCATCCATTTCAATCTTGTCAAATAACAAACTCAGTGGAGCCAGAGCCATAGCAATACGATGATCATCGTGGGTACTGAATTCAAGTTTTGGAGGACTTAATTTTTGAGAAGTAAAATACAGTTCATCTTTACTTTCATCATACCTGTACTGAAAATTGCATTTAGACAATTCATGTAACATTACCGTCAAACGATCCGATTCTTTCAATCTAAGGTTTTGCAGTGAACTGAATTTTGCTTCAAAACCTAAAGCTGCACATGATACAAGCATTACCGGAAACAGATCCGGACAGTCTTTAAAATCAAAATGCAAAAAAGTTTGCGGCGAAGCATTCGGAAAGGCATCCCGCCACAAAATGACTTTATCTTTCTCATAACGGTAGCGCACTCCCAACTTCTGCATCCACTTCGCAATGATTGCATCACCTTGCAATGTACTTTCAGACAAATTGTGCAAAGTGAAATTTCGTGCAGGTGACAATGCACATAGCAAAAACCAAAATGATGCGGAACTCCAGTCTCCTTCAACCTCTTCCACTCCGCCGGTATATTTCTGATGTTGTACTCGTATTTGATCACCAATCCATTCCGACTGAACGCCATGTCTCTTCATCAATTCCAGGGTCATGTGAATGTATGGCTTTGATGCCTGCTTACCTACAAGGCGCAAATCCAATCCATTCTCAAACAATGGAGCAATCAATAACAAAGCAGAAACAAACTGAGAACTCATTTCAGAATTAATTATGACTTTTCCTCCGGAAATTCTTCTGCCTTCAATTTTTAAGGGAGGAAATCCTTTTTCAGAAATGTATGAAATGTGCGCCCCCAAAGAATTCAACGCATCAACTAAGGGGCCAACCGGTCGCCTGAACATTCTTTCAGAGCCTGTCAATGTTACAGTCCTTAGCTGAATTGATAAATACGCTGACAAAAAACGAAACACTGTCCCGGCATTTTTTGCATTCAATTCATCACTCTTTGAATTCAGTAATTTTTGTAAAAGCAATGTATCGTCCGCTGTGGCAAGATTGCGGATATCCATACTTTCCCCGCACAATGCCTGGATCAATAACAAACGGTTTGAAATACTTTTAGAGGCGGAAACTACGATAGTACAATCCTCTTTGGAAGCAGATCCGGAAATTTGAAATGCCATTCAGGATGAATATGTAGTTTGATGAAAACGGTCAAGAATAAATTTTACAGCATCCCGTATATCCTGTTCCTCCGGCTGCTGGTGAATCACCGGCAAACCGATATCTTTCAATAATACAAATTGAGTATCCTTGCCAACACTTTTTTTATCATGGGAAATCAGCGAAAGAATCTGGTTCATTTCGGCTTTCAATTCTGATAAAGGAAAATGCGAAACAATAAACTCCACAATTTCATCCATCTTTTCCGAAGGGAATCCCAGTATTTTTTTTGACAAGTACAACTCTCCAACAATTCCTGCAGCAACAGCTTCTCCATGTCTGAGAGGATGAGCGGAATGTCGCATGGAATAACTTTCCAGAGCATGTCCGATAGTGTGACCAAAGTTCAAAGTCTTCCGAAGATTTTTTTCTTTAAAATCAGCAGCAACTATTTGTTTCTTGATTTGGACAGAAGTTGCAATTAAAGGACTCCAGTTAACGTGTTCCAGAGATTTAATTTTGAGAATTTCTTTCCAATATTTGACATCTGCTATCAATGCATGCTTGATCAGCTCAGCAAATCCTGCACGTATATCACGCATGGGAAGCGTCTTCAAAAAAACCGGTGAGATACAAACCGCTATCGGATGAGTA
This sequence comes from uncultured Bacteroidota bacterium, assembly GCA_937871435.1. Lineage (GTDB taxonomy): Bacteria > Bacteroidota > Bacteroidia > AKYH767-A > 2013-40CM-41-45 > JADKJP01. Next base: position 16,091 of record CALMQM010000097.1, on the reverse strand, counting down.
AATGTACCGACCTGATTCTTCAGTCCGGATAAATTTATTCCATTCTTTCCTCCTGCTGAGGCATCCACCATTGCCAGTAAAGTTGTCGGGATATTGACAAAGGAAATTCCACGCATGTATGTAGCAGCAACAAATCCACCCAAATCACCAATCATCCCTCCGCCAAGGTTAATCAACAAAGAATGTCTGTCTGCATTGTGAGATGTCAGTTGATTCCACAATGTTTCGCAAGACTGAAGACTTTTATTGTGTTCACCGGAATGAATTCGCAATACAATTGCATTTTGCAGGCCCGGAATTTTCTCATGCAAAACCGGCAGACACACTTTCTCGGTTATTTCATCAACCAAAATGAATACCGGATAATTTCTGGAGTGCTTACGGATAAAATCATCCAAAGCAGAGAATACATCCTCTCCTTGTAATATTTCAGATGAACTATGATTGTTAATTACCTGCATTGATCAAAGTGTAGGATCGGTGGATTCCATACGGTTCATCACCTGTGTCTGATGTTGAATGGATTCCTGGTGAATCAATTCATACAAACGGAAAATAAAATCACTGCCAAGTTCTTTGGTTTGTCCTGACTGCAAACGTGTCTGAAGAATTTCCCTCCAGCGTTCCACCTGCAGAATAGTCATGTTATTTTCTTTCTTGTACTGACCAATTTCGCGAGCGACACGCATTCTTTCAGCCATCAATACAAGAATATCTTCATCAATTTTATCTATACGATCACGTAATTCTTCCAGCAAACTTAAAAAGACGACATCATCTGTGCGGGGCTGACGGACTATCAATTCATCCAGAATTTCAAAAAAAGCGGGAGGTGTGAGTTGCTGTTCCTTATCACTCAAAGCAGCTGAAGGATTGGGATGCACTTCAATCATCAATCCGTCGAAATTCAAATCAAGAGCATTCTGCGCAACTGATTGAATCAATTTTCTGTTTCCTGAAATGTGACTCGGATCACATATTAAGGGCATCGCCGGTAAACGTCTTTTGAGTTCAATCGGGATCTGCCAATTCGGAGCATTTCTGTAACGTGATTTATCAGAGGTAGAAAATCCACGGTGAACAGCGGCAAGTTTAGTGATGCCGGCTCTCTCCAATCTTTCCAGTGCACCTATCCATAATTCAAGATCCGGATTGATGGGGTTTTTGACCATCACAGGAACATTCACACCATTCAATGCGTCAGCAATTTCCTGTACAAGAAAAGGGTTTACGGTTGTTCTGGCTCCAATCCAAAGCACGTCAATTCCAACTTCTAATGCTTCTTCTACATGACGTGGATGAGCAACTTCAACTGTAACTGGAATTGCATTTTTCAATCCTGCTTCTTTCAGCCAACGCAAACCATCTTTTCCTATTCCTTGAAAAGAATCCGGTCTTGTTCTTGGTTTCCAAATCCCTCCCCGGAGTAAATGAACCCGACCTCCCTTTAACTCTGCTGCTACCTGTTGAATCTGACTTTCAGTTTCAACACCACAAGGTCCGGCAATAATGAACGGATGTGAGAAACCCAAATTCCACTCCTTCAATGTCTGGTTACGAAATACAGCATTTTGCATAATGGAACAAAGATAGGATTCTGTAGGTTGAAAAATATGACATTTGCAATGTATTGATAATTAACACAAAACAAGAGGGGATTTAGCTTCTGATGAACATGATTTTTGATCTTTGCCAATCGGGCAGAATGCTTTAGGTTTGTCGACTGAATACTATGAAGAATCAACACATCTCCTTCGACGATACAGAAACTGCTTTCATTTCCAAGTCAAACGCGGATCTGAACAGAGCAGTTGTTTTGTTTAAAATGATCAGTTATAATTGGCTGGTTCGTATCAGTCCGCCATTCGTCAACTTTGCGATCTGGGCGCACCTACCTATAAAAGGGCTGATTAAAGCTACCATATTCCGTCATTTTTGTGGTGGGGAATCTATTGAAGATTGTCAAAAAACTATTGAGCGTTTAGGAAAATATAAAATTGGTACCATACTCGATTATTCTGTTGAAGGAAAAGATTCCGAAACGGATTTCGATAATGGGTTGAAACAAACACTTGCAACTGTTCAAAGAGCCAAGGGTGATTCGAGTATTCCTTTTTCTGTTTTTAAACCTTCAGGATTTGTTCGCTTTGCTTTGTTGGAAAAGAAAAATGCAGGCAAAACACTTTCTTCAGAAGAAGAAAAAGAATTTGACCGTTTTAAGGAACGCGTAAATACCATTTGCAAAACCGGCTATGAAAACAATGTACCGATTTACATCGATGCAGAAGAAACCTGGATTCAGGACACCGTGGATGAAGTTGTCCGTGACATGATGATGAAATACAACAAGGAAAAAGTGATGGTGTATAATACCATTCAGATGTACAGGACAGACAGACTTGCTTTTTTAAAGAGTTCCTATGATCATGCTGTTCAGAACAATTATAAATTGGGTTTTAAAATTGTTCGGGGTGCATACATGGAAAAAGAAAGAGACCGGGCGAAAAAGATGGGATACACCTCCCCGATTCAGCCGGATAAAGTGAGCTCAGACCGGGATTATGATCTTGCTGTAAAATTTTGTGTTGAACATATCGACAGGATGGCAGTTTGTGCCGGTACACACAATGAACAAAGCTGTCTGAATCTGGTGGCTTTGATGGAAGAAAAAAGTCTTCCTCATAATCATCCCAACATTTGGTTTTCTCAGTTGTATGGAATGAGTGATCACATATCCTATAACCTTGCAAAAAAAGGATACAACGTCAGTAAGTATGTGCCATATGGTCCGGTCACTTCAGTTTTGCCATACCTGATTCGGAGGGCACAAGAGAATACTTCTGCAGCAGGTCAGATGGGCAGGGAACTGTCCTTACTGACAATGGAAAAACAAAGACGAAGTAAATTAAACGGAAAGTGATTCTCTTAACTGAGTGAACTGAATTCAGCGAAAGTATTCTTTAGCTAATTCGAGCAGCGGTGAGAAGATCGAGGTCTTTGAATGGCAATTTACAGCTCTCCGCGACAAAACGATTGGTGATTGCACCCCGGAACATATATACTCCTTTTCGAACAGCTTTATTTTTCCAGAGTATTTCATCAATTCCACCCTCATTTCCGGCATCAATTAAAATCGGAGTGAAGATATTACTTAGCGCAGTACTTGCTGTTCTGCTTACACGTGAAGCTATATTCGGAACGCAATAGTGAACCACTCCATATTTCCTGAAAACAGGTTGAGAATGATTGGTCACTTCAGAGGTTTCAAAGCATCCACCCTGATCAATACTCACATCGACTATAACGGAACCGACTCTCATTTCACTCACCATTTCCTCGGTAACAACTACAGGCGTTCTGCCTTCGTTGCTACGAAGCGCGCCAATTGCGACATCTGCGTTTTTCAATTCTTTCAACAGAATATTGGGAACAATAGTTGAAGTAAAAACTCTGCGTCCAAGTCGGGTTTGAAGACGGCGGAGACGGTGAACAGAATTATCAAATACTTTAATGTTTGCACCAAGTCCCATCGCGGCACGCGCAGCATATTCTCCAACCGAACCTGCTCCTATAATAACTACCTCAGTTGGCGGTATACCTGCAACACCTCCCAACAACTCCCCTTTTCCGTTAAATGCATTGCTGAGATATTCGGCTGCGATAAGTATGCACGTACTTCCGACAATTTCACTCATCGCCTGAATAATCGGATAGACACCTGATTCTTCATGAATAAATTCATACCCAATAGCGGTTACTTTTTTTGAAGACAGATGGCGAATAAAATCAGCATTCTGCATACTCATTTGAAGAATAGAAATGAGATATTGTTTGGGTTTAACAAGTACCAATTCCTGTTGAGAAGGAGGTGCAACTTTCAGGATAATATCAGCATTGTATACTTCTTCAGCTGTATACACTATTCGTGCACCGGCTTCACTAAAGTCAGAGTCCTGGATATTGGACGCTGCTCCGGCTCCGGCTTCAATAATTATTTCATGGCCGTTATTTACCAGCAATGAAATAGATTCAGGTATTAAAGGAATTCTGCTTTCCTGAAAGGAGGTCTCCTTGGGAATACCAATGAATAATTGTTTTTCTTTCTTCCTGACTTCCAGCATCGCTTCCTGCGGTTGCATAGCTGCGGAGGCAGCAAGGGAAGAAAGGCCAAATGGAGATTTCTCAATCATGTGAAAACCTGATATTTCTTATACCCGATGTTGAAGTAATCCGAACTCTTGTATGCGGTTCAGGCAATAAATTTAAAATATTTTCCGGCCATTCTACTAAACAATACCCACCACTGTCAAAATATTCTTTCACTCCTATGTCCAGAGCTTCCTGTAAGGAATTGATTCGATAGAAATCAAAATGATATACAGGCCCGAAACGATCTGACCAGTATTCATTTACCAGCGAAAATGTAGGACTACTCACAGTTTCATCGACTCCGAGTTCTTTGCAGAGGTAACGGATAAAAGTGGTTTTCCCTGCCCCCATTTCTCCATAAAAACAAATAATCCGACGGGAACCTGAAAATTTAAGTAATTCTCTCGCCACCGATTCTAATTCCCTTTCTTCTTTTACCTGAATTTGCATTTATTCTAAAAATATTACGATAATTCTATGATGATTACTGCATGGAAAATGCAGGTTTAAACGACATCACATTTATTTCCCGTGTACAAAAACTGTATTCCTCAGATTGGCTGTTTGAACACACTATTATTGTTTTATTCGCGGCGTAATTTTTAACCAATTCCTGGTACCATTCAATTGAAGATCGATCAAGATTGGAACAAGGTTCATCAAGAAACACAACTTCAACATCACTTAATAGTGCAAGAATTAATTTCACCCGCTGCTTCATCCCGGAAGAAAAATATTTCATCATTTTTTTTCTGGAAGCAGACAAACCGGAAATCTGAATCATCTCTTCCGTTGAAATAGTATTCACTGCTTTTTTAAATCGAAAATGAAAATCAAGTATCTCTTCAAGATTATATTCTTCAATCAAATCTAAATAAGGTGCGGAAATGGTAACTCTGGCAAAAATCTGTTCAGCATCCAATTTGTTATCTCCTGAATAATAGCTGACAGCTCCTTCGGTAGGAATGAATGCACCAGCCAGTAATTGCAACAAGGTGGATTTTCCTGATCCATTTGCCCCAAGTATCGCAATTTTTTCAGAAGGTTGAATTGAAAGATCGACGTTCCGGAAAATCCATTCTCGGTAAAATTTTTTTCCGGCTTTTTCTAAAATTATCTTCACGAATGAGAAAATTGAACGAATAAAAAATCAATCTTCATCTCTTGAATAACCCTTCATTATTCCACGTGATGAACTTCGGATGAAAGTGAGAATTTGATCTCGTTCCGGACTTGCTGACATTTCATTCTGCACTACATCTAATGCATGAGAATTACTCAGTCCTTTCACAAAAATAGTCCTGTAAATATTTTGGATTTCGGCAATTTTATCATTGCTGAATCCGCGACGTCGTAATCCGACCGAATTTATTCCAACATAAGAAAGTGGTTCATGTGCCGCTTTTACAAATGGAGGTACATCTTTTCGAACCAATGACCCACCGGAAATCATCACATGGGATCCGACCTGAACAAATTGATGAATGGCGGAAAGTCCGCCAATGATTGCATAGTCCTGAATTGTGATATGACCGGCAAGTGTCGCACCATTCGCAAGAATGCAATGATTCCCGACAATACAATCATGTGCAATGTGTACATAAGCCATCAGGAGGTTATCGCTCCCGACTTCGGTTTTACCCAACGCTTGTGTTCCTCTGTTGATGGTAACGAATTCACGAACCGTCGTATTATCACCGATGATAGCAGTAGTTTCTTCGCCGTGAAATTTCAAATCCTGCGGAACAGCGGAGATCACAGAACCGGGAAATATTTTACAATTCTTTCCTATCCGTGCACCAGGAAAAATGGTCACATTACTGCCAATCCAGGTTCCATCACCGATTTCCACATTATCGTGGATCATTGTGAAAGGATCAATTTTCACATTGTTACCAATACGGGCATTCGGATGTATGACGACGTGTGTATAGCTCATGGATAAAATTTCTGATTCCTTAATTGCCGGGATCAGCTGGCATCTGCATTTTTTTTCTTGTCGCGTCGAACGATCTGCGCCATCATTTCGGATTCCATTACCACTTTATCACCAACATAGGCCTTACCACGCATATGACAAATTCCTCTGCGGATTGGTGTAATCAATTCCAGGTGAAAGACAATTGTATCTCCGGGAACAACCATATCACGAAAACGGGTGTTGTCAATTTTCATGAAATATGTCAGATAATTTTCTGGATCAGGAACTGTATTCAAAACAAGAATTCCTCCCACCTGAGCCATAGCTTCAATCTGTATAACACCCGGAAAGATAGGCGAGCCGGGGAAATGTCCCGGGAAAAACCATTCATTCATTGTGACATTCTTCACGCCAACGACGTGATGATCGCTGAGTTCAAGAATTTTATCGACGAATAAAAATGGCGGACGATGTGGGAGAAATTTCATGATCCCGTTCACATCGTACAAAGGTTTCGCCGAAAGGTCTACACGGGGAGATTTTTCCCGGAACCTGTCACGTTTCATCAATTCTTTAATTTTTCTTGCAAACTCAACATTCGCTACATGACCCGGACGGGCTGCAAGAATATGTCCTTTCAAAGGAGCACCAACCAATGCAAGGTCACCTACGATATCCAGCAATTTGTGTCTTGCAGGCTCGTTTTGAAAATGCAATTTCACATTGTTCAGAAATCCTCGCTCAGCGGTCACCTTTTCTTTGTTGAATATTTTAGCAAGGTGCGCAAGTCGTTCAGGGCTTACCGGTTTATCTACAACCACGATCGCATTATTGATATCTCCACCTTTAATCAGGTTATGATCCAGCAACATTTCCAATTCATGCAAAAAGCAAAACGTTCTGCAATCACTGATCTCGGTTTTAAATTCTCCAATGTTGTACAAAGTGGCATGTTGAGTACCAAGTAAATCTGAATTGTAATCAACCATCACGGTAATTCGAAAATCTTCACTGGGAACAGCAAGCATTTCTGTTTTTCTCTTCGGATCTTCATACGTGATATTTTCACTCAGCATGTAATACCTGCGCTCCTCATTCTGTTCCTGAACACCGGCTTTCTCCAGCAGATCAATGAAAGGTTTTGAACTACCATCCATGATAGGTACTTCAGGTCCGTCAATTTCCATCAATACATTGTCGATTTCCATTCCAGCCAAGGCAGCAAGGACATGCTCAATCGTACTGATTCGGGCCCCGTTTTTACTGATTGTTGTTCCTCTGTCGGTATCAGTTACGTTGTCTACATCAGCTTCCACAACAGGTTGGCCGGGAAGGTCAACTCGTTGAAACTTATATCCGTGATTCTCAGGAGCGGGCTTAAAAGTCAGATTCACGCTTGCACCCGTGTGCAAACCTACCCCGGAAGCAGTTACAGGATGCAAAATGGTAGTTTGACGAATAAATTCTTGAGCAGGCATGGATGCCGGGCTTTCTTTGCGTGAAGGAGAAGCCTCTACAACTGTCTGATTTTCAGCCATTTTATAAAATTTCAGAAAACAAGACCGGAACTATTTACCGGGGTTTTGGCCAAAAATAAAAATAAAAACTTAAACAGCCTCATAAGCCTTAAACCTCTTTGAACAATCATTCTTAATTCATCTTTCCAAAGTGATTCCAAACTGCCAATTTTCCTTATTCAGAACTCTCAAAATTACCCCTGCTGTTCATTCATCAAAATAATTCCGTATCAAATCAGAATATCGATAGAACAGCCAAGACCGGAGTGCATTACAAAAATGAATTCACTTGATCCATCGCGTTTACTATATAAAGTTGTTTTAACTCAACAATTAGTGCATTATTCAGGATTCTAAAATTATGCAGTTATGGTATCCATTAGTTAAAGTACTCAACTTAAACAGAGAAAGCTGAAAGTTTGAATGGAAGTTTTATTTTTTCAAGCATGAATTAAATTTCGTAAAATTCGAATTCTAGTTCGAAACTTTCATGATTAAATACACCAATCCTTCTGACGGCAAAAGTTTACACGAATCCGATTCCGGGCTGAAAGATACATCCGATAATATCGTTTTCCCGTATAAACAAGGTGCTTTTCGTTGCGTTCCGGACACAAATTACTCCGCCAATTTTGGATTTCAATGGAATAAATTCAGCAAAACACAACTGGATAAATCCGGTGAACAGAATCAAAGCAAGAATCGTTTTTTTTCTGTAACGAAATGGAATGAAACGGATCTTTCCGGATGCAATGTTCTTGAAGTAGGTTCAGGTGCCGGAAGATTTACTGAGGTCGTACTTACATACACAAAAGCAAATTTGTATAGCGTCGATTATTCCAATGCAGTGGAAGCAAATTATCGCAACAATGCTTCACCGCGACTGAAATTATTTCAGGCAAGTGTGTATGAGATGCCATTTGAAAAAAATCAATTTGACAAAGTATTTTGCTTTGGAGTTTTACAGCATACACCGGATTTTAAAAAATCCATTCATGCACTTGTTCAAATGGTGAAACCGGGAGGGGAATTGATTGTGGACTTCTACCCTATCACCGGGTTTTGGACGAAGTTGCATGCAAAGTATCTCCTAAGACCTTTTACGAGAAAAATGAATCATGAGAAACTTTTATCATTAATCGAGAATAATATTGATTGGCTTATCCGTGCCCATTTATTTTTTAATAAAATCGGATTGGGAAAAATCATCAACCGATTTTTACCAGTGTGTGATATCACTTCAACATTTCCAAAAGGAATGGATAAAAAAACATTGCGTGAATGGTGTATACTTGACACCTTTGATATGTTCTCTCCTGAATATGACAATCCACAAAAAATTGCCACTGTATCAGAATGGCTCAGAGAATCCGGAATGAAAGTTACCTTTGATGGTTTTGTTACTTTTGGTGACAATCAAAGAGTAGCTGTCGTAAAAAGTATTAAATAAATAGTATGTGCGGGATCTCCGGCTTTTTTGTTCAGGATAATTTTCTTGAATACGATGACCTTGTAAAAATGACAGAAGTTCTGGCTCATCGCGGCCCGGACACGGCTGGATATTTTTCAAACCATCAGGTCGCACTCGGACACAGGCGTTTAAGCATCATCGATTTGTCTCCTGCCGCAAATCAACCTTTCTATTCTTCAGATAAAAGATTTGTCATCGTATTCAATGGTGAAATCTATAATTTCAAAGAACTTTCTGCCCAGCTACAAAAAGATAATTCCAGATTTATTCCCCGAACTTCTTCAGACACTGAAATTCTGGTTGAAGCATTTGCCTTCTACGGCCCGGAATTCGTAAAAAAACTGAATGGCATATTTGCCTTCGCGATTTATGATACGATCGAAAAAAAAATGTATCTCTACAGAGATCACCTGGGTGTAAAACCGGTTTACTATTATTGGAATGGAAAACAATTTGCTTTCGCTTCGGAATTAAAATCTTTCCGTGCTATCAGACAGAAGCTGAATCTTCAGATTAACAAGCAGGTAATTTCTACTTTTCTCCACCTTGGATACATTCCCGCTCCTCATTCAATTTACCAGAATGTATACAAACTATTGCCGGGGCATTTGATTGAAGTTCATTCCGGCACTTTGACATCGAAACAATTCTGGAAAATTGATGATGCGATCAATTCGGAAATTCTGGAGAATGAACAAGAGGTTAAATCCGGATTACACGATCTCATTGTTTCATCAGTGAAATATCAAATGATGAGTGATGTTCCTTTTGGTACCTTTTTAAGCGGGGGCATTGATTCTTCACTTGTCACTGCCGTTGCACAATCACTCTCCTCTTCTCCGATCAATACATTTAGTATAGGATTTGACTATTCGAAATACGATGAAAGTGTCTGGGCTAAAAAAATTGCACAAACATTAAATACAAATCACCATGAATTTCGGGTGACTACAAAAGATGCGCAGGAACATATTCTCGACATTATAGACATGTTTGATGAGCCATTTGCAGACAGTTCAGCGCTTCCTACAATGCTTGTCGCTTCGATGGCCAAACAACACGTAAAAATGACATTGTCCGGTGATGGCGGAGATGAACTTTTCCTGGGTTATGGAATGTACACTTGGGCAAAAAGGCTTAACAATCCAGTGCTTGCCAATTCCAGAAAATTGATTGTTCCCATTCTCTCACTGCTCGGTGGACGGTATGCAAGGGCAGCAAAAGTCTTTAAATACAATTCAGAGACTAAAATAAGCAGTCATCTTTTTTCACAGGAGCAGTATTTATTTTCAGAACATGAAATCAATTCCATTGTGAAGGATGAATTCAAAGGCATATGGGATCTGAATGAAAATTTTTCATCCTTGAAACGTGGAATTCAACCGGAAGAAAAACAAGCTTTGTTTGATTTGAAATATTACCTGCCGGATGATCTCCTGGTAAAAGTCGACAGAGCAACCATGTATAATTCCCTTGAAACCAGGGTACCCTTGCTGGATTACAGAGTTGTTGAATATGCATTGAATATTTCACCTGAATTAAAGATTAAGTATGGAGAAAAAAAATATATACTGAAACAAATCTTGTATGAATACCTTCCAAAAGAATTATTTGAACGCCCTAAATGGGGGTTTTCAATTCCACTTAATGAATGGTTAAGTACGGATCTGAATTATCTCATACAGGAATATCTGAATCAGTCGGTGGTTGAAAAAACTTGTGTACTGAAGTTTACATTTGTACACAATATTGTTCGTGAATTCAAAAATGGAAATTCTACATTATTCAATCGCGTTTGGGTCATGGTCATATTGCATTATTGGTTGAATAAAAATGAACTATGATTTTCCGGCCGAACAATGTCTAACTCATTGTTGATACCATATTCCAATATTTTCGGAACTATTTGATTTACTTTGCCTTACATGGACCTCAGACACATGCATTAAACATAGAATTTTTACTTTCCGTTGAAATAAATGGAAACCGCGACAGAAATCAACTCTTATAAACATAAAACACAAACAAATTTATATTGAGATTCCCAGATCTTTGTTTCCGCGATAGCACAAAGAAAAAATGCTTCGGGAAACTTACATTCACAAATTAAATAAAATCGAGGTTTCATCATCGATTTTGAGTAAGAAACTGGCTTATCCAAAGTCCGATCAGGATTTGAAACCCCCGGCATGCTTTTGACTTCCGCTAAAAATTTCTAATATTGCCTAAAATGAAAGTTCAAATGAAATTGGTTAAATCTATTCGACTCACATTTCCCCTTGTTTTCTTCATGTTAAGCCTGAATATGTCTTCTGTGTGGGCTCAGGAAGCACCTACCTGTTCAACAGATGAAATGGATGACTTTACAAATCAGGATCCTAATGACGATTACTATTATTGCTTAAGACGTGTTTGTAATGACTTGAAATCGCAACAATACGATTCCGTCAGGTATTATCTTGAACGTGCTATGTTCGGAAATGAGAACAAATTTACTATGTCCTTTCCGAATCGGAAGCTTCGTGATTTGAAGAACTTTCTTGGTGGCGATGTTTTTAATCAAAAAGCACGGTATGACATTTCTGTAGATTACACTGCATCATCAGAACCTGTGAATTCCAACCAGCCAACGGATGCCTCCGGAAATAACTCTACTTCTTCTTCAGAGTCTCCTGCAGCTACAACTTCAGAAAATACCTCCGCAGGAAATACCCAAACTGAAGAACTTCCTGCCAAGACTGATGACAATGAAACTACCACTCTTGACGAAACCACTATGGCTGAACTCAAGGACAAAGCTCTGATAAAATCGAAAAAATTTGGTCAGCTCATTGGAATCATTGCTGACAAGTCAACTGTAGAAGATGTTGCCCAAACTAGCATCTTGAATGCTCTTGATTTGTTTTTAAATGAAAATTCTACCATAGGCGTTACTTCTATCCGTCAACCCGAAGCGCAGAAACCGTTGAAGGTCCGTAAATACCTCAACCGTTTACGCATGCTCCAATATGAAAAAGTTGAAATCAAAACTTCCGATTACTACATGGTAAAAGAATTTAAAAAAGCCCCTGATGGGAATTACTATGGTTGGGTTTCATTCAAACAAAGATTCGTTGGTTATGTGAAAGATTTACCGGCATATGAAGACCTTACAACAAAGAGCATAAAAGTTGTAGTTCGTAAAATGCAAAAATTTGAAAATGGCATTCCTCAAGACTTTTGGGATGTTTATTTAGTGGATGTTCTTGTCCAGGAAACCAGCGCGAATTAGTGAATGACAAAATCTCTTACTCTTCTCTTTTACACTTTTCTTTTACTTTCAAATTTCAGCAACGCTCAAGGATTACAGGAAGATAGACGCTGGAAGGAAAATCATGCATTGGAAGTAAAAATTTTGGATGAATTTATTGATCGATTCAATAAAGACACCAATTCTGTTTTTCTTCAAAACCTGAAGGAAATTTACAATGGAAGACTTCCACTCAGAACTTCCCTTGTGAAATCACTTTTCGACAGGAAACAAAGCTGGGATACACTATTGGTGAAAAATTTCTCGCTGACAGTGACAAAGCGAGGTGCCCCCAGATTCATTCATTTTGCAGACAATGACTGGTATGCTCATGTTCGTTGTAAGGTTAATTATTTGGGGAAACCAAAACAAATGGAATTAATTTTAAAAGTTGAAGAGGGAATTAATCATTCGACCAAATGGGTGATCGTGTCTGCAATGGCCGATTTTCTGAACTTCAAATATCCAAAATCAGGCACTCAGGTTCCAATGCCCAGACTATGTGGTTCTGATCTTCGTGACCCTCAGAATCAAACTACAGTATTTTTGGATCCCATGAGTCATGGAACCAATTTTATCAACCTGCATCAGGCATTTGAAGAACCAGACAATTTCAAAGATTATCTGTACGAAGGGCCATTAACAGAACAAATGCAGTTATTGATTAAACTTGTGAAAAGTAAGTCTGTGAAATTTGAATATGTACAACATATCTCCTACCACTTCCTGCAGATTCCCGGATACATAATGGTGGTAGAATATTTTAACAGAAACTCAAGAAATTCCGGATGGCTGATTAGTAATTTATTACAGGTTTCATATCGATCAAAGCCTGTTTACAAGAAACAATTTTTAAATGTTCTGCAAGATGAATAAGAGGTATTTACTACTGCTGATGATACTATCTACACAGCTTTTATCCTTTTCACAAAATATTGTAGTTACCTGTGAAGATACGGTAACGATTCGTTTTCGAGCAGAAAACAGAATGCGAGATCTTTCTAACAGGATGAACTTTTTAACTTTCTCAAGCACTACTCAATTAAATTTTGAAGACTCTTATTCGACTTCAATAAAAGGACAAGCAAGAACTTTCTACAACGACTCTGTTGTTATTTCTAACGACATTGATCCCGAACTCATCAATTCTTCAACTGCAGATAATTTATTAATTAAAAAATATCTCAACAACCTATTTTCCCTTTATCAAAAAAATGAAGACGATGAATCAACAATTTTCTTTACAAATATTCATTGTACGAATTTAAAAAAGACAACCTATTTTTATGTCAATGTGTATTTTGATTGTATTTACAAAAGCAAGTTTATACCCAGCGGGAAAACATATCCAAAGTTCTCTCGTGTTGCAGAGATGATTGCTGAACCAAACCGAAATCCGGGAACCGGAAAAATCGAGTGGACAGTCACCATACATTCAATCAGTTTTGCCAAACCGGGAGCATTTGAATCCGATCTCTCAAACGAATTTACTGACATCACGGGAGCGATTGATTGTGATCCAGGATCAATTATCGGCGGAATCATTACAGATGAAAATCGCGGGTTGGCAATTAAAGCATCAGGATATTCTGACAAGGCGGAAACATATGCAGCTCGCGGAAATTTTGAAGACGCAAAAAGTTATATGTCGAGAGCCGCGAGTATGGACACCAGCAATTTATCTTATAAACTAAAATTAAAAGACTATCAACAGGAACTTGACAAAAGACAAGGGAACGAAAAGAAATCTAAATTATGGGCTCAGCAAGCTGACTATGCTTACAAATTCAGAAGATATCATATAGCTGACAGTTTGTATTCACAATTATCAATGTTGGATCCGTCCTACCGCGTTCCGGAAGGAGAACAACGCAAAAAAGAAATGAGTCAGATTATTGCAAGAACAGAAGGATTACAGGGAATGTGCTCTCGAAATCAATGTGAAGATGTCATCAGTCAGTGTAACCGGTATATGGAAACTGACAAGAAAGCTGAACCTGAATTGCTCTATTGGCGGGCGAAAGCATATGCGACCTCAAATAATCCCAAAAGAGCGATCGAAGATCTTACCAAAGCTATCAGCCTCGACAATAATTACCTGGATGCATATGAACTGAGAGCTTCTATTAAAATGCAAAATGAAGATCGTGCAGGTGCTCTGAGTGACTATTCTTTATTAAAATCAAAAGATCCGAAAAATGAAATGTATTTCGTTCTGAGTGCCAGAGCACAGAATGACATGAAAAATTATACGAAAGCTGTAAGTGATTACGAAGGAGCACTGCAGCTGAATCCTGAAAATGCAAATACATACTATGAATTAGGCGAAATAGAATTTAACAACAATGAAAGTGAGATTGCGAGGAAAAATTTTATGCGAGCGCTGGAAAAACAAAAATCCTTTCCGGAAGCTAATTATTACCTCGGGCAAATAGCAATGCAAAATAATACAGCGGACAGATACCAAAGAGCCGGTGAATATTTCAAGCTCGCCATTTCACAGGGATTAAACAGTGAAATGAAAAGTTTGATTCTGAAAAAGGCAGACGATTTTTATCTCAGCACAAAAGACATTGGTAATCCTCAAAATGCACTTGCACCATTGAATTGCGCAATACAAATTTACGATGGAAAAGCAGATTATTATGTCGCACGCGGAAATGCCTATTCAAAATTAGGAGACTTAAAAAAAGCAATTACGGATTACAGAACAGCTTGTACTCTGGAAAATACTGTTCCACAGAATTTCTACCTTCTGGGAATTAGCTTCTATACAAATGGACAAACAGATAGTGCCAAATACTCATTCTTAAAAGCTCTGGATATCAAAAACAATTACTACCAGGCCAAAATATATCTCGGTCATACTTATTTTAAAGAAAAAGAATATGCCAAAGCCGTCAGCTATTATGATGATGCTTTAAAACTTAAAAAAGATTCCGCCCGTATCTACTATTATATCGGCAATGCATATTCACAATTGCATCAACCTCAACAAGCATTGGATTATTACGCGAAAGCCCTTGATCGTGACGAAGAAGACCCTGATTTTAATGTTGGGCGAGGCAATGTTTATTTTGATTTGAACGAATATAAGCAAGCCATCAAAGATTACAGCCATGCACTTGGACACAATCCGGAATTAGCCGAAGCATTGTTTCACAGGGCACAATGCCTTGTGAGAATGCAAGACTACGATCCGGCTTTATCTGACCTGAATAAGTATCTTCAGAAACACAATTCAGACCCCGAAGCATTTCGACTCCGAGGAATTTGCCTGATGGAAAAAATGAATTATCCTATGGCAATTGAAGATTTTAAGAGCGCTAAAAAACTGGACAAAGCATATGTTTCAGAACCGCTATTGAATAAAAAACTAGCATACTCCTACCTTAAACTTAACGATCCTCTGCATGCGATGGATTGCATTAACCAGGTTTTACAATCTGACCAGAAAAATGCGGATGCACTTTTTTACAAAGGAATTGCATTGTCAATGCAAAATAAAATGTCCGAGGCTTTAGAAAATTTCAAAGAAGCGTTTGCAACAGGAGCTTTTTCAAAAAAGTCGGTTAAAAATGAATCACTGATTAATTCTTTTGCGAAGAATCCGGATTTTGTTGCGGTGTGTAATCAATATTTGCATTAATATTCAATAGAGTTCAAAAGGTTGGTACTATCTATTGTAAATCAAATCACCAGGAGATTTCATAAGAATTTTTCTGGCAACAACTCCTGTGACCA
>CALMQM010000096.1 GCA_937871435.1 uncultured Bacteroidota bacterium | reverse complement strand
TAGGTATTAGGTATTAGGTATTAGGTATTAGGTATTAGGTATTAGGTATTAGGTACTAGGTATGAGGGACTTTGGCCTAACAACTGCATACCACACGAAACACGAAACCCGAAACACGAAACCAACAACCATCAACCATCAACCAACAACCAAAAAAAAAGGGAGCCCTCAACAGACTCCCTCTCATTATACTTTCGTAAAAAATTTATTCAGAAACTTTGAAGTCAACACGACGATTCATCGGGTGATCTTTTGTGATTGGTTCTTTCTTTCCAAGTGAAGTGATGTTCAAACGGCTTGCGTCGATATTGTATTTTTTCACAAGGTGATTTTTCACTGCTTCAGCGCGGCGTTTTCCGAGTTTCACATTGTAATCATCACTCGCGCGTGAATCGCAGTTACCACTGATATCAAATTTAATATCCGGATTGTTGCGCATCACAAGAGCAATGGAAGCAAGTGTTTCATTGTATTTCGGAGCGATGACAGAACTATTCAGATCAAAGAAAATTGAAGGCAAATATCCGTTGGCGGCAAGGATAGAACTTGCACCACCTTTGTTGGCCGGACCGGTAGGAATAGTAACTCCTGTATTGGTAACCAGACTTCCTTTAGCAGTAGTCGGCTCGAGGTCGCGGCTGTCTGGAATTCCGTCGCCGTCAGTATCAATCTCATGACCATTGGCATCCACTTTGGCTCCTTTGGCTGAGAAAGGTTCAGAGTCTTTTACATCCGGAACACCGTCGCCATCAGTATCCACTGAAGTACCGTCACCATAAACTTTTGCTCCTTCAGGAGTATCCGGTTCTTTATCGAACATATCGGCAACGCCGTCTTTATCTTTATCACCACTCAGCATATCCACACGATCTTTCATATCGTAGAGATCAGCATAGATGGTAGAAAGCGGATTCACCCACTCGATTACTTTGTCTTTCGCACCGAAGTGATATGTCAATCCCAGGTTGAAATAATTGTAATTATCATTTTCAGATAACAAACGATACCAGCCATCCAGTTTATCGGAATTGGTTGTACGCAAACTGTATTCAGCACTGAGAGAAAAATTCTTTGACAAACGGTATTTCAAACCAACACCAATCGGAATTACAAGCTCAGAAGTATTTTGATAATCGACCTGATCCAGTCGACCATCCTGTACATAATAATTTCCATAAGTCAATCCGCCATCTTTGGAAGTAGTAGGACTGAATTTGATCATTCCGATTCCGACGTATCCATAGAAAGCAAGATTCGGTGTGCGTTTCAGGAATGCCACATTACCAAACTGGAACAATGCATTCAATGAAATGTCATAATCAATATCGGTAGTAAATCTGTACAATGGTTTGTTGCTGTCTTCACCTTCGAGTTTTGCACGAACAAATTGCGCCTGCAGAGCGAAAGTGTGGGAAATAAATTTCGTCACACTCAATCCATATCCCAGATGTTGCTTGGCATTACTTCCATTCAGATCGCTTGAAGCGATGTCAGTGTTTGGTATACAAATACCTCCATGCAAAGAAAAATCCCAGGTATTGAATTCTCTTGAACGCGGCATTTTGCCACTTTTTATATCCACGTGCATACTGTCGCGTTGAACAGATTGCGCATTTGCACCGGCAAATAAACCGAAGCATATGGCGAACGTTAACAAGCGGGTAAAGATTCTCATGATAAAATGATTTTGATTCTGTAATATCCAAACGGGAGCAAGCCGGGTAAGTTGCAAAATTATCATTTCTACCTTACAAAACAAGCTATAATTGGCTGTGGATGCGGGATTCAGCCACTATTGCCGAAGAATCACCCGATGAATTCCGGGCTCATAATCCTTGTCAAGGAGGCCCAGAATTTCCTGATAATCGTTCTGATTTCCAACAAAATCGACTTCATTGGTATCAAGTACAAGGATGCGGATTCCACTTTGTTGTTTGAAAAAGTCCCAATATCCCCTTTCCAGCTTAAAAAGGTAATCGTCCTCTATATTTTGCTCATAATCGCGTCCTCTCTTACGGATATTTGTTTTCAGATTTTTAACATCTTTATGCAAATACACCAATAAATCCGGTTTGGGAAGATGTGGATTTATGATCTGAAAAAGACGCTGATACAATTGAAATTCGGCATCTTTTAGAGTAATACTGGCAAAAATCAGAGACTTGCTAAGAATGTAATCAGAAACCGTTTGTTGTCTGAAAAGTTCCTGTGGTGCCAATTCATCATTAAGTTGTTGGTACCGATCGGCAAGGAAAGACAACTCCAGTGGAAAAGCATAACGGTTGGAGTTTTCATAAAACAGAGGAAGAAAGGGATTGTCAGCAAATCTTTCCAGTACCAATCGGGTGCTAAAATCCTCCGCTATCCTTGACGCCAGGGATGTTTTCCCGGTTCCGATATTTCCTTCAATGACTATGTAATCGTATTTCAGAGATTTTTGCACGCTGACAGGTAGGTGAAAATTATTGAGAATCGGATAATAGTGTAATCAGATTTTACTGACAGAATTTATTTACTCATGATGAAGAGGATGGTTCAACATAGGGACGAACTTCGAGAGGATCATTCACTTCACGGAGTAATTGCCCCATGCTTTTTCCCAATACCGGATGCATGAACTGAGGAACGAGTTCTGCCAATGGAACAAGTGTGAATTTTCTCTCATGCAAAAAGGGATGTGGTATTTTTAATTTATTCTTTTCTATCACTTCATTATCAAAGAAAAGAATATCGATATCAATAATTCGTGAAGCCCATTTTTCTCCTCTCACTCTGCCCATTTGCTTTTCAATCTTCAGAATTTCATCCAGCACCTGTTCGGGAGTCAATGTCGTTGTTACGAGTATGACCTGATTTAAAAATGCAGGCTGATCTTCTTTTCCCCACGCATCTGTTTCGTACACTGATGACTTCAGCTCCGCTGACCCGATGTGTTGTTGAATCGCCTCACATGCGTCAAGAAGATGCTCCTTCCTGTTTCCCACATTGGTACCCAACAATAACAAAGTCCTGTGCATGAGATTTTCTTCAAACCTACTGGAATTATCAGGAACTGACAACCGTTTTTCAGGGTGAAACAGAAGCCTTTGATTCCCTTGCACTTATTTTATGAATAGCTGTTAGTACTGGTTTGATCCCAGACATTTTATGTAACTTGTATGCGGAGATTTTTCCAATAAAAAACCACGTCATTCGTCTCTGATATAATTACTGATGTATCAGTTCAGTAGTGCAATCGAATTCACTCATTAATCTAAACTCAGAATGAAACAATTCTTTAAATTCATGTTTGCCTCCATGCTGGGCTTTTTCCTTTCCCTTTTTCTTATCATGATTGTATCCATCATAGTTATTTCAGGTGTTGTGTCAGCAGTAAAAAGCGATACGGAAATTTCTGTTCAGGATAATTCAATTTTGCAGCTGACCTTTAACCGGGAAATCAAAGAACGTTCTACAAATAATCCTTTTGAAGGATTTGATCTTGGTAACCTGGTACCGGAAAGAGATCTGGGTCTGGATGATATTTTAAAGAATATTAAAAAAGCAAAACGCGATTCCCGTATCAGAGGAATTTACCTTGACCTTACTTCATTGCAGGCAGGTATGGCAACTGTGGAAGAAATCCGAAATGCTTTACTCGATTTTAAACAAAGCAGGAAAATCATTTATGCATACAGTGAAGGATACAGTCAGGGCGCGTATTACCTGGCTTCTGTTGCCGACAGGATTTACCTGAACCCGACAGGAAGTGTTGATTTTAAAGGCTTGCATGCTGAACTGATGTTCTTCAAAGGCACACTGGATAAACTGGAAATAGAACCACAAATTATCCGTCACGGAAAATACAAAAGCGCCGTCGAGCCATTTCTCCTCGATAAAATGAGTCCGGAAAACAGGGAACAAATGAACGACATGGTCAGCGCATTGTGGTCGAATACGGTCAGCAATATCGCGGTTGCAAGAAAATTATCTGTTGATCAGGTTCAGGAAATTGCAGACAAATATGCCTGCAGAAATGCGAATGGCGCACTGGCATCAGGGCTGGTTGACAAGATTTCTTATTATGATCAGGTGTTATCCGATTTTAGAAAAGTAACCGGGCAAAATGAAAAAGACAATGTGCGGTTCATCGCCATTCGAAAATATGACAAAGCTTTTGTGAAGGCGGAAAAGGAATGGAGCAATCAGAAAATTGCCGTGATTTATGCTGCCGGAGATATTGTGAGTGGCAAAGGACAGGAAGATGAAATTGGTTCCGACAAACTCGCAGCCTCTATCCGCAAGGCCCGATTGGATTCTTCGATCAAAGCTATTGTTTTGCGTGTGAATTCACCCGGTGGAAGTGCTTTGGCCTCTGATGTTATCTGGAGAGAAACAGTACTCGCCCGTCAGGCCAAACCTTTGATTGTTTCCATGGGAGACTATGCCGCATCCGGTGGCTATTATATTTCCTGTGCTGCCGATACAATCGTTGCGCAGCCAAATACAATTACAGGAAGCATAGGAGTATTTGGACTCATGTTCAACGCTCAGAAATTATTCAACAACAAACTTGGGATTACATTCGACACAGTGAAAACCGCACGCTATGCCGACATTGGCTCTTCCACTCGCCCGCTTCGTGCCGATGAACGTGAGATTGTACAATCTGAAGTAGATGATATCTACGAGACATTTATTTCGCATGTGTCAGAAGGCAGAGGAATTGACAAGGCGAAAGTTGACAGTATCGGGCAAGGTCGTGTGTGGAGCGGTGTAGAAGCTTTGGATCTGGGATTAGTAGATGTAATCGGAGGCATACAGACAGCGATTGATATCGCAGCGAAAAAGGCTCACCTGGATAATTACAGAACAATTGCATTACCGGAACAAAAAGAATTCTTTGAAAAAATTGTGGAAGACCTTAATGCGGAAGCCAGAACCGGAATACTGAAGCAGGAACTTGGCGAACAATACAATTATTTTGAAAACATCAAAAATGCCGTGAGGCAGAATGGTGTTCTTGCGAGAATGCCTGTGGGAATTGAGATTGAATAAATCTTCAATGGAAATAAAATTTTTTTTGAATCTGATATTTTTCACCTGATGTCAAACAAAGAAATCGCGAAAGCTTTTAAACTGACTGCTCAATTGATGGAACTCCATGACGAGAATCCATTCAAAGTGCGTTCCATTCAGAATGCCGCGTTCAAACTGGAACGTCATCCTGTTCCGATTGAAAAAATGAGTATTGAGGAAATCGGAGGTATCGAAGGAGTTGGAAAAAGTATTCAGGCAAAAATCAGTGATTTGTTGAGTCGGAATTCTTTCCAGGAAATGGATGAAATGTTGCAACAAACTCCGAAAGGTGTGATCGATTTGCTTGGAGTAAAAGGAATCGGCCCAAAGAAAGTGCGCACATTGTGGAAGGAACTTGGCATTGAATCAACCGGTGAATTGCTTTACGCGTGTAATGAAAACCGACTTGTTGAATTAAAAGGTTTTGGCGAGAAAACACAATTGCAAATCAAACAGGCAATTGAATACGCTGAAGCGAATCAGGGGAAATATTTGTACGCGGTGATTGAACCGATCGCTTTGCAATTATTCCAGGATTTGCGCAACAGCGGACTGGTGAGTGAATGTTCTTATTCCGGAGACTTCAGAAGAAAACTTGAAGTACAAACACAAATCGACATGGTTGTGGCCTGTGATGATCACGCAGCATTGGCTGAATTCATTCAATCACATCCATTAATGGATAAAGATTCATTTCGCTCTGAAAATAATTCTATCAGCGCAAACATAGCAGGTAAATTACCACTCAATATATTCATCGGCACAAAAGAAAATTACGCTTCCCTCCTGTTTGATACTACCGGAAATCCGGAACACATTCGATTACTAAAGGAAAATTACAATTGGAAAGAAAACATTCAGGCTAAATCGGAAGAGGAAATATATGCTTCGGTACAGTTACCCTATTTTGAACCTGAATTAAGAGAAGGAGCTGCCGAGTTCACTTTTCTCAAAGACGGGAAACTTCCGGTTCTGGTAACTGACAGTGATCTGAAAGGTATTCTCCACAATCACAGTACATACAGTGACGGTGCACACACACTCGAAGAGATGGCTGTTTATTGCAAGGAACTCGGATATCAGTATCTCGGAATATGTGATCACAGCAAAACCGCTTTTTATGCAAATGGTTTGCAACCGGAACGAATCCTGCAGCAACATCAGGAGATTGAGAAACTGAATGCATCGCTTGCTCCCTTCAAAATTTTCAAAGGAATAGAATCCGATATCCTGGCGGATGGCTCACTCGACTATCCGGAGGAAATACTGAAGTCGTTCGATTTTATTGTTGCTTCAGTCCATTCCATCCTCAGGATGGACAAGGAAAAAGCAACGCAACGACTGATTAAAGCGATTGAAAATCCTTATACTACCATTCTCGGACATCCTACAGGACGACTTCTCCTTGCTCGGGAAGGATATCCTATAGATTATAAAAAAGTGATTGATGCCTGCGCGGCAAACAATGTTGTGATGGAATTAAATGCAAATCCATACAGACTGGATCTGGATTGGAGATACATTCCTTATGCGCTGGAAAAAAATGTGATGATTTCAATTAACCCGGACGCGCACAGAAAAGAAGGCTACCACGATATGCATTACGGAATTTGTGTAGCACGAAAAGGCGGGCTGACTGCTGCGATGACGTTCAATGCTTTTTCACGGGAAGAAATCGCGAAACGTTTTGACAAAAAATAGTCTGCAGAGCAATCTGGAAAGACGATCAATTAACTCTTTAAATTCCGGATCACTCCTGTGTTTTCTTTGGCTCTTCCACGGCGCCATCAGCTGCGGTTCCTGAAGCAGGAATATTTGCTGCTGGTGTTGAGTTTTGATTCGGGCTTTTGGGAGCTTCGTTCGCGGCATTTCTTACTTCACTTTCAATGCCACTCATTGCATCTTTAAATTCACGCATTCCTTTTCCCAGGCCTTTCGCCAGTTCCGGAATTCTTTTAGAACCGAAGAACAACAAGACAACTAGAAGGATCACGAAGATCTCACCACCGCCGAGATTGAGGAATAAAAGTTTCATGGGAATTAATTTTTACAAAGATAGAGTGAAATTCATGAAGCATGGATGTTTTATTGATGAAATAATAAGTGGTGACAGATCATCGTCTATGAACCAGAAATTATTCTAATTCTACATTTTTGATCTCCAATCAGCCTTTTCCCGAAAAACAGAATCCGGAAATTATCGAACCTGCAGCGGGTTTAACTATTCTCTAAAATAACTTTAAGCAATTGAAAAGAAAATTTTTTTTCCTCCTACTCCTTCATTTCATTCATACTCCTCAAATTTGTTAAAAATAAAAAGGCCTGTCTGCATAGCAAACAGGCCTTTCCATTTCTTAAAAATTATCAGGCTTTGTCTTTCTTACTGAAATCAACCACAATTGGTGTAGCGATACAGATAGATGAATAAGTACCGATCACGATACCAATCAACAGAGCGAATGTAAATCCACGGATAACTTCACCACCGAAGATGAAGATCGCAAGGAGTACGAAGAAGATTGTAAGTGAAGTATTGATCGTTCTGCTCAATGTAGCATTCAAGGCATCGTTGATTACCTTCTTCTGATCTGCCGCATGGTGGTGAACACCCACAAATTCACGGATACGGTCGAATACCACCACCGTGTCAGTCATGGAGTAACCCATTACCGTCAGAATCGCCGCGATGAAAGCCTGGTCAATTTCCAGAGAAAACGGCAGGATACCATTGAATATGGCGAAGAATGAAAGTACCACAATCGCGTCGTGTAAGAGAGCGATCACAGCACCCAATCCATATTGCCATTTTTTGAAACGAATCCGGATGTAGATAAACATCAGGATAGAGGCAACAAGGATCGCCCACACTGCAGAAGATTTGATATCATCCGCGATAGTCGGTCCAACCTTCTGTGAACTCTGAATGGTATAGGTATAACCTGGAATGGATTTTAATCCTTCATTCAGCTTATCACTTACTTTTTGTTCCACATCTACAGACGCATCATCAATCAGATAGGTAGTTGTGATTTTCACCTGACTTGAAGCTCCGAAAGTTTTAACTTCAGGGGCTTTTACAAATGGACCTTTCAACGCATCAATTACCTGAACTGTCGGAATTGGTTTATCGAAACGTACCACATAACTACGACCACCTTCGAAGTCAACACCAAAGTTGAGTCCTTTCATCACGAAGGCAGCAATACCGATGGCGATGATGGTACCGGAAATAGCGTAATAGACTTTTCTCTTGTCAACGAAGTTGATGTGAATGTTCTTGAATGCTCCTTTGGTTGCATTGTTCCAGAAACGGATATCCTTGTTTTTCGCAAGCATCCAGTCAAAAATCAACCGGCTGATAAAGATCGCGCAGAACAAAGATGTAAGAATACCAACGATCAATGTTGTAGCAAAACCCTGGATAGGTCCTGTTCCGAACGTATACAGGATAATACCAAGGATAAGCGTAGTGATGTTGGAGTCGATGATAGAAGAATAAGCGTGTTTAAATCCATCGCTAACCGCCAACCGGATTCCCTTACCCAAAGCAAGTTCTTCACGTACACGTTCAAAGATCAGGATGTTCGCATCTACTGAAAGACCGATGGTCAATACGATACCGGCAATACCGGGAAGTGTAAGTACCGCTCCCAATGAGGCGAGGATACCCATGATGAAAAATACGTTGGCAAACAATGCGATGTCAGCAACAAGACCTGCATTGCTGTAATAAGACACCATGAACAAGAGGACAAGGATCAGGGCGATCACGAAAGACAACAAACCGGAGTTGATTGCTTCCTGACCCAGTGTTGGTCCAACAACTGTATCCTCCACGATGCGTGCAGGAGCCGGAAGTTTACCAACTTTCAAAATGTTCGATAAGTCATCCGCTTCTTCCAGTGTGAAATTACCGGTGATACTTGAACTTCCTCCGGAAATTTCCTGAATAACATTTGGATAAGAATACACATAATCATCGAGTACAATCGCGATGGATTTGTTTACGTTATCGTGTGTGAGTCGTTTCCATACTCTCGCGCCTTCCGCATTCATAGTCATGCCGATTTCCCAGTTGTCAGTGAACTGACCTTTTTGTTTACGTGCATCCACAACAGCAGAACCGTCAAGTGGGGCCTGGAAATCTCGAGCCGGCATACGAATCGCGATCAGTTGAACTACTTTTCCTTCTTTGTCAATGGATTTAACTGACCACAAAGGTTTGAATTCACGAGGGAACTTTGAACGAACCTGTTCCATAGCAAAATACGCGTTAACTTTCGCAGTATCTTTCACGAAAGAAGAACCGATAACCGGTCCTTTGCGGAGTTCACTTTGATTTTGTTCATTCTGTTGAATGGAAGGTTGCAGCAAAGCAAAAAGAGGATTCTCTTTTGAAAACTTCTCAAATGATTGTGCAGCTTTTGAAGTGTCATTCGCGGCAGAATCACCTTTGCCACCTGAGAGCTGTGACATCAGACTTTTGTTGGTGCTATCCTTAGCGGTAGAATCAGCAGATGCTGTGGCAGCCTTCAATGTGTCGGGGCTTACCTTCATACTGTCAGTGTTGATCTGAGCAGTAGTTGAGGCAGAATCCGGAGTCACAAGCAAGCGAAGAGTTTTGTTCGCCTCTTCCAACATCGGATACATATCACGGTTGTCGTAAGTTTCCCAGAATTCCAGCTTCGCTGTACCCTGGAGAAGTTTACGTACACGATCCGGTTCTTTAATACCCGGCAACTCTACGAGAATACGGCCATTGCCCAACTTCTGTACATTCGGCTGAGTAACTCCGAACTTGTCAATACGGGTTTTGAGGATTTGATAAGTACGATCAAAAGCAGCATTTGCTTCCTTTTGGATCACAGCTTTTACCTGATCATTCGTAGAATTAAAATTAATTCTGTCCTGCAATTCTTTGGTCGCGAAAATAGCAGCGAGTTTTGCATTCGGATCAAGCTTTTGAAATTCATCCACGAAGAGTGAAACGAAATCTTTCTGACTGTTCGCCTGAGCAGTCTGAGCATTTGCCAGCGCTTTGTTGAATGTCGGATCATTGCTGTTGTTGGCCATAGAACGGATGAGGTCAACGAGGGAAACTTCCATCGTAACGTTCATACCGCCTTTCAGGTCAAGACCAAGGTTGATTTCGTTCTCTTTACATTTTTTGTAGCTGAGACCGAGGAGTGGGTACACCGCTTGGGTGTTGATCGAATCGAGGTAGGCCTTTTCCTTCGCCGGATCTCCGTTTGCGTATTCTCTCGCGTCATTTTCAACTCCACGTGTTACAAACGTGAATGAAAGTTGGTATAAACATACCAGTGCCAGAAGAATCGCAAATAACTTTACAGCGCCTTTGCTTTGCATGGATAATGAAGTAGTTTAATTAATAAGTTCAGGTATTTTTTTTGAGCGTGCAAAGATAGAATAACCAGCGTAATTTCCAATTTAAGCTAAAAACGCATTTAGGGTCAAAAAAGCCCTGTAAAACATTATTCTAATCTAAGCAATAAGGAGGACGCCCTGCTCAGGGTTTGCCATTTTGAACAGACGAATTATACGTCTCATTCTGAGGTATTTGAACCTTCTTTGAAAAGAAACTGATGGCAAAAAACAGGAGGATATAAAATACCAGGACACCAATCCGATAGATTGTTTTTTCCGGAATGCCCAGAATTCTGCGTGGTTTTTCCTGAAAATAAGATTGAGACGAGTAGTTTTCCTGCATGAAAAATCTTTTCTGTTCATACGCAGATTGTTTCTCACTGATTTTTAAAGCAAGAGAAAACATTTCAGTTGTAAGACATACTTGATTTGAACAGAAATTCTTTGAGTAATCGGATGAACGGATTGAAAAAGAGCCATCACAAGGACGGATTCAGGATGAAATGTACTGTAAGAAATTGAAGAAATGTTAAGGTTATGCACCCTTGGTGCATCAATTAAAAATCTGCCCTAAAAAATCAAGATTTACCTGATGCTTCTTCAAAATGTAGTAAAGCAAAATGGAGCAAAAGACCAATTGAAAAAGCAGGAAGGTTGCAGTAAACACTTTCCCTCTGATTTTGTAGTAATTACGTAAATAATTCCGGTGCGTGCTTTCCTTCATACTGCATACAAAATTATACCGCCGTGACAAGAGGAGGACGGAATATGAACTTAAACCTTACACTCCTGCACTTTCCTGACTGTTTAATCCTGAATGCCGGAATTGGATTACCATCAAAATCATGAAAAAATATCAGGTCAATTTGTCCAATAATTTAATGCAATATAGCTACCTTAGTGCCCAAAATTCTCAGGAAAATGGCTTTTGATGTTGATATGATCCAGGCAGTGTACGCGCAGTTGAATACACGTATTGAAGCTGCAAGAAAATTTGTGGGCCGTCCGCTCACGCTGACAGAAAAAATTCTTTACTCTCATCTCACGGAAGGATTGCCCGCCAAGCCTTTTGTTCGGGGTGTATCGTATGTAGATTTTAACCCGGATCGTGTGGCCATGCAGGATGCTACTGCTCAGATGGCACTGCTGCAATTTATGCAGGCAGGTAGAATGAAAGTTGCAGTTCCGTCAACGGTACATTGCGATCACCTGATACAGGCAAAAACAGGAGCTGTTGCAGATTTAAATACTGCTCTGGATAAAAATAAAGAGGTATACGATTTCCTTGCTTCAGTTTCTAACAAATACGGCATTGGTTTCTGGAAACCGGGAGCAGGAATTATTCACCAGGTAATTCTTGAAAATTATGCCTTCCCCGGAGGAATGATGATTGGCACTGATTCACACACTGTGAATGCAGGAGGATTGGGAATGATTGCCATCGGTGTTGGTGGAGCTGATGCCTGCGACGTGATGGCAGGTTTACCATGGGAATTGAAATTTCCGAAACTGATCGGAGTGAAACTCACCGGTAAATTAAACGGTTGGGCTTCTGCAAAAGATGTGATTCTGAAAGTAGCCGGAATACTTACGGTAAAAGGCGGGACAGATAAAATTCTTGAATATTTCGGTCCGGGTGCAGACAGTTTATCCTGTACAGGAAAAGGAACCATCTGCAACATGGGTGCAGAAATCGGTGCGACAACTTCCATTTTCTGCTACGACAACAAAATGGCTGATTACCTGAAGAGCACCGGTAGAACCGAGATCGCAAATGCTGCCGATACTGTTGCAGCCAATTTGAGAGGTGACAAAGAAGTTTACGAACAACCGGAAAAATATTTCGATGAAGTGATTGAAATAAATCTGGATGAACTCGAACCACATATTAATGGACCATTCACTCCAGATCTTGCCTGGCCGCTGAGTAAATTTGCTGCCGCAGTGAAAGAAAACGGATGGCCTTCCACATTAGAAGTCGGTTTGATTGGCTCCTGCACCAACTCTTCCTATGAAGATATCATGCGTGCCGCTTCACTCGCTAAACAGGCTGTTGATGCCGGTATTAAAGCTAAGTCGGAATTCACTATCACTCCGGGTTCCGAACTGGTGCGTTACACTGTTGAGCGCGACGGATTCCTTGGAACATTTGAAAAAATGGGCGGAGTGGTATTGGCCAATGCCTGCGGACCATGTATCGGACAATGGGCAAGACATACGACTGATCCGAACAGAAAAAATTCTATCATTACCTCTTTCAACAGAAATTTTGCAAAACGTAATGATGGCAATGCGAACACCCACGCTTTTGTTGCTTCTCCTGAAATTGTGACTGCACTGGCTATCGCCGGTGATCTGACATTTAATCCGATCACTGATACACTCACTAATTCAAAAGGAGAGAAAATAAAACTGAAAGCTCCGGAAGGACTGGAGGCTCCTGCGAAAGGATATTCGGTTGAAGATGCCGGTTATCAGGAACCTGCGAAAGACGGAAGTAAAGTTCAGGTGTTGGTCTCCCCTACTTCAGAACGTCTGCAATTACTCGATGCATTCCGTCCATGGGAAGGAACAGATTTGAATGGTCTCAAACTTCTGATCAAGGTAAAAGGTAAATGTACAACTGACCATATTTCAATGGCCGGACCCTGGCTGAAGTTCCGCGGTCATCTCGACAACATCTCCAACAATATGTTGATTGGAGCGATGAATTTCTTCAATGAAAAAACGGACTCAGTAAAAAATCAACTGACAGGTGAATATGCCGGAGTTCCTGTTGTACAACGTGCATACAAAGCCGCGGGAATCGGTTCGATAGTAGTGGGTGATGAAAATTATGGCGAAGGTTCATCACGTGAACACGCGGCGATGGAGCCAAGACATCTCGGAGTTCGGGCGATTTTGGTAAAATCTTTTGCAAGAATTCATGAAACGAATCTGAAAAAACAAGGAATGCTTGCACTCACGTTTGCTGACAAAGCAGACTACGACAAAATCCGCGAAGACGATGTGATCGACATTTTGGGTCTCACTACTTTTGCACCAGGAAAACAACTCACGATTCGACTGAATCACGCAGACGGTAAGAGTGAACAATTTCCTGTCAATCACACATACAACGAAAACCAGATCGAATGGTTTAAAGCAGGTGGTGCACTGAATATTATTCGTTCCCAGGTAAACGCATAATGCCGGAACAAAAAAAAATGCTGTCGGAGATCCGGCAGCATTTTTTTTTTGCCCGATTTTTTTTAATGTTAAATACAGAAAAATAATCTTTGATTAAGAACCAGCACTTTCCATTCACACCTGATTCTTCTCATTGCAAAGCTGTATAGTTTTTTTCTGTTTTACCCCTGTATTTGAAAAAAGGATTTAGCAATGGCTAAAAAAAATATGTACATTCGTAAATATTCAACAATTCGCTAATCCTTTCGTTCTTTAAGCAATCTACAGACAAGATTTTTTGCGCTTATGAGCCCTTCTACTTCCCAATCCTCGCATGCTTTACACGTTGCCATCATTGGTGGCGGATTTTGCGGCGTCATGACACTTGTAAATCTGTTGAAGTCAGCAATCAAACCGTTGCATATTACCCTGATTCACAAAGATGAGTTGATGGCAAAAGGAGTTGCATATGCTACATATTCAAACAAACATGTATTGAATGTAGAGGCGCGTAACATGAGTGCTTTTCCTGATCAGCCTGATCATTTTGTAAAATGGTGTATACAATCCGGAACATGTACGCAATACACTGCGGACGAACTTCCATTTCAATATTTATCAAGGAATATTTACGGTCAATACCTTTCTGAAGTATACCGTGATGCACTCATTCATCTTCCTCATCATGTCAATGTTTATTTCACACATTCAGAAGCGACAGACATGCAGCAGGAAGGTGATCACTACAGAATCTTTTGTCGTGATGGCTCTTCTGTACTGGCACACAAAGTAGTGATAGCCACAGGCAATCACCTTCCAGGTCACAATGCGATGAATGGTATGGATGGACTAAGCAGCCGTCTTTATTTTCCCAATCCCTGGAATGAAGAATCTGTAACAGGGCTTGACAACCAGTCTCCTGTCTGTATCATTGGTACTGGTCTTACAATGGTGGATGTTGTATTAGGATTACACGAGAAAAATTTTCAGAATAAAATTTATGCTCTTTCACCGAAAGGCTTCAATATTCTTGCGCATCGTCCACACCATCCGCAGCGTGAGATTTTGGACGAACTGGCACCTCCCTACGAATTGGATAAACTTTTTCAACTGTTCAGAAAATTCGTTCACAAAGCCTGGCAACATGGAGAAAGCGGAGAAACAGTTGTGGATGCGGTTAGATCGAAGACTCCGGAAATCTGGCAATCTCTTGAATTGAAAGACAAGCAACGATTCATGTCGCACGTCCGCCATCTCTGGGGAGTAGCCCGGCATCGTTTACCCGGCACAATCCACACTCAGATTCAGCAGTTAATTGAAAACGGTAAACTGGAAATTATTGCCGGTCGTATTCTTGACGCGTATGAAGAAAATGGTTTGCTTACTTTAAAAATCCGAAGGAGAAAAGAACAACAGGAAGAAAAGTTGCATGTTGCAAGAGTTATCAATTGTACCGGACCACAGACAGACATTACGAAATTCAATTCACTTCTTTTTCAAAATCTGATCAAACGGGAACTGATCCTGGCAGATGACATGCGCCTGGGTATTCATGCAAATGTTGAAGGCAGTATAATTCAAAAAGACGGAAGACCTTCCAGACAACTTTTCACTCTTGGCTCTTTACTAAAAGGAAGATTGTGGGAGAGTACAGCAGTACCCGAATTACGCAATCAGGCGAAACAACTGGCTGAATTGCTGATCAGGGAAAATTAATTTTTTACAATTTCAGAGGTGCCCTTTATTTGTGTTGCACCATTAGTTTGATGCTGCTACTGGATTCTGAATTATTTAGTTGTACAAAATAAATTCCAGCCGGCCAGCCATCCGTAGATACATTCATTTCTTCACCACTCACTTTCTGTGAAAGAATTTTCTTTCCAAGATTATCGAACACATTCAATTCATTGAAGGCCGACGGAGATACATGGTAGAAATGTAATTTGAAATAATCTCGTGCCGGATTCGGGAAGAGATCAAAAGTGGCCTTTATATTATTTGTTTCCTGCACACCGACAAATGGATCATGCATGAAAAAAACCTGTACACCACCAGGAGCCTGTCCGACAACAAGATCAGTTAAATTGTCGCCATTCAAATCACCACCACTCACAGTCAAATTGTATTTGATGCGGTAAGATTCCGCAGGGCGAAACACAGAATCTACAAGTGCAAAACAACCCCCGATGTTATTGTCGATATTGCTATACAAGAAAATATTACCAGCCATGTTGGAAACCATCATGCGGTATTTTCCCGCTGTGTCATAAACAAATGGAACAGTATAACCATCCGGAAAACCTCCTGCCTGACGGACTATACAACCTAAAGTATCATTGGTAGGAACATTCGAGAAAAATGCACTGCTTGTGGTTCCGGTGTTTTGATAATAGTTAACGAAACCATTTTTTTCGCCAATTACCAAATCCAACAATCCATCTCTGTTAAGATCTATAATTTGGGGAGTGCTCACTCCACCGATATCAATGCTCATGTAATTGGGAACGGCTAACTGGAAATTAGATGGATTCCCGGCACCACCGGCGTTGTTGAAGTATTGCAACTTACCATCGTCTGTTCCCAGAATCATATCCTTATCACCATCACCATCCATATCACCAAACGCGGGATACAATGGAGCGGTATAATTGAGAGAGCTAATGTTTGCAATATCATTCGTCATCAGGTCAAATCGAGGATTAGAAGTTGTGCCTGTATTTTTAAAAAGATATAATCCGGTTTTGTATGCTAACAATGAATTATCGTAAACACTTGCTCCCACCACCAGGTCATTCAACCCGTCGTTGTCATAATCATACACTACAGGGCTGGCATTTTCTCCAACGTCAAGAATATTATCCTGAAGAAATGACGCTCCCTGAAAATGAAAACTCGGGTGATCATTCGTTCCTGAATTTCTGTACCACCAGAGTCCGTGAAGATTCTCGTATTCACTTGGCATTACAATCAAATCTTTCTTGCCATCATTGTTCACATCTATGTAAGCATGAAAGTGAAACCCGTTAAACAAAGCAGGAACATCCGCGCTTGGATAAGAAGTATCTTCAGTTACCATCTCTGCAGCAGAAGCGGTTCCGCCATTGCGAATCATGAGAGTATTCTGAGAAGAGATGTCACCAACCAACAATTCTTTGGCACCATCACCGTCCAGATCAATCGGAAAAATACTGGAGATTGTATCATCTCTGCGTGCAGCTTCAGTGGGATCATAGATCACTGTCTCAGGCTCTGCTTTATCATAAGTTGCACCTGATCCGGGAGCAGCAATCCGGCATGGACAATGAAAGCAGCCAACTGAATTCGTGCCTCCGATAAGCAAGGCAAAATTTCCCCAACAACCGGAGGCATAATTAAATTTCAATGAATCGCAAACACCATAAGTTTCCATTGAGAGATTCTGGTGATAGATAATTCTTCCATCAGGAACAGAATTATACCCGAGAATATCCATGTCACCATCATTGTCAATATCACTAAATGCAGGAAGCGAAACACCACTGGCAAAAATATTTGTTGTAATCGCACCGAACGTCTCCGACACAAATGGATTGACAAGTGTCCACTGAAGTCCATTGCCGGGAGTGTAATCGTTTCGATAAATAGCAATTCCTGATGGAAGGACACTGGACAATGTCATAAAATCCGCTTTCCCATCACAATTGTAATCATACAGAAAAGCCCATTTATTTACCGGTGGAAATTGCCGTGCGTATTGTGGTGCATATCTCCAGGCATTCACTGTCGTATCACCATTATTCAAAAAAGTAAGAATTCTGTTATTGTCGCGCTCGTATATAAATATATCATGGAGACCGTCACCATTCAAATCAATCTCACTCATAAGAGGAAAATTAATTCCACCTGCCCATGGATTTAATAAAGGAACACCCCCAATGTAAACAGGAATAGTATCGTTACGATCGAATCTGTTTTGAGCCACAGTAAAGAAAACTCCGATCTGCATGCACAACAGAAGTGAAATAATTTTTCTCATGTTCAAATATACGGTTTTGAAAGAAAACCCATTCCGGATGGAAGTAAAATGACCTTTCTCCTCTATTGAATTTCGGTGAAAGTTAAGCCAAAATCCAAAAGTTTGAATTCATTTTACGAGCCTATATTTCATTTCGAACAATTTGCAGGAAATCCTGTAAATTAGCCCTCTGATTCACTTTCACCTTCCGCTGATACATCTAACCCTCCATCCCTGTTATGCCTTCATTCGATATTGTAAGTAAAACTGATTTACAGCGCCTCGACAATGCAATTAACGTTGCCAGCAAAGAAATCACCAATCGTTTTGATTTCAATCATTCCAAAACAACTATTGAACTCGACAAAAAAGAGATGATGATTCATGTGTTAACGGAGAATGATATGCGAATGAAAACAGTTGAAGGCATTATCATTTCGCGAATGGTAAAGCAGGGACTCGATACACAATCACTGGATTTTGGTAAAGAAATCTATGCTTCCGGAAACATGGTGAAGAAGGACATCAAAGTGAAGCAGGGAATCGATAAAGATACCGCCAAGAAGATTGTTAAAATAATCAAAGACAGCGGAAAGAAAGTTCAGGCTTCCATTATGGATGAACAAGTTCGAGTTACCGGAAAAAAAATCGACGACTTGCAGGAAATAATTACATTGATGGAAAAATCTCCGGTTGGGATTCCTTTACAATATGACAATTACCGGTAATTCCCGGTTCGTTCCTACCCTTTACGAATAACCGCTCCTGCTTCTTTTTCCAAAGCGAGCATTAATCGCTCCATCGTTTTATCAATCTGTTTCTCCGTGAGTGTCTGTTCATCGTCATTCAACAAAAATGTAACAGCATAAGATTTTTTCCCGGCTTCAATTTTTTCTCCTTCGTATACATCGAAGAGTCGCAATTCACGCAGCAACTTTCTTTCAGTTTTGTATGCAATGGCTTCGATCTGCGCATAGGTAACCTGGCGATCAATCAACATTGACAAGTCTCTTCTGACTACAGGAAATTTTGATACCTCCACATACTGAACGGATTTTTTGCCGGCAATTTTAATCAGTGCATCCCAGTCAAAATCAGCATAAAAAACTTCGTTCGAAATATCAAAAGGCTTGAGTTGATTCTTTTTAATACTTCCAAAAGTCACCAATACTTTATTTCCAGTCTTTATTTGTAATCCGGATGCGAAAAATGTATCGGCATAAACTTCTGTGTTCAGATTAGAAGAACCAACACCACAGATCCGAAGCAAATTCTCAACGTATGATTTGAGAAAATAAAAACTTACAGGAGAAGTATCGCCGTTCCATCTTTCTTCACTTTTTCTACCACTGATGAATAATGACAAATGGTAGAACTCTTTGTATTTTGAATCTTCTTTGGAATACGTTTTTCCGAATTCAAACAAACGCAGATCTGAATGCTTACGGTTTCTGTTGTATTCTATTGCTTCGAGTCCGGTATACAACATATTTCTGCGCAATATTTCGAGATCCTGGCTAAGCGGATTGAGAACTTTCACATTCTGTTCCGCATTCCATCCGGCGAGTTCAGTATAACGACTTTTAGAAAGAGAGTTGGATAAAATTTCATTAAATCCATTTGACGCGAGGTAATCGCTAACTTTATTCAGCAGTTTATCGCGGTCAAAATCAACAATGGCCGGCAATGACACATTCTGTTTTTTCGGAATCGGAATGTTATTGTATCCATACACACGCAGAATTTCTTCGACAACATCCACCGGACGCGTAACATCCACTTTAAATGTAGGAACCCGGAGTACAGCGCTACCGGCATCTTCAGAAACTATCTCAAGTCCGAGAGCAAGAAGAATTTTCTTCACTTTATTTCTATCCAGCTCTTCCCCCGAAAAACGATTCAGGTAATTGTAATTCAATACAATTTCTCCGGGTAAAATAGGTTCAGGATAAATATCAATTATTTCTGAACTGATTTTTCCGCCCGCGATTTCACGGATAAGCAAAGCGGCACGTTTCAATGCATACAAAGTCATTTCCGGATCTGTTCCTCTCTCAAAACGAAAAGAGGCATCAGTTTTCAATCCATGAAGCTTGCTCGTTTTTCGAATGGAAGCAGGATTAAAATAGGCACTTTCCAGAAAAACATTTGTAGTAGTATTACTGATTCCGGAACCAATTCCTCCAAAAACACCTGCCAGGCACATAGGCTTTTCTTCATCACAAATCATAAGGTTGCCAAGAACCAATGTTCTTTCTACCTGATCCAATGTCACAAACTTTTCGCCTTCCCGGGCAGAACGAACTACAACTTTATTTCCTTTAATGGCAGCAGCATCAAAAGCATGCAGTGGCTGACCACATTCATGCAGAACAAAATTGGTGATGTCAACAATATTGTTGATCGGTCCAACACCGATAGACCGTAAACGGTTTTTCAACCATTCAGGAGATTCTCCCACCTGCACTCCGCTGATGGTAATGGCAGAATAACGAGGACAGGCAATGGGATCCTGCACTTCCACTTTGACAGGCAATGCATTTGAGTCAATTGTGAATGTATCCACTGCAACACGAGTAACAGGAGGAACTGCGGATGTATCTGTTGAGGATTTATTTATCAAGACAGCATACAAATCTCTTGCTACCCCCAGATGTGAAGCAGCATCCGCACGGTTTGGTGTAAGTCCGATTTCGAAAACCTGGTCATTTTCAATTTTAAAATATTCCGCTGCCGGCATTCCGATGCGTGTATCCTGAGGAAGTACCATCACGCCGGCATGGGAAGTACCGAGTCCGATCTCATCCTCTGCGCAAATCATTCCTTCAGACAATTCTCCGCGAATTTTCGACTTCTTTATTTCAAATGGTTCACCGGTAACCGGATATAAAGTGGCGCCTACTTTTGCTACGATTACTTTCTGGCCGGCTGCTATATTCGGAGCACCGCATACAATTGAAAGCAGAGTCCCATCGCCTGTATCAACTGTGGTGAGGCTGAGCTTATCAGCATTTGGATGCTTTGTGCAAGTTTTTACCTCGCCAACAAAAAGTCCTTCAAGTCCACCTTTCATGGATTGAAAAGATTCTATCCCTTCTACTTCTAAGCCGCAATGCGTAAGCAAATGTGCAGTTTCCCCGGCAGGGAGTGTGACAGGTAAATATTTTTTAAGCCAGTTGTAAGATATTTTCATAGACAAATTCCGATTAATCCGGAGATTGCAAAGATAGAGGAATGAATGAAATTAGCACATCCCCTCAGCATCAGCTGATTCTGCTCCAGTTTCCGGAACGTTTCATGATCACCGATAATTTTTCCCTGACAGCTTTATTCGCCGGAGCCTCAATATGAGGATCTTCCTTCAATAACCGAATACCGGCGTCTCTGGCCATCAATACGATCTGCTGATCTTTGCTGATATCCGCAAGTTTCAAATCCAGCATGCCGCTTTGTCTTGTCCCTTCTGTATCTCCGGGTCCACGCAACAAAAGATCTGCCTCCGCGATTTTAAAACCATCATTGCTGTCGCACATGGTTTTAATTCGCAGTCTTCCGTCATTTCCCAATTTATGACCGGTCATCAGAATACAATAGGATTGATCGGCTCCTCTTCCTACCCTGCCTCGCAGTTGGTGCAACTGTGACAATCCGAATCGTTCCGCGTTTTCGATAACCATAACAGATGCATTGGGGACATTCACTCCCACTTCAATGACGGTAGTTGCTACCATGATATGCGTTTCATTTCTGACAAATCGCTGCATTTCGAAATCCTTATCAGAAGCTTTCATTTTCCCATGAAGAATACTCACTCTGTATTTCGGTGGAGGAAAATCCTTGCAGATTGCATGGTAACCATCTTCCAGATTTTTCAAATCCATTTTTTCCGATTCTTCAATCAATGGATACACAACATACACTTGTCTTCCGGCTTCAATCTGCTTTTTCAAAAAGCCCCATACCTGTAAACGATGTGAATCAAAACGGTGAACTGTTTGTATCGGCTTTCGACCGGGTGGCATTTCATCTATTACAGAAACATCCAGATCTCCATAAAGTGTCATTGCCAAAGTTCTTGGAATCGGAGTGGCTGTCATCACAAGCACATGAGGGACCTGCTGTCCTTTTGTCCAGAGTTTGCTTCTTTGTTCCACTCCAAAGCGATGCTGCTCATCAATTACCACAAAGCCCAGTTTGTCGAACTGAACTTTATCCTCGATCAATGCATGGGTACCAACGAGAATATGTATTGTACCGGCTTTTAATTCTTCCAGAATTTTCCTCCGCTGAGCTGCTTTTGTTGAACCGGTCAGCAAAGCAATATTTACTCCCATATCTCCAAGCAAAGTACGCAGGCTTTGCGCATGCTGGTTGGCGAGAATTTCTGTTGGGGCCATCATGCTCGCCTGAAATCCATTGTCAATAGCCATGAGCATACACATCAGTGCAACAACAGTTTTACCCGAACCCACATCCCCTTGAAGGAGACGATTCATCTGTTTGCCCGAACCAAAATCCTGACGGATCTCACGGATCACTCTCTTCTGGGCTTCTGTCAGAGGAAATGGTAAATAGTCTTTATAGAATGAATTAAAAAACTCTCCAACTTTTGTGAAAGAAATTCCTTTGTACTTTTCTGTTCTGAGTAATTTTTGTCTCAACAATTTTAATTGTAGAAAAAACAACTCTTCAAATTTTATCCTCACTTCCGCCTGTTTTTGTCTTTGAACGGATTCCGGAAAATGCACATTTACAAAAGCATCTTTCCTGTTCATCAGATGATTTTCGCTGATAATTTCCGGCGAGAGAGTTTCAGCGAAATAGCTCGGAAAAATAAGCTGAAGATTTTTCTGCAGTCGGAGAATCCCCTTGCTATCCAAACCTTTGGATTTTAATTTCTCAGTGGTATTATAAACTGCCTGTAGATTACTTGCAACACCGGTGGCTGCTTCCGATGACAGTTCCAACTCCGGATGAATGATATTAATTTGTCCGTTAAATTCTGTCGGTTTTCCAAATAAAATATATTCGGTATTCAATTTTATCGACGACAAAATCCACTTTGCTCCCTGAAACCATTTAAGTTCAATACTTCCCGTAGAATCTTCAAACCGACCGGTGAGGTATTTCTTCCGTTTATCACCTTTCATGACAAGGCTCCGGATCTGACCTTTGAGTTGAATATATGGCAAATCGGCAGTTGCTTCCCTGGCGGTATAAAACTTGGTACGGTCGACATACCGAAACGGAAAATGGTGCAGCAAATCACCAAAGGTAAAGATCCCTAATTCCTTCTTGAGCAATTCCGCTCTTTGAGGACCCACACCTTTGAGGTATTCAATTGATGTATCTAGAAAATCAACATGCATTCGCTGACAAAAGTACACTTTGCCAAGAAATACCTGAACAGCATGAATGCAGGAAATTGAATTGCATGATTGAATATCTTTGATTATCCATTTTCACAACAAGCACTGAATTGTCCATTCCTGAAATTATTCCAATTCAAAAAGGAAAACAAGTCATTCCGAAGGAACCTTCCTTGAGGAAAGTGCTGGTATTGCCTCTCCTGTTTGTCATTTTTCTCTGGCTTGTGGAAGGCCTTCAGCAGTGGTTTCATTTCCGACTCACCGAGTACGGAATTCTTCCGAGGACAGTAAGAGGAATCCCTGGAATCCTTACAGGCCCTCTTGTGCATGCAGGTATTGAACATTTACTTTCGAACACCATGCCATTACTTGTTGTTGGAGCCGGGCTTTTGTATTTCTATGGGAGCATTGCAAGACAAGTCATCTTAATGGTTTGGTTATTCACAGGATTCTGGGTATGGCTTGCTGCCAGGCCTGATTCACACATCGGTGCCAGCGGTTTGATTTATGGATTTGTGGTGTTTCTGTTTTTCAGCGGACTCTTACGTAAAGATACCAGACTCATGGCTATTTCCATGTTGGTTACTTTCCTTTACGGAAGTATGGTGTGGGGAATATTACCGGTTGACCAGAGTATCTCATGGGAATCCCACTTCTTCGGTTCGGTGGCCGGACTTTTTGCTGCTTTTTACTACAGGAAGGAAGGTCCGCAACGAATTAAAGCACAATGGGAAATCGAAGAAGAGCTTGGAATTGTGTCGGAAGAGATTCAAGATTCCTCTGAAAGCAAGATTCATGGCGATGCTCAGAATCATGCTCCTTTAGTGATCAAGTACGACTTTGTGGAACAAGAAAAAAAACCTGAGAAAAAACAGGATTCGGAGCCACTTTAAGCCAACATTTTTTACAGGCTTTTCAACATTCATTTCCTGATAAGTTTTGCTCTCATTTCAAGAGGGCAGCCAGCGTTGTGACGTACCTTTACGCCACTTAGATTGAATTCACTAAATCATTCAAAAAAATAACCTATGAGAAAACGTTTTACCTCCAAGGCAATCACCTTGTTTATGATTGTCGCGGGCTTGTTTTCGGGAAGCAATGCTTTGGCGCAAGTTGATGCCGGCGCAATTTCCATTCCGACTCCCATAAGCCCGATTTGTCCAGGTTCTCAGACTGTGAAAGCAGTCATTCAGAACTATGGAACTGACACCATCTTTTCAGTCACTGTTGGTTGGGATGTGAATGGTGTCAGCCAGACAGCTGCATCCTATTCGGATACTTTGCTTAGCTCCGATATCGATACAGTCATTCTCGGAACATTCAATTTCAGCAGCGGGGCAACCTATGATATCCGTGCATTCACTTCCGGACCAAACGGAGGAACAGATGCAGATGCCTCCAATGACACAACAGTGAACGGAGGGTTAAGCGTTCAACTCAGCGGAACGTATACAATCGGTGGAACAACTCCTGATTTCGCGAATTTCTCCGCTGCAGTAACAGCATTGAATTCTTATGGAGTATGTGGTCCGGTTGTATTCAATATTCGTGATGGCGTAGACACAGTTCAGGCAGTAATTGACGAAGTAGTTGGCGCAAGTGCAGTGAACACTATTCGTTTTCAATCGGAAACAGGTGATAGTTCAGCAGTGGTACTTGTATATCCTTCCCAACCGGCATTTACTACAACAAACTACCTCATTCGTCTGAATGGTGCCGATTACATTACATTCCACCAACTCACAATGCGCAGAAGTGGTATTCAGCCTTATGGTCGTGTATTGGAATTCATCAATACCGCTACCAACAACACAGTGAGCAATTGCAGTCTGGAAGGAGCACTGAACAACGTAACCAACAGTTTGTCCGCTATCGTGTATTCAACTACGAGTTCTCCTACCAACGATTCCATGAATACATTTACTTACAACAGAATCCTCAATGGATCACTGGGTATTTACATGAATGGAATCAATACAGTGAATCTCGAGCAATCGCTTTCCATTTCACACAATGTTTTCGACAACCAGTACTCTAAAGGAATTCAGATGAGTAACCAGGGAGTCCTGAATGTTCTGAACAATACCTTCACTACAAGCACAAGCTATCTTGGCTATTCAGCGATTTATCTCGATCGTTGTCAACGCAATCAGTTGATCTCAAAGAATAAAATTTCCGGTGTTCCCGGAACTGGTATTTACATGATAGATTGTACAGGTCTTGCCGGGGTTCACGGTATTGTATCAAACAACTTCGTTCAGGTTTCTGACTCTGCTTGTATCTCTGTGATCAATATGGATTACAATGACATCGTGAATAACAGTCTTAACATGACCGGCACCAACGCTGCTTCTTCTGCCATGCTTGTTCATGGTTCAGGAGTTGGGATGATTGTAAAGAACAACGTTTTGAGTAACACCGGCGGTGGTTATAGCTATGTACTTACTGACTCAGCTTCCTTTATGATCTCAGCGTCGGACTACAACGACCTCTATACTACAGGCGGTCATGTAGGTTCTTTCAATGGATCACAAAAGGTAGCCCTTAGCGACTGGATAGCGGCATTTGCAAAAGACTCTCATTCTGTCAGCTATAATCCAAACTTCCTTTCACCGACCGATCTGCATGCTTCTTCTTTGTCGATGGACAACAAGGGAACACACCTTGCGTCGGTTACAGATGATATCGACGGCGAAATCAGAAATGCTTCTACTCCGGATATCGGAGCCGACGAATATGGTGGTATCGCCCATGACATGCTGGTTTCAGCAATGTTATCGCCAATTGATGGAACTTGCGGCAGCGACAGCACTGAAATTACTCTCGTGATTAACAACACCGGAGATTATCCTGAAACAGGTTTCAATGTGATTACACATGTTACCGGCGCGGTGAGTTCTTCATTCACCCAGCCTTATTCTGATACTTTACAACCAGGCAGCAGCGATACACTTACTCTCACATTCACTCTGAATACTTCAGTTGGCGGAACATTTAATTTTGTCTCTTATACCGCGTTGAGTACAGATGATTTCCATAACAATGATACGCTGACAACATCCCTTAATCTGCTGGCAATTCCTGCAGTTCCAACAGCTACAAACGGAGACACCGTATGTCTTGGAAACGCATCTACACTTACCGCTACATCTGCAGACACTTTGCTCTGGTATGATGCTCCGAGTGGAGGAAACCTGTTGGGTTCCGGTAGTCCGTTTACCACTGCAGTACTCAGCGCGACTACAACTTTTTACGTTTCTTCAAAAGGAACCTGCGAAAGTGGACGTGTTGCTGTTGTAGCGACAATTCAACCTGTTCCTTCAGTAAGTTTAGGTAACGATACTTCAGTTGTTCTCGGAAACTCGGTAACTCTTGATCCGGGAAGTGGTTACAGTTCATATGTGTGGACACCCGGAAATATCACCACTCAAACACTTACAGTGAATACTGCCGGTTGCTACACAGTAACAGTTTCCAACAGTTTTGGTTGTACTGCTTCGGATGTGGTTTGTGTTGGAATCATTCAGCCGTTTGATGTGGGTGTTTCTGCAGTGATTTCTCCACTTGACGGAGATTGTGAAAATGCAACTGCTCAGGTTGAAATTGAAGTAACCAACTACGGATCAAATCCTGCAAGTGTGATTCCGGTTGAGATTGATATCACAGGCGCAGTTACTGCATCCTTCACTGATACAATTCAGACTTCAATTCCTGTTGGAGGTTCTGTTACTCTGGTGATGGGAACTATCAACACACTCGGTGGTGGAGCCCTCACAATCTCAAGCTTTACTTCTTATTCTGCCGATCAGGATAACAGCAATGATACATTGAATACTGTAAATACAATTGCACAGGTTCCAAATCCTCCATCCGGACTCGGTGGTCAGCGTTGTGGTGCCGGACCAATCGTGATCAGCGCGGTTGCAAGCGATACTATTTACTGGTTTGATGCTCCAACAGGTGGTAACTTATTGTTTGTCGGAAATACATTCAGCATTCCTTTCCTGTCTGCAACAACAACTTATTATGCTCAGACCGGCAATATTTGTCCGACACAAACACGCACTCCGGTTGTAGCCGCTATCGCTCCATTGCCAGTTGTTGATCTTGGTCCGGATGTCATTGCCAATGATTCTACTTTGCTTGATGCGGGTCCTGGATTTGTATTGTATGCATGGTCACCACTTGGACAGACAACACAGTCTATTATGATCTATAGTACTGGAACATATGCTGTAACTGTTCAGGACACCAATGGTTGTTTCAATTCTGACACCATCAATGCAACAATCTTTACCGGAATTGATGGCCTGCCTGCAGTGGATCAGGTTCGTGTATATCCGAATCCTGCTCACAACACAGTTGCCCTTGAATTGGCAGCCGGAACATCAACTGATGTATCAATTGAATTCATGGATGCACAAGGAAGAGTATTGATACAAGAACAGATTTCGAAATTAACCGGTACTCAACAACGGAATTTCGATTTGTCTGATTTTTCAAGAGGCGTCTACTTTATTCGTTTACGTTCTGTACACGGAATGAGTATGCACCGGATTGTTCTCGAATAAGCAATTCTATAATTTGTTAAAAAGATCCCGTTGCTACTGCAGCGGGATCTTTTTTTTTATTTTTGAGATACCCCAAAACATAGAATCATGAAAAACCGGATACTGATCTTTTCCTTTTTGTTTTCATTCAACTGTCACGCACAATGGACAAATGCAGTGATGGATACTCTTACCCACAATGGAGAAAGAGATGAGCTGAATCATCAGTCACTGGCCATTGATCAGTGGAATACGACACACCTGATTTCTGAACAAGCATTGTCAGGTGGAGGATGGATGATCTTGTATTTTCAACGTCCTGCTAACGGAACATGGACTACTGAGGATACTGTGCTTACCGGACCAGCAAACGAACCTACTCTGGCAGTCAGTAATACAGATGCCATTCCATTCGTAGCGTGTATG
Organism: uncultured Bacteroidota bacterium; assembly: GCA_937871435.1. Classification (GTDB taxonomy): domain Bacteria; phylum Bacteroidota; class Bacteroidia; order AKYH767-A; family 2013-40CM-41-45; genus JADKJP01. The sequence continues at coordinate 9,699 of CALMQM010000096.1, read as the reverse complement.
GAATATGATTCGCATGACTATGAAATCATGGTTTACTCGAGAGCTGGTTCGAACTGGGTACATGATCAGGTTACCAATAATCAGGATGAAGACATGAGTCCATCTATCGCGACTGACAACCAAGGTTTTGTTCACCTGGCTTGGATTCGCCTCGACACAGCCGGAGATTTTAAAATAAACTACGCGACAAACAGAAGCGGAAGCTGGGTGATACAATCGTTGGCAAATAGTCAACTAGGGCTATTCGGTGCAGGAGCACTTCCTCAATTGGCGCTGGATCCTTCCGGTGTTGCTCACATTGCATATCGCGGAGGAAATTTTGGAACTTATCGAATCCATCATGCTTACAACGATAGTATTGGCGGAAGTAATTGGAATTTTGATTTTCCTACTTCTCCCAACGCGGAAGATTTATCTTCCTCCATTGTTGTAAGTTCTGATAGCGTGGTGCATTTATTGGTTTCAGGAAATGACGGCTTCGGGTTTCCCACTCATGCATTTTATATGGCTAAATTACCCGGCTCCGGAACTTTCACAAATGCTGTAGATGTAGCTTCCGGATTCAGTGCAGAAACCGGTTGCCTGTTCGTTTTGAACCACAGCCCTGCCTGTGTATTGAATGAAGTGAGTGGAAATATTTATACCGGCAATGTCATTTACTCTTCCGCCGGAACCAACTGGATGGCTGCAGCCCTCACTAATACTCAGGATATCTATGCAGCACAACTTGTCATGGATCAACTGGGAAATGGAACGATGGCTGCATATCAGGGAAATACTTACCCATCAGAAGAAATCATAGTTTTCGGCCCTGATATCAATACCGGAATCCCTCAAACAGCAGCTTCACAAAACTTTATCCGATATCATCAGAAAAACAATTCTCTCATTTTGCAATTCAGTCAATCATTTAAAGGAGAAATTCAATTACATAACCTACAGGGGCAGATTTTGTGGAGAGAAAATGTTAGTGTACAAACCGGTGAATTCAAGCCTATCAGCACCGAAAATTTAGCCAAAGGAATTTATCTTCTGCAAGGTGTCAATGCAGAATACAAACAAATAATAAAATTGGCTTTAGAATAAGTGAACGTTGAATAAGTGTGAAATGAATGCGATTTTAAATCGCCATTTCTCCAAGTAAAACAACAGGATTTTCAAGTAATCCTTTCAGTGTTCTCAGGAATTCCGAACCACTTGCACCATCTACCACCCGGTGATCACAACTCAATGTTACTTTCATCACATTGCCCGGGACAACTTGTCCGTTTTTCACCACAGGTTTTTGCTGAATTCCTCCAACAGCAAGAATACATGCATCTGGTGGATTAATGATAGCAGTGAACTCATCAATGCCAAACATGCCAAGGTTAGAAATAGTAAAAGTGTTTCCTTCCCAATCTGCAGGCTGAAGTTTTTTGTCCTTCGCCTTTTGAACGAATGTCTTCACTTCGGCATTAATCTGACGAAGAGTTTTTGAATCTGCAAAACGTACAACCGGTACCAGCAAACCTTCTTCTACCGCAACTGCAACTCCAATGTGCACGTGATGATTAGTGCGAATTCTGTCACCCAGCCAACTGGAATTCACTTTTGGATGCTGGCGCAAAGAAGCTGCAACAGCTTTGATGACTAAATCATTGAAAGAAATCCTGGAATTTGTAACAGCGATAATGGACTCGCGTGCTGAAATAGCGTTATCCATATCGATCTCCATCGTCAGATAAAAATGCGGCGCGGTAAACATACTTTCACTAAGACGTTTCGCAATTGTTTTGCGCATTTGAGAAACCGGTGTTTCCTCGAAACTTTCTTGAGTAACAGCAAAAGATGAAACAACACCGGATCCATTAGTCATCATTCCCGGCTTGTACCAGTCAATATCTCTCTTTACTATTCTTCCTTGCTCTCCGCTACCAACAACACGCGACAGGTCTATGCCTTTTTCATTCGCAAGTTTTTTTGCCAATGGCGAAGCCTTTGTCCGACCGTCATTGTTAGATGCTACTACATTTGCAGCCGGAGCAGAAACCGGCGCCGGAGCATTTTCTTTTTTAGGTGCAGCCGCTGCTACAGGAGGGGCTGATACAACAGGTTTTTGTTCGGCAGCAGGTGCAGGAGCCGGAGCAGATACTACCGGCTTGCTTTGCTCCGCTTCGAGCAATGATTTGAAGTCTTCTCCGGATTTTCCAAGGATGGCGAGAATCCCATCTACCGGCGCTGACTTGCCTTCATCTACTCCACGATACAAGAGTACACCTTCCTGATATGATTCGAATTCCATTGTGGCTTTATCGGTTTCAATCTCTGCCACCAACTCACCACTTTTTACAGTATCACCAACTTTCTTATGCCATTTCGCCACAACACCTTCGGTCATGGTATCACTCATTTTAGGCATCCTGACAATTTCAGCCATTCGAATAGATATTTTAAAATTTAATTTAAAAGTTTGCCTCTAAAATTATTCTGTGATGTATGGGTAATCAGCCTGAACATATACATCCTGATACAATTCAGAAGGATCCGGATACGGTGACTCTTCAGCGAATTTTACTGAATCCTCCACTACATCTTTCACTCTTTCCTGAATCGCGGAAAGCTCTTGTTCGGTCGCATATTTTTTATCCAGAATGGTTTTCAAAACCATTTCTACAGGATCTTTTGCTTTGTATGCTTCGACTTCTTCTTTCGTTCTGTATTTAGCAGGATCACTCATGGAATGTCCTTTGTAACGGTACGTGTTCATCTCCAACAAATACGGCCCCTTTCCGGAACGAACATGTTCGGCAGCCTTTGTCATAGCTTCGTGCACAGCTTCCACACTCATTCCATCCACAGGTTCCGAAGGCATGTCATAGGATAGACCCAACTTGTAAAGATCCGTCACATTACTTGTACGTTCTACTGAAGTTCCCATCGCGTAATTATTATTTTCAATAATAAATATCACGGGAATCTGCCAGGTCATCGCCATATTGAAAGTCTCGTGTAAGGCACCCTGACGGGTAGCACCATCACCCATATAACAAACTGTCACACTCCTGGTTCCGAGATATTGTTCAGCGAATGCTATCCCGGCACCGAGTGGAATTTGACCACCTACAATACCATGTCCTCCGAAGAAACGGTTCTTGCTGTCAAACATGTGCATGGAACCACCTTTTCCTTTCGAACAACCGGTTGCTTTCCCATACAATTCTGCCATTACCGCACGGGCAGAGGTTCCTTTGCCCAATGCGTGAGCGTGATCACGATAGGCGGTAATCATATTGTCTTCAGGCTTCAAAACTGACATCGCTCCGGCAACCAGAGCTTCCTGACCGATGTATAAATGACAAAATCCCTTGATTTTTTGCATACCGTACAACTGTCCGGCACGCTCTTCAAACTTGCGCATCAGGAGCATATCCTCGTACCATTTCAGGTAGAGCTCTTTTGTAAACTTTGCTTTAGCCATAGATTTTTTGGAATTGACAAAGATAGCCTTTCTCTCCAAAAATATTATGTTGATTTGAGTCAATCAAATGCACCCTTCTCAGTAAGTTTACTTAGTTTAAAATCAATAATTTATAATTGAATTCAATGGTATTTCAACCTGTGTACATGCTCAGGATTGAGCCAAATAATTAATACCTTCGCATGCTTTCAGAATAAAGGAATGAGAAAAATCCAAATGGTTGACCTTATTGGTCAATATCAAAAAATACAGGCTGAAGTAGATCAGGCTGTTCTGGGTGTGATGCATTCAGCAGCGTTTATTAATGGTCCGGAAGTAAAATCCTTTCAGGCAGAGCTGGAAAAATACCTTGGAGTAAAACATGTGATCCCCTGTGCCAATGGTACAGATGCCTTGCAAATTGCTATGATGGCTGTGGATCTTCAGCCGGGTGATGAAGTGATCACTGCTGACTTCACCTATGTAGCCACTGCTGAAGTGATCGCTTTGCTCAAACTGAAGCCGGTATTGGTGGATGTCAATCCCGAAACTTTCACGATTGATCCAAAAGCAATTGAAGCAGCCATTACTCCGAAAACAAAAGCGATTGTTCCAGTACATCTCTTTGGACAATGCGCCGATATGGATGCAATCATGGAGATCGCGAAAAAACATAACCTCTACGTTTTCGAAGATACGGCTCAGGCGATTGGTGCGAATTACAAACTGAAATCAGGCGAAGTGAAGAAAGCAGGCACGATGGGCACTGTTGGTTGTACTTCATTTTTCCCTTCGAAAAACCTGGGATGTTATGGTGATGGCGGCGCTTTGTATACCAATGATGACGCTCTCGGAAAAAAAATCCGCATGATCGCCAATCACGGACAAAGTGTTCAATATTATCACGACGAAATTGGAGTAAACTCACGACTGGATAGTATTCAGGCCGCTATACTTCGTATCAAATTGCGTCATCTTGATGAATATGCCGCTGCCAGACGAGCAGTAGCTGATTACTATGATGCTGCTTTCGCGAATCATCCGAAAATAATTACGCCGAAACGATTTGCTTCTTCGGATCATGTATTCCATCAATACACTCTCGTACTCAAAGGAGCTGACAGAAATAAATTGCGTGAGTTTCTTGCCGGTCTGGATATTCCATCCATGATTTATTATCCTGTTCCTTTGCATTTACAAAAAGCCTATCGCGACCCCCGCTATACTGAAGGAAGTTTCCCTGTTACTGAATGGTTGTGTGCAAATGTCATTTCATTGCCGATCCATACGGAAATGAACGAAGATGTTCTTCATTTGATCACATCTAAAGTGCTTGAATTTTTAAAACAAGCCTGAGCAATTTATTTCAAAATCTTTAAACAAATTACAATGAAAATTGCTGTCGTCGGAACGGGGTACGTGGGCTTGGTAACCGGTACTTGCTTCGCTGAAACCGGTAACCACGTTGTGTGCGTGGATATAGACAAACAAAAGGTGGAACGTCTGAAGAATGGGGAAATTCCAATCTACGAACCACACCTGGATGTCTTGTTCGAACGAAATATCAAACAAGGTCGTTTGCTTTTTACAACAGATCTGGCTAAAGGAATAGAAGAAGCGCAGATTATTTTTCTTGCCTTACCAACACCTCCCGGTGAGGATGGTTCGGCTGATCTGAAATATGTCCTGCAGGTTGCTGATCAGCTTGGCCATCTGATACGCGACTACAAAATTGTGATCAATAAGAGTACTGTTCCTGTTGGCACAGCAGAAAGAGTACGCGATGTTATCGCTAAAAATTGCAAAACAGAATTTGACGTCATCTCAAATCCGGAATTCCTCCGTGAGGGATTTGCTGTTGATGATTTCATGAAGCCGGATCGGGTCGTGATCGGTACGCATTCTGAAAGAGCAAAAAAAATCATGAACGAACTCTATGCACCTTTCGTGCGCCAGGGAAATCCGATTTATTTCATGGATGAACGTTCTGCTGAGCTCACGAAATATGCTGCCAATGCTTTTCTCGCCACCAAGATTTCATTCATGAACGAAATAGCAAACCTTTGCGAGAAAACCGGAGCTAATGTAGATGCCGTGCGCATTGGTATTGGCTCAGACGACAGAATCGGAAAACGATTTCTGTTTGCCGGAATCGGTTATGGCGGCAGTTGCTTTCCTAAAGATGTAGCCGCATTGGCAAAAACATCCAAAGATTACAACTATGATTTTCGTATCCTCGACTCAGTGATGCAGGTAAATGCGAATCAAAAACTTTCCATCGTAGAAAAAATAAAATCGCATTTTGGAAATTCTCTGAAAGGAAAAAAGATCGCCTTGTGGGGCTTGGCATTCAAGCCGGATACAGATGACATTCGTGAAGCTCCTGCTCTGGATATCATCCGTGAGTTATTGGCAATGGGTGCTGAAATTGCTACTTACGATCCTGAAGCAATGAACAATGTGAAATCTGTTATTGGTGAAAAAGTAATATTCGGAAAAGATGAATACGACATTCTTCAGAATGCAGATGCATTGGTGATTGCCACGGAATGGTCTGTTTTCAGAACGCCGGAATTCGAAAGAATCAGCAATCTGATGAATCAGAAAATCATTTTTGATGGAAGAAATCTGTACGATCTGAACCAAATGAAAGAATTAGGATTCACCTATTATTCAGTAGGTAGAACAAAAATTAATTGACCTCAATCACCTCCAGGGTGAAATTCATTAACCTATGAAACGAATTCTAATTACAGGAGCTGCGGGATTTCTCGGTAGCCACTTGTGTGATCGATTTATCAAAGAAGGATATTACGTGATCGGTATGGATAATCTCATCACGGGAGATTTAAAAAACATTGAACATCTTTTTGGTAAAAAAGAATTTGAGTTTTATCATCACGATGTGTCAAAATTTGTTTTCGTTCCCGGAACACTCGATTACATTCTGCATTTTGCCTCTCCTGCAAGTCCGATTGATTACCTCAAAATTCCCATTCAGACTCTCAAAGTTGGATCATTGGGAACACACAACCTTTTGGGACTCGCACGCGTGAAAGGAGCAAGAATATTGGTTGCCTCTACATCAGAAGTGTACGGAGATCCGTTAGTACATCCGCAAAACGAAGATTACTGGGGACATGTAAATCCCATCGGACCGCGCGGAGTATACGATGAAGCAAAACGATTCCAGGAAGCAATCACCATGGCTTATCACAATGTGCACAATGTTGAAACTCGGATCATACGTATCTTCAATACTTACGGTCCGCGCATGCGACTGAACGATGGAAGAGTGTTGCCTGCATTTATCGGTCAGGCTTTACGTGGTGAAGACCTGAGTGTTTTCGGTGATGGAAGTCAGACCCGTTCTTTTTGTTATGTCGACGATCTTGTCGAAGGAATTTACAGATTGTTGCTCAGTGATTACCATTTGCCGGTCAACATCGGAAATCCTGACGAAATCACCATCGCGGAATTCGCGGAAGAAATTATTAAGCTCACTGGTACAAAACAAAAAGTAGCGTATCATCCATTGCCAACCGATGATCCCAAGCAACGTCAGCCTGATATCACCAGAGCTAAATCCATTCTGGGTTGGGAGCCCAAAGTAAACCGCGCCGAAGGACTGAAAAGAACCTATGAATATTTCAAAAACCTTTCTCCGGAAGAGCTGTATAACACAGCGCACAGATTTAGCTGAGCCTCACCGTTTTGATCTATGTATTTTAAAATAAATACATTATAAATTAGACTTGGCTTTTTGTACCTTCACACAAACCGAAAAAAATAGAAAAATGGAAAAGGAATATTTTGTTCATGATTCTGCAATCATTGATGAAGGAGCACAGGTCGGTAAAGGGTCGAAAATCTGGCATTTTTCCCACATCATGGCAGGATGTACAATCGGTGAAAACTGCAACATTGGACAAAACGTGGTTATTTCTCCGGATGTAGTCCTGGGCAAAAATGTAAAGGTTCAAAATAACGTGTCCATTTTTACCGGTGTAATTTGTGAAGACGATGTGTTTCTGGGTCCTTCCATGGTATTTACAAATGTGAACAATCCGAGAAGCGCCATTGTTCGAAAAAATCAATACCTGAAAACACTCGTTGGAAAAGGCGCTACTATCGGAGCCAATGCAACAATAGTGTGTGGACATAACATCGGAGAATATGCATTTATAGGTGCCGGTGCGGTTGTAACTAAAAATGTTCCGGCATATGCATTGGTTGTAGGAAATCCTGCCCGCCATCTCGGATGGATGAGTGAATATGGTCACCGTTTGAAGTTCGACGCGAACAATGTGGCGATTTGTCCTGAGAGCAAACAAGAATACAAACTCGAAGGAAATAAAGTACGACGGATCAAGTAAGTTTCAGAATGGAAGAAAACAGAAAAGTACGATTTGCGATTGTGGGAAGTGGCCACATCGGAAAACGACACGCGGAAATGATCCGTAGAAATCCGGAATCAACACTCGTGGCAATGTGTGACATCAAATCCAAAAATGACCTTGGTCTTTCAGATGTTGATGTGCCTTTTTTTAATTCTGTACAAGAACTTTTCTCTTCCGGAATTGATTTTGACGTCGTCAATGTCTGCTCACCCAATGGTTTGCACGCGGAACATACACTGATTGCTCTTGAAAATAAAAAGCATGTGGTTATTGAAAAACCCATGGCTCTCACTGTTGCGGATTGTGAAAAAATTATTTTCAAAGCGCTGCAAGTCTCCCGTCAGGTATTTTGTGTGATGCAAAATCGCTACTCCCCTCCTTCTATTTGGATCAAAGAAGTTGTGGATAAAAACCTGCTTGGAAATATTTACATGGTGCAGTTGAATTGTTACTGGAACCGTGATGAAAGATACTATACAGGAAAGAACTGGAAAGGAAGTGCAGACCTCGATGGCGGAACCTTGTTCACTCAGTTTTCTCACTTTATCGATATTATGTACTGGTTGTTCGGAGACATTACGGATATACAGGGAAAATTCAACGACTTCACTCATGGATCTCTCACAGCATTCGAAGATTCAGGCTTTGTCAATTTCAGTTTTGTAAATGGCGGAATGGGCTCCATTAATTATTCCACAAGTGTGTGGGATAAAAATCTGGAAAGCAGTATTACCATAATCGGAGAAAAAGGAAGTATCAAAATTGGCGGACAATACATGAACGAAGTAGAATACTGCCACATTGAGAATTACACAATGCCGCAACTTCCTCCTGCCAGTCCGGCAAATGACTATGGCAGCTACAAAGGATCTGCAGCGAATCATCATTTTATTATTGAAAATGTCATTGATACATTAAAAGGTCGCACCATCGCGACCACCAACGCGTTGGAAGGACTGAAAGTGGTTGACATTATAGAGCGGATTTACTCTCTCCGCAAATTGAAAAAACTGGAACGTTAATTTATTCAGAAGATACAAAACATGCAGCAGGAGCTGATTGATAAAAAGAAAAAACTGGCCGTATTAGGACTGGGTTATGTTGGTTTACCCATCGCATTAGAATTTGCAAAAAAAATTAAAGTGATTGGTTTTGATATCAACCAGGAACGTTTGCAAAAGATGAGTGAAGGAATTGATCCGAGTGGTGAACTTGAAAGGTCTGCCTTTGAAGGGTGCGACATTGAATTTACTTCTTCTGTTGAGAAACTGAAAGAAGCCAATTTTTTTATTGTTACAGTTCCCACACCAATCGATGAGCACAATCTCCCAGATCTGAAACCAATTCTCGGGGCGACAAAATTCATCGGACAGGCTCTCAAGAAAGGCGATTACGTAGTATACGAATCTACTGTTTATCCTGGCTGCACTGAAGAAGATTGTATTCCTATTTTGGAAGAACTTTCAGGATTGAAATTCAAAACAGATTTTAAAGTTGGATATTCTCCGGAACGCATCAATCCGGGCGATCGCGAACATACCATTTCGAAAATTCTAAAAGTCGTTTCAGGATGTGATGCAGAATCGTTAGATGAAATCGCGAAAACCTATGAGATCATCGTCAAAGCCGGTGTCTATAAAGCAAGTTCCATCAAAGTGGCGGAAGCTGCTAAAATCATTGAGAATACTCAGCGTGATGTAAATATTGCTTTGATGAATGAACTTTCCATCATCTTCAACAAAATGGGTATTAATACCTATGATGTACTGGAAGCCGCAGGAACCAAATGGAATTTTATCAAATTTCAACCTGGGTTGGTTGGTGGACATTGTATTGGTGTTGACCCTTATTATCTCACAT
>CALMQM010000095.1 GCA_937871435.1 uncultured Bacteroidota bacterium | reverse complement strand
CGAATTGCGTTCGGCTGCTTCGGGTGTCCTGCACAAAGAATACCACGAAGCAGAGTTTAGCCGAACAGGTGGTTGGTTTCAGATGGTGCAGTTATGGGTGAATCTCCCTGCCAAATTCAAAATGACACCACCTAAATATCAGGCCATCACCAACGAACAAATGGGCAAGTATGAGTTGCCCAATCAACTAGGCACCGTAGAAGTAATAGCAGGTGAATATCAAGGAGTTAAAGGCCCTGCATTTACCTTTACGCCTATCGAGATGTATAACCTACGCCTCAAAAAAGGAGCTACATTAACCCTGTCATTGCCCGAAACTTACAATACAGGAATTTTGGTAATTGAAGGGTCGGCTCAGTTTAACAACTCTACACTTGCCCCTACCGACCATTTCATCTTGTTCAAAAACGATGGGGATCAAATCACCATCGAAGCAACAGAAGATACTGTACTGTTGGTACTGAGTGGTGAGCCCATCAACGAACCGGTAGTGGGATACGGTCCTTTTTTGATGAATAACTACGACGAAATCAACCAAGCAATCCTTGATTTCAACCACGGCCTTTTTGGTCATTTGGAGGATTAAACAGCCCCCTTCTAAATCTCTCGGTACCGCACAGGCGGCCCTAGCCGTCTCGGCTCAATAGGGGAGACTTTAAATCGTTGATAATTGAAAGACTACTTATGATATTACTTGTTTTAGTTAGGGCATGAGTAGTAGTTTAATGTCTTTCTATAATGCGCCAATGGCTATCTATGCAAAAGGGGCTTGTCGCCCCCTTTGCATAGATAGTCATTATATTTTTACTTATCAGCTAGTTTGAGTAACTGACTCAGCACAAATTCGTCGCTAGGGCGTTTGGCATTGGCATCTACCATTTTACCATCTTTCCCAATCAGAATGTACCGTGGAATCGCCTGAATACCAAAGTATTGTGTCACTTTAGAGTTCCACCCGCCTTCTGACCAGCCGTGTTCGCCAGGCAGCTGGAGTTGCTCCATTGCCTTTTTCCAAGCCTCCTGGGTATCGTCTATCGAGATGTATAAAAACACGATTTTCTTCCGCTGTTCTTCAGTCAATTTTTCGTGCATTTGTTTTGAAAACGGAAACTGCTGACGGCACGGTCCGCACCAGCTTGCCCAGAAGTCGATCAACACTACCTTTCCTCTGTATGAAGACAAAGCCAGTTGTTCACCTGCCGGTGATGCAAGTTTGATTTCCGGCGCTTCACTTCCCGGAGGTAATTTTTGCAAATCACTCATCAAGGCCTTGTAGTCCTGAACATATTTATTTTCGGGGAATTGTTTGGATAAACTGTTTTCCAGTTTTACCATGAGTTCAATCGAAGTTTGCTGGTTTAAAAATTTTGTAGCGGATAAAGAAACAATTGAAGTCAGATGCTTGTCGATAAACTTTTTTGAAAACGAAGCCATCGTTTCTGAATAACATCTTTGTAAAACAGCCCCTGCGGAATCCTTTCTTGCAGGATTTTCTTCCCTGAATGTAGCGTATACCTGGTTCAGTGAATCTCCCAGATTTTTTTCAAACTGCCGGAGTTCTTTGAGAAGTTCGGAATCTTCAGAACCTTTCACAGTGTACGAATGTTCAATGTTTTTTGCATCTCCACTGAGTTCAATGGTTTCTCCGCCTTTCAGGACAAGATAAATCACGTTTGCCGGTCCGGTTCTAACCATGTAATAATCGAGGGCGTTCGCATTATTCTTTAAAGTAAAGTTTCCGTCACCATCTGTTTTTGTTGAATCGAGATTTTCCTCTCCATTTTCTACTATTCTTTGCAGATATACAGTGATGCCATTCGCATTGGTAAATTTCCCATGAATGACTCCTGTTTCTTTATTTTTATCTGAACAAGCCTGAATGCTGAACAATACTCCAAGAACAAGTAAGAATTGAATGAATTTCATTAGTGGACCGGTGATGTGTTATAAATAATTTGTAATAAAGAGTGTATGGAAATTATTCCACACAAATGCGTGAACTGAATTGATATTTTTCTCCGGTAAATTTAACAAGGTAAATTCCTTGCTGAAGCTCATGAAGATTTACCCGGACATTATGTGAACGGATTTCAGCCTGTTCATTATAGATTATTCTTCCTGAAATATCCAGAATTTCAATCCGGCCAGTTTCATTTGCAACTCCGGGTATCACAATTTTTGCGGATTCACGTGCCGGGTTTGGAAATACGCTGACTGTTTGTTCTGCAGGTATGGAATTTTTGGTTGACAAAATTGTGCCTATATCCAGGGTAAACAATCCGTACTGCATATCACTGACAAGAATTGTTCCGCTTGGTAAATCAGCATAAGCTGCCCATGCACCTGCATAAGCGGGATTTGGATAGGTGCCTGCAGGATTTTGCGGATGTGTATCAAAATATCCTTCCTGAACCGGCATGGATGGTGTACTGATATCATATACATACAGCCCATCCTGGTAATTCGCGAGAAATAACAAATCACCTTTCACATAAGGATTGTGGGGTGTAACACCAACATTTGAAGTAAAGGTGTGAACAGTTGTTGGGTTTGCAATGTCGGTTACATCCACCACTTTCACTGCCAATCCTGAAGGAACCTCATCACACATATACAATGTGCTGTGATCTTTTGAGAGAAAACTGCTGTGGTTGTACCCCTGATCAGGATAAGTAGTCAGATTGCCAATCTCACTGAAGTGAAATGTTGTTTCGTTGAATTTGTAAATGTGTAAACCATCGTAACCACAGGAAGCATACACTGTATCGTGAACTACATACATGTCGTGAACCTGATTAATGGCAGGATAATCCTGATCAAGTCGACGTAATAACTGAGGTGATGCAGGATTGCTTAGTGAATATACATTCATGGTTGAATAGTTACTTCCGGTACTGACAGATGCTACATACAAGAAGCTTCCTTCAATGTATAAAGTGTGAGCATGTGTAAAAATGCTTGTGCCATCATACACCACATGCACCGAATCGGGAAGGTAACTCAGGTCGGCAATTTGCAAGGAATTGTTTCCGGCATCATCGCTTATAATATACAGGTAATGATCATATACTTTGTATTCATGCCAGATGCAATCTGTATGTCTTCCGGCAACATAATCACGTTGAATTATCTGAGTGGGATCAGTCACATCAAGAATATATGTACCTGAAGTGGATCCGATGATTCCGTACTCTTTTCCATCCGCAGGATTCGCCCAGCCATAGCAGCTTTGATAACGGATACCATAAACCGGCTCGGCAGTCACTGCAGGATCGTTGAATGAATCCAGCAGATTAATATTCTGATGATCAAATTGTGCTTTACTGCTTATAGCAATAAAAAATAACAACCAGATAAGGCTAGCTTTTTTCATGGATGAATTTGATTTTGGATGAAAGATACGCAGTTTTTCCCTCATTGCATCAGGTCGTTTCTTCCCGGTTTTATCGTGTGCTCGATTGAATATGACGTGATGCAGGATATTTCTTTACAAAATCCAGAATCCTGTTGTTGAAAGCATTTTCATCCTGGTGAAAAGCGACTTCTATCGGCAAATAAAACAGAGGTAAATTTCTGATCAATGGTTCAAGTTCCGGATTTTGCAAACGCATTGCATCTTTCTCTGTTGTCACGATGATTTTGCTCGGGTTCGCGATATTATCAAAAGCTTCCTGGATTTTTTTAATGTCCTTAGCCTTGAATTCATGATGATCAGGGAAAATCACTGTTTCCAGTTTGTCCGTATGTCTGCGCAGATATTCAAGTATCCCGGAAGGGTTCGCGATTCCGGTCACCATCAGAATGGTGAATCTTTTTTCCATGTAATAACTCGCGCCCATCAGCATACCACTTTGCTTCCCGCTCACACGATTGAATTCACCGTATTTGTAAAAAGAAAAGAAAACCTGTTGATGTTCCAGGGGTTCCAGTTTTTCCAAAATTCGTTTGCGTTCGATAGGAACTAAAATTGTCGGTGATTTAGTAATGATAATTGTATCCGCCCTCTTTTTGCCACTGAAAGGTTCCCGCAGATTGCCTGCAGGTAAAAGAAAATCTGTCTTGAAAATAGTATCGTATTCAATCAATAAAATGGAGTGACCCGGGTTCACATAACGGTGTTGATAGGCATCATCCATCAGGATAATATCCGGTCGCTGTGTTAGTCTCAGTAATTCTTCAATCGCCTCTGTTCTATCTTCACCCACAGATACGCGGATAGCCGGGAACTTGGTGAAATATTGCATGGGTTCATCACCATAAGTCCAGGTATTCGCCGGAGCTTTAAGCAACATGAATCCTTTGGTATGACGACCATAGCCACGACTGAGAGTGGCAACTTTATATTCCTTCTGCAACAGACGAATTAAAAATTCTACATGCGGAGTTTTTCCAGTTCCTCCGGTACTGAGATTCCCTATCCCGATAACAGGTAAAGGAAAACCGGAGGATTTGATAATTCCTCTGTCAAATAAAAAATTGCGCACTTGCATTACCACACCATAAAGGATGGAAAAAGGCCACAAGAGTCTGCGTAAAGTTTGCACCGTGGCAAATTACAAAAATTAGCATGATTGCCCTGAAGCATTTTTTTGTAGTATTGAATTTTCGATTAAGATTAAAATAGGCTATGAAGATCAAGGATTTGACTGATTATCTGGAACAGATTGCCCCTCTGTCCCTTCAGGAATCATATGACAATGCAGGACTGATTGTTGGTGATCCTTCTACTGAAATTACAGGCGTATTACTGTGTCTGGATAGTACAGAAGAAGTTATCCGTGAAGCGGTAAAAACGGGATGCAACCTCGTGATTGCTCATCATCCGATAATTTTCAGCGGGTTGAAAAAATTAAACGGGAAGAATTACATCGAACGGACTGTGATTGCCGCCATACAGAATAATGTTGCCATTTACGCAGCACATACGAATCTGGATAATGTGCATACGGGTGTGAACCGGAAGATCGCGGAAACATTGGGGCTCAAAGACCTGACTATTCTTTCTCCCAAACAGCAAACTCTACGCAAACTGGTAACTTTTGCACCCCATACTTCAGCCGAAAAAGTCAGAACTGCTTTGTTCGAAGCAGGCGCCGGAAGTATTGGCGATTATGATTCCTGTAGTTTCAATGTGGAAGGTCAGGGTACTTTTCGGGGAAATGAAAACAGCAATCCGTTTGTCGGCGAAGTGGGCAAACTCCATCAGGAGGCTGAAACCAGGATGGAAGTGATTTATGAAAAATGGAAAGAAAAGTCCATGCTTCAGGCATTATTTGCCTCTCATCCGTACGAAGAGGTAGCTTTCGATCTTTATTCCCTTGAAAACAAAAACCCGGAAGTCGGGTCAGGCATGATCGGAACATTGCCGGTGCCGTTGCAGGCAGCAAAATTCCTGGAATTGTTAAAAAAGTCAATGAAAACGGCTTGTATTCGTCATACAGCTTTGATAAACAAGGATATAGAAAAAGTAGCCGTTTGTGGCGGATCAGGGAGTTTCCTGCTAAATGAAGCTATTTCAGCGGGAGCCGATATCTTCATCACTGCAGATTTTAAATACCATCAGTTTTTTGATGCCGATAATCGGATAATAATCGCAGATATTGGACATTATGAAAGTGAACAGTTCACGATTGAGCTGTTTAGAGCACTGATTCTTAAAAAATTTCCTACCTTTGCCGTCCGTTTGACGGAGGTGAATACGAATCCGGTGAATTACTACTGATTTGAGCAAATTTTACCTTCTTCCGGAAGAAGTTCGTGATGACCCCGGATTATCGGTTGGTGTGTAAAAGCTGAAAAATTAAGGTTAACGAAATATTATCCATCAAAATAAACCCGACGTGAGCTTATCCAAATTAGCCAAAGCAAAGATTAAAACCAAAGAGCAGGTTACATTCAAACCACGCAAAATCGAGAAGATCATTGATGTTAATCGTCTCGAGAAAAAGTTGAACGAAATCATGGAGCTTGACCACTCCGAGTTCACTGTGGAAGAAAAGCTGAAAGCGTTGTATGTGTTGCAGGAAATTGATTCCAACATTGACAAGATCAGAACTATTCGTGGTGAACTTCCGATGGAAGTGAGTGATCTGGAAGATGAGATTGTTGGCCTCAACACACGTATTTCAAATATCAATGAAGAAATCGCGCACCTCACCGATCAGGTTTCAAAAAAGAAACAAGCGGTGAAGGATGCAAAAGACGCGATCAAGAAATATGAATCACAACAATCGAAAGTGAAGAACAATCGTGAGTTTGATTCATTGAATAAGGAAATCGAATTTCAGAATCTCGAAATTCAACTGGCTGAAAAACGCGCGAAAGAATATGGCGCGGAAGTGATCACCAAAAACGCGGTGCTCGAAGAAACACAAGCTGTTCTTGACGAGAAAAATACAGTTCTGAAAATGAAAAAAACAGAACTGGAAAGTATTGTGGAAGAGACCCAGAAAGAAGAAGATCATCTTCGTAAGATCAGCGCGAAAGCTCAGACAATTGTCGATGAAAGATTGTTTGCCGCATATTCACGTGTGCGTACCAATGCCCGGAACGGTTTGGGTGTTGTCGCAATTCAGCGTGACGCCTGCGGAGGTTGCTTCAACAAAATTCCGCCACAACGTCAACTCGATATTCGTCAGCACAAAAAAGTAATTGTGTGCGAGCATTGCGGCAGAATTCTCGTTGATCCAAAGATCGCGGATGAAGAAGCAGTAGATTAATCAGATACAATAATATTTTTTCAGAAGGGATTTCTATTGAAATCCCTTTTTTATTTTAGTCTTGTGAAAAGAGTTTTCATTGCCTCATTCGTTTTCTTCCTGTTCACTTTTCAGGCGCGGGCTTATTATGATTTTGATTCCAAACTTCAGCAGGCGTACACCAACATCATTCGATTGAGATTCGCGGAAGGCAAAAGTTTGCTGGAAAAGGAGCACATCGAAAAGCCCGGCAATCATCTTACACTGTTATTTGAAAATTATATCGATTTCCTCACCGGCTTTATCACAGAGGAAGAGAATGATTTTGTTGCGCTCAAAAAAAAATCAGCGCAGCGAATGAAGATAATTTCGAAAGACAAAGACGATCCTTCGTCGCCGTTTCACCTGTATGTGCAGGCAGAAATCATCATTCAGGAAGCTATGCTGAAAGTGAAATTTAAAGAACAGGTATCTGCTGCAACCGATATTCGAAAAGCATATCGGCTGATTGAAAAAAACGAGGCAATCTTTCCGACATTTATTCTCAACAAAAAACTGGTCGGCTTTCTCCACGTTCTGGTAGGTGCCGTTCCGAAAGAATATCATTGGCTCGTAGAAATGGCTGGAATGGATGGCACCGTGCCTCAGGGAACTTCGGAATTGATGGATTTGTATGATCACATAGAAGGAACAGAATTTAGTTGTTACCGCGATGAGTTACTTTTTTATCTCGGTAACATTCACAATTCCTTCGCGAAAAATGAAGCTCACGGAGAAAAAATTCTGGAAAGAATGTTGCCGGCCGCGCAGCAAAGTCCGCTCATCCGTTATTGCTATGCAAATGTAGCGATGAAGATGGGGAAAAATGAAGATGCACTTGAAGTTCTCAATCAACCTATTTCTGTCGAGGGTGTTTTTCCTTTTAATTTTCTTTCCTACAAGGAAGGCTTAGCACGATTGAGAAAATTAGACTTTTCCGGTGAGCAGGATTTCCGGACCTTTATTTCCCGATTTAAGGGTAAAAATTATATCAAAGCAGCCTGGCAAAAAATTGCTTGGATAGCCTTTTTAAAGGGCGATATCAGACAATACCATGAATGCATGTTTAAGGTCAGAGATTCGGGAACTCAATTGGTGGATGAAGACAAAGAAGCCATGACTGAATCCGCCGGCAATGAACTTCCCAATGCTTTATTGCTTCGTTCCCGTTTGTTGTTTGATGGTGGATATTACAGGGAATCATTGGCAGAAATTGCCGGGAAATCTTTGGATAGTTTTCCCCTCTACAGAGATCAGTTGGAACTGACGTATCGCTTTGGAAGAATTATGCAAAAGCTCAGGCAGGTCGATAAAGCGATGGAGTATTATATGCAAACACTGAAAAACGGAGCAGGCTCACGCTATTATTTTGCCGCTAACTCCGCTTTATTACTCGGGATGATTTATGAAGAAAGAAACGAGCCGGAAAAAGCGAAAGCTTATTTTGAGCAATGTTTAAGTCTGGACAATCACGAATACCAAAACAGTATTGATCAGAAAGCTCAGGCAGGACTTGACAGACTGAAAGATGCTGCGGAATAAAATTTCTTCCCTGTATTTTCCTGCTGTTTACGCCATCAGAATTTCACACCAAAAGTGATGGTGATGTTATTCGTCCGGATTTTGTTTTTGACTCCGGGAACATCCTGATAAGATAGAGTATAAGGTTGAAAGTATTCGTTACTTTCTGTATAGAGGTAACCGATATCGATAAATAAATCGTTGTCGCGAATTCCGATTCCTCCGCCATAACTGGTTTTCTTGTAATCCGCTCCGCCATTTCTGTATTGAGAATTGAGTGGAGAACTTGTGATTGCTGTTCCTCCGCGAATACTGTAATTGCCTATTCTGTATTCAGCTCCGATGTGCAGTGTACTCATGGTTGTATACTTGTTGCGGATCACATCGTTCGCGTCAGCGAAGCTGGCATCTTCAGCATCCAGACGGGCTTCACTGATGTCCGTAAATTCATAGTCACCGCTGATCAGTCCATACTTGCCAATAATAAATGCAAGACTACCGATCGCTTTAAAAGGTGTGGTGAGAGAATAATCATACGATCCATCGGGTGAATCTTTCGTGTCAGCATAACCTCCGTCAAACTTTGCTTTGATCGAGCTGGTGTAATCATCGTGCATATTGTACCAGGTAGGAGTGTGAATGGTTGCACCCAGACGCACCCAATCCGCAGCTTTATAAATCACCCCGAATTTCACATTGAAGCCAAAACCATGCGTGGTCAGATTTTGATTAAACTCATATTGATTTAAGGTGTCAATGACATTGTCCTTGTCTGTCTCTTCAAAAGTTGTTTCTTCCAGGTATCGGATATTTGACAGTCCGATTGTTCCTCCAATGAAAAGACGATTGCTGTAATTCCCTCCAAATGTAAGGTCTGTTTCTCCCATCGCTCCGCGTGTTTCTGAACTTCGGCGCTGAACAATGTTTCCGTTTGGAACAGCTGCTGAATAGTTGTTGGATGAATCAGGATTGATCAGGTAAGTATAGTAGGCGAGATATTCATAGAATGGATCCAGATTCTCATAGCTCTGGCCCTGCGCATTTTCAGCGAAATAATTCGTGAGTGAATTCGAGGGATTTTTGTTCTCATAAAAACTCCTGTTGTGAAAATTATTAATACGATTGTATCCAAAACCAAAACTCCAGCTTTTCCATCCCGGTCCTTCGTCGTTATTTGTGAGTTTATTGGTGAATACAATTCCGGCGTTACCGAAATTAAAATTGAATTTTCTTTCTGAATTTACTTTACCGAGAAAATTGGATTCT
>CALMQM010000094.1 GCA_937871435.1 uncultured Bacteroidota bacterium | reverse complement strand
GGTATTAGGTATTAGGTATTAGGTATTAGGTATTAGGTATTAGGTATTAGGTATTGGGGCAGTTTAGAGCTAGATACAAAATTTATTGGAAGTTTCAAAGAAGTTTAGTCAGAAAAAAGGGAATTATTTTTTTATTCACTTTCTTATACTTTATACCTGGCAATTAAATAACATATACCTCCATTACAAATTACTCCTTTACGAATTTCTTCGAAAAAATGGTTTCGGAAGCATTACCTATTTTTAGCAAATATAAACCTTTTGTTAGATTGCTAATGTCAATTGAAATGTCGCTTGATTTATGTGAAGAAATAGAATAGCATTCCTGACCTTGCTCATTGTAAATTCTGATTGGAAAAATTGAATTTGGCAGATGGATGATGTGAAGTCTCTCCTGTGAAGGATTTGGGAAAATCTGGATTTGACTTTGCAAATTTTCATGGATAGTCAAAGGGACTCTATTTGCATGAATAGGATGAAGATCGTACTGAAAATCGACAGGAAAACCACCGGCAGTAATAGCTTTAAATGAGGTTATTACAAAATTGAAATCCATGCTTTGACTCAGTGATGTGTCGATATATGATTCCATATATCCTATGGTATCATGTACCATATATGCATTTTGTAAATCTTTTCTTGCAGCCATAAAGCATACAAATGGATTCCAGTTATCACGATGATAAAATTGCAGATCGTTTTGAAAGCCAAGCTGACTATTCCTTATTTCAGCATTGTAGTTATATACTGCTCCGGTAAAACTTGTGTCGTTGATGAATGAAAAAGCAAGACCGAAAATTGAATCAACACTGACGCCATTTCCACCAATGACAATTGCAACTCGAATCGAATCTCCTGCATTCACCGTGTCCTTGTCCGGAATTAAACTGAAATAGGGAAGTATGCTTTGAGATTTATGGACATCAGGATTGCTGATTCTCCATGGAGTAATTGTTGAATTGAACGTGGACGAATAGTCACCGAAACCCACTATGTCAATTGAATCGATAATTCCATCGGACACTGCATCACATTGTTGGTGATTCACTCCTATAGCAAAACAGTGTGGGAAATTTGTAGCAATGTCACCAACACAAAAATAGGAATTCCAAAAGATTGAAGACGTATCAATTCTACTCGGACCAGTAGATCCTTGAGCCAAAGCAATGTAAACGAGATCTCCGAATTCGCTTATACCATTGTCATCTCCATCGCCGGGCCACACCTGATAGGTTGAATCCATGATGCTTTTACCCAGAGTATCAATTGTTCCTATGAAAGATGAAAAGTCGTATTCATTGTAATTACAATCCTGATAGAGGTATGTTCCACCGGTCAACAACGAGCCATTACTTTGTTCAACAATTAATTGAATTCCAAAATGAGCCAGTGTAACGGATTCCTGCCATTTCAATTGTCCGTTTGTGTCAAATCGTTGAATAGTAGTTGAGTTATAAGTACACCAACCTCCATCTTTCATTAAAAGCGCTTTGTTGTCCCCATTTTGTGTAAATGGAATACTTGTGAATGAAAGACCAGTCATTGGATTCAGAAAATGCAATGTATCATTCCTGAGTGCAACAATATTTGTATCGCGGGTGAGAAGTGAATCACTGGTTTGCCAGACTACTGAACCATTGATTTGAATCCGGCCTTTGAAAGAATTTGTATTCACAAATAAATCGCCATTAGAGAAAGCGCTAACTGAGCCCGGGCCATAATAATTTATACTATCCAATAAATTTCCGAGTGAATCCAACAAATACATTCTGTTCTCACATAAGCAGGCATAATTTGCATTTGGTAGTAATCCGATATCATAAATAATCTGATAGGGAACACCACTTATCAATCTTCCCGGAAGTGCAACATCCCATTGAATCTGACACGAGTTGTCAACTTTTATTACATGAGAACCCGAGAGCGGACCGGGCACCCAATTATCATAATTAAGTGCAAAAATACATCCGCCATCATTTGTAGAATGTAGTGTAGATGCACGCTCGGTTCCGGCTGTAGAATGGTATCCTGCTCCAAGAGGAGCATATATGCTTTTACCAAGACTGTCAATTTTTAATAATTGGCTTGAACTTCTTCTTGTTCCAATGATTATGAATGTGTTTCCTGAATCATTCAAAGAAGCTGCCTCCAGAGAAAGGACACTGTCTTGCGGAAAAATATATTGCGAAGAGGGTGAACCATTCTGACTTATCTTTTCATAATAAGTAGACTGAGCTGAAATTAAATATGCTGAGCTAAAAAAGAAAAGTGATGTGAATAAAAGTTTCATGAAGCGGAAATTGAAAATGGCAGATAAGAATGGTAAATAATTTGTACCCTAATCACATTAAGTACTGACCGATTGCAATTTCTATAATGAAACATGATTAAATTTTCAAATTATTCAACAATCAATTTCAACGTTTGCTTACTATGGTTTTCATCAGTCATTTGCAGAATGTACATTCCCGATTTGATTGAAGATAAATTTAAATTCACTGATTTCAATCTATTTGAATTTGTTGTTAAACATTCTTTTCCCAACAGATCAACCAATTTAATCTCCACATTGGCTTCCGGTAGATTAATTATGCTTGTTTCGTAGTTAGCGGGGTTGGGAGACAATTGAATTTTATCTAATCCGATTTCAGAAATGTTTGTTGTCATCCTGTTGGCATGAATCGGATGAATGTCGAATTGGAAATCTATAGGAACGCCGTCTGCTGTTATTGCTTTAAATGACCAAATATTTAAGTAGATATCAGTGGTTTGAGAAAGAGATGGCGCGATTTGTAAATCGACATATCCGATTGTATCTGCAACATAATATGCATTTCTCAAATCTCGCCTGGCTGCAAGAATTCCGAAGTAATCTCCATCAGAAACATATTTAAAATTAATTTCATTCTGCTGACCTAAACTACAATCTAGATATGAAGCATCTAAGGATCCATAAACCCATGTTCCTGAATAATTCTGAATGGAAAATGCTAATCCAAATATTGAATCTATTAATATCCCATTGTTGCCGAGTGCAAAATAGACTCTTACTGTGTCACCTGCATTGGCTGAATCTTTATCAGGAAGAATACTAAAATAGGGAAGTACGGAGTTGTTTGAAATTGAATTTGGGCCCTTCAATCTCCAGGGAGTATAATATTGTAGCGAAAGACTTGCATATGCGGAATACAAAATATCTAAAGAATCAATTACTCCATCAATATAGACGTCACATTGCTTCAGGCACAAACCTCTATTGTTATTACCGGGAAAATCAACTGCGATGTCTGCTCCATCTAGATATTGGGGACCATTATCCAATATTGAATCATATCTGTTCGGTCCAGTTGATCCCTGAGCAAGGGCCATATAAACTTCATCACCAAACTCCAGTATTCCATCATCATTTGCATCACCAGGCGAAATTTGACTTGTAGAATCTAAAATACTCCTTCCGTTTGTATCAATTGTTCCTATATATGCACTGAAGTCCAAATCTACAAAAGGATAGGCCAACTTACTGTGATAAGTACCTCCTGTAAATAAAGTACCGTCGGACTGTTCGCCGAATAAATTTGCGGGTAATTGAAAAGACTCTGACCATTTCAGGTTGCCTAACGAATCGAAACGTTGAAGTGAAGATGTACCGTACTGACACCATCCTCCATCTTTTAACAATAGTATTTTAGGCAAAGAAGTTGAAGCCAGTGCAACAGATGAAATACTGTTTCCGGTCATCCCATTTAATTTATATAATGTATCATAATTTAGACTGTAGAGTGTTGTGTCACAGTGTATAATCTGATTTGAAGTCTGCCACATTATATTTCCAGAAGAATCAATTCTGCCCGTGAAGCCTGTACATTGAATAAACAAATCTCCATTTGAAAAAGCTTGCAAATATCCCGGACCAAAAAAGTTGTAATTTCCCGCACGCTGCCCATTTGAAGTAAAAATGTATATAGAATCCATGGCAAGACAAGCATAGTTCCCATTAGCCATGCGTGCAATATCGTAAGTATTCTGTATGTCCTGTCCAGTAGTAGGGGTTTTCGGAGGGAGATGGCGTGTCCAAGAAGCATTACCATTACTATTTATTTTTGTAATAATAGATTCTTCAAAATAGTAACCAACCCAACTTGCATGATTGTATGCATAAATTAATCCTTCATCAGGCGTTGCATGAACTGCCGATGAGTAGGCTCTCCCCAGTCCACCGTAATAACCGGATTGAATTGGTGGAAATATATTGTGACCTTGTAAATCAATTTTATAGATACTGCGGGATTGGCTTTGTGTTGCAATTTGAAACAGAGTATTTCCACTTGGAAAAACATCAAAATTCAACAAATCAAAAATGGTATCTCCAGCGTAAGAATAAGTTCCTCCCTGACTATTGAAACTTAATTTTTTCATGTAGGTAGGTTGACAAAAGGAATAGGAACAAATAAAAATGCAGTAGATAAAAACAATAACAGATTTCATTTCGAGATGAATTTGAATTGAATCAAATGAACTGCCAATTTCCCGGAAGGATTAAAAACTAATTCAAAGTTAAAATTGCAATTATTTATTTTATAAAACAATGCATGTTTTTGTCAGTTGTGAAATAACTGGGGTCAATAACTCGAAATCGAGGATGAATAAATTTAAAAACGAAAAAGACTATTTAAAAGTCTATTTTTTATCCAACTCACTAAAAACTGAATTTGCTGACACAAACTCAGGAACAATTTCCTTCATCTTTTTGACGATGGATTCATTGTTTTGTGTTCTGAATAAATTAATCAGGTTATTTATCTCCTTGCTAATCTCTTCAAAGTTGTATTCTCTCACACGGGCAATCATAATTTTTTCATGGTGAGTAGGCAGGGTAGTTTCTTTGTCAGCCAGCAATTCTTCGAAAATTTTTTCACCGGGACGCAAGCCTGTAAATTCTACCTGGATATCCTTGCCAAGTGTCAATCCGGAAAGTTTTACCATCTTCCTCGCAAGGTCAATAATCCGGATACTTTGTCCCATATCGAAAATAAATATTTCAGCACCATTCCCCATTGCACCGGCTTCTAACACCAGTTGACAAGCTTCAGGAATAGTCATGAAATACCTGGTCACATCCGGATGAGTTACTGTAATCGGCCCTCCTTCATCTATTTGTCTTTTAAATCTCGGAATCACCGATCCATTTGAATCCAGTACATTTCCGAATCGTGTCGTAATAAATTTAGTTGAACTTATCCTGCTGAGTGACTGACAATAAATTTCCGCAATTCGTTTTGTGGCACCCATTATATTCGTAGGATTCACCGCTTTGTCGGTACTCACCATTACAAACTTTTCAACCTGGTATTCGTGTGCAAGGTCAGCCAGAATCTGAGTCCCGTGAACATTCGTTAATATTGCCTCCGATGGATTGTGTTCCATAATTGGAACATGTTTATAAGCCGCTGCATGAAACACAACCTGCGGTTTAAAGACATCGAACACACGTCGCATCCTGTCGGCCTGTCGTATATCGGCAATCACTGTTTCAAATTGTGTCCATCGGTATTTTTCCCTGATCTCTAATTCCAGTTCGTACAAAGGAGATTCAGCCTGATCCAACACGATAAGATAGCGGGGTTGAAATGGAAGAATTTGTCGCACAATTTCACTTCCAATCGATCCGGCACCTCCGGTGATAAGAATAGTTTTCCCAGATAGCTGTCCACGGATGGATTCCACATCGAGACGGATTGGTTCCCGTTCAAGCAAATCTTCAATTTTGATATTCTTAATTTGCTTGAAGCTCAGCTCACCATTGATCCAGCTATTCACCGGAGGAACATTGAGAATGTTTACATCGTAAGGCAGACATTTCTCAATAATCTGCTGCTTTCTGATCGTTGAAATATTCTGAATACTGATAATAAGTTGTGTCACATTGTTTGATCTCAAAAGATCTTCAAGATCGTCATCGGCATTGTAGATTTTTATTCCTTCAACTGTCTTTCCTGATTTGACCGGATCGTCGTCCACAAAAGCAATTACTTTAAACCGGCTTCCGGCATCTCTGTCAAGCGAACGTTTGGTAATCAAACCTGATTCACCGGCTCCATAAATGATCACTTCCTTTTTCTTGCTTGAAGGATTCTTCAATTCCATGTAAATGGATTTGACCAGGATCCTGAAGGCCGTGATTGAAAATACTGTGGTGAAATAATCGATAATGATGATGGAATAGGGGACCAGGAAAAATTTCCCCAACATGTATGATCCCATATTTGCTACAGCCATGACGATGCTTCCCGTTGTAATCGTATAAAAAACTCTCAACGCATCCCGTGTACTTGTATAGCGAATGATTCCCTGATAAATTTTTGAAACAAAAAAACTCCCGATCCGGACTCCCAGAACTGTAGGAATTACATATACCCAATGTTCAATTTCTTTTTCAGGTACTCTGAAATTGAATCTCACCTGATAGGCGAGCATGATCGAACCCAGACAAATGACTGTATCAATCAGAAAAATGATCCAACGGGGCGTATTTTTTTCAACTAACTTTAATCGCATCGGATTCAAAGATAAGATTCTATTGTCTTTCTTCCTTGCCATCCGACACTTCAATCAGAAAAATTAATTTCTCCGAATGCAGATTTGGAATTGTATTCAAAATACTGATTAAGTCATTCATAATTGGATATTTAGCTAATGTTTAATTTGCAGTTTGATTACTGAAACCGGATTCAGGAGAAGATATGGATCAGAAAAGCAATTAACCAGATCTCCTTAAAATTTTGATTCACGAATAATATTTCCATTCAGGAGTTTTCATTCACCACAAAATTTACAAAATGAATTCTGAGTGTGATAAATTTCTATTTTTGGACAAACAATCAGGTCTTTTATGCCAACATCTTTGGTTACCGGAGGAGCAGGATTTATAGGTGCTCATGTTGTAAATGAATTAATTGAAATGGGTCACAAGGTTATCGTTTTGGATGACCTTAGCGGTGGTTTTGAAGAAAACGTCAATCCCAAAGCCAAATTTGTTCAGGGTTCTGTGACGGATCATGAACTGGTGGATCGACTTTTTCGTGATCATGCATTTGATTATGTATATCATTTGGCCGCTTATGCTGCCGAAGGATTGAGTCATTTCATACGTCGTTTTAATTATACGAACAACCTTATTGGAAGTGTCAATCTCATCAATGCTTCCGTGTTGCATAAGGTGAAGTGTTTTGTTTTTACTTCTTCAATTGCGGTATATGGCGGGCTCAAGCCACCGATGCGGGAAGACATGACACCGATGCCTGAAGATCCTTATGGTGTAGCAAAGTATGCTGTTGAACTCGATCTGAAATCTGCGCACGAAATCTTTGGTCTCAATTCGGTGATATTCCGTCCGCACAATGTGTATGGTGAATATCAGAATTTAGGAGACAAATACCGGAATGTCGTAGGGATTTTTATGAATCAATTGATGCAGGGAAAAGAACTTTCAGTGTTCGGTGATGGCAAGCAAACACGGGCATTCAGTTATATCGGAGATGTAGCTCCTCACATTGCGAATTGCGTAAATGTTCCCGCCGCGATGAACCAGATTTTCAACATTGGTGCCGATCAGGAATTTACGATCAATGAACTGGCGATAACTGTTCAAAATGCGATGGATCTGTCAGGAAAAATCAGGTACCTCGAACCGAGGAAAGAAGTGGTACATGCTTATGCTGATCATTCCAAAGCGAAAAGAATATTCGGAATAAATGATTTCACCTCCCTCGAAGATGGCATCCGGAAGATGTCTGTTTGGGCAAGGAAGACCGGAATAAAATCCAGCGTTCGCTTCAAGGACATTGAAGTGAATGAAAATCTTCCTGCTTTCTGGCTTGAATAATTTCACCCCCTTTTAATTTGCCTTTCTGTTTCAAACGCATTCATCGTATCGGAAAGGATGAATGAATAAATTGCTTTAAGCTAATGATTCCTTACACACGTACTCCAAACAGCTTTATTACTGTTGACGGAACTGAAATTGCCAGTTTCGTTTCGGCAAGCGACGGAAATATGGATGCGGATACTGTGCAATCATTCGGGGATGAGTGGAACACCTTTTCTTCTTTTACAGGAGAAGATATTCAAAAGGCAGGAGAACAGTATTTCGATATTGTAACAGGAGATATGCTTGGTCCACAATCCAAAGTTCTTGACATTGGTTGCGGCACAGGAAGGTGGTCTAAATTCTTGTCTGCTAAAGTTGGATTTATTGAAGCGATTGATCCTAGCAGTGCTGTAATTCCGGCCGCCAGACTGGTGTCCGGTAATCCCGGAATACGTATCACTCAATGCGGTGTGGGGAATATTCCGTTTCCTGACGCTTCGTTTGATTTTGTTTTTAGTCTTGGAGTGATGCATCATCTCCCGGACACACAGGATGCGATTTCAAAAGCTGTTGAAAAGCTTAAACCCGGAGGACATTTTCTGATTTACCTTTATTACAGTCTGGATAACAGAAGTGTGTTTTTCAAAATGCTTTTCTTTCCTGTTCATATTTTGAGAATGATCATTCATCCTTTGCCTCATTCTGTAAAGAAAATTGTTTGTGATTTGCTCGCGGTTTTTCTCTATCTGCCGATGATTTCTCTTGCACGAGCGATTCATTTTTTATTTCCCCGAAAATCCTGGTACAAGAAAATTCCTTTGTCTTATTATTGGGATAAAAATTTCAAAATAATACGGAATGATGCCTTGGATCGTTTGGGAACACCATTGGAAAAAAGATTCAGCAGAAAGCTAATTGAAATCATGTTGACAAATGCCGGATTAACCGAAATTGTTTTCAGTGAAAACGAACCGTTCTGGCATGCGGTTGGAAAGAAAAAATTTAAGCTGCCAACATCATGAAGAAAATACTTTTCGTCGCGTCACACAGATTTGACAGAGCACCCGGACAACGATTTCGTTTTGAACAATACTTTCAGTTTCTGGCTGAGCATGGTTATTCCTGTGAACTCTCATTTTTTATCGATGAAAAATCCGATAAAATTATTTACAAGCCCGGACATTATTTTCAAAAACTGAAAATGATGTGGAATGCTTTCAGTACACGTTTTAAAAATGTTCGTCATCGAAACGACTACGATATCATTTTTATTTTTCGTGAAGCGATGATGCTTGGAACAATTTATTTCGAAAAGAAATTTAAAGACTCAAGAGCTAAACTCGTTTTTGACTTTGATGATGCGATCTGGCACATGGATATGAGTGAAGCGAATAAACGTTTTCATTTCCTTAAAAATCCTGCAAAGACGGGTGACATCATTCGTTTGTGTGATTTAGTATTTGCAGGAAATGCTTACCTGGCGAATTATGCTTCTCAGTTTAATTCCAATGTGGTGATTGTCCCGACAACAATTGATACTTCGGAATACCAGCGTGTTGCTTTGCCAAAAAATGATTTCATCACAATTGGCTGGAGTGGGAGTGTTACAACAATTAAACATTTTGAATATGCGCTGCCTTTCCTGCAGGAGATCAAAAAAATCTACGGTGATAAAATACGTATCAAAGTAATCGGTGATGCTTCGTATAAAAATGAAGAGCTGGGTGTTCAGGGAATTGCCTGGACAAGGAAAGATGAAGTACCGGAGTTATCGGGAATTGATATTGGAATAATGCCTTTACCGGATGATGAGTGGGCAAATGGAAAATGCGGTTTGAAAGGACTTCAATACATGGCACTTGAAATCCCGACTATCATGTCGCCGGTTGGCGTCAATAAAGAGATTATCCGTGATGGTGAAAACGGATTTCTTGCAGAGAGTACAGAGCAATGGATCTCGAAACTTAAGCAGTTAATTGAATCGGAGAGTATGAGAACTGAGATGGGAAAGAAGGCGAGGCAAACAGTACTGGACCATTATTCAGTTCTTTCACAGCAGGAGAATTACCTTCGCTATTTCAATCAATTAACTGCTAAGTAAGGTGTAGCATTTTCCGGGACTACTTGTTTTATAGCCCTTGAAATACTGTATCTTGCATCCGGATTCAACCAGACAAAATTATGGAACTCACAGAAAATCAACTCAAACTAACGGCTCTTACCGACATTCATTCACAACTCGGAGCAAAAATGGTTCCTTTTGCGGGCTATTTAATGCCCGTTTCTTATGAAGGTATAAACGCGGAACATGAAACGGTAAGAAACGGTGTTGGTGTTTTTGATGTGTCGCATATGGGAGAATTTATCCTGAAAGGTCAGGATGCATTGGATTTAATTCAACGTGTAACCAGCAATGATGCATCTAAACTAATCGATAAAAAAGTTCAGTATTCCTGTTTGCCAAATGATAAAGGCGGAATTGTGGATGATCTGTTGGTGTACAGAATTGATGAGAAAACATATATGCTTGTGGTGAATGCAAGCAATATCGACAAAGACTGGGACTGGATTCAAAAATACAATACCAAAGGTGTGGAAATGCATAATATTTCTGATAAAACATCTTTGCTTGCAGTGCAGGGACCCAAAGCTGTGGATGTTCTGCAGCAGCTCACTGATATGGATTTGCGGAATATGGAATATTACACTTTTGATAAAGGCAAATTTGCCGGTATTGACAATGTGCTGGTTTCGGCAACAGGTTACACCGGAGCAGGCGGATTTGAAGTCTATTTTGAAAATAAAGATGCTGAGCATATCTGGAACAAAATTTTTGAAGCCGGAAAAGCATACGGCATCAAACCAATTGGTCTGGGAGCAAGAGATACTTTGAGACTGGAAATGGGATTCTGTTTGTATGGAAATGATATTGACGATACCACTTCGCCGATTGAAGCAGGTTTAGGTTGGATAACAAAATTTACTAAGGAATTTACCAATTCAGCTGCTCTGAAGGCTCAAAAAGAAAATGGAGTGAACAGAAAATTGGTAGGATTTGAAATGATTGACAGAGGTATTCCTCGCCATGATTATGAAGTGAAAAATGCTACCGGAGATGTGATCGGAAAAGTGACCAGCGGGACTCAGTCTCCATCATTGCAAAAAGCAATAGGAATGGCTTATGTGAAACCTGAATATGCCAGGGAAGGAGCTGAAATATTCATTCCAGTTCGTGACAAAGCGCTTAAGGCGAAAGTGGTGAAAATACCATTTTATAAAAAATAATGTTGAATCCCCGCTTCCGGGGATTCTTGTTTCCTATCGTTTTATTTGTAAATTCGTTTTTCTTGTAAGGATTCTTTATGACTGAAGAGCAACAGCCAAGGATCAAAATTGATGCTTGTTTTTCTCCGCATCTCTATCCCGTTTATGCGGATGGAGAAAGTATCGTTGTAATTATCGACATCCTTCGTGCTACTTCCGCTATCTGTACTGCTTTTGAACATGGAGCGGAAAAAATAATTCCGGTTGCCACAGTAGATGAAGCAAGAGAGTGGAAGAAAAAAGGGTTTCTTGCCGGTGCCGAAAGAGATGCAATTCAGGTGGAAGGATTTGACTTTGGAAATTCTCCATTCAGCTATATGGGTGATGTGGTGAAAGGGAAAACAATAGCTATCACCACTACAAATGGTACTCAGGCAATTGATGCGGCGAAGGATGCATATAAAGTAGTGATCGGCTCCTTCCTGAATATCGATGCCTTGTGTGAATGGCTCATTCATGAGCAACGTAATATTCTCCTTTTGTGCAGCGGATGGAAAAACAAATTTAATCTTGAAGACGCGATTTTTGCAGGTGCAGTCACTGAGGCACTTACAAGTAACAATGATCATTTTAAACTCGGTGACGCATGCCTGGCTTTGAAATATTTGTACCAGATGGCAAAACAAGATCCCTATAAATTCATGTCGCAGGCATCACATAAGGAAAGACTTGCGAGGTTGAATCTTAAAAAAGACATTAAATACTGTCTCACTCCAAACCTGACCCGGGTAATTCCAATTTTAAAAGACGGAGCCCTCGTTAAAATGCAGGCAGAGGAAGTTTTGGCGAAGAGTGTGAGCTGAAATTTGGTTTCGGGTTCCTGCTTCTTGGTTTCGAGTTGTTGGTTGATGGTTGTTGGTTGATGGTTGTTGGTTGATGGTTGATCGTTGTTGTACGAAATCCTGCGTCCCTTTAAAACCTCCCCAGTCCCTCGTCCCCCGTCCCTCGTCCCTAATACCTAATACCTAATACCTAATACCTAATACCCAATACCCAATACCAATCCCTCGTCCCCCGTCCCTCGCCCCTCGTCCCTCCTTAAAGGAACCAAATACCTCTACAATCAGAACAATTACCTCTTTTTTCAGACTGTTCTAATGGCTTTGTTATTTTTGAATTCAAATTGTTTCAATGAATCTGCGAATCGGTAGGATTGCTTTAAATATTGCAGCTTGCCTTGCTTTTCTTTCTATTCCAATTCTGCTTGCACCAAATGCTTTGTTATCATGGCAATTTATTACTCATGGAAACACGTTCAGGGATCTGATCGCGTATGTTTTTATGATTGGGTATTTTTATGCTAACTATTATTATTTTATTCCTCAATATTTCCTTCGCAAAAGACACCTTGAATTTTATTCAATCGCGATTATTAGTTTATGTATCGTGATTTTTTTGCCGGTGTTTCTCGTTCCGTTTGAGCATCACCATCACGTGAATCATGATCAGATGCAGCCAGGTGAAAATCATGATCATGATGGTCCGCCATTATTCTTTCTGATCAGTCATAATCTATTTCTTTTCATTGCTTTGTTTTTATACACAATGGTGATCCGCATCACGAATCAATGGAAACAGACACAGAAAGAGAAATTGAATGCTGAACTGGCATTTTTAAAGGCACAGGTAAACCCACATTTTTTATTCAATACACTGAATGGAATCTATGCTACGGCATTGGACGAAAACGCCATGAATTCAGCCAATGCCATCATTCAGTTGTCCGGAATGATGCGCTATGTGATGACTGAAGCCAGCGAGACATTTGTACCTTTGGAGAAAGAAGTAAATTACATCACCAGTTACATTGAACTCCAGAAAATTCGATTGGGGAACACTGTGCGTATAGATTTTACCATGAGTGGAATAGTGGAAGAGAAAAAAATCGCCCCTCTATTGCTCATTCCTTTTGTTGAAAATGCATTCAAACACGGAGTGAATCCGGATTATCCTTCGTACATCCTGGTCAATATTCTGATCAAAAAATCTTCTCTTGAATTTCAGGTTTACAATACCATCAATAAAACAATTAATCAGGGAGCAGC
>CALMQM010000093.1 GCA_937871435.1 uncultured Bacteroidota bacterium | reverse complement strand
ATCTTTTTTCTCAAAATAAATGTGTACAGGGATTGTATTGTATGCCTCATAAATGTTAGTTCTTTTTAGTTTCGAACATTGGTAAAATAAATATCTAAATTCATACCGGAAAACTGGTTTTATCCCGAACGGGAATTTTAAACACCTGAACCGGATTTGCGTTTTATACTATAGAAAAAATTTAAATACTTTATTCAACAAAAAAACCATCCGTTTAGTTCAGATGGTTTTTGATATAAGAAATTTTCAGACTTTTTATTTTTTCGCAGCTTTCATTGGGTTCATCCCATCTGAAGCACCTCTTACCCCCTGTTTAGCTTTGAATATTGTAAACTTGCTAGCAGAAGCCACCGCCGGCCAACTGTTATTGTTGGTATCAATATCAGCAGTTTCTTTCATTGGGTCGAGCAGTATGGCCTTTACTTCTTTGTCTTTTACATATACTCCTCCAATTTCCATTTGGAAATGTTTGGGTGCAACTGTAAATGGACATTCCGTTTGATCCGGCCTGTCCGTCTGAAGTGGATCCAAATCCTGTCCGGATACTTTTGAATTTAACATTAGCAGAAAAATTGGAGTGTAAATGCTAAAATAACTGAATAGCTTGGAACGATATTTTAGATTACGATACTTGAGTAAATTCAGAAGTTGAATGATAAACATAAGTCTGGGGGTAAAACGAAATAGGAACAGAGTAAATTTCGCTTAAATTAACAAAAGAAAAGTTAAATCTGATTTGAATCAAAGGAGAAAATGACATTACTCATGATTCTCAAGCTGTTCTTTTGCCAACTTTGTACCTTTAAAGAAATCGCCATGTCAGTTGCCGAAAATGTTCAGAATATTTACTCCGTATCCCTCGATTGGGATGTAAATTACAGTTCAGCGACTTTAAGGTCAGGAGACAGATCCCCTCTGATGATTGGACCTCCACCTGAATTTGATGGTAGTGATACAATCTGGTCTCCTGAGCATTTACTTATATCTTCTCTTGCTTCCTGTTATACAACCACATTCATGCATTTTGCAAAATTGCTCAAAACTCCGGTTAAGAAATTACATGTGGATGCAAAGGTGGAATTTGAAAAGGAAGGGACTGAGCCATATGTAGCGAAAAGATATATCCTGCTTCCCTTTATTGAATTTACAAATAATCCCGGTGAACATGTAGTGGAAAGCCTGCTCGCAAAGTCTGATAAATATTGCATCATCAGCCGTGCAGTTCAGGGAGAAGTAATCATAGAACCCAGCGTAAGATTTAATTAGTTTGTTGCTGTCGCCCTTCATTTATTGAACAAACTGCGACTAATTGTTTATAAATGAGGGGCTTTTTATATTCTGTTATGAATAAAAGTTTTTTTCCCCCTGTGTGGAGCAGACAACACGGAGCCTACATCACACTGATTACATGCTGGGTGTTGAATGTGATATTAAGCAATTCATTTAGTTTGATCCAGATATGGGTCATCCTATTCTTGTTGGCCGGATTCAATTTTGTGGAATTATGGGCAGAAAAAAACAAAAGAAAATCTCCAATGCCCGGCAGAAAAATGAATTGGCTGTATATTTATTTGTTGATTTCTATGTCAACAGGAGTTTTTATATTATTTAAGGTTGCTTTATTCCTGTACACCATTCCCTTTTTTATTGGATTTGGTGCTTTGTTTATATTTCTTGTTTCGAGGAGAATGGAAAAGTCTTTTGTTGCGGAATGGATGATTTTCGCTGTTTTTAGTCTTGCTTCCTGCCTGGCTTACAATCCACAAAATGAAATTTCGTGGATGAAAATCGCTTCCAATGTGTTCTTGTGTTCCTTGTATTTTGGAACAAGCATTTGTACCGTCAAATACAGAATGCTTAAAATGAATATAACAAAAGGACTGATTTACGTCATATGCTCAATTCTCATTTTGTCATTTTTTTACCAAAACCTTTGGGTCATCTTGCCCATTGGAATATTTATGCTGATAAAAGGTTTGGTACCAGTAATGATAAAGGAGGACTTCATGGCCTGGCCGATACCTAAAATAGGAAAAATGGAAGCCGTCTATCATGTATTATATGTCATCCTGATAATAGTACTGAGACCTCTTCTCATTTCCTGAATACCTTTGAAGAGTTTAATTTTCTTAATCAAGTTTATTTATGAGCATCACAGAAACAGCATTAAAATGTTATCACTGCGGTGAAGAATGTAAAGATGAAATTATTCACCTCGATGAGAAAGTGTTCTGTTGTGATGGCTGTAAATTGGTGTACGAAATTCTGCAGGAAAACAACTTGTGTTCCTACTACCAATACAATGCTTCTCCCGGACAATCACCCAAAGGGAAATTTCTGGAAGAAAAATATGCGTTTTTAGATGATGAACAGGTTCGGAAGAAACTCATCAATTTTACAGATGGGAAATACACTACAATCAATTTTTATATTCCCCAGATGCATTGCAGCAGTTGCATCTGGTTGCTCGAGCATTTAAGCAGGATTAATCCGTCCATAGTTCGTTCTCAGGTAAATTTTCTGAAGAAAGAAGCCATTGTTGTTTTTGAAGAGCAAAAAATTAGTTTACGTCAGGTTGTAGAGATGCTTACAACCATTGGGTATGAACCCATGATCAATCTCAATGATTTGGACAATCCTGCTGCGGCTCCACGATCCAAATCACGTATTTACAAAATAGGAATTGCCGGCTTTGCATTTGGAAACATTATGCTTTTTAGTTTCCCTGAATATTTTTCCTTGAGTGATTATATCGAACCAGGGTTCAAAGGAATATTCAGTTATATCAATCTGGCTTTATCATTACCAGTGTTTTTTTATTGCTCTTCCCAATTTTTCATTTCTGCTTTCGCAAGTTTGAAACAAAAGTTTCTCAACATTGACGTGCCGATTGCATTGGGAATTCTCGTGATGTTCGTTCGGAGTCTTATTGAAATCCTGTCCGGTTCAGGCGCAGGCTACCTCGATACAATGGCGGGCCTGGTTTTCTTTATGCTTATTGGACGAATGTTTCAGGATAAAACTTATGAAACGCTTTCGTTTGAAAGAGATTACAAATCCTTTTTTCCAATTGCCGTGATGTGCAAAAGAGCCGGAAAAGAAACGTCCATTCCAATAGCTCAATTGAAAGTAGGTGACCGCATCCTGATCAGAAATGAAGAATTAATACCGACTGATGCTGTACTGATAAAAGGTCAGGCGCAAATAGATTATGCCTTTGTAACCGGTGAATCCATTCCGGTGGAACGAAAATCCGGGGAATTGATTTATGCGGGTGGAAAACAAAAAGGAGCAATCATTGAATTGGAAGTTGTGAAAGAGGTTTCACAGAGTTATCTGACTCAACTTTGGAATAAAGATGCCTATATTCAGAAGCATGAAGATGGAAAATTTCAGCAACTGGTGAATCAAATCAGCCATTACTTCACATTTGTTATTGTAGGATTATCCTTGCTTGCTTTAGGCTATTGGTTTTATCAGGGCGATCATCTGAAAGGCTGGAACGCTTTCACAGCGGTACTTATCATTGCTTGTCCTTGCGCGCTCGCAATTTCATCTCCTTTCACTTTGGGTAACATCCTTAGAATTTTTGGAAGAAATAAGTTCTATCTCAAGAATTTCTCTGTCATTGAAAAACTTGCCAAAGTATCTACAATAGTATTTGACAAAACCGGTACACTTACACGAAACAACAGCGCGGCGATTGAATTTCATGGATTTCCCCTCAGTGACGAAGAAGAGCTTTCTATCCGTTCTCTCGTGCATCATTCTTCACATCCATTGAGTCAGCTGATTCACAAAAGTTTACCCGGAACAACAAGGATTTTAGTAAATGAATTTGTTGAAATTCCCGGTGAAGGTGTATCCGGAAAAGTTGCAGGGACAAAAATAAAAATCGGCTCCGCGAAATTTACAGGAACTAATCTTTCGGAGCAGTCCACAAATCCTTTATCTACAGTTGTAC
This sequence comes from uncultured Bacteroidota bacterium, assembly GCA_937871435.1. Lineage (GTDB taxonomy): Bacteria > Bacteroidota > Bacteroidia > AKYH767-A > 2013-40CM-41-45 > JADKJP01. The sequence goes on along the minus strand of CALMQM010000093.1, from coordinate 54,979 downwards.
ATGTTAGTTTCGATGGTAAATCGCGAGGATATTTTTCATTCAAAAATCAATACAGAGAAGGACTGGAGCCTCTCGTTATGAAATTGAAAAACAGAATGTACGAGCTGGTTGTGCTTTCCGGTGATAACGACAGTGAATTACCATATCTGAAAAAAGTATTTGGAAAGGATGCGCGGATTGTATTCCGGCAATCTCCAGCGGATAAATTGAATACCATTCAGGAACTGCAACGACAAGGAAAGGAAGTGCTGATGATAGGGGATGGCTTAAACGATGCCGGTGCTTTGAAACAAAGTAATGTTGGAATTTCTATTTCAGATGACATCAATAATTTTTCACCTGCATGTGATGCCATATTAAATGCAGATAAGTTTCAATGGTTGGGTAATATTTTATCTATTTCAAAAGCCAGTCACCGGATAATTCTTGTTAGTTTCATCATAGCTCTGATTTACAATGCCATCGGATTGTATTTTGCTATGCAGGGTAATCTGTCACCTGTGATCGCGGCCATTCTGATGCCAATAAGTTCGGTTTCCATCATTGCCTTTACAACCGGAATGTCAAATTACATTGCAAGGCGCTGAAATCTCTTCTCACCTACATCATTTTGGAATAGTAAAAGATCTTTTGAATTCTTTTTCATGAAGGTGTATAGTCTCATGTGGACACTATATAATTAAAGCTTTATAAACTATTGAAAAATAGCAATATACAATATGCTTTCCGGGCCGGAAATGAATACTGATGAATGTCATTTATATTAATGATAGGGGTCATGAAGTAAGTTGTGAAATGAAAATATTTTTGGTCGAAATCTGAATCAAAGAATGAGTGTTGTATTTCTCTTAATTCTATTCAGCCTGCTACTGGCCATTGGTTTTTTAATTGCATTCATCTGGAGTGTCCGGGATGGTCAATACGAAGACGATTATACGCCATCAGTCAGGATACTTTTTGAAAGTGATAAACCACAACCTAATAATTCAACAAACGAGGATTTATGACCACAGAAAAATTCCGTTATGACAATAAGATTGTCAGAGATTTTGCCGTAGCCACCATAATTTGGGGGCTTGTCGGCATGCTTGTAGGGCTTATAGTTGCCTTACAAATTACGAATCCCAAACTTAATCTAGCACCTTATCTCGCCTTTGGCCGGTTAAGACCATTGCATACCAATGCGGTGATTTTCGCATTTGTCGGCAATGGAATTTTTATGGGAGTGTACTATTCGCTTCAGCGATTACTCAAAGCGCGTATGTTCAGTGATGCACTGAGCAAAATACACTTCTGGGGTTGGCAATTAATCATTGTTGCCGCAGCAATTACGTTACCGCTGGGGATAACAACAAGTAAAGAATACGCCGAATTAGAATGGCCGATCGATATCATGATCGCATTGATCTGGGTTGTATTTGCTATTAACCTGTTTGGTACGATTATCAAACGCAGGGAGCGACACCTTTATGTCGCCATCTGGTTTTACATTGCAACAATCGTAACTGTCGCGGTTCTTCACATTGTGAATTCACTTGCGTTACCTGTAAGTTTTCTCAAAAGTTACTCAATTTTTGCCGGTGTACAGGATGCTCTTGTACAGTGGTGGTATGGCCACAATGCGGTTGCGTTTTTCCTGACCACACCTTATCTGGGATTGATGTATTACTTCATTCCTAAAGCTGCGGATCGTCCTGTGTACTCGTACAAATTATCGATCATTCACTTTTGGGCGCTGATCTTCCTGTATATCTGGGCAGGTCCTCACCATTTGTTGTACACTTCATTACCTGATTGGGCTCAGTCTCTGGGTGTAGTTTTCTCAGTGATGCTTATTGCTCCATCCTGGGGTGGAATGATCAACGGATTACTCACATTGCGTGGTGCATGGGATCGCGTTCGTGAAAGTGTAGTATTGAAATTTATGGTGGTTGCTGTTACAGCGTATGGTATGTCCACCTTTGAAGGACCGATGTTGTCAATCAAGAGTGTGAATGCGATTTCACACTTCACAGACTGGACCATCGCTCACGTTCACATTGGTGCTTTGGGTTGGAATGGAATGCTCACTTTCGGTATTCTTTACTGGCTCATCCCACGACTCTACAACCGTCAATTGTTTAGCGGTAAACTTGCCAATTTCCATTTCTGGATGTCGACGCTCGGAATTCTGTTCTATGCAGTTCCAATGTATTGGGCAGGGTTTACTCAATCTCTTATGTGGAAAGATTTTACTCCTGAAGGTGTATTGCGTTATCCAAACTTCCTTGAAACAGTTGTACAAATTATGCCGATGTACAAATTGCGTGTACTCGGCGGTTCACTCTACCTGATTGGTGTAATCGTGATGATTTACAATCTTTGGAAAACAGCAGCTGCCGGTAAATTCATCGGCGATGAAGAAGCGGAAGCAGCACCATTGGCCAAGATCGCTCCGGCATCTCACGGACATTGGCACCGTTGGATTGAACGCAGACCTGTTCAATTTTTACTCTTAGCGCTAATTGCGATTTTGATTGGTGGTATTGTTGAGATTGTTCCTATGCTGACTATCAAATCAAATATTCCAACAATTGCATCCGTGAAACCATACACACCATTGGAATTACAGGGTAGAGATATTTATATCCGTGAAGGATGTTATACATGTCATAGTCAGATGATCCGGCCATTCCGTTCAGAAACTGAACGCTATGGTGAATACTCCAAAGCCGGTGAATTCGTGTATGATCACCCATTCCAGTGGGGTTCAAAACGTACAGGTCCTGATCTGGCAAGAGAAGGAGGTAAGTATCCGAATTCCTGGCACTACAATCACCTTCTGGATCCGACAACAATGTCGCCCGGCTCTATCATGCCCGCTTATGAATTCATGATTGATGCAGATCTGGATATTTCATCCACACCTGCTAAAATCAGAACGATGCAGAAATTGGGAGTTCCATATCCTGAAGGCTTCGATGCGCAGGCCAATGATGTTCTTGCAAAACAAGCCCAGGAAATTTCAGCGGATCTGGCTAAAGGCGGTATCAAGGTGGATCCGAAGAAAGAAGTAGTCGCCCTGATTGCTTATCTGCAGAGACTGGGAACAGATATCAAAGTGAAGGATCAACCAACTGCATTAAAATAATTCATAAACCTAAAATTAATCAGCCATGTTTAAGAATTATTTACAAGGAATAGAAGGAATAGCAACTTATCCTTTATTCTCTCTGGTCGTATTTTTCCTCTTCTTCCTCATCATGGGAATTTGGGTGATGAAATCTGACACCTCTTCGATGCAAGATCTGGCATCCATGCCTTTAAATGACAATTCAGAACAACAATCCGAAAAAATTTAAACCGTGCACGTATGAACACGAATCAAAATAAATTTCTGCGCTTCTTCTTACTCTCCGGAGGTATTCTGTTGTCCGGTTACCATGCGATTGCACAGGAAGTCGCACTGGCAGATTCTACCATGAAAGAAAAGCCGGTGGAAATTCCAAAAATGTTTTTTGAACCGGCAACCTATATCTGGTTGCTTGTCGGAGGTATCCTGATCGCTGTGGTGTTTGCCATGTCACACACCATCAATGTACTCACGAAAACTCTGGATGAAAAATCCGGCAGATCTGCAGCCGTCAATTCTGGCTCCAAAGAATATGTCAGAAGAGAAACAGGCTGGGGCAAACTCATGCAAAGTCTTACAAAATCTGTTCCTGTAGAAAGAGAACGAGATGTATTGCTTGATCATGATTACGATGGAATTCATGAACTCGATAATCAATTGCCTCCCTGGTGGAAATACGGATTTTATATCACGATTATTTTCGCTTTCGTTTACCTGATTAATTACCATGTATCCGGTTCAGGCAAACTTCAGATCGCGGAATACGAAGATGAAATGATGCAGGCGAACCTTGCTAAAGAAGCACGTTTGAAAAATGACGCGAATTTTGTGACGGAAGCAAATGTAGTTCGATTAACAGATGAAGCATCCATTGCTGCCGGAAAAGAAATCTTCACAAAAAATTGTGTTGCTTGTCATGGTGATAAAGGGCAAGGAAATGTTGGACCAAACATGACAGACAACTACTGGATTCATGGTGGCGGAATTAAAAACATCTTCGCTACTATTTCCAATGGTGTTCCTTCAAAAGGAATGATTTCCTGGAAGAGCCAGCTTTCACCTAAACAAATTCAACAAGTCGGTAGTTTCTTATTCACCTTACAGGGAACAAATCCTCCCGGAGCTAAAGAACCTCAGGGAACTATCTGGGTTGAAGAAACTGCAACACCGGGTGATAGCCTGTCAGCAAAGAATGACAGTTTGATAGCAACTAAAGATTCATCTCTGGCGAAAAAAAGTTAAACTAAGGTCGAAAAGTGTATATGCAAACACAAGCGATTCCCGGCGGTAAAGAGGATTTCAGAGATTCGATTTCCACTATCAGCAAAGATGGTGACAGAGCCTGGATTTATCCTAAAAAACCGAAAGGGAGACACTATAATAAAAGGACGATCGTAAGCATCGTCCTTTTAGCTCTTATGTTCGGAGGACCATTCATGAAAATAGATGGTCATCCGCTCATGCTCTTCAATGTTCTTCAACGGAAATTCATTGTTTTTGGAATTCCTTTCTGGCCTCAGGATTTTTTTCTGTTTGTATTGGCGATGCTCACTTTCTTTGTTTTCATCATTCTGTTTACTGCCGTATTTGGCAGAGTATGGTGTGGTTGGGCTTGCCCGCAAACCATTTTTATGGAAATGGTTTTCAGGAAAATTGAATTTGCAATTGAAGGAGATGCGAATCAGCAAAAATTATTGAACCGGTCTGCATGGACGGTGGAGAAAATGAGAAAGAAGTTTATTAAACATGGAATATTCTTCCTTCTCGCATTTTTAATAGCCAATACTTTCCTCGCTTATATAATCGGGATTGATCAACTGAAGCTACTGGTAACGGAAGGCCCCGGAAAACATCTGGGCGGCTTTATAGCTTTGGTCATTTTTACAGGCGTATTTTACGGTGTATATGCAAGGTTCAGAGAACAAGCTTGCCTCGTTGTTTGCCCTTATGGTCGTTTACAAGGTGTATTGCTGGATAGGAATTCTGTCGTAATTGCTTACGATTATGTACGTGGAGAACCGCGGGGCAAAATGCTCAAAGGAGAAGAACGAAAATTCGGAGATTGTATCGACTGCCATGCTTGTGTTCATGTGTGCCCTACCGGTATAGATATCCGAAACGGTACACAACTGGAATGTGTAAACTGTACAGCATGTATTGACGCCTGCGATGATATAATGGATAAAGTCGGCTTGAAACGCGGTCTTGTCCGTTATGCAAGTGAGAATAGCATTGCAAACAAAGAGAAATTTAAAATCACCCCACGGGTGATCGGATATTCAGTGGTGTTATTGATTTTATTAACCACCCTTTCTACGTTACTTGCCTTAAGAACAGATGTAGAAACTACCATTTTGCGCACTCCCGGTCAAATGTTTCAAAAAGTTGATGGGGATAAGATCAGTAATTTGTACAATATTCAACTGGTCAATAAAACATTTCATGATTTGCCAATTGAAGTAAAACTGAATGATGTTAAAGGAGAAATTAAATTCGTAGGACCTGAACCAGGGATGCTCAATCATGACGCGGTTGTAGAGGGCGTGTTTTTTGTCATACTGCCACAAAGCGAAATTACGAGAGTAAAAACTCCTGTCACCATTAGTATTGTATCTAAAGGACAAATTTTAGATGAAATCAAAACCAATTTTCTGGGACCTAATTCAAATTAACAAACTATGAAAATTAACTGGGGTTGGGGTATCGTTATTTTCCTGATTGTCTTTATGACTTTCATTCTGCAGTTTGTTTACAGGTGTACGCAGCAACGGGTAGATCTGGTAAGCGAAAAGTACTATGAAAATGAAATCAAATATCAGCAGAGAATTGAAATGAATAAAAATACAGCGGCTCTGGATACCGCACTCAGGATTTCACTGAATCAGGGGAAGGTGGCCATTGAATACCCATCTGCAAAAGGTGCAAGATCCGGCAACATCACTTTTTTCAAGCCTGACGATTCTCGTCAGGATAAAATTGTCGCCATTGATTCAACTTCCGGCAGTACAAAGCAATTGGTTGATGTCGCCAATTTGAAGAAAGGTTGGTGGAATGTTCAGGTACAATGGTCTCAGAATGGAACACCCTTTTATGCTGAACAAAAAATTCTAATCAATTAATCTCATGTGGCTCATTTCAGCTTTCCTTGTTGGTTTCCTTGGAAGTTTTCACTGCGCTGGAATGTGCGGCCCCATTGCTCTTGCATTGCCACTGGATAAAAGTTCAAACTGGTCATTTTTTTCAGGCCGACTTTTATACAATGGCGGTCGTGTACTCACCTATACCTTGCTTGGATCATTGGTGGGTTTAATCGGACATACTCTGGCCATGGCTGGATTTCAGAAAATTCTATCCATTACAACTGGTGTACTCATATTATTGATTGCATTGGTGCCACTCTTTATCCGGAAAATGAATTCAATGAATATTTTCCTGGTACATTATACCGCGAAAATAAAATCATTATTCAGGAAGTTGTTTGGACTTAAATCGAAAAAAACACTTTTTCTTATTGGTGCTGTAAATGGATTATTGCCATGTGGATTCGTATACCTGGCATTGGCAGGAGCAGCTACTACCGGTACTTTAGAAGGAGGAATGGGTTATATGATGTTGTTCGGTCTGGGAACAGTTCCTATGATGCTTACTTTAACGATGGCAGGGAATATCTTTAGTGTAAAAACCAGAACTTTTATACAAAAAGTTTCTCCGTTGATCGCGGTGTCTCTTGCAATACTATTAATTGCACGCGGTATCACCATTGAAAGCCATTCTTGTTGCAATCATCATTGACACAAAAGAGTAGAGGCAGGCAATTAATTGTTTTTACATCTTTTCATCACCGGATATTTGGTGAAATGAATTGTCTGTTTAATAGAAGATTGAACTTAAAAGCGTTGTCAAAAATCTTCTTATCTTCGTTTTTCTTAAAAGATACTTTTATACGGACTATTTAAAATGAGTCAAGAATTCAATATCTCACTGGCAATTTTCCTGTTAAGGACAGTCACCGGAATTCTTTTCATGTTTCAGGGCTACGATAAAATTTTTAATATTAAAATTGATAGTGTCGTAAAAACTTTCAGTGAATCCGTCAAGTCTTCTTTGATCCCCGGTTCTTTACTTCGACCAATGGTTTATATCAGTTCTTATATTGAAATGATTTGCGGGTCTCTGTTGATGATTGGTTTGTTCAGAGAATACAGCTTGTTTTTTCTTTCTCTGGATTTAATTTTTGTAGCTTTTGCTTTCAGCAGCATCAAGGCGATGTGGGATATGCACTTTTACCTGCCTCGCATTGTTTTTATCAGCGCCTTGCTTTTGTTACCCGTTGAATCAGACAGATGGTGTCTTGATGCATTGATATTTGGTTGAGAAAAATTCGCGCATCAGTTTGGTGACAATGCAAAAAAAAATGCCGGATTAACCCGACATTTTATATCCTGATTGTTCTTGGTTATTTCCCTTGCCTGCCCGACGGCTTACAGGCCATCGGATCAGGAAAGGTACCAACCACATGAACACATAAATAATCTTGAATCAGCTTGCTTTCAGTGGATCATAATTGATGTCCACTGTGATTTTCGCTTCAGATGCAACTTTGTCTTTCACCAGAGAAGGAATCGCAACATTAAAGTCTGATAAAAGCACATTGAATTTAGAAACTCCATTTACGATAGCTCCGCCTTTTACAGTCAGTTTGCCGTCAGCGTTTACTTCTTTGGTTACTCCATGCATTGTCAGATTTCCTTTCACTTTTACAGTATAGGTGCCATCTTTTTTCAGGTCAACATCTTTCATATTGGTGATGTTGCCTTTGAACACTGCTTTTGGATACTTATCTGATTCCACATAATTCTCATTGAAATGTTCCTGCATCAAAGCTTTGTCGAAAGAAAAGGCTTTCATCAGCAATGCAAATTCCATTGCACCACTGGAAGCATCGATTACACTTGTCGCTTTGTCGTTACTGCCGAAAATTTTATCCGGTGAAGAAGGTGTTGTTGCATCGAAAGTAATTTTACCGGCTTTTGTAAAAAACTTTGTTTGTGCCTGAGTATTAGCAGCACTAATGATTAGGGCAATGAGAATGAGAACTTTTTTCATAATCTTTTTCACTCTGGTTTAGATTTAAGGAGAGAAGGAGAGAAGTTACTGTATTGTTTAAACTTAATTGGAATTATCAGATATTACGCAGTCGACAAGTACCACATCCATGAGTATCCCGGTACATATTCCTTTAATTTTTACCTGATCACCATTTTTGAAACCCATTGCATCTGTTTGGAAGTTCTTATCAAACTGACAACCGATTCCGGCAAGGTCTCCACCTTTGAGTGTAATATTGAGAACACCTTTTTCATCCATACTCTTGTCAGAAACGGTGCCTTCAACTTCAATTACTTTGCCCAGGTATTTTGTGTTCGCAGAATTTTCATCAGCCTCGTATTCATCAACAAGACCTACAGCTTTTGAACTGAATATCGGTGTTTCATCAATGATGCTTCCATGCGGTTTGTTGAACAGGTAATAGCCGAATGCTACTGCAGCTGTCAGGAAGATGGAGGCTGTTAAGATGATCCTTTTCATTTTATATTGTTTAGGTTCTTTATACAATTAATAAGCTATCAGAAGGAAAAGAGCCAGGATAAACACGAATCCTGCCAGAATGAGATCTGTATAGATCGGATTCATTTTACTTTTTGATCCCAGCGTCGTTTTCATTTTTCCCTTTTTGAATTATACTTCAAAGATAGGGTGGTGGTTAAGCGTTTCTAAGCGTATTTTGCTGAACGGGAATAAAACGAAGCTGAGCTGGATATATACCGATTTCTTTGTTTTTGGCTTATTTAAGCGTAAAGAAGCCTAAGGAATCTGTAGGGAGAATGAATCCTTATGGATTCGGATGCAAGACATTCCGGGATTATCAACAAATACTACCGCAATTCTGAATCGTTCAAACTAAATGAACCGGAAATACTTGCATATTCAGATAGATATTAGAGAAAAGATAACCATTTTCCTACTTTTCAACATGTAGGAAATTTGTTATAAAAACCACCGAAATTCAGTACCAATGGGTGTTTCCGGGCAAGCAGGAGAAGAATACAAACTCTATTCCTTACCTGCCAGCCATTCTTTGAAAAGAGGAGATCGCTCGGTACTTACAATTGTATCCAGATTGATAGGTGGTTTTAAATTGATTTTAACCCGTGATTTTGAAAAGGAAAACATCTGATCAATGGAGTCAATACTGATAATAAATTGCCGGTTAATCCTGAAAAAACGTGTCGGATCCAATATCTCTTCAAGTTTGTCCAGATTGTAATCAACGTGATATGTATGATTATCCAATGTCCTGAGAAAATTGATCTTTTCTTCTGTATAAAAATACGCGACATTTTCAGCATCCACAGCTTTGATGTGTTCACCAAATCGAATAAGGAATCGCTTTTTGTATTCTGCTTGAGGTTGACGAAGGGTTTCCAGTAATTTTTCAAAATCCGGCGTTGCCGGTTGCTTACCCTTACCGTATATGCTTTTGAATTTCTGCAATGCTTCATTCAACTCCTCTTTTTTAATCGGCTTCAGAAGGTAGTCGACGCTCGTTACTTTGAATGCCTGGATAGCGTATTCATCGTATGCAGTTATAAAAATGACAGGTGTTTTAACTTCTGTCATTTTGAAAATTTCAAAACTGGAACCATCCGCAAGATGAATATCCAACAGTATTAAATCCGGAGCAGGATTGTTTTTCAACCATTCAACTGCCGATCGAACACTTACGAGGTTTCCCAATAGTTCGGCCCCCGGTTCCAGTTCATCCAGAATTTTTTTTAGTCTCTGAGCTGCCGGCTCTTCATCTTCAATGATGAGAATTTTCATGAAACTGTTTCGTTTAAGATTGGTAATGCTACTGTGAAATGATCTTCAGCATGATCAATTTTCACCGGCAAGGTAGTTAGTAATTTATATCTGTTTACAATATTTTGTAAACCCAAACCGGTGGATTTCTCTTTGTGAATTTTTGGATTCACGTTATTCCGTACAAACAATAAATCCTGAGAAAAAAATAAATCAATCCCCAGTGGAGTTTCCCTCGAAACAGAATTGTGCTTGATTGCATTTTCAGCAAGCAATTGCAAAGTAAGCGGTGGAATTAAAAATGAATGACGTACTTCAGGATCCACATGAATATTTAATTGCAATGAGTCTCCATACCTTTTTTTCTGAATGAATATGTAGTTGTCTAGCAGGTTTAACTCTTCTTCCAGACGAATCAGGTCTTTATCGCGATAGGTTACTATATTTCTGAAAAATTCTGACAAACGTTCCACATACTCCACGGCTTTATTCGGATTCTCTTCTATCACCGTGATCAATGTGTTAAAGCTGTTAAACAAGAAATGAGGATTCACCTGACTTCTCAATGTCTCAAACTGAAATTGAATTTTTTCTTTCTGTAATCTGTCGACTTTAAGCAATCGTTCTTCCCGTCGGCGAATTAAAATGTAAAAAATCACTGTTGCCAATAAAAACATCAGACTTCTGAACCACCACCTTTGCCATAATGGGGCATGTACTACAAACGAATAATTTGCTTCAGGTGTATCTTTGTCTATTTCATTTAATGCAGCCCTTACTCTGAATCGATATTTTCCCGGAGGTAATTTTGGAAATGTAACCGAGCGATCTTTTGTTTCCTGCCATTTAGTTGTAAATCCATCCAACAAATAAGAGAAGTGAATTTTTTCCGGATCAGAATACCAGATGCTGGAAAAATCAATTCTCAGGTTGTTTTCATCATAGGCAAAATCTCTCTGTTTTTCCGGATCAATGTTCTCAAGAAACAAGGAGATACCGGTAATTTTAATGGAAGCCTGAGGCCAGGAATTAAAAGCGAACGGCCTGCAAAGCAAAAGCCCTGTTTGAGCACCAATCCAAATATTTCCATTTTTATCTGTAGAAATTGAGTTGGGATCCGGATTAAGTTCTTCCAGCCCTTCTTCTGCACCATGATAAATAATTTTTCCTGAAGCCGGATTTAAGATGTCAATTCCATTTTTATGGATGATATATATATTCCCCCCTTTATCTGTACTAATCGATACTGGGGATGCATCGCTTAAGCCATTGTTGATGGAATAATTTTTAAAAACACTTCCATTGAATACCGATATTCCTGCATCGCTGCTGGCTACCCATATGTCCCCATTCATTCCTTCTACAATTGAATGAATCGTATTACTTGGTAATCCGTCTTTCTTTGTGTAGAAATGAATTTCATTTTTGTCAATCATGGCTAAGCCCTGCTCATCTGTACCGAGCCAGATTCTTCCTTTTTTGTCGGGATATACTGAGTACACGTAATTATTGGATAATTCTTCCAACGCAGGTGTCGCTTTGCAGGAAAGTATAGCATCGTCTGAACCTCCATTTGCTTCTATTACACAGTGAACAACACCATTGAAACCACTTATCCAAATGTCATCCTGTTTTCCATTTATGCATAGTATGCTGCTGTTTTCAAGATTGTCCTGCCCATGTACTTTTATAATTTTTTCATTTTTTGGATTGAGACGAAATACACCTTCACCCATCGTTCCAATCCAGATAAACCCATACACATCTTCATACAAACTCACGATGTCAGTCAGTTTCTGGGGATTGGTGACCGTGTATTTTTTATAACTGTAAACACCCCCGGGAAGCGGTATGGCCTGCATTAGTTGTTGATCCGGACTAAACCAGATTGAACCGTTGTGATCAGAAAGAACGCAATGATTAAAATGAAAGGGTTCAGATGAAGGACCATAAAGAAAACGCAATTTCTCTCCACTCGATCGGATTAAAAGGTTACCCGAAGCGATCCATACATTTTGTTCAATGTCTGTTGTAAGATCGTTGATTTTTGAAAGTTGAATTTTTTGATCCTGAAATGAAAGGGGAGAACAAATACCATCACTATAGGATATTTGAACACCTTCTTCTTCAGTACCGAGCCAGATTTCATTTTCTAAGGTTACAACACTGTTGATCTGACCGTGTTTCCAGGAAAAATTATTTTGCGGGATTTCAATTTTACCGGAGCTTAGATCCATCTTGCAAATGCCGCGATCCTGCATCCCAATCCATAAAATATTGGAATGATCAAGGCTCAGCGTTCTGACAATATTATCCGGTAAACCCTGAGTAGAAACAACAGAACTGATTTCTTTTTTTTGTTTTGTGATTCGAATAAAATTTAAGCCACGATCGGTGGCGACGCAAATCCTGCCATCCGGAACCAATACTGCTGCATAGCAGTAGTTGTCAGACATCCCATCTGACAAATTGATATTCGATATTTTGCCACCGTCAAAATAAAATACACCCTCTCCTTTGGTGGTAAAAAATAACCGTCCTTCTGTATCCTGAGCAAAAGCGCTCACAGCAGTAGTGAAGCCTTTTCCCAACGGATCAATAAACTCCAATTCATTTTTAGTAACAGTTGCAATTCTGCCATTCTCGTAACCAATCCAAATCTTTTCCTGCTTATCCTGAAACATTGCTGAAACCACACTTGGAATTGTATCTTTTGTGGCAACCGGAAGAAAAGAAATTCCATCAAATTGAAAAACTCCATGATCGGTTCCAATCCACAGCATTCCCAATTTATCCCTCAGGATTTTTTGAATACGTGGTTTGTTCAACTCAGTTTTAAGTTCATAAACTTTGGATACAGGTGTTAGTCCGGACACTTGTATGTACAGCAAAAAATAAAAAAGAATATTAAAAAGACAGAAGTTATGTTTCCTCATATCAATTCGTCAGAGTTTGGGTTTGAGTTCAGCCTTTACTTCTATATTGATTTCTGAGGCAATTTTTTCATGTACCACTTTCGGAACTTTAATGCTATGGTCTGCCAGAAGTATGCTGAAAGTGCTTTCTATAATTATCATGTGATTTTTCACAGTTACATTCACCTTCACAATTCTTTCCTGATCTATCCCGTGCACTGTAAGTTTTCCTTTAGCGCGAATTGAAAAAGTTCCGTCATTTTCAAAATTTACATCTTCAATAATTTTACCTGAAAAAATAACTTCCGGATAAATTTCTGTTTCCAGAAACTTGTCATTAAAATGTTCCCTTTGTAATCCGCTGTTAAATCCTTCAAAAGTGTTCAGTAAAACTTTGAATACAAAAACTTTTTTTTCTGTATCCAGAATTCCCCTTAACTCATTAGACTTTGCCCCGATAATTTCCTGAGGTGCTTCGGAACGGAAAGCAACGAAACCTGAATTGGTAGAGTAATATCGTGGAGTAGGAGGAGTCGCTGAGCACAACATACAAGCGACGATTATATACAGAATGCGGACCATACTGACTTCCTCAGAAATTAATTGTTGTGAAAATACAAAATAGATATGGAATCATTCCGACGCGTCTGCAATTCAGTTCAATTCAATTCGGGTACCTTCTCAAGAATTCTGAAAGTTGCTCCTGTCTCTTTTTTTATATAATTCAAAGCTGCATTTCCGCATTCAATTCGGAATTGTTCTTCTTTAAAGCATTTCAAAGATGATAGGAGGAAACTCCTTTTGTCATTCACCGGAAAGGCAGCGTTGAGATTGACCAGGTCTCTGGCTTCCTTGAACTTTTCAAATTTAGGTCCTATAATCACAGGAATTCCGTATGCGGCAGCTTCCAGTATATTGTGAATGCCTTTTCCGAATCCGCCTCCTATGTACGCAACATGTGCATATCTATAGAGAGAAGACAATAATCCAATGCTGTCAACAATGATCACTTCTGTTACTTCCAGGTTTGTTGAATCTGCATTTGATAAAAAGCAGGATTTAATATCCGGGAACAATTGCAACAAGCTTTGTTCGATGGAACTGAGATGTTCCTTACTCACTTCATGCGGAACAATGATCAACCTGACTGAAAGTGAAAACAATTCCTTCATTCCTGAAAGAATCAATGTTTCATCTGCAGGCCATGTACTTCCGCAAACAAACACATGATGATTCCGGGCAAATTGTTCAATTTGTGGCAAGCGTTGTTTTTGATCGGCAATTTTCTCTACTCTGTCAAATCGTGTATCTCCTGTGATTGTCACATTTGTCAATCCAATAGAGGAAAGCAAACGCATCGAATCTTCATCCTGAACAAAAAAGTGAGTGACATTTCTCAGCATGTTTCTGAAAAATCCTCCATACCAACTGAAAAATATTTGTCCCGGTCTGAAGATAGCGGAGGCTACATAGACAGGAACTTTTCTTTTGGACAACTCATTCAAATAAAAATGCCAGTATTCATATTTAATGAAAAACACGATGTCAGGCTGTATATGATCAAGGAATTTTGCAGAACTTCGGCTTCCATCCATTGGGAGATAGAAAACATGATCTACCACCGGATAGTTTTTTCTTATTTCATAACCTGAAGGAGAGAAGAAACTGAGAATAATCTCAGCTGAATGGTGATGTTCCCTGATTGATTCAATCAATGGTCTGCCTTGTTCGAATTCACCAAGCGAAGAACAATGTATCCAGATCCGTCTGCCTTTTTTTGCCTGAAGTGACTGTAGTGCATTCTGTTGATTTTTTCTTCCCTGAATCCATTGCTTCGCTTTCTCATTTCCGGTCGACGCTGACAGGGCAATGAGAAATTGATAGATGCTCAATCCAAAAGAATACATCATTTTCATGCCGGGAATCAATCGAAATAATAAGCTCTGGGTGCACGCTTATAGATGGGTATAATCCAAGCTACACGGAAACCGAAAAGAAGGTCAATTCTTTTTCTGGTATCTTTCTTTTGTAAATCAAAATCAAAATCTCGCCGACTTTGTGTAAAGGCTTGAGTGAACTCAAGTCCCCCGTAAAAATTAACCAGACGTTTATTCCCGAAATTAATATAGCCCAGAAATTCAGTAACCGAAAGTCCATTCGTCAGACGATCGTATCCCTTCGCATAGTCTCCTTCAATAGATGGGTAACTCCCGCCTTTTGTTTCGAACCGAATCTTGTGTTGCAATATTCCTGCACCAACTGTAGCCAATAAACCTGAATTCTTATTTGGACCAATTACAGGAAAAATCTTGCCTGCCTTCAACTCGAATTTGAAGCCTCTTTCAACAAGCGCTATACTGGCAAATTGTCCCTGCGCATTAATGAAATGTCCGTCAGAGTCACGCAGACTGTCCAGTATACCATTCTCGCGAACATGTTCATTGAATAAAAAATTTCCATCAAAACCGAAGACAAAATTACTTTTGAGTTTTACCTGGAAAACTCCTCCAACATTGAAATTATTGCCAAACCTGTCGGCCATATCACCTCCGGGATATTGGTAGGCAAATGTCGCCCCGATCATGGATAAATTGATGGAGGAATCACGCAAACTGGATTGCCCTATACTGGAGAGGGACATCAGAGCGAAGAGAAAAAACCAGATTATTTTTTTCATCAAATGAATAAACTCAGGATAGTCAAAACTGTATTCCTCCTCAATGAGAACGACTTTTCAATTCTTCGTTAAATGCAGCAGATTTATTTTTAGGAATAGAGAGAGATGTAAATGAACTTGTTCGGATCATCTTACACAGAAAGACAATTTGTCCACTGTGATAAGCGTAATGAACCAATTGTCTTTGAAGAGCACGAATGACAGTATGTGGTTCATCGCGGATAGTGACAATTCTCATCAAATCTTCTTCCTTCAAAGTTTCCAATGCAGTCAGAACGCAAGTCCAGCCTTGATTCCAATAATCAATCAGTTCGTCACGCTTTTTATTTTTATCAATAAATTCCTCATCTCTGTTCCGGTCGGGTTTCTCTCCATCACTCGTGAGAAAATCCGTAAACCTCGAAATCATATTTCCGGCCATGTGTTGCATGATTATCGCAACACTGTTAGAATCTGGGTCAGGTTGAAAATGAAATTCAGCATCTGAAATCTGCGCAAATGCTTTTTCAGTATTGGACTTCATTCCACGGAAACTCTTAATTGTTTCCAACAGGTATTCTGAAGCGGAAGCATTCATGAGCGTTTAAGGTTTAAATCATCCGCCGTAAACTGATAAGGCAGAAATTGACCGATACTGTTTGCCACCAGCACCTTTCCCGTTTCTCCAACCATGATCATCCGAATTGGACCGTGGTAACGGTGTTCATATTCGGCAATGGCCTGGCGGCATGCTCCACACGGTGTGATTGGTTTGTCGATATGGAAAAGATCAGACTGAGCAGTAATGGCAACAGCTTTGATTTTTATTCCCGGATAATTTGCTCCGGCAGCAAATATGGCTACACGCTCGGCACAAAGTCCGATTGGATAGCTGGCATTCTCCTGATTATTACCTCGCATGATGATACCATTCTCAAGCAAAACTGCAGCGCCTACCTGGAATCTGGAATATGGAGCATAGGCCTTATTCACACTTAAACGCGCCTCGACCACCAATCGTTGATCATCTTCAGGCAGTTCTGTGACATCATTGTACTCAACAAACTCAGAACGAATGTTAACTTCTTTCATATTTTGTAAAATGGAGGATAAAAGTAAACAGAATTCGCTTATGAATCCAGTTGCATTTCCGTTAGATACCGGCTGATTTATGGCCAGTATTTTCTGATTCTTCAGGATATTTTTAACATGACTTTTTGGGATGAGAATTTATCATGTCTTTTTACGTTTTAGGGTAGCAAAGCGAACTTTTTGCTCGTTTTAACCGTATCCAAAGGCTTGATTCACTAAAAATACATCAGTCTGAAAAGAAATTATTTCCATCTTTGCAGGCGTTTAACACAAATTCCGAAAATGAAATTTAACCAACTCATTATCAAATCTTCTCTCCTTGCTTTCTCTTTGATTGCCCTTGCATCCTGTAAAAAAGAAGCTGGTGAAGGCGGAACCTCCACAATCACAGGAAAAGTGATTGTATATGACTTTGACCCTGGTTTTGTGAGCATTCCGGACACTTTTCCTGCAAAGGATGAAGATGTATACATTATCTACGGTGCAGATCATGCCACTTACGATAATGATTACAAGACCAGTTACGATGGTACCTATGAATTCAAATACCTGCAAAAGGGAAGTTACAAGCTTTTTGCTTACTCAAAAGATTCGACTGGAGCATACAATGGCACGGTCAATGGTTCATTACCCAAAGTTCCGGCTTTTGTGACTGTAGAGATCACAGACAAGAACCAGACAATTGTGGCTCCCGATATCATTATTCTTAAAAACAATCAACAGTAAAAGATGAAACGATTTTTCCTGCTAATGCTGCTTTCATTAACAGCATTGTCATTTGGTGCGTATTCTCAGAGTAAGAAAGACGTCAAAAAGAACAAAATTAAGTCCATAAAGATAACTGATACGGATATCAAGGATGGTAAAGAACATACCATGAATGAGTCTTTTCAGCGTTTTGATTCAAATGGGGAAGTGGTGGAAGAAATCAATTATAATGATGACGGTACTTTCAAATCGCATTTCAGCTATGTGTTAAATAAAAATGGAGATAAAACGGAAGAGGTCAGTTACACCGAAGATGGAAAAGTCAAGAAGAAAAAGACTATAAAATTCAATGCAAACGGTGATAAAATTGAAGAGATTCATACAGATGCCGGTGGAAACTTTGTAGACAAAGACGTGTATACATACAACGCCAATGGTGACCGTACAACCGAGATTACTCTGGACAATAAAAACAATGTGACTCACAAAGTCATTTTGTTATATGATAATAAAGGGTTGAAAGTGAGCCGTAAAAGCTATGATGCAAAAGGCAACCTGGAGTCTGAAAAGAAATACATATACGAATTCTGATTGCCCCTGTGAGTCTACTCGATCCTATATTAGGTTCTTTTGAACCGATTTCATTAAAGCAAATGGACAATGTCAAATTGCTTGACAGGGTCGATACTAAATTCATGTTCCGTGATACTCATCTGTCGGAGATTTTAGAGCAGATGAAAAATGATTATTATGTACTGGAAGCGGGGGAGAAGCGATACACCCATTACGAAACTCTCTACTTTGATACTGACCTTTATGCCTTGTATCTTGGTCATCATAATGGTAAACTAAACAGATTTAAATTCAGATCACGGAGATACGTAGAATCCAACCTTCATTTTTTTGAAGTAAAATTCAAAAATAACAAAGGAAGAACGATCAAGGATCGTATCAAACGACCTGAAATCGTTCATCAGATTTCCGATAAATCAGAAGAACTTGTAAGAAGCATTTCACCGGTTGACCCGCAAACACTGAAAGCGAAATTATGGGTTAATTACCTTCGGATGACATTCGTAAATAAGCATTCTCAGGAAAGATTAACAATTGATACAGAGTTGTTGTTCAAAGACTCACACAAGACTGTTGATTACAAAGGATTGGTTATCGCGGAAGTGAAACAAGGCAGTGGACGAGATAAAAGCCCATTCATTGACCTGATGAAAAAGTATTCCATTCTTCAAAAATCCATCAGTAAATATTGTCTGGGTGTAATCAGTCTCAACCCGGAAATCAAGAAAAATAATTTCAAACCGACACTCCTTTATTTAACTAAATTACTAAAGTAACAATGAACGATCCAGCAGCTTTCGAACTCTTTGACAAACTGTCCGACAAGTTTTTTATACGTCTTTTAATAGATGTAATCTCAATGTTAATCCTTGTCAGACTTATCTATTTCAGGATTTACAAAAAGAAAGATTACCTGTTCACATTCTTCTTATTCAACATCATCATTTTTGTAATTACTTATTTGTTGAATAAAGTGGATTTGAGTATGGGAGCAGCTTTTGGCTTGTTTGCTGTGTTCTCCATGTTGCGTTACAGAACAGAAGGTATTTCGACTAAAGACATGACCTATCTCTTTATCGTAATCGCAATGGGATTGATTTCCGCTGTTAGTAAAGCTACATATTTTGAATTGGCTATAATCAATATTATCTTGATTGGTTTTACCTATGCATTGGATGGAAACTGGCTGGTAAGAAATGAGATGATTAAGACAGTTCAATATGAAAATATTGAAATGATCAAGCCGGAACATCATCAGGCATTGATTGAAGATCTAAAAAAACGGACAGGCTTGGATATTCACCGTGTGAGTATTAATAAAATTGATTTCCTGAAAGACATTGCCGTCATTAAGATTTATTTTTACGAGGATACAGTCGCTTCAAAAAAATCATGATTTATTCCAAAATCCGGTTTGCTTTTCTTGTTCTCTTTCTGTCTGTGTCAGGTATGGCCAAAGCACAGGAGGATGCCGGTTTATGGACCAGTCTGACGCTGCAACATAAGTTCACGCAAAAATGGTCCGGTGCCATCGGTGAGCAATTCCGGTTGTGGGATAACATGTCGAGGATAGATCAGTATTTTACCGATCTGAGCCTGGAATACAATATCACAAAGCGTTTTAAGGCCTCACTGAATTACAGGCTAATTTCTAAAAACAAGGAAACGTATTACAGCAAGAGACACAGATTTTATCTTGATCTGGCTTATAAATACAAAATCAGTCCTGTTACATTATCCCTCAGAGAACGAGTGCAGGAACAATTGACAGATATTAATTCAAGTGAGTTGGGGAAAATACCCGAATGGTATTCCCGCACAAAGCTCACAGCCAAAATTGATTTGAACAAAAAATATTCTCCATACCTCGCCACTGAAGTTTTTTATCTCATTGATAACGCGAAAGAAAAAGATGAAGGAATTGATCGTTTCCGCTATGAAGCAGGAGTAGATTATGAGTTCAATCTTCATCACAGCATCAATGTCTTTTACCTGATTCAGCACAGTCTGGTGAGTCCTGCTAATGATTACATCATTGGATTAGGATACACTTTTACATCTTTCTGATTTGACTTATCAAAGCTGTTTTTTAGGGGCCTTGCCTGAAGAATCATAGATTAAGTTCCGGTAGTTTTCACAAGCAGAGAAAAGAAAAACGTACACTACAATTTGTATTGAAAAAAAAATCCGGGACGATGTGCCCGGATTTTTTTGTTTGGATCTATTTCTTAAGCAATAGTGCAACAGCATAACAATGGACACCTTCCTGTCGCCCGACATATCCCATTTTCTCATTCGTAGTTGCCTTGATTGAAATATCTTCTTTCTCTATCCCTGCTACTTTTGATAATACTTCCTGCATTTGAGGAATAAAAGGTGCAATTTTAGGTTTCTCGAGACAGAGAGTAACATCCACATTCCCAATTTCCCAATTGTTGGAATCAATCAGGGAACAAACTTTTTGAAGGAGAATTTTGCTGTCGATATTTTTGAATTCCTGGGATGTATCAGGAAAGTGTTTACCTATATCACCAAGATTGGCGGCGCCAAGCAATGCATCACATATGGCATGGATCATTACATCCGCGTCTGAATGTCCGACTGCACCTTTTTGATGCGGGACCAATATTCCACCAAGCCAAAAATCACGTCCATCTGCCAATTGGTGGACGTCGAATCCAAATCCTATTCTTATCTTTTTCATGTCATACAAAAAAACAGAAAAAAGAAAAGCGGACGATTATTCGCCCGCTTTTCTTTTTTATTGAATGGGTGATTTATTCAGTACTTTCTGAGTTCTCTTTTTTCAATCCTTCAAAATCAAAGATCAAAGTAAATCGAAGAGTGTTTTCAAGTGGATTTCTTTGTGTAGTAGGGATGAGGTATGCAAAGTCGAGTCCAAACACATTGTAACGAAGACCGGCACCGATTGTGAAGAATTTACGATTTCCTTTTGTGCTCGCTTCATGGAAATAACCGGCACGGATAGCAAATTGTTTGTCGTACCAGTATTCAGCGCCGATAGAGTATGTAAACTCTTTCAATTCTTCTTTAAAACCGGCAGGTGCATCAGACCAGGAACTGAACAAAGCGCCTGCAGGGGAAACATCATTAGGATCTTTTCCTGCCTGAATGATTTTGTTCAAATCAGCATCCAGACTGTCGCGACCATCGCTGGTTTTCAGATATACTGGAGGAGTAGGAACAAGGAGCTTATTGATATCAGCACCGAAAGAAATAGTATTGTAATTGTCCAACTCCATTTTGAGATTTGTACCTAAACGGAAGTTGGTTGGAATAAAATCTTTTGACTTTGTATCGGTGTAGGAAATTTTAGATCCAATGTTGGATAAATTCAAACCAAATGCAAGAATTGATTTCTTGTTTGAAACTTCAATATCCTTTCTGTAATACCCTGAGATATCCGCTGCGACTGAAGTTCCTGCGTGAGTCTGGATTGTATTATTTGCAATCGCTACACCACCGGTTAGATTTGAATAAATGTAACGCAATGCGATACCGCCGGAGAAATCTTCACCAAGTTTACGGGAGTAGGCTACATCAAACGCCCATTCATTCGGGTTAAAAGATCCTACTTTTTCCGCGTTGTCATTTGTGAAGTCAATATTTCCCAAAGAGAAATACAGCAATGAAGCCGCGAAGGCCTGGTCATTTTTCAATTTTTTATATCCTGAAATATATGCGAGGTTGATGTCGTTCACCAAAGCACGCAACCAGGGAGTATACGAAATTGAGAAACCGAAATTTTTATCTGCAAAAGCCAGTTTTGCAGGGTTCCAGTGAATCGAGTTTGGATCCGGAGAAGTTGCTACACCATAATCTCCCATACCGCCGGCACGTGAATCCGGAGCGATTTGCAAGAAAGGAACGGAAGTAGTGATGGTGTTAATCTGACCCAGAAGTGAATCTTTAAAAGAATTGATCTGAGCGGAAGCGGACCCTGTGGCCAGCAGAGCGCTAAACAATGCTAAAAAGGCCTTTTTTTGTGTAAAATGCATTTTTCGTTATAAAATGTGGTCGGCAAATATACGTGAATAAACAAGATTTGTTTTGTTTAATTAACGCAGAATCACGAGTTTTTCGAATTTATCGGCATAATCTCCATCGGAAGAACGAACCCGAAGCTTATAAACATACACACCTTTCCCGATTTTATCACCAAAATCATCCAGGCCGTTCCATTCGAGATCATCGGAACGATAACCTTCAGAATATATTTTACTGGCAAGTGTTTTAATGAGTTTTCCGGAGACCGTAAAAATTTGAATTTGTATATCCAGATTGGTGAATGGACGGTTATGTTCAAACATGAATGTTGTGTGCGTAGTAAATGGATTCGGATAATTCAAGACATGATCCAGTGCTAATTTTGCCGACTCAGCAACTACAAAATCAGTTGTGGCTTCACTTGAATTATTGAATACATCCCAAACTTTGAGGTTCACGGAATGGGGTCCTGCAGCAAGATCTTTGAACGGATACCTGACTTTTCCTTTTTGATAACTGTTCAGTTCATTTTCATAATAATCGTTCAAGACATAAATCTTGCTGTTGCTGTTATCAAGTTCTGCAGTCATGTCATGTCCGATTCCATTGCCAACAGTATTTAATCCACTGCTGTCGACTACTACCGCATACAGAACCGGATTTTTATCTGTCATACCTCCGCGAACAAATTTCTCATCATTGATATAAAGTTTTATCTCAGGACCTTTTGCATCTTGTGGAACGGAAGTGTCATATCCGCCCACCAGAACCCGTGTGCTGAATCCGGATGCATCTGTAGAACCGTCCTGTGCATAATAACTTAGTTTTCCATTTCCATACTGAAACTGAATATCTTTCGGGACAACAAAAGAGAAACTGAATTCACCATTTACAACGCTGGCTTTACCTCTGTAAATAATATTTTTTTGCAATTCAAAAGGAGCTGCATAAGATGGATCATTGGTTACGTTACGGTCATTTCCTAATGTATAATAGGTTACCCATTTATCAAAAACAGTCGGGTAAATAATCCCATTGAAGGAGCTCACTTTGGAGCCTGATGAATTTTGTATTTCTCCCGTTATGGTGATGTGACGTAATGCCTTCAGTGTATCCACTACTGAATTGATGTCATATCCGTTTATGGTATTTGTCTTGACCGAAAGTTTCGGATAAGCCATGCGCAAAGCAGGGTCTCCAATCAGAATGAAATTTCTGACGTATTGATCTGTGTAAACGTCAATTTTTGTTTGCTCAAAGATGTCCCCGATACTTGGCATATGCCCGTCAATTTCAGTGAAGACGTGAGTAAAAAAGCGTTGACAGAGATTATAGTTTGAGCTGGAAAAAGCGAGTCGGGAGGTAGTAAACAGACAAATTCCTCCGCCATTCGGATTCAGAAATACCAATTCACCGGCGGAGGTTCTGCCGGGATCATCGACACGGGTAAACTCACATGTAGCAGTAAGAAATGCCGGCATGGCATTAAGGTTCGTCCAGTTATTAATATCGTCCACTTCAAGAAAACGTTCATGTCCCCAACCAACTTCTCCGCCATGTCCGATGTATGTCAGAAGGAGGGAGCCTTTCTGCACTCTGTCAACAAGAGCTTTGTGTCCGTCAGGATATCTGTTTCCTCCAGGAGTAGATTGCTGATTGTAAGCATCCATGTAAATTTTGTCGAGATTGAATAAAGGGTAATCTCGGGAAACTCTTTTGGCGATTGTATCTGCTTGTTTGAAGTGAGTATTGCTGTCCTGATCATCAGAAACAAATGTGACCACATTTCTCCAGTCGGCATAAACAGTGCTGTTAATTCCGTTTGCGTTCAATGTGCCATTTAAATCCGCGCCTGCATAATGAATGATTTTGTTTACCATTCCCTGTGCTTCCTGAACAGATTTTACAGGTAGACGCCCAACACTCAGATCTACAATTTCTCCATTGTACCAATCTCCTTCAGCATCATCCAGCAACCCAAAGAAATCATCAGACATATAAGTCTGTGTCTGATTGAGGGATCCATAACTTTGATAAGACGTGACAAAATTGGTATTTGAAGAAAGTCGGTTTTTATTGTCATAGGAAGCGTCACCAAGGATCAATAAATAGCGTGGAAGATCACCCGGTGTGTAAGCGCGGTCGTAAAACATTTTCACGAAATCACGAATCGCACTTACGTCTTGTGCCCCGGAAGAAAACTCATTGAAGATTTGAGTTGTTGTAGCAACTACTGTTGCGTATCCATCGTGTGTACGGTGAAAATCCGCTAATTCGTTCGCTTCATTTAAAAACAAAGGACTGGTAACAATCAATAAAGTAGCTTTGGGTGAAGCATGCAGATTCTGATTCTCGATTAATCCGGTGAAAACAGGAGAGTAGGTGCTTGATTCATTGAACGCGATGAACTCGTGTAAAGAAGAAGTCTCAGTTCTGAAATTACTTGCATTGGAAGCAAAAGTACTTTGTTGAGTAACAACATTTGTAGGATCTGTTACATCCCATACCATTGTTGTGTTATTGGTATTGCTTATCGTAAAATCACTGATGTTTCCGGGTCCCACAGAACGGGTATCACGAAAGAGAAATTGATTCCCCTGATTGAGATAATTCAACTGACAACGCAGGTTAAGATCAATACCATTCAGCCATCCCTGACTATTCGGATCTGCGGAGTACATCGAAAGTCCGACATTCAAAATTCCGGAGGAAGGGAAAAGTGTTTTGGTCATATACACAGGCGCGGCATAATTATCCTGAGGAGAACTACCCACTGATGAAAATGCCTGAGTTGCTAAAGTCTGTCCATTCAATGAAAGGGTGAATGAATTGTTCGAACTGTTTTCGGCGCGACCGATTAGCGAGGCTCTCACTAATAAGGTGTCTGTGGTAATGATACTTGGGATGGAAAATGAAAAAGAATGACTGTTATTCACATTGTCAAAATTTTCACCATACCAGTCGCGACCGGATTTTAAAAGATTCACTGCGTCAATTTCATGGTATGCATAAGCATCAAAGGAATTGACGGTATTCGTTGCACCGGATGAAGAAGAATTCCTCGTTTGAATTCTTTTTCCAGCGCCCAAACCAGTTGTGATGAAATAGTAAGTACTATCCGAATACTGATTCATCACATGACTGAATTTATTGGTGACAGGATCCTGAATCCAGCGATGTTGACTTGTACCGTAGAATAAAATATAGTCAGCTGCGTCAAAATGATTGTCGGATTCGCCAATAACAAGAATAGCATTTTCAAGTAAATCATCCGGCCGCGGTTTGGAATTGGCCTGAGGAAGCATGCCGCCACCATTTCCATAAATACGAATGTTATGAGGATCGATATTGTCGATATCAATTCCTAAATTCTTCAATTGAGTGTATGTGATTTTGTACACTCCGTTGTTCACAACACTGAATTTGTACCAGTCTCCATTTGCAAGAACACTATTGCTTGAGTATGCCCGTGCAGGTGAGATTCGGTTAGTGTTAAATGACGGGGAAACATTTAACTTGAATGAAATCAGTTTTTCAAATCCTTGTCCGGTCTTAGATTTCCGGATAGGCAGGATGCGTACAGAAGCATAAGGCATTTTTTTTCTGTAGACAACACTGGTTTCAATCTTAAATTCCGGGCCAATCTTTTCAGGGTGGCTGAGCAGATTTGCTTCCTTGAGTGGTTCAGTTTCAACTTCACTTAAAGTCGCGTTCACATTGCTGCTATTGGAAGTGAGTGGAATTGTTCTGACAAATTCAGGTTGAAAAAATTCATTGTAAGAACCACCTTCAAACCTCAGAGTGCGTTCTGGAGTTTCGTCCGGAGTGGATGTTTCCAATACCGGCAACCATGAAATTGCAATTTTGTCCTGAGGTGATTGGAATGAGTCAGCAGAGTGAGCAAGAAAAGGAAGACAAAAGAGAAGAACTGTCCATAGTCTTTTTTTATACATGGAGAAACAAGCGTTTGATTTTAAGTAATGGTAAACAGGAAGTGGTTCTCCCGTAAACGAAAGGAAAGCACTTTTATTTTGCATAACAAAAATATTTAAAATTGCTGAACGATCCTTTGTTTTACTATCTTCTTTTTGTAAATCAACACTTTCTTACTTTTTCCTGACGAAGACGATTAATCATTTTGTTAATGAACGGAGTTGCATTTTTTTCTCGAATCAATGAATCCTTTTTTTTATCTTTAGCAGAAATTTCGGAGCCACTGTATTCAGTACAATCCAGCGCAGGTTTTAGAAATAAAAAATCAAAAGCCTGAGTAGGGTTGCATTGTGTCATTATCCACAGGTTGCTACAAACAAAATTGAGCTAAAAAAAATTATTAATTTGCCCGCAAATCTTACACTTGTCCGGATTTAGCAGCTTTTGGTCAGTCGCAAGCTGCGTAACTCTATACATTGACAAGCGTAAGACGTAACTCTAATTAGGTCCAAATGCTCAGGAAAAGTTTATTGTGGTTTTTTCTCCTGTTTTCAGGTGTTGTACTTGCGCAGGACCCTGAGTTTACCCAATTCTATGCGAACCCTTTGTATCTGAATCCTGCTTTTGCAGGAACTGCCCGCTGCCCCAGATTAGCTCTGAATTACAGAAATCAATGGCCGGCCTTAACAGGTACTTTTGTCACATATACAGCCTCTTATGACCAACATGTGGAAGCACTTGGAGGTGGAGTAGGATTGCTTGTTTTGAATGATAAAGCAGGGGAGGCAACACTTACAACTACCACTGTTTCAGGAATTTACTCTTATCAGTTAAATGTTACCCGTGAATTTTCAGTAAAATTCGGTTTGCAGGGAACCTATTTTCAAAAGAAAGTAGATTGGGATAAACTCACATTCGGGGATATGATTGATCCGAGATACGGATTTATCTATGAAACGCAGGAAATTCGTCCAAATACGAACAAAAGTTTCTGGGATTTCTCAGGAGGAATCCTCGGTTACAGCAACAGATATTACGGTGGAGTAGCGGTACATCACATGACTGAACCGGAAGAGTTTTACATTAAAACTTCTCCCGGAAGTAAATTGCCGATGAAGATTACAGCTCATATCGGGGCTGTTATTCCAATTGCCGGCAACAGAGATGGTACTACCTACATTTCTCCAAATTTCCTGTATCAGAAACAACGCGATTTCCAGCAATACAATATTGGACTGTATGTAGCTAAAGCACCTTTAGTTGGTGGACTATGGTATAGAGGAGGGGATGCTTTCATTGCATTGGTTGGACTTCAACAGGGCATTTTTAAGTTCGGATATAGTTATGATGTAACGGTATCTAAACTCTACAATGCCTCTGCAGGATCACATGAATTATCACTTGGACTTCAGTTCCCTTGTCATCCTAAAAAGAAGAGATTCAGGACCATTAAGTGCCCTTCATTTTAGTAATTTCAAATAAAATAAATACATTTGGCAATCGTTTAGATCCCTAAACAACAACCAATCACCAAAATGAAAAAAATCATTTGGAATAGCTTCAGCCTGGTTGCTGTTGCATTACTTTTTTCTTCCTGCGGGAAAGAAAAATCTGCCGTAACCGGTTGGAATTATAATGATCCTAAGAACGGCGGATTCGAAGTCGTTCCTTACGATGAGCAAGAGACCGGACCAGGTCTTGTTCTCGTTGAAGGTGGAACATTTACAATGGGTCGTACCGAGCAGGATATTACCATGGACTGGAATAATATTCCCCGCCGTGCTACTGTGAGTTCATTTTACATGGATGAAACTGAAGTAGCAAATGTCCATTACCTTGAGTATTTGTATTGGATCACCCGTGTATTTGGTGCCGACTACCCCGAGGTTTACAAAAGAGCCTTGCCGGATACTCTTGTATGGCGTGATAAATTGGCTTACAACGAACCATTGGTTGAGTTGTATTTCCGTCACCCTTCGTATCAGCAATATCCTGTTGTAGGAGTTAACTGGCTGCAAGCAAATGACTTTTGTGCCTGGAGAACGGATCGTGTAAACGAACAAATCCTTATTCGTGAAGGTATTCTCCGCATCAATCCGAACCAGATCAACGAAGATAACTTCAATACTGATGCCTACCTGGCTGGTCAGTACGAAGGACTTGTAAAGAGTGACCTCATTGACCTTAACCCAAGTTCCGGTGCCAATGGTACACGTAAAGTTCGTATGGAAGATGGAATTCTTCTTCCACGATATCGCCTGCCCACCGAAGCTGAATGGGAATATGCCGCTCTTTCACAAATCGGAAATACTATTTATGAGCGTGTAACAGATCGTCGTCAATATCCATGGAACGGACATATTGTTCGTAATAAAGAAGAAAAATACAAAGGTCAGATGATGGCCAACTTCAAACGTGGTCGTGGTGACAACATGGGTACTGCCGGATTCCTTAATGATAATGCGGATATCCCGGCACCGGTACATTCTTACTGGCCGAATGATTTTGGTCTCTATAACATGGCTGGTAACGTGAACGAGTGGGTAATGGATGTTTACCGCCCTCTTTCTCCTGAAGATAAATCAGACTTCAATCCATATCGTGGTAACGTGTTTCAAACACAACAACGTGACGAAGAAGGTGCAATCATGGAGAAAGACAGTCTTGGTCGTGTACCAATGAAAAATACGGATGAAGATACAGAGCGTAGAAATTATACTAAAGCTGACAACATCAACTTCCTTGATTCTGATGAACCTGAAATCAAATATGATTTTGGTATCACTTCTCTGATCAACGATAAAGCCAGAGTTTACAAAGGTGGATCCTGGAAAGATCGCGCATATTGGTTGTCTCCTGGTGCCCGCAGATTCACTGATGAGCAACAAAGAACAAATGATATCGGTTTCCGTTGCGCTATGACCCGCGTTGGTAGTCCGGTCGGATTAGGAGCTAAACCTAAAACGAAATAATTACCATAAGAAAATTTTAAGCCTCCTTCTGGAGGCTTTTTTTTTGACTATATGTTTGAACTACATTCGTTTTCTGAATATCCGTTTATCATTTATTTACCTGATCTGTTGTCTGCAATTCAAAACAACTTTGTTTTATCCGGAAATCTTTTGAATGCAAAAGAATGAATACCATGTTCTAAGACTCTTGAACTTTTTTCGTTTTAAAGATGAAATAGATTGGTATCCCGATCAGTATAATTATCAGTCCGTACAAGCTTGAAGAGGTCTGATAAATCAGCATGTTCAAGGCAACCAATGCTGCCATCAAAATATAAATGAACGGGATGACAGGATAACCAAATGCTTTGTACGGTCTTTCCATGTTCGGTTTCTTTTTTCGTAAAATGAACAAGCCTGTAATAGTTAGTACATAAAATAACATCACTGCAAACATGATGTAATTGAGAAGATCACCATAAGTACCGGAGAAGCACAACAAGCAGGACCAGATACATTGCATCGTAAGTGAATTTGCCGGAACATTATTCTTATTCAGCTTTGCAGCTTTCGGCAGAAATAAACCATCTTTAGCCATCGCATAATAAACCCGGGCTGCTGTAAGGATGAGGCCATTCAAACATCCAAATGTGGAAATCATGATCATTAAAGCCATAAAAAATTTTCCATTACTACCCAGTACCGTTTCCATAAGCAATGTGGCTACCCGGTCATTTTCTGCATGCTGGATTTTATCAATCGGCAATACATAGATATATGCAAAGTTGGCCAAGAGATAAAGGATCATTACCGTACCTGTTCCAATAAATAGTGACAATGGTAAATTGCGTTGAGGATTATGCACTTCACCTGCAGTGTAGGTGATATTATTCCAGGCGTCGGCGGAAAAGAGAGAACCGGTCATCGCTGCTCCGAAAATTCCAATTGTCGTCAGAGTAATCACATCAGGAAAAGCAGGACTGAAATTGCTCCAGTTGCCCGCTCCTTTTGCACCAAAGTAAATTCCCAGAATCACCAGCAGAAGCAAGGCGATGACTTTAGATACGGTAAAAATATTTTGAAGAATCGCACCTGTTTTTACATCGTTGTAATTATACAATGTCAACGCAATGATAATTCCGATCGCCAGCAACTGTTGTGTGCTGATATGAAATGAGGCAAGATGAAAAATGTAATTATCTCCGGATATCACCGGAAAGAAAACTCCTGTGAATTTCGCAAATGCTACACCTACTGCTGCTATCGTTCCTGTTTGAATCACTGAGAATAAAGTCCATCCGTACAAAAAGCCATACATCGGTCCATACGCTTCCTTTAAATAAATGTATTGTCCTCCTGCCTTTGGCATTGCGGCGGCTAGTTCTCCATAACTTAATGCTCCGAAAATGGTAATGACAGCAGTGACTATCCATGCCAGCAATAACATCCCGGGAGTTTGCACCTGTCGTGCAATTTCAGCGGAGACAATGAAAATTCCGGATCCTATCATCGAGCCGATGATAATGGCAGTAGAATCAAAAAGGGATAAACTTTTTTTCTCTGAAGACATAGCGCGTAATTTCTGGTTAGTAAGATATTTACTGGTGTTTGATTCCGCAACAGCTTTGTCAATCAGTTGATTGAATTTATCCACTTCCATTTGTGATCATTGCATTGACTATTCGTCTCCAATGCGGAGGGAAGGGATGGAAAATGTATCTTCACACCCATCATGACCAGAGAAGAATTATTCAGTCAAATTTGTGTCAAAAAGTCTTTTCTCTGCATCGGACTTGACACAGACATAACCAGGATTCCAAAACACCTGTTGAAGCAGGATGATCCTGTGTTTGAATTTAACAGGCAGATTATTGAGGCCACAAAAGAGTTTTGTGTTGCATTTAAACCCAATCTGGCTTTCTATGAATCTCAGGGACCGGCAGGCTTAACCAGTCTGGAAAAGACAATGCGTTGCATACCTGAATCTGTTTTCACGATTGCTGATGCGAAACGTGGTGATATTGGGAATACTTCAGAAATGTATGCCCGCACATTTTACGATTATTATCATTTTGATTCTGTGACAGTGGCGCCGTACATGGGAAAAGATTCGGTGAGCCCATTTTTACGTCAGGGCAAATGGGTGATTCTCCTCGCACTTACAAGCAATGCAGGATCAATGGATTTTCAATTAAATGAGATGTGTTCTCCTGTTTCAGGCAAAGAAGAGAAATTGTATGAACATGTTTTACGAACTTCACAAAAATGGGCTGACGCCGGTCAAATGATGTATGTGATCGGTGCAACACATCCGGAATTACTTAATACTGTCCGTTCCATAGTTCCAGATCACTTTCTGCTGGTTCCGGGAGTAGGAGCACAGGGGGGAAGTCTTGAGGAAGTGGCTCATGCCGGATTAAATAAGCAATGCGGTTTGTTGGTGAATTCTTCACGACAAATCATTTATGCATCAGCCGGAGAAGATTTTGCTGAAGCTGCACGAAAAGAAGCAAAACGAACAGCTGAAGAAATGGCCATGCTTCTTGAAAGACACGAAATTGTCTGATATTTTTATCAATGAGTTATTGCTTTTAAGAAACCTCATAGTTGTAATTTTTATTTAAAAGAATTCTCTTTTAGTAAACCGGATATTTTTTTTTCTGCATTTATTTTGAGCGGAAATTTAATCCGATGAATGAAGCTTTTCTCCATTACCTCTGGCAATACCGCTTGTTTGACGCACGGCATTTGGCCACCTCTGAAGGAAGCATTGTCGAAATAATTCGCCCGGGCAAATTAAATACCGATGCAGGACCGGATTTTTTTAATGCGCAGCTTCGAATTGACGGAACATTGTGGGCGGGAAATGTGGAAATTCATCTTCACGCCTCTGACTGGCAAAAACATGGTCATCATTTTGATGCTGCATATGACAATTGCATTTTGCATGTAGTGTTTGAAAGAGATGTCGCAACTCTGAGAAAGGATGGGAGTTCTGTTCCTACGATAGAATTGAAAAATAAATTCCCTGATCACTTATGGATGAATTATCTGCAATTGCTTGGAACACGTGGCTGGGTGCCTTGTGCACATCGCTTAAAGGAACTGGATTCAATAACTGTGGACGGTTGGTTGGACAGAATTGCCGTCGAAAGACTGGAAGAAAAAACGCGAAGCATTCGTCAATTTCTCGACTGGAGTAGAAATAACTGGGAAGAAACATTTTACCAGCATCTTGCTAAAAATTTCGGATTCCAGGTAAATGCCCTTCCATTTGAATTGTTATCAAGATCGCTCCCTTTAAATTTATTATTGAAACACAGATCACGCTTGCTGGAAGTGGAGGCATTATTGTTCGGACAAGCCGGATTGCTCGCACAGCGATTTCATGATGCATATCCGATTTCTCTGTCAACAGAATTCAGTCATCTCAGTCGAATTTACAATTTGAAGCCAATCAGTTCGTCTGCATGGAAATTTCTTCGTCTTAGACCTTCTAATTTTCCCACAATCAGGATTGCACAATTCGCCGGATTGATTACAACTCAGGAAAATCTTTTCTCCCAAATTCTACATATAAATTCGCTCTCAGACGGATTAGAAATATTTAAATTAACTCCTTCAGATTATTGGATGAATCATTATGTCTTTGATAAACCCTCAGAGGCTATGATGAAATCCATGGGAAAATCTTCAGTTGAAAATATTTTGATCAATACAGTTGTTCCTTTTTTGTTCGCCTGGGGAACGGAACAAGGCTCAGAACAACATAAAAAGAAAGCTCTTGATTTATTGGAATCAATTCCTTCAGAAGACAACAACCTTATACGAAATTGGAAAGAAGCCGGAATTATGTCTCGATCTGCATTTCAAAGCCAGGCACTCATTCAGTTAAAAATACATCATTGTGCAGAAAAAAAATGCTTATCTTGTGCCATAGGAAACCAGCTTATCAACTCACTCCCATGAAACTCGTTTCTTCCATCAGAGATTATTTTGAGAAACAAGCATTTGGTGTATGCTCTTATCTTGGAGATAAAATGCATATGCGCACTTCCGTCATTCGCTTGTTTTTTATTTATGCATCATTTCTAACAGTAGGATCTCCGTTAATAATTTACATGATCCTCGCTTTTTGGATAAAGATGAAATCATACATTCGGAACAGAAGGACTTCAGTGTGGGATTTATAATTCCCTCAGAAATTTGTTTTGGATTTGTACGGAATTCATGCGTTTCAGATGAAAAGCAAACAGATTTTTTCATGAACTTCGTTCTGCTTTTTCCATGAACAGACTGCATTACACTTTTGGTTTTCTGCTCGTTTTATTATTCAGATTTCATTCGGTATCTGCTCAGAATTGGCAAGCATTAGGACCGGACAGTTTTCCTTCTCTCATTCGCCCATTCGATTACACTCTGAAAAATGCCAGAGGTATAGGGAGAGTATGCGGTATATTTTTTCAACCAAAACAAAAATGTTTTTTGAAAAACAATCTCGGCAAAATGTATGTTGGTTCACCATACGGTGGCTTGTGGGAATCTTCAAATAACGGAGCACAATGGATTCCATCTTATACGGATCAATTGCCAAATACCGGAATTGCATCTTTAGCATTTCATCCGAAGAAATCCGGGATATGTTATCTCACCACAGGAGATCCGGATTGCATTTTAAGCATGCATGATCCTGCCGCAGGGAGCGAATCTTGTCAAAGTCGTGGAATAGTTAAATCCACAGATGGAGGTAAGACATGGAGTGAACCGATCGGAATCTGGTATCGTTGTGACGGAAAGCCGGATTCAGCATTTTGGAAATACCCGAGCCTGAAGGTTGTGAGAAAAATACTCATCCATCCAAAAAAGCCCAATGTACTACTCGTTGTGATACATACCTGTATCAGCAAAACCAAATCGTTTGATGGATTTATTTATCGATCTGTTGATGCCGGAAAAAATTGGTATCCCGTTTTGTGTGTAACAGATGGGTATCTGAAGGATCTGGAATTTGTACCGGGAAATCCGGATGCCTTGTTTGCTTCAGGGAGAACCATTCACATGAGTACTGACTGTGGTTTGCATTGGGACACTCAACCTAATCGCGGATTACCTCCCGATTCACTTGTACTTCGGTTTGAACTTTCATTTTGTCCGGCCAAACCGGAAAATGTTTATGCCTTGTGCGTATTGAAGAACTCCTATCAAAATGATTTTTATCTGAGTGAAAATTCAGGTTTAACTTTTAAAAAAAGACTTTCTGTTCCAGCCAGTCCTGAATGGAGAACCGCTCTCGCTGTGCATCCCGGAAATCCGGATCTTGTTTTCTTTTCTGCAGGCAACAGAGTGAACAAACTTGTTTCATACAAAGGTCTGTGGAATTATAAAAATGCCGGTGATGGTTTGCATGATGATGTGCATGAACTCACATTCGATCCCACAGGTAAAACTCTATATGCATCAACGGATGGCGGATTGTATGCAAGTTCAGATGAAGGAGAGAATTGGCGGCAAATTAGTCGGGGTCTGAACATCGCTGAATGCTGGAGTGTTTCTGTCTCGCAACAAAAGCCATATCGCATTTTAGCCGGAATGCAGGATTGTGGCACTCAACAATTCCGTCCATCTGATGATTCAATTTCAGGTTGGTATATGGTAAGAGGAGGTGACGGAATGGAAGCATTGATTGATCCGGATTTTCCACGGTGTCAATATTCCAACGATGGCAATAATAACCTGACTTCACGATCGGAAGATGGTGGAATCACATGGTCAAGAAATCTGGCAGCTTCAAGGAAAGAAAAAGCGCAATACTTGCGCCCGTTTATCCGTGATCCTCAACAAAAAAATGTACTTTACACAGGGTATTCTTCACTTTTTAAAAGTAAAGATAAAGGTGAAAGCTGGACGGCGCTTTCTTCATTTCCCGGAATTGATGGGAATGCAACACTCATAGCGATTGCGGTAGCGCCCTCTGATTCACTCCGGATTTATGCCGCATTCGCGAATCCTGCATGGTCTCCTGATCCTGAACATCGTTTGTATAAATCATCAGATGGAGGAAAAACATGGACGGACATCACTATCGGTTTAAAAGGAGTCAGTTACTCCGCTATCACTTGTCTGGCGATACAACCCGATAATCCTGACATTGTTCTTGTGGGATTTAAGGGAGGATGGGATTACAAGGTGATGCGATCTGAAAGCGGCGGTGAAGGAAAAAATCCATGGAAGAATTATTCATCAGCCTTACCTTCTGATGCCGATGTCAATGTGCTTCTTTTTGACAACAAACCTTCTCATGTTGTGTATGCCGGTACGCACATTGGAGTGTTTGTGACTATGGATAACCTGAATGCCTGGCGTTCTTTCAACTACGGATTACCAAGAGTAATGGTTAGTGATATGGATATTTTGCATGCTACACAGGAATTATATATCGGGACACATGGCAGAGGCATATGGAAAAGCCCTTTATTCATTTCAAAGTAGATTTCACGTGAAGTTTTTTCTCTTGTTTTAAAAGACTGAAATTCTGATTTTTAATTCATTTTCATTTTTTCTACTGTGCTGGTTTCCTGTTGAAGTGAGGAAGTTATTTGTGGCGTTTTGTTGGAAATTATTTTAGACAGAATGCATTGACTGAATACAGAGTTTTACATTTACTGTCCTATGGAATCAGTGAATTTTAAAAACATTCTGGGCAATTTCCATTACTTCAAAAAATTGTATTACGCCATTGCCATGGTCATGCTGGTACTGGTCGTGGGAATTCTGGGATTTTATTTTATTGAAGACTATTCTGTCCTGGACTCAGTGTTCATGACCGTAATCACTGTAGCAACCGTTGGATACAGGGAAGTTAAGGAGCTGGATGATGCAGGAAAAATATTTACTTCTATTTTGATTATTTTCAGTATTGGTACTTTTGCCTATGCTGTTTCAGTTATTACCCGTTATATTATTGAAGGAGAATTTCAAACTTATTTCAGACACTATCGCGTGAACAAAGAAATTCAAAAATTAAAAAATCATGTTATCGTTTGTGGTTTCGGGAGAAATGGCAGACAAGCATGTGAACAGCTTCGTTCCGGGAACGAAAAGTTTGTAGCAATTGAAGCCAAGCCTGAACTGGTTGCAAGAATGCGTGAAGAAGATGATATTCTATTCATAGAGGGGGATGCTACAAAAGATGAAGTGCTCGTTGAAGCCGGTATTGATTCCGCTAAAGCATTGATCACTGCCTTGCCAAGTGATGCGGCCAATGTCTTTGTTGTACTGACAGCGAGAGACCGCAATCCGAAACTAAAGATAATTTCCCGTGCTTCAGATGATGCCTCAGAGCATAAATTGAAAAGAGCGGGAGCGGACAATGTTATCATGCCTGATAAAATAGGCGGAACTCATATGGCTGCGCTCGTTACCAAGCCGGATGTATTGGAGTTTATAGACCACATAACAGGAAGGATAAATATTCGTTTGGAGGAAATTTTGTTCAGCTCACTTCCTGCCAATATGCGCAATAAGTCTATTCGTGATCTGGAGATTCGCAATAAAACAGGAGCCAATATTATCGGGTTCAAAACTGCTGATGGAGAATATGTCATCAATCCGCCACCGGATACCATTATGTTGCAGGACGCTAAACTTTTCGTTTTGGGAACGCAGGAACAAGTAATGCGATTTAAAGAAATACTTATTAATCCTTAAGCTTTCATGTATTGAAAACAATTCTCGTTACAGGCAGCAATGGTCTCCTGGGTCAGAAAATAATTTATGCATTAATTCAACGGGGAGATGTCCGTTGTATTTCTACATCCAAAGGAGCCAACCGCATGAAAGTGCAAACCGGATATATTTATGAATCGCTTGACATCAGCGATCGGAATCAAGTATCAGAGATTTTCGAAAAATATAAGCCTGACGCGGTTATCAATACTGCCGCATTGACAAATGTAGATGCATGTGAAGAAAGAAAAGATGAAGCCATCACACTCAATGTGAAAGCTGTGGAATACCTGATTGAAGCGTGTGAAAAATACGGTACACATCTGGTTCATTTGTCAACAGACTTTGTATTTGACGGAGCCAATGGTCCTTATGTGGAAACGGATAAGCCCAATCCTCAAAGTTATTATGCATACACAAAGTATGAAGCTGAGAAACGGATTCAGGAAAGTAAATTGTCCTGGGCGATTTTGAGAACAATTATTATTTATGGAGTAGTAGACGATAACAGCCGAAGCAATGTGGTTCT
The DNA here is from genome assembly GCA_937871435.1 of uncultured Bacteroidota bacterium. Lineage (GTDB taxonomy): Bacteria > Bacteroidota > Bacteroidia > AKYH767-A > 2013-40CM-41-45 > JADKJP01. The sequence goes on along the minus strand of CALMQM010000093.1, from coordinate 17,913 downwards.
CTGGACAATCAATGCATTAAAAGCCGGCAAAACTATTAATGTCATTAATGATCAGTTCCGTTCACCGACACTCGCTGAAGATCTTGCAGATGCCTGCATTCAGGCCGCTTACAACAAGAAACAAGGTATATTTCACGTTAGCGGAAGAGAGTTGATGTGTATCCTGGACATGGTAAAAATTGTTGCCGATTTTTGGAGTCTGGATTCCACTTTCATTAACCCGATTTCATCCGAAGCATTAAAACAACCGGCAAAACGTCCGCCTGTCACAGGTTTTATCATTCAAAAAGCGGAGAAGGAGTTGAGTTTTCATCCTCATTCTTTCTTAGAGGGATTGAAAATAGTTCAGAAACAATTGGAACAATTTGGAGTCAGTGCAAATTAAATGATACTTATGATTTATCAGTTTGTTTTCTCTTCTGAAGTTTGTGACTGAATCATTTTTTTCAAAATGACAATTTGACCAAGATGGTAATGAGTGTGTTCGATAACTCCGAGAATATTCCTTAACCAATTCCCGTATTTAGGATCTGGAAAATTTTCCCATAATTTGGTTTCAGGCATTTTCTCTATTATACCGGCAAACGTTTCAGCATCACGACGTGACTTTTCGAGAAGTTGATCCCATTCCTGTTTTGAATGAATTGGCGGTACATCAAAGCTGTATTTATCGCTCCCGTCTAATTTGCCTCCTTGCAAAACCGGAATTAATATTTCGATATAATAGTGTATATGATAAACAAGGGCAGCAATAGTATTGTAAGATGGAATTTTTGTTGTGGCTTGTTCCCAGGTAACGTCAGTTAAATTGTCTTTTAGATTTGACCATGTCCAGTTTCCTCCACTGTTTACTTCGCGGAAATGTTTAGCGAGTTGTTGTGATAAATTCATGGATGTCTTTTTTTCGGAGAAAAAAGGTTGAAAGAGAATTTACTTCAGAGGTGATTAGTCCAAAGGTAATTTTTAGGAAGAACCGAAAATCAAACGCTGACTTTTCTAAGAAATTTAGTCAGAATGACAATTTGTTGTCCTTCTACTTTGCCTTCAATCTGTTCCGTGTTATCATGAACGAGACGGATATTTTTTACAACCGTTCCTATTCGTGCATTAATTTGGGATCCTTTTACATCCAGCGATTTTGTCAGAACAACTGAATCGCCATTTTCAAGTTTATTCCCAAGACTGTCGCGATGCACTTCTGAAACTTCTTCTTCCAGGTGATCATTGCTTGATTTTGCCCAATTGAGTAATTCGTCATCCAGATAAAGCATATCAATAGCTTCCGTAGCCCAGCTTTCATGTTTTAGTCTGTTCAGCATCCTCCACGAGAGAACCTGGATAGCAGGCGTCTCACTCCACATGGATGTAGTTAGACAGTGCCAATGATCCGGATTCAATTCAGCTTTTTTAGACACTTGTTGATAACAGATATCGCACAACAATGCACTTTTTTCAGGCTCCGAAATTTCCTCTGGCGGCAGATGATAAACTATCAATTCATCCTGTGCTTCACACAATTCGCATTTACCCTTACTTCTTTCTTGTAGTTGTTCTTCTAATGTCATATATTAATTTGAGTGAGCTAAGTAAAGAAATTAAACTGGGCGGCAGATGAAAATTATTGTGAAGGCAACTCACATGATCCTCTCCGGAAAAGGACTATTCTGACTGAAAAAATTTTTGAGAAAATAATTCACAATCACAGGATCGGAATTTGAATCAGTCGGAGTTCTTACCGATTCAGGCGAAAGTGTCATGTTCAGTCAATTACACTCTCTTTTATAAACCTGAACTTTTAAGCAAAGAGTTTGAACTTTTAAGAATGCCCGATGCCGGAAACCGGACATACTTTTGTAATCAAATTCAATCTCACTATTATTTAACTGTTTTAAAATCTAACAAAATGAATCCTAACAAAGCATTATGGGAAAAAGGTGATTTTACAAAAATCGCTGAAACTATGCGCGAAAGCGGAACACAATTAGTGGCCAAAATCGGTATTGACAAAAAATTTACAGTGCTCGATTTGGGTTGTGGTGATGGCACAACAGCCATTCCAATCGCTAAAACCGGCGCGCAGGTATTGGGCGTTGATATTGCAAGTAATCTCGTTGCTGCAGGAAATGCACGAGTAAGAAAAGAATCCCTTTCTAATATCGTTTTCCAGGAAGGTGACGCAAGTAATCTGTTGAACCTGAAAGAAGAAAGTTTCGATCTCGTAGTAAGTATTTTCGGAGCAATGTTCGCTCCCAATCCTTTGGATGTAGCGAAAGAAATGGTTCGGGTTACCAAAAAAGGTGGAAAAGTAGTCATGGGCAACTGGATTCCAGGTGACCCGACATTGGTAGCGCAGATATTAAAGATTTCTGCTGCCTACACTCCGGCACCACCTGAAGGATTTGTAAGTCCGATGTTGTGGGGCGTGGAATCGAACATTGTCGACCGTTTTGTTCAGGCAGGAATCAGTAAAGAGAATATCTCCTGTGCAAAAGATACTTTCACTTTTAAAGCGGATTATTCTCCTGCTCAATTTGTGCAGACTTTCAAAAACTATTATGGACCAACCATGAATGCATTTGAAGCAGCAGCAAAGAACGGTAAGGCAGAAGCTTTGCAAAATGAATTGGAAGAGTTGTTCAAAAATCAAAATCAGATTGCTGATCAAAACCGAACTTCAATCACTGCCACCTTTATGTTAGTGACCGTGAAGAAGTAAGAATATGTTGAATAAGAAGCGGGAAAGATTTACTTCCCGCTTCTTATTTGTTTTTGTATGAGATAAATAAAAGTGTTGTGAAAAAAGAGGCGGATAAAATGGTATTTAATCTGCAATCAAACAAACTTTTTTACAATATATCGAATTCCCATCATTGACTTTCAAAATAAAAATTCCATTAAGTGTTGTCCCGGTATTGATGGTAAGTTTGTTTGTTTGAATCAGAGACGAATGAAAAACGCACTCTCCGGAAAGAGAATGCAAATCAATTTCACCTGTCACCGGTTGAATGAATTCAATAGTTAATATTTCATTGCTTGGATTAGGTGAAATGATTAATGACTCAAGCGATGAATTAGGAAACTCAGGTAAAGAATTAATGATGGAACACAGAGTAGAGTCTTCGGACCCACTTCCTTCAATCATGGCAATGGATAACACCTGTGGCGAAGCTTGAGTAATCACAAACGGTGCAGTGAAACCATTGAGCGAGGAATTCATAACCTGGGTTGCGGTGAATCTTTCTGCACAACCACTAAATCCATCGGAATCCGTTTGAATGAGATAATAGCTTGAAGAATTTGAACCGATATATCCTCGGTACCCGGATAAAACAAACCCACCTAAAGCGGTTTCTTCCACTGATGTACCAATATTTTTCAGATCTTCTCCATAGGCTCTCGTCCACAATGTGTCACCATATCTGTCAGTCCGTATAAGATAAAATGCATTCCATGCAGTAGAGAAAGAGATGGATTGACCCAATACAATAAAGCCTCCGTCTCTGCATACTTTTACATTCATCCCTACTTCTGTATTAGTTCCACCATAAGTTTTTGCCCAATCCCGGTTACCAATACTATCGGTCTTAATCATAATAACATCTCCAACTCCAGCACCGGTACTATAAGTTATTCCTGTCAAAATAAAACCTCTGTCCGGAGTTTCCAAAACTGAACTGCCGTAATCCCAATTGTTCCCTCCATAAATTTTTGTCCAGTCAACATTACCATTACGATCCATCTTGACTAAAAATATTTTTCCGCTTCCATTACTGAAGCTGAAAGTTACTCCTGTAATTGCATATCCATCATCTGAGGTTTCACAAACAGATTTTACGCTTTCAGCTTCTACGCCACCGAGAACCTTTGTCCAAATTGTATCTCCAACACTATTTGTTTTAATCATAAAAATATCTTTGTTTCCGGCTCCGTAACTATGGGTTTCAGCTGCGATGATAAATCCACTGTCTTTCGTTTGTCTGACATCAATGGCTGTTTCATAGGATGGACCACCGTAGGTTTTGGTCCAAAGCATATGACCTGTACTGTCTGTTTTTATCAGCAAAGCTTTGGAATTGTTAATAGTAATTCCTTCCGTTCTACCGGCAAGTAAAAATCCTCCGTCATCTGTAGAGCATTCAGCCTGGCATACATCATATTGTCCATGATCATATGTTTTCGACCATAGTGTATCACCATTTTCATTCAATCGGATTAAATACATATCTGTACCATGCAGAGCGAATGAATCTGTAGTGCCGGCAATAATAAACCCTCCGGATTGCACAATCGGTTCCGAAAGTACTTCCAGTTGAATTCCTCCTTTAAATTGCCTTTGAAAAGTCGATTGCGCCAGACAGGAATTTATTAGGAAGAGAAAAAGCAGACTAAGAAAAATTCTGTGTAACATAGAGAATCCTGACTTGTATTCGTGCGGTAAAAGAAATCAAACAATACTCCAAAAAATCATCATAGATTGAATTTATAGTTCATGTCCAATTCAACCTTTTTTCAAATTTAGAAATAATACATTGATGTTAATCATTTTTTCAGGAGGATTTTTGATACAGGCGGGAAGCATAAAACATGAGTCTGATTTTATCTCGATACCTTTAACCTGGATTGTGCAAGATGAAACTGACCGGACTGCATGTCTTTCTATCTCTTCTTCTATAAAAATATTTTATGTGAACTCAATGGTTAATTTTAATCATCATATAAAAGCCATCTTTTGATGGTTGTCGTTCCAAAACGTAGGCTGTAGTTTTCCGGGTATTCTAATCTCCCTTCCGGAAAGGCAAAATGAAAAAGTCATCGAAAATATTACAAGCTTCATTTCGCGATTATTTTACTTTTTCCAGACGCGAAAGGAGGGGGATTGTCATCTTCATTCTTATCCTTAGTTTACAATGTGCTATTCTTTTTTGGATGCATTATTTTCCACTTCATCCTGAATTGATCATCACCGATAATTATGAATCGGAATTGGATCAACAAATTATTTCTGATTCGGCAGCAATGAGAAATTCAACATTCAAGAAGCCTGACTTATCAGAAAACAGCCACCATTTCCAATCAGGCAAAGCGTATGAAAATGTTCCCTATTCTGATGATTCCCGTAAATCACTGATTGAAAATACTTCACAAACAACAGTACTTATGGAAAAATTTGATCCGAATTCTATTGACAAAGCGCAGTGGATGCTGTTCGGGTTAAGTGCGAAACAGGCTTCCATTATTCTTCGGTTTCTTGAGAAAGGGGGGAAGTTCAGAGTTAAACAAGATTTACAGAAAATTTACAGTATCAAATACACTGATTACCTCCGAATGGAGCCCTATATTTTATTACCCGATTCAGGTGACTATTACAAAAAGAAAGATTCAGAACGAAAGCAAAAAAATAATCCATTGCGGATAGATCTGGCAAAGGCAGATTCATTAGAAATTCTCCGCTTGCCCGGAATTGGTCCCGGTTTTACTCATCGAATACTTACTTATCGGGAAAAATTGGGCGGATTCTGTTCACTTGAACAGCTTCATGAAATCTGGGGAATGAATGACAGCCTGTTTAACGCTGTGCAATCATTTGTGTTTCTTTCGGATACAATTCCTTTTCGTTTGATTGAACTGAATAAGATAAATTTTGATGAGTTAAAACTCCATCCCTATGTCGGGTTTAAATTGGCCAGGATTCTGTTAAATTACAGAGATCAGCATGGACCTTTTCACAACATGAATGACTTAAATTCAATCCCCTTGATACCTCAAGAAAATCTCCGTAAACTTGCAGGGTATTTAAGTTTTGTTCTCTGAGAGCTGGAAGGGATACAGATGAAGTTGAGCGATTAAACTTTCATCCAATTGTGAAAATTATCTCTTCTTTGCAAATTGTCCTTCGTGGTATTTCATTCCGGGAATGCACTGTGAAGAACTCAGTTACAAGAGAAAATATGATCATTTCCTAATCTTCATCAGATAATTCATACCTAATTGACATCTTCATCTCTCTCTCCATCCTTGCATCTGGAAGATCGCCTAAAGAACAGCATTCGTGATGTTCCAAATTTTCCTAAACAAGGTATTCTGTTTAAAGATATTACTCCAATTCTTCTCGATGTTGAACTATGTAAAGACATTGTTGATGCCTTGTATGCGTCCTTTTCGGATCAAAAGATTGATGGGATTGTAGGTGTGGAAAGTCGCGGCTTTCTATTTGGTTTGATGCTTGCGCAAAAATTTAAAGTACCATTCATTCCTATCCGTAAAAAAGGAAAGCTGCCTTATAAAACGGTCTCTTACGAATACAAATTAGAGTATGGCTCTGCCATAATGGAAGTGCATGCAGATGCAATCACATCCGGAGCAAATTTTTTAGTGCATGATGATTTATTAGCGACAGGAGGTACAGCAGCTGCAGCCGCTGAGTTGATCCGCGGACAAGGTGGTCACGTTGCCGGATTCTGCTTCCTGGTATCATTGGGATTCCTGAACGGACAGAATGTATTGAATCAATATTCGAAAAATACGATAAGCCTTATCAATTATTAAATAGTATATGATAGAGTTCAACCCGACTGAGAATCAGTCAATGATTGCCGAGACCATCAGAAAATTTGCTGAAACACATATTCGTCCGGATATGATGAAATGGGACGAGGAACAGATTTTTCCTGTGGAGACTTTCAAGAAAATGGGAGAGCTCGGTTTAATGGGAATTCTTGTCCCACATAAATATGGCGGAGCAGAACTCAGTTATTTTGAATACATCACAGCTATTGTAGAGGTAGCGAAGGTGTGTGGTTCCATCGGACTTTCTATGGCCGCTCACAATTCTTTGTGTACAGGTCATATCATGGCATTTGGAAATGACGAACAAAAACAAAAATACCTGAGCAAGCTTTCAACCGGAGAATGGATCGGTGCATGGGGACTTACCGAAGCCAATACAGGTAGTGATGCCTTGAGGATGCGTTGTGTAGCAAAGCAAGACGGTGATTTTTGGGTCCTGAATGGAACAAAGAACTGGATCACTCATGGAAAAAGCGGAGATGTTGCAGTAGTTCTTGCGAGAACAGGAGAGTTGCTCGATTCCCGTGGCATCACAGCTTTCGTTGTTGAAAGAGGAACCCCCGGATTTAAAGCCGGCAAAAAGGAAAATAAACTTGGGATGAGAGCTTCTGAGACAGCTGAATTGGTTTTTGAAGATTGCAGAGTTCATAAAAGTCAAATATTAGGTGAAATAGGAGAAGGTTTTATCCAGGCAATGAAGGTGTTGGATGGTGGAAGAATTTCAATTGCGGCACTTTCTATCGGCATAGCCAAAGGTGCTTATGAAGCTGCATTGAAATATTCAAAGGAAAGGGAGCAGTTTGGTAAAAAAATCGGCGAATTTCAGGCAATTTCCTTCAAATTGGCTGATATGGCTACCCAAATTGAAGCAGCAGAATTGCTCACTTTTCAAGCAGCAGATCTCAAAAACAAGAAGCAAAAATGTACAAAGGAAAGTGCTTTTGCCAAATATTATGCTTCTGAGGTCGCTGTTAAAGTTTCTACAGAAGCTGTGCAAATATTTGGAGGTTATGGATATACGAAGGATTTTCCGGTGGAGAAGTTTTACCGCGATTCTAAACTTTGTACAATAGGGGAAGGAACCTCAGAAATTCAAAAATTGGTCATTTCGAGGGAAATTTTGAAGTGATATTTGTAGAATTGATGGATTTCACTATTTTTGCCGTCCTTATAAAAGAATAAACATGATCATTGTACCAATTAAAGAAAACGAGTCCATCGACAAAGCCCTGAAAAAGTTCAAAAAGAAATTTGAACGTACAGGTGTTGTTCGTGAACTTCGTCGTCGCCAGACTTTCGAGAAGCCGTCTGTAACCCGCCGCCAGCAAGTGATTCACGCGCGTTACATCGATCTCATGAAGCGCAGCAATACGCTTTAAGATTCGATTGACGGTATCAGGATATTTGATTACCTTTACCTATCACATCTGTTCTTCTGAACATGACTATGGTAGAAAAGAAATCTGAAGGGAAAAAATTAAGCGCAGCAATGCATTAATTTTTTCCCTTTTTTAGTTCAGAGTAATCTTGCATGAATATTCAAAGCTTTCTTCAATACATACAATTCGAAAAAAGATTCTCTCCTCATACGCTGTTGGCTTATGAATCTGATCTGATTCAGTTTTTTAATTTTCAAAAAAAAACCTACGAAGTCAGTGATGTAACAGAGATTAATCATCCAATGATCCGGTCATGGATGGTGAATATGATGGAGTCAGGAATCACGCCCCGTTCTATCAACAGGAAAATTACAACACTCAAAACTTACTATAAATTTCTCCTGCGCAAAGGAGAGATCACGGTAAATCCAATGCTGAAAGTTTTATCTCCTAAAACTTCCAGGAGATTGCCGGTTTTTGTCGAAGAGCCCCGGATGGAATTGCTGTTTGAAAGTGAGAATCATGAGGCAGACTTTGAATCTCAGCGCGACAGATTAATTCTTGAATTCCTGTATGCTACCGGCATGCGACTTTCTGAACTGATCGGATTGTCAGATCAGGATGTAGATGCTTACCAGGGGCAGCTAAAAGTTCTGGGAAAAAGAAACAAAGAACGGATTATACCGTTTACAAATAAGCTCAAAGGACTGATCAAGGAATACCGGGAAGAGCGTGATCAACACTTTTCTAATGTTCCTTCGTTTTTTGTGACCGAAAAAGGGAAAACACTGTATCCAAAAATGGTGTACCGTATCGTCACTCGTCGGTTAGGTGAAGTGACAACACTGGATAAGAAAAGCCCTCACATTCTCCGTCACACCTTCGCTACTCATATGCTCAATCATGGAGCAGATATAAACAGCGTTAAAGAACTGTTAGGTCACGCGAATTTGAGTGCAACACAGGTTTATACTCATAATACAATTGATAAATTAAAAAAAGCACACAAACAAGCCCACCCCAGGGCATAAATTTTCAGGAGGATTATTATGAAGATCAGAGTTCAATCCATTCATTTTGATGCAGATTCAAAATTACTTCAATTCGTTCAGGACAAAGTAGATAAACTCTTGCAATTTTACGATCATATTATTGGCGGTGAAGTCTTTTTAAAAATTGATAAAGCCAGCGACAACAAGAATAAAATTGTTCAGATCAAAATACAGGTCCCCGGTAACGATATACTGGCAAAAGAACAATGCAGAACTTTCGAAGAAGCTACTGACCTGTGCATGGAAACATTGTCTCGCCAAATTAAACGACACAAAGAGAAGGAACGAGGTGTTTGATCCGTTCCGGGTTTCCAAAGCTGTAAGATTCACACTAAATTTAATTGAACTTCGTTAATTGCGAAGCGTATCTCTATTTTTATAGAGAATAGAAACATGAAAAGATTCTTTATCTTTTTATTGAGCCTTTGTTTTTCATCGTCGATGAAAGCTGAAACCATTGGTGCAACTCAGGTAGTAGTGAAAACTGTTATTACCTCCAAAGACACCCTGCGTTTGAACTTTCTTCGCGACTCTTCCCTTTATAAAGAAGGGTGGGATACACTTGCCCAGGCTCGTTTTTGGCGTGATGTCATTTCCATGACCAGTGATTCTTGTATAATCAATGTGGCTTCCTGTCGTAAACCCATTCATGTGGTGAGCCGGTCGGTATGGATGAATCAAAGTGAACCGCAGAAAACATCTTTCAAAGACAGCGTATGTGTAGCAAATTGTCTTGATAGCGCGACAAATTTATATGTTACCGCAGGTAAAGGTGAATTTTATGAAGTAAAGAAAACGCTGGAAGATATAAGCAAAGCAATCACTGTATTTGAAGAACAGGATTGTGATCCATGGTATGCACAGGCAATTTTGTTAATTGAAAGTCCGGGAAAGAAAAAAGCTAAATCTTATGTAGGAGCCGGTGGCCCATTTCAATTAATGAAAAGTGTAGCAAAAAGGTACGGTTTACGCATCACCAAAACTCACGATGATAGATCAGATCTTGAAAAATCGGCACGTGTAGCAGCCAGACTTTTAAAAGTAGGGTGCATTGCCAATGTGAAAAAATACCTTGATGAAAGAGGAATCGTGTATAAAGAAACGGACATTTGGTTTCGCCTTCTTGTCTTACACGCCTACCATGCAGGTGCCGGGAATGTTCATTGTGTAATCAATACTCTCAATCCATCAAGAGGTGGGGTAGATTTGTTTTTACAGATCTGGCAAACCACCTGCGGAGGATTCAAGAATGAAAGTCAGAACTACTCACAAATAGCCCTGGCTTCACTTGTCAATTTTGATGCTCTTGTACAACAGGATGGAGATACTGTGTTCCTCGTGCAAGGCGACAAGTATTTGAAAAAATATCACAGAAAAGGATTAAAACCCTGGGAAGCATACGAATCACTGACAAATATTCTTCATCACTACGAACAGGATTTTATTGATGACATGATTTCTTACGATTACTTCATGAAACGTGTCAATGCGATTCGTAAAGAGTATACCTACATTGCCTCCGCCATTACAAATTCAGACAAAGAAATTGTTTTGAGAAAGTACCCTGCTAGTGAAGAGCATGTGAATTTACTAGCTTTAGAATTATCCAAAAGGCAACGCTATGAAGATGCCGTGAAATTGCTGAAGCTCAATCTGGATATGAATCCTGGTTCATTGGCACTTCAGGACAGTATTGACCGTGCAATGCGTTTGTCCGGTACTAAAAGCCCGGTGAAACAAGCCAATACAAGAGCCGGTGGATCTTCCAGAAAGTCCTATAAGGGTAAGCAGTAAATTTTCTTATTCCGCCGTCCGGATTTGTGTTACTTTTGGTTCATCACAATTTCTTGTGTTGAATGAACTGCATCCGGAAAATTCTATTCCTTCTTATTTTTTTAGTATTGAAATTTTCTTTCGTCTCTGCTGAAAGAAGGGCAGACACATTGTGGAGCGCAAAAACCGATTTGGAAAATAACTCATCGGAAGTGTCCTGGGTGAATCAGGAAACAAGGATTGAAGGTCAGGCGTTTTCAGGGAAGTTCTTCAGCAGGACTGATTCCATTCACCATTTTGGAATAGGCTACAAAGGCAAATTTCCTGAGCAGTGTGTTCATAAAAATCTTGAAATAGTATTTGATCTGCAGGTCAGAATTACGGGTGGTGATCCAAAAGCATCTGTTGTGATAAGTGTTCAGCATGGAGACTCTGAAGTTTATTGGGAGAATTATCCATTGAAAGCACCGGTGAATTCTAATTCCGGATCCTGGTTTCCTTCACACAATGAACTTAAAATCCCACGAAATTTTAGTTCACCAGAAAATATTATCGCAATCTATGTTTGGAATGAATCAGCTTCTTCTCAGGTAGACGTTGACGATGTCAGTCTGGATTTTATTGAAAAACAATTGCCGGTGTTTTTACCTGAAAACTATCCTCCTATTAATGGTGATAAGAATTTATCGTGGAACAGGATTTATTCAGGCAATTATTTCAATGCTGATTATGATTCAGGAAGTGGCTCGATCAAAATTTTGACCAGTGAAGGAAAAATACTTTTGAATGAATTCTTCTATTATTTAAAAGGAGATTTTGTAAGTCAGAAAAAATCGAAATCAATCAACAAATATAACTCTGACTTTAATTTCCTTGGGGATTCAGTTTCTACTGACGCAACTTTTTTAAAATTTGAAACTCGAGATACTACTGCCATAAGCCGCTTTGTTTTTTGTTTTTCAACTCTCCGACCTTCACTCGAAATTTCTTTTGTTACCCGTTTCCAACAACAGTGTACTGTTGCCAGATCTGCCCTGATCTTTGATTTTGTACCTGACTTGAAAGAAGTATATCTTCCATCTACTTTAAGCGATACCGCCTGGTTTCAGCATGAATATTGGCTGAATCATTGTGGATTCCTGGCAGGCGATGGAGAAAATACTTTACTCATTCCGTCCGCTAAGCACGCATCGTCATTACAACTTGATACGGATCATAAGCGATGCATAGTAAACATGGATTATTATGCCGATCATCCTTTTTTTCATTTTCCTTTATTGAAGAAAGGCACCAATGTGAAATCAGACATTTCGCGGAGTTTGTTTCAGGCCGGTGATTCCCTGAAATCAGAAATTACTATCTACACGAACTGGAATCAAAACGTTTTTCCCAGATTGATGAAAAATGAAAATGGTAAAACTGCTGCATTGATCTGGACGGAACATGCGGATTATACATCTTTACAAACTCAAAGAGCAATATATTTCGGATGCGATACGATTCTGCATGCACAGAATGCAATGGGTGGATTTGTAAAAAATAAAATTCCTGTTACAAAGAGTGTGTTTTACGCTAATCCGGACAAGGTCATGAATAGCGATAGGGTAGCCGGAGAAAAATCAGAAATTGCAACTGTTCAGGGCACACCGGGATTCCGGGAATTTCTTGTGGAATTGAATCATGATGGAAATGAAATTTGTTTACATACTCCGGATCACTACACAACAAACCGGAAATTATTGAATGATGCATTACAGGATTTTAGTCAGACTTTTCATTCACCAACATGGATAGATCATGGTTATGATAATCCTCAAAAAAGTAACAGAGAGGATTTGATGTGTGATGGCCTTGACAGGCATTCTGACTATTATGCGAAGGACCTTTGGCAAAAGTATGGAGTCCGTTATTTGTGGAACAGTTATTATGAAGACTCAGGACTCTATGCTCCATACAGTTATTTTTCGTTCATGAGTGTTCCATACTCGGGATGGGGAAATTGTTTCCCTTTGCCGGATTTCTGGATGCATCCGACACGCAGTGATTCTTTAATTCACTGGGCAACCATGAATACGCTTGATCCTCCGGGTACTGATCTTTGGGATTTTACTTTTTCAGAATCACGTTTGAAAGATTTTGTTCAATCCAGAGCTACCTATTGTATTCATGCGTATCCTGCAAGGATTGATTCATCCAATGGTTATTTCGAAACAGTTGGGAGCAAAATTCGGATTGCTCCTGAATTTGAAAAGGTACTGATGCGCCAGGCAAAATTCCGGGATGAAGGACTTTTAAACCTGACTACTATTGACCGGTTTATCACGCATCAATTGGATCTTGAAAAAGTAGAATGTGTGCCAATAAATGGCAATAAGGTGAGAGTAATTAATAGGTCCGGAAAACAATTATGGGGCATTTCATTTTCAATAAAAGCCCGTAATGTAAATGTTGAAGGAAAGGAACTCAGGATGAAACAAGACGGAAGCGATCTCGTATTTTGGTTTGATCTTAGTAAGGATGAAGAAGTGATAATCTCCTGGTGAAAATGAATTGGTTGAATAATACGATTAGAATTAGCATATGATAAAAAAGGTACTGCGTTTTTTGTTGAAGGTATTCTTATGGTTTCTTGGATTGAGTATTGGTTCAGTAATTTTGTTTCGGTTTGTTCCAATTCCATTCACTCCTTTAATGCTTATTCGTTGTGTTGAACAAAAATCAGACGGGAAAAGCATGAAAATGCATAAAGACTGGACAGCAATAGAAAACATGAGTGCAGCGATGCCTTTGGCTGTGATTGCTTCCGAGGATCAGAATTTTGAGGAACACTTTGGTTTTGATCTTGAGGCGATTCGTAAAGCGCAGGCTTATAACGACAGGCATAAGGGAAAAAGGATGAAAGGGGCAAGCACAATCAGTCAGCAAACTGCTAAGAATGTTTTTCTGTGGCCTTCACGTTCATGGATTCGAAAGGGCTTTGAGGTCTATTTTACATTTTTGATTGAGCTTTTCTGGAGTAAGCAACGGATCATGGAGGTGTATCTCAATGTAATAGAAATGGGTGACGGGATTTATGGAACAGAAGCGGCTGCACAAGAGTATTTTCATAAACCTGCAAAAAATATTTCGGTTCGTGAAGCTTCATTAATCGCAGCTGTTCTGCCGAATCCCCGCAAATGGTCGCCTGCCAAACCAACTGCGTATATTCAGCGAAAGTCCGGTCGGATAATACATTTTATGAGCCGACTGGAATTGGAGGACTTTTAATCAATTTGTATCAGGGCTGGGTTGTGAAATAGAGTGAGGAGTTGGCTGATTTTTGAACATTTATTGAATACTGATCTGGACAAATAATATCCTGCTTTGCCAATTTATTTTCACATTCGTCACGATTCAACAGCAGTTTGCCCCTTTGAAAATACAGTGTATCAAAGACTAAAGCTCAATTCTTGCTTTGTGTGAATCTTTATTTCATATTTGAATGAAATTTACAGGCAGGGGGAGTACATCAAGCTTCTTTTGTTTGCTTTTTAAGCCTACGATGTGTGTTATTGATTTCCGGAGAAATCCGATGAGTCTAAGTGTAAAACGTATTCCGCATTGAGTCCGGATCTGAAAACTATTTTTCGCAATGAGAAGGTAGGGGCAGCCGGATTTTTTCTGGCAGTTCTCTTATCCCGAATTCCATTTCTGTTTTCCGGATTTGGTCTGGACGGCGATTCATGGGCAGTTGCAATTACTGCAATGAATTTGCATCAAAGCGGGACCTATATAGTGAGCCGATTGCCGGGGTATCCGGTGCATGAATGGCTTAGTTCACTGGTTATATCAGGAGGCCCGTTTGCTGTGAATTTTATCACCGCCCTGGTTAGTTCAGTCGGGTTTTTGTTTTTTCTTTTTACATTAAAAGCGCTGCGTTTCCGGTCTGTCTATCTTGCTTCTTTTGCTTTAGCTGCGGTTCCTGTGGTGTACATTCATAGTACCACGACAATTGACTACAATTTTGCTTTGGCTTTTATTCTCATCGCTTTCTACTTTGTGATAAAAGGCAATCCGATAGTTGCCGGTTTGTTTCTGGGTCTGGCGATAGGTTCCCGAATAACGAGTGGAGCAATGCTTCTCCCTTTTGCAATACTTCTGGCAAAGAGTGAAGGAGTTAAAAATAATCTGAACCGTATTTTGAAATTGAGCATTCCTGCAATCATCATAGGAATGCTGGCCTACATTCCGGTATTCAAACAATATGGATTCGGATTTTTCACCTATTATGATGTACCTTATCCATCTATTCCGAAAGTACTCTATAAATTTTCAGTTGAAGTTTGGGGTGTATTGGGATTTCTGTCCTTGGTTGTTGCCATAATCCTGATGTTTCTTCCGGTTCGAGCCTCGGCAAAGAAATATCTTTTTCCCCGTTCAGTGAACGAGAGATTTGTGATTGCGTGGCTGGTCGCAGTGGATTTGTATATCATCGCGTTTTTAAAACTTCCGATGGAATCAGGATATTTAATTCCAATGGTTCCATTTGTACTGATGATTTTTGGAAAATATTTGTATGAGAGAGCCTTTAATTTTCTGTGTGTATGCCTTATTCTTTCTCCTTTTGTTTTTAATATCTCACCTTCCGAAAGATTTGATGCATCCAGTCCTTCTGCGATATCTTTTCACTTTAATACAGGTGGAGAAGATTTGGTTTTTGATGTGTTGAAAGGACCTGTATTGTCATACAATTCTCGTCGCAGAAACGGAATGCAATTTTCTAAAGAAGTGCTGAGTATGACGGATTCGGTTTCACGCCGGTCAGTGATAGTAGCAGGGAGATGGTACAATCAATTGGTGGCAGAGAATGGAGATACCTTGAGAAAGAATGTTGTATTCCGATCTTATCTGGATGAAGATGCAGTGGTAAAATATTTTGCAAAAGGGTACCAGATTTACTACATGCCTAAACAGGATTATTACAATCAGGTGATGCGTAACGTGGATTTACACGTGTATGGTGCTGTCCCTTTTATTTTAGAAACGCGTTTTTAAATTCCAATCCCGAATCCGATGCGAATGATTGGATTTCTGTATGGGGAATAAAGTGTTTCATTGACATTGTAAAGCACTAAAAAATTGACCGAAGAATTTTCACCAATCATCTGACGATATCCTCCTCCAAGAAAAACGCTGGTTACATCTCTACGCACAAATCGATAAAGGTCCGGAACTTCCAGATTGAGCATTTCTACTTCAGCATGCACAAACAGTTCATCGAAAATTATGTGTCGTGCAAAAACACTACCGCCATAGATATTGGTGGAGTAATTATAGTATGAATTGTTGATTTTGTAATAAAGGTATTTGATACCAATTCCGGCGGCAAAATTATCTGTGAATTTATATCCAAGTTGTGGTGCGAGTTCAACAATTGTTTGCGTTCCGAATTGCAAACCGAAATTTCCGCCTGTGAAAATATGATCCCAAAAACCCGGTTTTGGCGCGGGTGCTGCCATCGGAGTAGGAGGTTCGTTTTCCTGCGAAAATGCAGTTGAACCAAACATGAGTACAAATAGAATTAGTATAGTGGATGATTTTTTCATAATTGCCAGTCATGTAAAGATAATGAGATTCCTGATGTTTGAAAAAAAACAAATGCAACGACAGCATTGCACAAGTATTATCTTGTTGCATGTGGATATAAGTGCAGGATGACCAGGATCACTTGCTATACGGACATTTTTTTTCACCTTTGGAATAGTCAAATAAGAAATTTAACAATGAATATAGTAGTAACAGGTGCCAGCAACGGAATTGGATTTCAGGTTGCACTTCAATTGTCTGCGGATAAAAGAAACACTGTTTTCGCTGTGAGCAGAAGTAGTGAAAGATTGGATACTCTGAAAGAGGAAGCTTGCCATCTGCAGGCAGAAGCACGACTGATTCCATTGGTCGGTGATATTTCCAAAAAGGAAGATGTTGAGAGATGGAAAGATGAAATCATGAATGAATGTACGCACATTGATTTTCTTGTCAACAATGCAGGAACGTTGATCAACCGGCCTTTTGTTTCACTCACGAATAGTGAATGGCAGGAAGTGTACGCGACGAATGTTTTTGGAACGGTGAATATTATCCGCATGCTGCTTCCTTTGCTTGAGAGAGCACCGGAGAAATCTGAGAATGCAATTGATGGGGGAAAAAACATTTGTGCACACATAGTGAACATCAGCAGCATGGGTGGAGTGCAGGGGAGTGTAAAATTTAAGGGGCTGAGCGCTTACTGTTCGAGTAAAGCAGCTGTGATCAATCTGACGGAATGTTTAGCAGAAGAGTTCAGGGATTTGGGCATTGCTGTGAATTGTCTTGCATTGGGATCTGTAAAAACGGAGATGTTTTCTACTGCATTTCCGGATTTTCAGGCGGCGACTACACCGGAGGCAATGGCAAAATTTGTAGCTGAATTTACGCAGACAGGATATCGGTATTTCAATGGTAAAATTGTTCCGGTTTCATCTTCGACACCTTGAATTAAATTGAAACCAGGTCAATTTTTTACGCCGGATTTTATGTTAAATGGTTGTGATGCATAGGGTGAGAATAGCGTTTGTGCAGGATAAAAATGAACGATGTGGAATTCTAGAAAATTCCCATTAAATGAGGTGTCTCCTTAAATACAAAAACCGGCATGAACAGCTGTTCATAAATTAATTGCATCAATATTTGGACGGAATACAATTCTTGCTACATTTGCATCCCCTTTCACACCAGTTCTTTTACACAAAAGGGGCAGAAAAGCAGAAATTGATAGAATGCCGGGGAATTGAATCGGCAACCTGAATAATGAGTTTTTCTGACTGATTAGCTGCAAATTATGAAAAAACTTAAAAAAATTTCATAATTTCTTTGGAAAGTTGAAAGTAGTTACTACTTTTGCATCCCCAAATTGAAAACTAAGTCCTCAACCCAACGGGGTTGACAGAGATAAAGTCAACGTTCTTTGAAGATATGAATAGGAAATAACAAGCCCTGAACTTCGCAATTTCTTTGTGATTTTCAGAATAACGTAACAATCCCACAGAGCATTTAAGAATCAACTTTACAATGGAGAGTTTGATCCTGGCTCAGGATTAACGCTAGCGGCAGGCCTAATACATGCA
>CALMQM010000092.1 GCA_937871435.1 uncultured Bacteroidota bacterium | reverse complement strand
TGGTTGGATGAGGGTGAACCGATTTAATAATTTCATGACCTGTTGTTTCTAATTTTCTCGCAACAACAACTTCAGCTATGAGTTCAGTGACATTGGCACCGATCATGTGTGCTCCAAGAAACTCACCATATTTAGCATCAAAAATTACTTTCACAAATCCATCCGCATTTCCGCCGGCTTTTGCTTTTCCGGAGGCAGAGAATGGAAACTTGCCCACTTTAATTTCGAAGCCTGCTTCTTTTGCTTCTTTTTCAGTATAGCCGACTGAAGCTACTTCCGGTTGACAATAAGTACATCCCGGAATGTTTTTGTAATCCATAGGTTCAACATGCAAGCCGGCAATTTTTTCCACACACGTAATTGCCTCATGAGATGCTACGTGTGCCAAAGCAGGAGTGTTAATCACATCACCAAAGGCGTAATATCCCGGCATATTGGTCTGATACCATTCGTTCACGACAATCTTTCCTTTGTCAGTAATAATGCCTACATCTTCCAATCCAAGATTTTCAATATTGCTGGTAATACCGACTGCAGACAATACGACATCACATTCCAGAGTTTCTTCTCCTTTTTTCGTTTTCACTTTAACTTTGCAACCATTGCCACTTGTATCAACTGATTCTACATTTGATTCAAGCATGATTTCAATTCCAGATTTCTTAAAGGATCGTGCAAGCTGTTTTGAAACATCTTCATCTTCAATCGGAACAACATTCGGCATGAATTCAACGATGGTAACTTTGGTTCCGAGTGAATGATAAAAATAAGCGAACTCAACACCAATCGCTCCAGAACCTACAACAACCATGGATTTTGGTTGCTTGTCAAGTACCATTGCTTCACGGTATCCGATAATTTTTTTTCCGTCTTGTTTAAGGTTCGGTAATTCGCGTGAACGGGCACCGGTAGCGATCAGAATATGCTTTGCATCATACAAGGTTGTTTTGCCATCAGCAGAAAGTACTTCCACTTTTTTTCCACTTTTTATTTTTGCACTTCCCTGGATGACATCAATTTTATTTTTTTTCATCAGAAACTGAACCCCTTTACTCATCGCGTCAGCGACACCCCGTGATCGTTTCACAATGGCAGGAAAATCTGCTTCAACACCGCTGGCTTTTACTCCATAATCCTGTGCGTGTAATAAGTATTCATACACCTGAGCACTTTTGAGTAATGCTTTAGTTGGAATGCAGCCCCAGTTCAAACAAATTCCACCCAATTCCGCTTTCTCAATCACAGCTGTTTTCATTCCTAATTGAGATGCACGAATAGCGGCAACATATCCTCCGGGACCACTGCCAATCACGATTAAGTCGTAGTTCATTTTTTTAACTATTTAGGCTGCGAAGATAATTATAGTTTGGCAATTCAAAGTTACTCTGTAGGCGCTAGAATTGCCTTATAATTGATTCAAAATGATACACATACAGACTTTTCAGACAGGTGTTTGAATTAAAAGACAGAGAATCAATAGTGTAATGAGTCGCATGAATGCAACCTTCCCACATCGTTTACAGGAATTTGCGTTTTTTTTTCTGAAATTTGCTGCAATGCAAAATCTGCGAGTGTAGCTGTAACCGACACTGTTTGTAATTATTCAATTATTGAATCATTTACTTCAAATTTCAACAGATATTCGTAGTAGTATTTGCTTCTGAACTTTTCATCGAAAATGTATGCGATACAAAATTTCCGCTCCACATCCCGTAAATCATCTGATAGAAATTGAACTCACGGTTGACAAGCCATCGGGTGAAGAAATGTTTTTCCAATTACCGGCGTGGCGACCTGGCAGATATGAATTGGGAAATTTTGCACGAAACATTCAGCGCTGGCAGGCTTGTGATGAGAAAGGAATGCCTTTGCCATACCGGAAAACATCGAAAGATTCCTGGCAGGTGAATGTGAACAACGCTTCTTCAGTTGTGATTAAATACAATTACTACGCGGCTCAACTGGATGCAGGAGCTTGCTGGCTGGATGAGCATCAATTGTATATCAATCCTGTTCATTGTATGCTCTATGTTCCTGAACGCATGCATGAACATTGCGAGGTATATTTTGAATTACCAATGACATACAAGCTTGCAACGTCAATGGAAAAATTGTCGGAGCATGTGGTAAAAGCACAGGATTATCATGAATTGGTTGATAGTCCTGTTATTGCCAGTCCAACACTTCAGCACAAAGCATTTACATCAGGAAGTACTATATTCAATATCTGGTTTCAGGGAGAATGCAAACCGGATTGGGACAGGATTGTCGAAGACTTCAAAAAATTTACTGAGGAACAAATTCGTACCATGGTGGATTTCCCGGTAAACGAATATCATTTCCTGGTTCAGATACTGCCATTCAGATATTATCATGGAGTGGAGCATTTGAAATCCACAGTACTCGCTTTGGGTCCGGGCTCGAATTTGATGGAGGATAGTTTGTACATCGACTTCCTGGGCGTTGCTTCACATGAATTGTTTCATTCGTGGAATATCAAAACAATTCGTCCGGCTGAAATGCTGCCATATGATTACACTAAGGAAAATTATTCTCGCCTGGGTTTTGTGTATGAAGGTGTAACCACATATTACGGTGATTTATTTCTTGCACGAGCAGGAGTGTATACTGTTGATCAGTTTTTTATTGAAATAAGTGCACGACTTCAAAAGCATTTTGACAATTACGGACGATTTAATCTGAGTGTTGCTGATTCATCTTATGACACCTGGCTTGACGGCTATGGTACCGGAATTCCAAACAGAAAAACTTCCATCTACGATGAAGGTTGTCTCATAGCATTGATGAGTGATCTCCTGATTCGATCAAAGTCAAATGGTCAATATTCTTTGGATGAAGTGATGCGTACTCTTTACAGAGATTTTGGGAAAAGAAAAATCGGTTATACTGAACATGATTATCTGTCAATCATGGAGAAATTGAGCGGAGAATCGATGGCAGACTTTTTTGTGGATTACATATACGGCACGGAAAACTATCAGCCATTACTGGAAGAGGTTTTCGGACTCGTCGGATGTCAGTTGTTGAAACGTTCTTCCGCTCTTGATTCTGAACGATATTTTGGATTCAAAACAATAGTTCAGGATGGAAAAACATTTGTGAAACAAGTTGCCCCGGCTTCAGTCGCTGATCTTGCCGGATTGGGTAAGGATGAGGAAATCATCAGTGTCAATGAAATGAAAGTCGCGGACAATATCCAGGAATTGCTTCATCTGTTCAAAGGTGAGAAGATTATTCTCACGACCTATTCTCCATTGCAAATCATGAAAGACATTGCATTGTCACCATCCGGACAGGAGTACTTTCATCATTATTCCATCCGGAAAAAAGACAAAGCCGGTCCTGATGAACAACGACTATTTAAAGCCTGGCTGAAAAAGGATTTTTATCCGGAAGTTGAAATCAACGCATTGCGATAACTGAAATTTCAACATTTACATCTTTGGGTAAACGCGAAACCTGCACAGTTTCCCTGGCCGGAAAATTTTCCGTAAAAAATTGCCCATACACTTCATTCACATGAGTGAAGTTATTCATGTCGGTCAGAAAAATAGTGGTTTTGACAACATGTGAAAAATTCAATCCGGCGGCTTTTAATATTTCTCCGATGTTCAGCATCACCTGATTTGCTTCACGTATAATATTGATGGTAATCAATTGTCCGGAAGATGGATCGATAGCAATTTGTCCTGAAACAAAGAGTATGTTTCCTGCTTCTATAGCTTGATTGTAAGGGCCTATAGGTGCAGGTGCATTTTCAGTGCGTATAATTTTTTTCATGAGTTGGAATTCTTGAGATCAAAGCAACAAACAAATTAAAGATTATGCAAACTGGAAAAAAGATCTTTTCTTTCGGCAAGAATTTCAGATTCACATCAGCTGGTTGATACCAATCCCGGAACAACATGCGAATATTATTGCTGGATAATTACGATTCATTTACGTTTAACCTGTTGCATCTCCTTGAGCAGGCAGAGCAGGTGGAAGTAGATGTTGTTCGTAATGATGCAATCGTAATTGAAGAACTGAAGAAGTATGATGGGATTGTTTTATCACCCGGTCCCGGCTTACCCAAAGAAGCAGGGAAGATGATGGATGTATTGGCAGCTTATTTTACCTGTAAAAAAATCCTTGGTGTGTGTTTAGGGCATCAGGCAATCGGAGAATATTGCGGAGCTGAATTAAGCAATTTGAATCAGGTGCGACATGGAGTTTGGTCGCATACAGAAATTATCCATCCTGATGACATGCTATTTTATAATTTTCCTCGATCATTTAAATCAGGACTCTATCACAGTTGGGTGATTTCTCCACAGGCATTGCCAGACCAACTTATTCCTTTGGCCTACGATGAACACGGTAACATCATGGCTATCAGACATGTTAAATACCCTGTCTGGGGAGTTCAATTTCATCCTGAATCAATTCTTACAGAATATGGTAAGGAATTGATATTCAACTGGCTGAAGGCCTGATCCAAACTGAACTTTCCGGTCATTTTTGCGTATTTAGTTAACGTAATTTTCTACCGACATTATGATTGTACTAAAGTTTGGCGGAACATCTGTTGCCACTGCAAAACGCATTGAAGGAATTGCCGGAATAATTTCCGGATTGAAAAAAAAACAAAGCAAAATCGCTGTCGTTTGCTCTGCATTCGGCGGAGTCACTGATGAATTGATCAGGATGAGTCGCCTTGCTGCGGCGCAGGATGAAGAATACATTGAAACATTCAACAAAATTCGTCATCGGCATCAGCAGGCTATCACCGAACTTGGATTGAAGAAAGACAAAGCACTTCATGATTTCATGGAAGAAACATTTTCAGAGCTTCATGACATCTTGCATGGTGTTTATCTGGTAAGGGAATTGTCGGCGCGCACGCTTGATTTTATCAGCGGACATGGTGAGGTATTGTCTGCAAAAATTATCAGTCATTATTTCAATTCCGTAAAAATCACTTCCAGTTTTCTCGATGCCCGGACTGTCATTCGTACGGATGAAACGTTTGGTTCGGCAAGGGTGGATTTTAAAACTACCAACCAGGCTATACGGGATCATTTCAAAAAATCAAAATCAGTAGAAGTTATTACAGGCTTTGTAGCTTCAACTGAGAAAAAGGAAATGACTACACTTGGAAGAGGTGGTTCAGATTATACCGCAGCAATTTTCGGTGCGGCACTTGACGCGACGGAAATCCAGATCTGGACAGATGTTGATGGCGTCATGACAGCGGATCCGAGAAAAGTAAAAAAGGCATTTTGTGTTCCAACAATGACCTATGAAGAAGCGATGGAAATGTCCCATTTCGGAGCAAAGGTCATTCATCCGCCAACAATACAACCTGCGCTGGAAAAAGGGATTCCTCTATGGATTAAAAATACATTCCGTCCGGAAACAAGGGGAACATTGATCTCTACTGTTTCTAAGGACTACGATTTCATGATCAAAGGAATATCCTCCATTGATGATATTGCTTTGCTCACACTTCAGGGCAGTGGTATGGTAGGAGTGGCCGGGATTTCCGCCAGATTGTTTGGTGCATTGTCATTGGCAAAAGTGAATGTAATTCTGATCACACAGGGAAGTTCTGAACACACAATCAGTTTCGCCGTGAAGCCGGTTGATGCTGATATCGCCCGTAAAGCGATAGAAGATGCATTTGCTCTTGAAATCAAAGCACGACTGATTGAGAAAGTGAGAGTAGAAGAAAAGCTGTCTATCGTCGCTGTGATAGGAGAGAATATGCGGAATACTCCCGGAGCTTCAGGCAGACTTTTCCAGGCATTAGGGAAAAATGGTATTAGTGTAGTTGCAACAGCACAAGGATCATCAGAGTTGAATATTTCCGTTGTAATTCAAAAGGAAAATCTGGATAAAGCATTGAATTCACTTCATCAGGCTTTTTTCCTTTCCGATGTAAAAACTCTCAGTGTTTATCTCGTAGGTTGCGGATTGATCGGAAGTACATTGTTGAAGCAAATTGAAAAACATAAACAGCATCTTCGAAAAGCGAGATCACTTGAAATTAGTGTTGTTGGAATTGCGAATAGTAAAAAAATGATTTTTCAGCAGGACGGCATTGAGCTCTCAAAATACCAGGATCTGTTGAATTCTTCGGATGAAAAAATGGATATGGAACTATTCATCCGCCGAATGAGAGAATACAATCTTCCTCAAAGTATTTTTGTGGATTGTACATCAAGTGAAGATGTAGTTACGAACTACGAATCAGTTCTGGAGAACAGTATTTCAATTGTGACTCCCAATAAAATTGCCAATTCAGGAAAGCTGAGTACTTACAGGAAATTGCGTGAAGTAGCCCGACAGAAAAATGTCCGCTTTTTTTATGAGACGAATGTAGGAGCCGGATTGCCGGTCATCAATACTCTCACTGATTTGCTTACAAGTGGTGACAAAATATTGCGGATTGAAGCCGTCTTATCAGGAACTCTCTCATTTATCTTCAATTCTTTCACATCCGGAACACAATTTACATCGATTGTAAAAGAAGCGATGAAGAGAGGATACACTGAACCCGATCCACGTATTGACCTTAGCGGTAAAGATGTCGCACGCAAGCTGCTTATTCTTGCCAGGGAAACCGGATTGGAAATTGAAATGAAGGACATTCAGATCGAACAAATTCTTCCTTTGTCGTGTCAGAAAGCCAAATCAGTTCCTGACTTTTTGAAAGAACTGGAAAAAAATAATTCTGTTTTTGCAAAGAGAAGAGATCAGGCTTTGAAAAACAAGAAGGTGCTTCGATTCATCGCCTCTCTTGAAAAAGGAAATGCAAAAATAAGTCTGCAGGAAGTGGATGCGAACCATCCTTTTTACAACCTGTCAGGAAGTGATAACATTATTTCATTTACTACTGAACGCTATCATGACAGACCACTGGTAGTAAAAGGACCCGGAGCGGGTGCAGAAGTTACTGCAGCCGGTGTATTTGCAGAAATAATAACTGTGGGAAATTATTTTGATTGAGAATTTATTTTCAGAATAATGCAAAACTTATTTCCTCTGGTATGACTAAGAAAAAATCAAAAATTGTCCGTGTATTTGCGCCTGCCACTGTGGCAAATCTTGCATGTGGTTTTGACGTGATGGGACTTGCAATCAATTCACCGGGAGATTTTGTTGAAATGAAAATGAATGATTCATCCTCCCTGAGAATTGTGAAACTCACCGGTGACGGAGGTAAGTTGTCCCGTGATGCATCAAAAAATACATCTTCAGTGGCTGTGTCGGCGATGCTGAAATACATGAATTCCAGGCAGGGATTTGATATTGTGTTGAAGAAAAATATGCCTCTTGGAAGTGGATTGGGAAGCAGTGCTGCAAGTAGTGCAGCGGCAGTCGTGGCCGCAAATGAATTGTTTGGAAAACCATTTTCGCGTGAGCAATTGGTACATTTTGCAATGGAGGGAGAGCGTGTCGCCTGTGGTTCCGCGCATGCCGACAATGTAGCTCCCTGTATACTGGGAGGTATTGTCTTGATCCGATCGTATGATCCATTGGACATTGTTTCACTTCCTGTACCTTCCCAGTTGCATGTTGTAGTTGTTCATCCTCACGTGGAAGTGCTTACACGTGACGCAAGAGCGGTGCTTCCACAGGAAATTTCGTTGAAAACAGGAATAATACAATGGGCGAATACTGCGGCCCTGGTGAGCGGATTATATTCCTCCGATTATAAATTGATATCACGTGCCGTGGAAGATCATGTTGCAGAACCTGCACGTGCTGCATTAATTCCACACTTTTACTCAGTACAGGAAGCTGCTTTGTTAAAAGGGGCATTGGCATGTAGCATCAGTGGATCCGGCCCGTCAATTTTTGCTTTAACACAGGGAAAGAAGAAAGCGGAAGAAGTTGCATCTGAAATGAAAAATCTTTTTCGCAAACACAAAACCAAATGTGATGTCTTTGTTTCTGCGGTAAATAAAAAAGGTGTTAGAGTTCTGGTTTAAGTCAATTTACCTATGAGATTTTATTCTACAAAAAATAAAACCCGATTATACTCATTGTCGGAAGCTGTTTTAAAAGGTTTACCGGACGATAATGGGTTATTCATGCCTGAGTTCATTCCGCAATTACCGGAATCATTCTGGAAAAATATTGGCGCCTTTTCAATTGGAGAAATTGCAAATGAAGTTGCATCACTTTTTTTGGAAGGTGATATTCCGAAAAATAAAATTGAGGAATTAACATTGGATGCAATGAATTTTCCAGTACCTCTTGTTGGATTGGATGAGCGGACGAGTGTACTCGAGTTGTTTCATGGCCCTACGCTGGCATTCAAGGATGTGGGCGCCCGTTTTATGGCGAGAGTAATGTCGTGGTTGAACAGGAATGAAAATTCCAAACTCACGATCCTGGTTGCCACATCAGGCGATACCGGTAGCGCAGTTGCTGATGGATTTTATCGTGTTCCCGGTATTGAAGTGATCATTCTGTATCCATCAGGAAAGGTAAGTCCGCTGCAGGAAAAGCAACTGACAACATTGGGAGAAAATATTACTGCCCTGGAAATTCTTGGGAGTTTTGATGATTGCCAGCGTCTCGTAAAAACCGCTTTCCTCGATTCAACCCTGAAAGGAAAATATCGATTAAGCAGCGCGAATAGCATCAGCATCGCGCGTTTGATTCCCCAGAGTTTTTATTACATCGATGCATGGAAACAAATGCAGCAAAGTCAAAAGGGCCCGGTTGTCTTTTCTGTTCCCAGTGGAAATTTTGGAAATCTCACTGCCGGACTTTTCGCAAAACGAATGGGTTTGCCGGTAGAAATGTTTATCGCGGCGAATAATGCCAATCATCCGGTTGAGGAATATCTGAAAACAGGAGTCTTTAAACCGGAACCTACCATCACAACTATTTCCAATGCGATGGATGTAGGGGTTCCTTCCAATTTCATACGCATGCTGGATTTGTATGAAGAAAATGTGAATTTGATGCGAAAGGATATACAAGCATTTTCTTTTTCTGATGATGAAACGAGAAAAGCAATGCAGGAAGTTTATTCTTCAAAGAAATATATCCTTGACCCACACGGAGCGGTGGCATATTTAGGATGGAAATCCTGGCAGAATAAAGCGAGTGCGGGTGCTCATGGAATAGTATTGGAAACAGCACATCCTGCAAAATTTATTGATGTGGTGGAGGAGACCTTAAAAATGACATTAACATTACCATCAAAGCTTTCATCCATTTCAGATAAAACGAAGAAATCAATCATTTTAAAGGCAGAATACAAGGATTTTTTGAGCTTTCTTTTGGACGCAAAAAATTAAGAATTTACCAATACGCTGATTTTGATTAGTTGCTAAACTTATCCTAACTTGCCATGCTATATAATGCCTGATTTCAACAGGCATTTACTATTTAGTTTAAGGCAAGATGAAAAAAATATTATTTTTTGGACTATTCTGCTTTTTTGGATTTAGCAGAGTGTATGGTATCACGTTACCCGGCACAATTTCTTCCAACCTCACTTTGCAAGGCAATATAGAAGTTGCATCTGAAGTTAGTGTTGCCTCGAATGTCACCCTGACTTTTGAGGAAGGAACTACATTGAATATGCATGCCGGCGCTTCTATTGTTGGAGAAGATGGAGCTATAATTCAATTGTTAGGTTCATCTTCAAAACCTATACGAGTTGTGCCGATGGATGGCAAGAACTGGGGTAAAATTGAGGTGAACGGGACCGGAGGGCATTTGGAAGCTCATTATGTGGAAGTGAGCATGGGTCAGATTCGGATAATGACTCAGGCTACGGGAGTTCTGGAAGACAGTTACCTGCATGATTATTTTCAGGGAGACAATCCGATTGTTTATTCTGAAGATGCTGTCACAGTTGAAATGCGTCGTAGTAAAATCAGTAATTATTATGAAATAAACCTGGTCCGTACTCTTGTGACTGTGGAAGATTGTCTCTTTCAGTTTCCAACTTCTGATGGACTTGATTGCGACAATTCACCTGCCGGGACCACTTTAAGAAGATGTACTTTTCAGTATGGAAGAGGCACAAACATCGATGCGATGGATTTTGGAAAAGCGAATTTTACCGGTAATGGTTCGATTGCCTTGGTCGAGCAATGTCTTGTCCATGATTTTTCAGATAAAGGGGTATCTGTCGGGGAAGGAGCCCAACAAATTACAGTTCATGGCAATGTATTTTACAATGTCGGTGCCGGAGTTGCTGTAAAAGACAATTCGTTATCTGAAATATTTAACAATACGATTATCAATGCAGATGCAGCGATTGAATGTGTTGAGAAAAATCCGGGGCTCGGCGGTGGTCATGGATTCGCTTATAACAACATCATCTGGAAATGTAATCAACCCTTTTACCTGAACAGCACAGGAACTATAGAAATTGACTACAGTGATGTAAATGGAATGACACCTGATCCGGGCAGACATGTGTTTGATCAGGATCCACAGTTTGCAAATTTGGTTGAAAAGGATTTTAGCTTGTTGCCTGGCTCACCGGCTATAGGAGCAGGGATGCATGGAGAAGATTTGGGAGCGATTTTTCCGGTCGGAGGTTGGTACAATCAAGTGAATGAATTGACACTTGGCGTTCCAAATCCATTCAGTGTTTACCATCAGGGTGAGCAAGCTGACATTTGGTGGGCAAATAGTCCGAACATTACGAGGATAGACATCTATTTTTCTTCTGACGAAGGAGCTAACTGGCAACTTATCCAATCCAATGTTCCGACGAAAGCAAAAGGAATCAATTGGACAATTCCTGCTGTTTATTCCAGCCGTTGTCTGGTAAAACTGGTGGCTACAACAGACAGTACAATTGTTACTCAGAATGTGCTTCCATTTTCTATTCTTCCAAAAACGGACAGTACAGATATTATTGATTTTTCAACTACATCCGGATTTTTCGATCAGCCATTGGATGTGAGTATTTCATCTCCTGCGGGTACAAGTATTTTGTATACGCTTGATGGCTCCGAACCAGGAGACCGCTCTTTAGTTTATACAAATCCTATTCATCTGGATTATGATTCTATTCCGGCAGGGCAGGATGAGTTAGACATTACAGCTTCTCAAAGTTATCATCAACCCTATAGTTATATACGAACTTCTCCTGTATGGCAAAACGGACCTACGATAGCATTTTGGCGTAAACCCACCGGAACTATTTTCAAAGCACATGTTATCCGCGCGCGGACATATGATCCTTTAAATGGATTAGGACCGGTTAAAACGCATTCTTATTTCGTTCATCCAAGAATGAATGAAGGAAGATATTCATTGCCGGTTGTTTCACTGGTTACAGATCCCGGAAATTTATTTGATTATTATAAAGGAATTTACATTCCCGGTGCTTCTTTTAAAGACAGTTCCTGGACAGGAAATTACGAATTCAAAGGAAGGGCTGCAGAGAAACCTTTTTTCTTTGAGTATTTTGATGAACACGGTGAAAAACAATTGTCACAGAATATCGGAGTAAGGATTCGTGGAGAGTGGATTCGGGCAGTAGGACAAAAAGCTCTTACATTGTATGCACGTAGTGAGTACGATCAGGATAATAATTTTAAATATCCGTTTTTTCAGGGTTTAAAAAAGCCGGGCACGAATGAATCTCAGACCAAATTCAAACGACTCATTTTAAGAAATAATGGAAATGAGTGGGGCTATAATAAAAATACAATGTTGCGGGATGCAGCGATTCAATCACTTTTTGCCGGATTGAATTTTGGTTACCAGCCGTATCGCATGACTGTTACATTCATCAACGGTGAGTATTGGGGGATTCAGGATATACGTGAATTGAATGATGTGAGAGGATTGCAGTATTCATATGATATGGAACCTGACAGCATTATTTTGATGGAAGACAATCTAACCGGACTGTATCAACTTGTGAATGGAACAGATGCAGATCAACAAGAGTTTACTTCCTTACGCAGCTTCATCCTTACGAATGATATGAATGTTCAGGCAAATATGGATTACGTTGCGTCAAAAATGGATGTAAACAGCTTTGCGGATTATTGGATCGCAACAGTGTTTACAAATAAGAACAATGCGGATCACAATAAGACATATTGGAAATTGCGTAATGGAAACCCATCAAATCCCCGATATGGTTACGATGGTCGTTGGAGATGGATTGCGAATGATTTTGACGGTGGCTTTGATCATGTGACAGATAATAATCTTTGGTTTAACATCACATACATGCATGATTCTCTCTTGAAACGCATGACAACCAATGATAATTTCAGAAGAAACTGGATTCTTCGTTTTGCGGATTTGATGAACTCCAATTTCAAAACTTCTGTCGCAGTTGCAAGATTGGATGCAATGGAAGCTTTGCTGGAACCGGAAATGCAGGAACACATTGAGCGATGGAGTACACCTGCTTCTATGGCGGAATGGCATGACGGAGTAGAGGATAAGAGGGAATTTGCCCGTCAGCGCCCGGCCATTCAGTTCGGGCAGTTGCGTGATTATTTTTTCTTAAGAGATACGGCGAGCCTGACACTTGATGTGAATGACGCGAAACAAGGATATGTAAATATAAATTCACTCACCATCAATGCATCCTTGCCGGGAGTAAATTCATCCGTGTATCCCTGGACCGGTACATATTTTAATAATCTGCCAATGACAGTGAAAGCTGTTGCCAATTATGGATACAGATTCATGTACTGGCTGGAAACAGGTGAGACGACTCCTGAATTGACTATCCGGATGCAGGGAGATCAGACACTTACAGCAGTATTTGAATGGGATCCTTCTATTCTATATCCCAACCTGACAGCCTTCCCGAATCCGTCTACTTCGAACTATGTTCGATTAAATAATAAATATTCATTCTCGCTATTTGATGTAACAGGCAAGATTGTACTTCGAATGGAGAACAGCAATTATATGGATGTTACCAATCTCCAAAAAGGCTTGTACATTTTACGTACTGATGAAGGAGAGGAAATAAAATTTGTTAAAATGTAAATTCGAATGCACTTCATTTTAAAATAAAAAAAAGCTCCTTCACCTGAAGGAGCTTTTTCATTCTATGTCGGGGTGGCAGGATTTGAACCTACGACCTCCACGTCCCGAACGTGGCGCGATACCGGGCTACGCTACACCCCGAAATAGATTGCAAAGATGTAGAAATTTCAGAAAATAAGCACCTGTGATTTAACAAATCAAAATATTGAACGTACCTTTGTTATCTTATCGGGGCTGACAGGAATTGACAGCTTGTGAAATTGACCAGTAAGCATGCCGAGCGTCGGAAGTCAGGCTCGTAAATCACGGCTTTCAATGCCTAACTGGCAATACAGACTACGCGTTAGCCGCTTAATCAGAGATTAACCCGCTGACTACTTCCTGAAGACCTGTTCACCCGTTTTCTACCCGGAAGTATCGCATGGTGAATGCTTTGCAGCACTGTTCCGATGTTGCAATTAAGATCCCGGAACTACGTCGTCATGTAGCGAGTGTTTAGCAGCATGCCGGCCGACAAAAAAATAACACTAAGCATGTAGAAAGCGAGTTGATTGCTTGTCTGGACGCGGGTTCAAATCCCGCCAGCTCCACGGAAAAAGCCTCTATTTAAAAGAGGCTTTTTTTATGCCTTGGATTTCGTTTTCCAGTCAACGTGAACTCACTGTTAGT
Organism: uncultured Bacteroidota bacterium; assembly: GCA_937871435.1. Classification (GTDB taxonomy): domain Bacteria; phylum Bacteroidota; class Bacteroidia; order AKYH767-A; family 2013-40CM-41-45; genus JADKJP01. The sequence continues at coordinate 45,878 of CALMQM010000092.1, read as the reverse complement.
ATATATGTTTTATCAGCATACATACCTGAATCGTGTTTGAGTTGTGTTTTTTTTAGATTCATTCTGAAAATTCAAAACGATCATCTATTTTCAGCTCTTGAAAATATAAGAAGAACAAGAATCTATCCGTAGGATCCAATTCTTTAAAAATGTAAATCATCAATTATGAAAAGGTCAAAAGCCTCAGTCCTCATCTGCTTTTTTTTATTTGCGTGGCAAACATATGTGTCAGCCGCTTTTTATTGGGAACAAAAAGCTGATTTTGGAGGAGGAATTCGGGATATCGGTGTTGGATTCTCAATAGGAACAAAAGGATATGCTGGAACCGGTCGTGCCCCTGCAGGGTCCACTGATATTTGGGAATATGATCCGACAACAAATGTCTGGACACAGATGGCACCATATCCGGGTTCAGGCAGATATGGCATGGTTGGCTTCTCCATCGGACATAAAGGATACGTGGGATTGGGATGGAGTGGTGCAGGTGGCGGGGGAAATCAGTACAGAGATTTCTGGGAGTATAATCCGATTACAAATACCTGGACCCGAATGGCGGATTTTGGTGGAAGCGCACGATACAGTGCTATTTCATTCGTGATTGATACCAAAGGCTATGTAGGAACCGGTTATTCTCCACTGACTAATGATTTATGGGCCTATGACCAACCTTCCAACACATGGTCACAAAAAGCGAATATGCCGGGTTCAATCAGACAAGCTGCTGTTGGATTTGCTATCGGTCAAAAAGGGTATGTTGGTACCGGATACAATACTGGTGCGCATTACAATGACTTTTATGAATACGATGTAGCGAATAACAGCTGGACTGTCAAACCCAATGTCCCCGGAATGACAAGGAGAGGAGCAGTAAGTTTTACTCTTGGCAATTATGGTTATGTGGGCATGGGATACAATGACACTACGTATCTCACAGATTTTTACCAATACGATCCGATCAACAGTCAGTGGTCAACCGTTGCAAGCATCGGAGGTATTCCACGATATGGTTCCCTTGCATTTGCAATAGGGAATGAAGGCTTTGTAGGAACCGGATCATTTTTTGGTGTAAACAATCCTATTCGTACAAGTGATTTTTGGCGCTTCGGAGTTTGCGGAGATTCTTTGAGTAGTGGAATAAACGAAATCGATATAAGTTCAGCGGAAGTCTATATCTCTGCTTCGTATTCTCCTTCGAAAAATATTGTGATCAGGTATGATTTAAAAAACAATAACAATGTTCAATTTCATGTATATGATCTCTTAGGAAAAGAAATAATTTCATTTCCATTGAATGAAGATGTTCATGAAATTTCTTTTCCCGTTACTTTATCCAGAGGCTTATATCTTTTCTCCGCAAATAATTCCACTCAGGTTTTGTCGAAAGGTAAAATCGAAATTAAGTGATGAAGCCGGTTCAATAAAAAAAGCGCACAAAATGGAACTATTTTCATTTCCATTTTGTGCGCCATGTTCAGGCCTTATCATTTTTAATTCAAGCTCGGATCTTCAGGAAAATTCGCGAGGATAGCATACTGACTTCCCATAGTGCGGAGCACCTGTCCCCAGAGATCTTCCGGGTGTTCAGAAAACGCGAAGTCTCTTTTACAATTTGAAATCAACCAGGTTCTTCCTTTCAACTCATCTTCCAGCTGATGCGGTTCCCATCCACTGTATCCGGCAAAGAAACGAACATCATTTTTTGTTACCTGATTTGTATCGATGAGAAGTTTCAACATTTCCAGGCTTCCTCCCCAGTAAATTCCAGGAAGAATTTTTTTTGATCCCTCCAGTTTGTCTCCCAAGGTATGAAGGAAGTGGATAGTATCAGTTTGAACAGGTCCGCCGAAATACAAAGGAACTTCGAATGGAGGAAAATCTTCGAGCGCATCATTCAGATTAAGATCTGTCGGTTTGTTTAATATAAAACCTACAGTACCTTCTTCACTGTGTTCTCCCAAAAGAATTACTGAACGTTTGAAATAGCTGTCCAGTAAAAAGGGCTCTGAAACAAGGATACGACCAACGCCCGGATCAAGGTGTATAATTTTTTTCATGCGAATTGCAGATATTCAGGCTCAAAGGCAGAAAAGGCAGGATTCAAAAGAACACGTCCTAAAAACCAATTAAGCGTTTTATTTTTTGTTTGTAGTTTTACCCTGAATTTGAATTGGAGTTTGGCAATAAAACCTTGAAAACTTACAGGATTCAAGCCTGGAGCCAATATGAAAATGAGAATTTAGTATATCGTAAATACCTCATTATGAGCAGAATGACTGAAGGTCGAGTGCAAAAAGGTATGAAAGCACCTGACTTTTGTTTGCCCGATCAGGAAGGGAAGCTGCATTCCCTTGCAGATTATTCAGGAAAAAAAATCGCTCTTTTTTTCTATCCTAAAGACGATACACCTACATGTACAAAAGAAGCGTGTAATTTAAGAGATAACTATTCTTTGTTGAAGAAAAATGGTTTTGTTGTACTTGGAGTGAGTAAGGACAATGTGAAATCTCATTCTAAATTCGCCCGGAAATTTTCTCTTCCATTTCCATTGCTTTCGGATGAAAGTGGTTCCATGGTGGAAGCTTATGATGTATGGGGCGAAAAGGAATTGTTCGGTCGTAAATACATGGGAATATTCAGAACTACTTTCATTATAGATGCAAATGGAATGATTGCTGATGTGATTCAGGAAGTGGATTCCGCAAATCATACAGAACAAATACTGTCTTTTAAAGCAAGAACAAATGGTTAAGCTCAGAGAAATGATCCGTGATATGCGGACAGATTATATTTCATTTGAACTGGATGAAAAATCTGTTTTAAAAAATCCATTCAGACAATTTGAAAAATGGATGGCTGAAGCGATTGAATCGGAAGTGGAAGAACCGAATGCGATGACACTTGCCACGGCAGATAAGAAAGGTCAACCCAATGCAAGAATTGTTTTGTTGCGTGATCTGGATGCGAAAGGCTTTACTTTTTTTACGAACTACAAAAGCGGTAAAGGAAAAGAACTGGCCGGCAATGCAAAGGTTTGTCTGAATTTTTTCTGGAGTGAATTGCAAAGGCAAGTCAGAATACAGGGAAAGATTGAGAAGTTACCTGCCAAAGCTTCTGACGCTTATTTTAACACCCGACCCAGGGAAAGCCAGATAGGAGCATGGGCATCACACCAAAGTGAAGTGTTGGCAGGAAGAACAACTCTTGAAACGCGCTTCATTGAGCTGGAAAAAGAATACAGTGGAAGAAAGGTGCCAAGACCACCACATTGGGGTGGATATCGTGTTGTACCGGTGAATCTTGAATTCTGGCAAGGACGCCCAAGTCGGTTGCATGACAGAATTGTATTTGAGAAAGCTCCAACCGGTAAATGGAAAATTTATCGACTTAATCCCTGATTCAGCACAATATTTTTCAGGTTCAATCGTCCGGATAGATTCAAGGGAAATGAACATTCCTTTTACATATGTGTTAAGTGTAATTCCCCGGTAAATAATTCTGAATCTATTCCAATTCTATCGCCTCCAAAACGTCTATGTCCTTTCGCATTTTCCTGCTTATTCTTTTTCTTCTCGCTATTGATCTCTATGTCTTTCAGGGTGTCAAAGTACTGATTTCAAACCGGCCGCTTCAAACTCAGCGTATCATCGGAATCATTTACTGGACGATTTCTATAATTTCATTTGCTGTTATCATTCTTGGGCAATTTGTTGATTGGCATACATGGCCTAAAGTTCTGAGAACTTATTCCTTCGCCGTAATTGTGATAATCTATTTGTCGAAAATTCTAGTCACTATATTTTTATTACTGGATGATATCATTCGACTTTTCCGATGGATAGCAGGAGCAATCGCGACAAAATTCGCAAGCAAACCGGAAGGAGTCGGAGAAACTGCTCTTCGTGTTTCCCGTCTTGATTTCCTTGTAAAATTTGGTTTCATCGTCGGATCTATTCCTTTTTTCTCCATGATTTATGGAATGATAGGAGGTGCTTACAATTACCGTGTCCGTAAAGTAAGCCTGCGTTCCGGTAATTTACCTGCGGGTTTTGATGGATTGAAAGTTGTGCAGATATCTGATTTACACACCGGAAGTTTTATGGGACCTTCTCAGATTACCAAAGCAATGGATCTGATCCTTGAACAAAAACCGGATGTAATATTTTTTACAGGCGATCTTGTGAACGATCGCCACATTGAAGCTTTGGAATTCAAGGAACAGTTAAGTCGCTTAAAGGCTCCAATGGGAGTTTTTTCAATTCTTGGAAATCATGATTATGGAGATTATTTCCGTTGGAATTCGCAGGAAGAAAAGGAAGCCAATCTTAAAGCGCTGAAAAATTTCCATGGTGAATTGGGTTGGAATTTGTTGTTGAATCAGCATACTTATCTGGAAAAAGACGGAGAGAAAATTGGGTTGATAGGAGTGGAGAACTGGAGTTCACGGATGAATTTTCACAAGTACGGAGATATGGAGAAAGCAACTGCCGGGATGGAAAAAACTCCGTTTACCATTCTCTTGTCACATGACCCTTCACATTGGGACGCAGAAATCACATCAACTTATTCTCATGTTGATCTCACACTAAGCGGTCACACACACGGTTTTCAGTTCGGTGTTGAAATTCCGGGTTTTCGCTGGAGTCCGGTTCAATATATTTACAAGCAATGGGCTGATCTTTACAAGGAAGGCAATCAATATTTGTATGTGAATCGCGGACTTGGATTTTTAGGATACCCGGGACGTGTTGGTATCTTACCGGAGATCACTGTTTTTAATTTTGAGAAAGCCTGATCTTTGTATCAATGATTTCAAAAAAGCAAACAAGTTTTATTACTTCTCTTCATCAGAAAAAATTCAGACGTTCTGAAGGGCTTTTTATTGCCGAAGGCGAAAAGGTTGTTGGAGATCTGTTGGATTCTGATTGGGAAATTCGCGCTTTGTATTTCACTGAAAGATGCAGTCTTCCGCTTTCACGTATGTCGCCAGGACGCATCAGTGGTGAAATGGCGAAAATCAGCGAAGAAGATTTGCAAAGAATAAGTGCTCTCACAACTGCTCAATCTGTTTTGGCAGTTGTAGTAAATCCGGAAAGAAATCTGGATTTTCATTCTTTAACAAAAGGATACAGTCTTGTTCTCGATGACATTCAGGATCCGGGGAATTTAGGCACTATACTTCGTATTGTCGACTGGTTTGGAATTAAACAGGTGTTATGCGGAGAGAATACAGTTGAATGTTACAACCCAAAGGTGGTACAAGCCAGCATGGGATCAATTTTCAGAGTCCCTGCGTATTATGGTAATCTCAAAGATTTATTTGAGAAAAATAATACTGAATTGAAGTTGCCTGTCTATGGGACTGTATTAGGAGGAGAAAATATATATCAGTCTGAACTTTTAAAAAACGGATTTATTTTGTTTGGGAATGAATCCAACGGAATACACAAAGATCTTTTGCCATTCGTAGATCATCAGATTGCGATTCCATCTTTTTATCATGGAAAATCAGGACCTGATTCATTAAATGTTTCGATAGCTGTTGGTATTGTATGCAGTGAATTTCTGCGCAGATCTGATTGAACATCCGTTCTATCAGGATAAAGATAGAATAGGAGTGACGCCTCTTGTTTTACCCATCTTATCTTTGTATAATTTTTCCATCACCTGAACATCTTCAGAAATTATCCCGGATGGATAGAAAGGTGAATTAAAGAAAACTGTCTTTGAAGGATAATCAAAAGCAGCCATTACAATGGGAATCTTAGCTTTCACAGCGATGTGATAGAAACCGGTTTTCCATTTGGTGACTTTCTTCCTGGTACCTTCAGGCGCGATAGCAATTACAAATTGATCTTCCTTGTTGTAAATATCTACGACCTGGTCAACCAGATTATGTGATCCGCTTCTGTCGACAGGATAACCTCCCAGTTTTTTGAATAGCCAGCCAAATGGTGGTCTGAAGAGTTCTTTTTTACCGAGATAATTTGAAGGAAATTTCAGGATACTTCGGACTGCTAATCCGAGGAGGAAATCCCAATTCGAAGTGTGAGGAGCTACAACAATGATATACTTTTTGAGATCTCGCGGTACATCTCCGTTGATTTTCCATCCGGCATTTTTAAAAAAGAAAGAATACAGGAATCTCATGATGTGAATTTAGGAATTACCTTGTTTGGCTTTGTATTGCTGCTTCAGCGCATCGTTCTCCATCCATTGCAGCGGAGACGATTCCACCGGCATAGCCTGCGCCTTCAGCGCAAGGGAACAGTCTGGCAATTTCAGGATGTTGTAGTGTTTCTTTTTCTCGTGGAATACGAACAGGAGAGGAAGTTCTCGATTCTGTGGCAACGAGCACAGCTTCGTTTGTGAAATAAGGTTTCATCCGCTTTCCAAAAAATATCAGTCCTTCGCGGAGGGACGTAGTTACTTCATCAGGTAAGACAGTATCCAAAGAAACCGAAGTTAATCCGGGAACATAAGAGCAGTCGGGCAAATCTCTTGATATTTTTTTTTCGGTAAAATCAATCAATCGCTGCGCGGGAGCTTTTATTTTTCCTCCGCCTGCATTAAAAGCTTTCCGTTCTACCGCTTGTTGAAATTTCATTGCCGCTAATGCGCCAAACTTTTTATAAGGAAGAAAGTCTTTTTCACCTACACTTACTACCATTCCGGAATTTGCAAATGGATTGTTTCGTTTGGATGGTGACCAGCCGTTTACCACCACCTCATTCAAATCTGTTGCTGCCGGAGCGATAATTCCACCTGGACACATACAAAATGAATACACTCCACGTTCTTTTACCTGGCAGGTGAGTGAGTAACTGGCAGGAGGAAGGTGTTCACTTCGAACAGAAGTATGATATTGTACCTGATCAATGATAGACTGAGGATGTTCTACACGCACTCCTAAAGCAAATGGTTTGGCTTCGATACGGATGTTTCTCTTGTCGAGCAATTCGTAAATATCTCTTGCAGAGTGACCGGTTGCAAGAATCAGACTTTTGCAACTCAGGATTTCTTCTTCTTTTGTTTCTGTATTGGTGATCCGGAAAGCAGTAATTTCCTGTTGATTAATTTGGATATCGGTCAGCCTTGAATTGAAATGTATTTCACCACCGGCATTGAGTATGGTTTCTCGAATTGCCTGAACAAGGATGGGTAATTTATTGGTACCAATATGTGGATGCGCATCTACAAGAATGTCTGGATGTGCACCATGTAAGACAAGGATGGAAAGTATCCTGTTGATATCACCTCGTTTTCCTGAACGGGTGTAGAGCTTCCCATCAGAATAAGTTCCTGCTCCACCTTCACCAAAACAATAATTGGAATCAGGATTTACACTACCTTCTTTATTTAATTGAGCGAGATCACGTCTCCGGGTTCGTACATCTTTTCCCCGCTCAAACACAACCGGTTTTTTCCCAAGTTCAATGCAACGCAAAGCAGCAAACATTCCAGCCGGTCCAAATCCGATGATGTGTACAGGATCGGATGCACTCACATCTCTGTTGAAATGAAATAATTCCTGAACTTTTTTTTCGGCCGGCGGTATTTCATCAATAAATACTTCTGCGAGCAGACGAATTTTCACAATCCTGGAACGCGCATCAATAGAGCGTTTCAGGATTTTCAGGTGACAGATACGTTGTAATGGAACAGAAAGAAGCGAGGAAGCCTGCTGCAACTGTTTGCCTTGGTCTGCTGCCTCTTCGGGAAGAAGGACGAGCTCAAGTTGCCGGATCATAATTGGTTAATTTATTTCTTCAGAAAATCATATTTACTCAAAAAGGAATGAGATCAAAAATATTTTTGAATTTAATCGTTCCAGTGGACTTGCAAAACGACTGTTGTCTTTCACAAGAAGGTTGTTCAATCCGTTAAACATTTTGATTTCAGGACTGAATTTAAAATAAGTCAGGTAAAAATCAAAACCCAATCCAATTTCATATCCGTAATCGTATCGTTTCAATTTGACTATATCCTTGTCTTTATCTCTCACTTTAGCCTGTGAAACCATGTCGATTGAATACCTTCCGCCGGCAAGAACATAGACACGATAATTTGTGACTCTTTTGGATTTAAATTTCAGATCTAATGGAAATTCCAGATAAGTGGATTCAATATTTTTGACATTATTCGCTCCGGTCGAATCTGGGTATTTGAACTGGTACAGGAGGTTTCTTTGTGCAAAAGACAAAGCGGGAATGAACCGGAGATCCCAATATTCTCCAATACGTAAATTGCTGACGATACCCAGATTGAGACCATTCACTGCTTCAGATTCAACAACGTAAACGGAATCCTGTGTTTTAAAATCGGGAATCAGTCCAACGCGAAAGTCGGTAGAGTTAAGTCCAAGCGTGAATCCGAAGTGAATCGGCTGATGATCGTATTTTGGAAGATTGATTGGTGAATTGTTGAGCTGTGCGAAAGAAGTGTTTTGAAAAAATATCCATAGCAACAAGACAAGGAAAGTATTTCCCGGGTTGAAATGAATGTGTTTAAAAAACGTTCTTTGCATTTATTATTTTTCAGCTGTATAAACAGTTACAATTCCAAATGTCAGAGCCCTCGCTGTTGCATTCTTATACCCGGTTTTTTCAAGAATTGCGGTGAACTCTTTTCCATAGGGGAAAGCACTCACCGATTCATGCAGATAGGTATAAGCGGCTTTATCTTTTGAAATAATTTTTCCGAACCAAGGAGTTACTTTGGTAGAGTAGAAATTGTACAAACTTTTCATCACGGTAGAAGTAGGTTGCGAGAATTCAAGAACAACCAGTTTTCCGCCGGGTTTCAGTACTCGAAGCATTTCTTTTAATCCGATTTCCAGATGTTCAAAATTACGAACCCCGAAACCAACGGTTATTGCATCGAATTTATTGTCTTCAAAAATGAGCTTTTCAGAATCCACCTCCAATAACTCAATTTTTCCCTGTAATTTTTTATTGATCAGTTTTTTTCTGCCGATTTCAAGCATATCGCTCGAAATATCCACACCAAAAATTTTTTCCGGTTGCAGCTTTAATGCTTCAATGGCTAAATCACCTGTACCTGTTGCGACGTCAAGAATTATTTTGGGTGATGAATTACGAAGAGCGTTAATTGCCTGTTTTCTCCAGTAGTGGTCTATTCCAAAAGAAAGAAAATGGTTCAGGAAATCATATCTCCATGCGATGTTATTGAACATGCGGGCAACTTGCTGCTTCTTGTTCAGGGATGAATCTTTGTATGGAGTAACGTGACCCGACATATCAGGAGATTTTCAATCTTTTTGCTTCTTCAAGCAGTTGTTGTTTTTCGATCGGTACTACGCCTACCTTTTCACACACCAGTCCACCGGCAAGATTAGCGAGGGAAGCAAGCAGGTGAGGACTTGTATTCAGAGCAAGGCACATCGCAGCAACACTGATAACCGTATCACCGGCACCGGATACATCAGCGATGTTTCTGACATGAGCAGGAATTAATTCGTCTGATTCACCTTCTCGGATTAATACTCCGCGGTCGCTCAGTGTAACAAGCGCAGTATCGATATGATGTTCAGTACAGAGTTTTTTAACCGCGTCTTGCACTTCGTGTAATTTTCCTTTCTCCAGATCCAGTTTCATTCCTTCTCTGAGTTCTTTCAGATTTGGTTTAAACAAGGAAACGTTTTTGTAATGATTGAAATTTCTTTTTTTAGGATCAACAGCCACAGGGATGCCGAGATGCCGTGCTTTTTTTACGACTGCATCGATTAAAGATTTATTGATCACACCTTTGTCATAATCTTCAAAAATGATGACATCAATATTTTTTCTTGAAAGAATATTTTCGATCCTGTTGAGAAGAAGTTTCCTTTCAGCTGTGGTGATATCTTCATCCCTTTCTTCATCAACACGCAGCATCTGATGATTGTTTCCGATGACACGTGTTTTCACTGTGGTGGGCCGATCATTACTGTGAAGGATGCCTTCAGAAGGCATGTCAAGCTGCTGCAGGAGTTCGATAAAGAGTCTGCCGTTTGAATCGGATCCGATCACCGAACAAAGTATTGGTGTACCCCCAAGAGCCTGCACATTGATCGCAACATTGGCAGCACCACCCATTCGATTTTCTTTCTTGCTGATTGAAACGATAGGGACAGGAGCTTCAGGAGAAATACGTTCCACTTTACCCCATAAATATGCGTCAATCATCACATCACCGATAATGAGGACATTGAGTTTGCTGAATGCAGCAAATAGTTCAGGTATGCTGTATTTTTTTCGCACGCGATTATTTCAAAAGTGATAAAGCCTGTCGTATCCTTTTCACAGCTTCAACTAATCTTTCATCAGAAGCAGCATAGGAAAATCGAACACACTTCGGTTCGCCAAAAGCTTCGCCTGTAACCAGACTGACATGGCCTCTATGCAAAAGATACATACACAAATCAGATGCATTTTTGATTATAGTATCACCATCTTTTTTTCCAAAATATGAACTTACATCCGGAAAAATATAGAATGCACCTTTGGGCTCATTCAAAATTATCCCTGGAATATCTTTCATCAATCCAAGTACAAGATTTCTTCTCCTTAGAAATGCTTCTTTCATTTCCAAAGTCGGGCGATTGTCCATCGTAAGTGCTGCTTCTGCGGCTTTCTGAGCGATGGAAGAGGCAGCGGAAGTAAACTGTCCCTGCATTTTATCACAGGCATCAGCAATGTATTTAGGTGCTCCGATATAACCGATCCTCCATCCGGTCATAGCATATCCTTTGGATACACCATTCACGATTACGACGCGATCTTTTATGAAATCAAACTGAGCAATACTCTGATGAGAGTCGAGAAAATTGATGTGCTCATAAATTTCATCTGATAAAATGAAAATCTGAGGATGTTTGGCGAATACATCAGCCAAAGCTTTCAATTCTTCCTTACTGTAAACAGAGCCGGTGGGATTACAAGGTGAGGAGAAAATAAAAAGTTTTGTTTTGGGAGTGATTGCTGCTTCCAGTTGCGCAGGAGTAATTTTAAAATCAGCATCAATCGTTGTAGGTATCGGAACAGTAATTCCTTCCGCTACTTTAACAATTTCAATGTAACTTACCCAGTAAGGCAGGGGGATAATCACTTCATCTCCGGGATCAACAAGACTGAGTACTACGTTGGCAATTGATTGTTTTGCTCCCGTAGATACAACCACCTGATCAGCGGCATAGTCAAGATTGTTTTCTCTTTTGAATTTGGCAGAGATAGCTTTTCTCAATTCCGCATACCCTGAAATCGGCGGATAGAAGGTGTAGCCGTCATCGATTGCTTTTTTAGCCGCTTCCCGAATGTGGAGTGGTGTCACAAAATCCGGTTCACCAAGACTAAGGTTTACTATATCAATTCCTTTCGCAGAAAGTTCCCGGCTCAGTTTTGACATTCCAATGGTCTGACTTTCAGCCAGTGATGTCACTCGGTGGGACAAGGTTTTTTGTTCCATAATAAGGGTGCAAACCTACTAAGATTAATGCTTAATACCCAATGAAAGAGCACAGGGTTTCAGTTCTTGATGTATATCATTCATTGAATTTTACAGAATGAAAAAATCAGAAAAAGCCTTGAATTTTCTGTCAAATGAACCGTTTTTATTCAAATACGTCAGTTTATTTGGAATTCTTTCCTGAAATTGGCACAAATCCCGGATGGCACGGAATTCGACTGGCAGGCCGCGCACGTGAGAAGTCATTTTTGCTGACATCCTGACGTTTTTAATTCATTAATTCATGACAATTAACGACCCTAACATGTTGAATCCTCTTGATCTCTCAAATATCGTCGATGACGAGACGGAATTTATCCCCTTGCTTTCCCAAGAGGACGAGGATCAGATGAACCAGCAGGATATCCCGGAAGTTCTTTCCATCCTGCCTTTGAGAAATACGGTACTTTTTCCGGGAGTAGTGATTCCGATTACAGTTGGAAGAGACAAATCCATCAATCTGATTAAAGACGCATACAAAGGCGAGAAAATAATCGGCGTTGTTGCACAGCGAGATGTAGGAATTGAGGATCCTAAATTTGAAGATCTCAATTCCGTAGGAACTGTCGCGCATGTTTTGAAAATGCTTCGGATGCCTGATGGAAACACTACGATTATCATTCAGGGTAAGAGAAGATTTAAACTGGATAAATGCGTACAATCGGAACCTTATATACGATGCACAGTAAACCCTTTTCCGGAATCCAAAGCCAATCCTGCCGATAAGGAATTTATGGCTGTGGTGGCTTCGCTAAAAGATCTTGCACTGCAAATTATTCAGCAGAGTCCGAACATTCCTTCTGACGCGGCATTTGCCATACGAAATATCGAAAGTCATACGTTCCTGATCAATTTCATTTCTTCCAACTCCAATCTGGACGTAGGCAAAAAGCAGGAGTTACTTGAAATTGCTGATCACAAAGAACGCGCGACTCGAGTACTCGAACATCTCAGCAAGGAATTGCAGATGCTGGAATTGAAAAACCAGATTCAAAGTAAAGTACGTGTTGATATCGACAAACAACAGCGGGAGTATTTTTTGAATCAGCAACTGCGTACTATCCAGGAAGAACTCGGAGGAAATTCGCCCGACAGAGAAGTGTCTGAGCTGCGTGAACGCGGTCGTCAGAAAAAATGGAGCAAGGAAGTTGAGGAAGTTTTCACCAAGGAATGCGATCGTCTATCCAGAATGAATCCGGCTGCTGCGGAATATTCTGTTTTAATTAATTACCTGGAATTATTGCTGGATCTTCCATGGAATGAATATACCAATGACAATTTTGATCTGAAACACGCACAGAAAATTCTGGACAAAGATCATTATGGATTGGAAAAAGTGAAGGCTCGCATTCTTGAATACCTGGCGGTATTGAAATTGAAGCGTGATATGAAATCTCCCATCATGTGTTTGTACGGTCCTCCCGGTGTAGGAAAAACCTCACTTGGAAAGTCGATTGCAAAAGCGTTGGGAAGAAAGTACGTCCGGATGTCTCTCGGTGGATTGAGAGATGAGGCTGAAATCCGCGGACATCGAAAGACTTATATAGGAGCAATGCCGGGAAGGATTATTCAGAATATCAAAAAGGCAAAATCATCTAATCCAGTTTTTGTTTTGGATGAAATTGATAAACTTGGCAATGATTTTCATGGCGATCCATCGTCAGCACTACTCGAAGTACTCGATCCGGAACAAAACAACACATTCTATGATAACTATGTGGAGACAGATTTCGATTTGTCGAATGTTTTGTTCATTGCAACGGCAAATTCTTTGAGTCGCGTTCAACCGGCTTTGCTTGACAGACTTGAGATTATAGAAATCAATGGTTATACACTGGAGGAAAAAGTACAGATTGCTATCAAGCATCTTGTACCGAAACAACTGGAAGCGCATGGTTTGAAGAAGGAGCATGTAAAACTTGCTCCTAAAATGATTGAGTACATTATTGAACGTTATACACGCGAATCCGGAGTAAGGGGTCTTGAAAAAAAGATTGCAGGAATTATTCGTGGACAAGCCAAGTCAGTGGCAATGGAAGAGCAATACAATCCGGTTATTGCGGAAGAAGATATAACACGTATACTCGGCGCACCAATCTTCCAGCAGGATAAATATCAGGGAAATGATGTTGCGGGTGTTGTAACAGGTCTCGCCTGGACTTCTGTCGGAGGAGATATTCTATTTGTGGAAGTAAGCCTCAGCAAGGGAAAAGGAAGACTTACCATCACAGGAAACCTCGGTGAGGTAATGAAAGAATCCGCGACGATAGCTATGGCTTATCTGAAGGCACATGCGGATCATTTGAATATGGATCCGAGGGTGTTTGATCAATGGGATGTACACATCCATGTTCCGGAAGGAGCTACGCCTAAAGATGGACCTTCAGCCGGAGTTACGATGCTTACTGCTCTTGCATCTGCATTTACTCAACGCAAAGTAAAAGGCCAGATGGCGATGACCGGTGAAATTACTCTTCGTGGAAAAGTGTTACCGGTGGGAGGTATCAAGGAAAAAATTCTCGCTGCGAAGCGCGCCGGAATAAAGGATGTGATTCTCTCAATTGATAATAAAAAAGACATTGAAGAGATACGCAAGGATTACATCAAGGATTTACGGTTTCATTATGTGAAAGAAATGATCGAAGTGATACAACTTGCTTTGTTGAAAGAAAAAGTCAGGAATCCGATCGATGTGAAATTCACTTCTGAAAAGGAAAAGAGAGATTTGTTGTAACAATTCTCATTTAAAAAAAAAGCGGATGAAGATACAATTCTACATCCGCTTTTTTATTTAAGAGATTTATCTGTCAATCTTCAGCCTTTACAAATCTCCGTGTAAATCGTTGGCCATTCACATTCATTTCCAGGAAGTACATTCCGTTTCGAAGATTTACAGATGAGAGTGGCAGATTGATTTCAAGTTTGCCTTGAGGTTGTGATCCCAGATCATCTGAATAAATCAAACTTCCGGTGAGGCTCATAATTTTTATCTCCACATTCGCACTTTCTTCGAGGTCAATCATCACAGAAGCATTTCCTTTCACCGGATTGGGATAAATCTGAAATGATACCGCATCTTCATTACTTTGTGGCATGATGGTTCTGAATCCGTTATTCCAGCATCCATGAATCGGAGTGGATGTTGCAGCTGCGCCTGAATGTGTAAGCCCGTACATGTCTTCGATGGTTCGCAGGAGATTATAATGGTTCATACTTGTTGCATACTGTCCCTGCACAACCATTTGACCTGAAAAAATTGTCGGTATCTGATTGTTGTGAAGGTTATCATCTTCATCGAATGTGAGGATGAATAAACTGTTGTGTGTTCTTGCCCACTGCACATAAGGCGCCATATAGGTATTATACCAATTGTCGCCTGCTGCAATCGCGGTATTTCCGGAACCATCGTGCATTCCATTTGTGAGGTTTGGAACAACAAAACTTACCGTCGGCAGATTTGCATAATTTGTTGGAAATGCAGAGAAGGGTTGGTTTGTAGTTGTACTTACCTGATTTGTCCCTGTTCCCATCCAGTTGGCAACAGGATTGTGCCTGCGAACATATTCTCCACTGGCTTCACCATCGTAACCGACACTTGGTAAACCTTCTGAATAAGTTGTAAACGTTCTTCCTGCATTTTGCAGTGCTCGTGCAAGATTCATTGTGGTAAAGTGTGAAGTTGGCATCACATTGTTCGTAACGCCCTGATTAGCTCCTGAAAACAGCATGATATAATTCGGCTGGCTTGGGTGAACTAATCCATAAGATTGGGTGAAGTTAGCACTCATTACATCGTTTGCCAATGCATTAATATAAGGAGCGGAAGTATTTCCGATCACATTCTGGTAAGCATGATTTTCCATGATACAAATCACAATGTGATCCGGAACCGGCAATGATGCACCGCTGGTAGTTGGTGTTGTGAAAGCGAGAGATGTTGAATAACTACTTGTAGCTGCACTACAGGTGGATTGAACCTGAAACTCATAAGTGTTAGCCGCACTTAATCCTGAAATGGATTGAGATGTTCCTGATGTCGTCAGGGTGGTCCATGTAGTGATCCCTGTCCATCGGTATTGAACTGTATAACTTACTGCTCCGCTAACTGCATTCCAGTTCAAGGATGCGGTAGTTGGAGTTAATGAAGAAACATTCAGACCGGAAGGTGTACCACAGCTTGAGCCCGAGGAAGTAGTGAATAAAAGTGGCGAAGAATAAGTACTGCTTCCGCCACTGCAAATTGATTGAACCTGGAATTCATAGGAAGTGTTACTGGTCAGACCGGAAAGCACTTGTGAAGTTCCACTCGCGGTATATGTGGTCCAAGCGGTGATACCCGTCCATCGATATTGTACGGAATAGGAAGTAGCTCCGGAAACAGCGCTCCAGTTGAGCGTAGCGCCGTTGGTGCTGAGGTTTGAAACATTTAATCCGGATGGAGTTCCACAGGAAACAGCCGTTGTTGTTGTAAAAATGCCAGGTGAAGAATAAACACTTGAACCACCTGCACAAACAGTTTGAACCTGGAATTCATATAGTGTGGAAGCATTCAGTCCTGTCAATGTTTTTGAATTGGATGTAGCTGAAACAGTTGTCCATGAGTTTCCTGAGTTGCGCACTCTGTATTGAACAGAATAACTCAAGGCATTCGAAATTGATCCCCATCCAACTGTGCATGAATTCCCTGTTATGCCGGTAGAAGAAAACAGATTCACATCAGGCGCGTTGCATGGATTGCTCAATGTTGTAAATATGCCTGATGACGAGTAAGCACTGGAAGAAGAAGTACAATTTGTCCGGACCTGAAATTCATACAAGGTTGAAGGAGAAAGTGAAGATATATTGTCGGAATTAGTACCCACAACACTGGTAGTCCAGGAAGAGCCGCTGTTTCTCACCCGATATTGAACAGTATAACTGACTGCTCCGGACACTGCGTTCCAACCAATAGTACATGTTGTAGCGGTGATATTATTGGATGTAAAGAGATTCACATTTGGAACTGTACAGGAGGAAGCCAATGTGGTAAAATTGGCTGATGTTGTAAAACTACTTAGCAAACCAGCACTACAACGGGTTTGAATCTGATATTCATAAACAGAATTTGCATTGAGTCCTGTCAGGACTTTTGCATTTGTGATTGATGAATCAGTTGTCCATGCGGATGTACCTGTAACTCTGTAACGAATATTGAAATACATAATTCCGGTAATAGCTGTCCAGCTGATTCTTGCTGATGACTCAGTGATTTGCGATGAACTCATTCCGACAGGCTTACTACATGGGTTCAGTGTGCTGAATGTAACAGCGGAAGAATATATTCCTAATCCATTGTTACAATCTGTTTGAACACGGAATTCATAGTCGGTACCACTCTGAAGTCCGGTAATGTTTTTGCTCGTAGAAGTAGTAAGGGTAGTTAACCAGGATGTATTCCCAATGGGACGATACTGAATGTTGTAATTCAATGCTCCGGAAGCCGCAGTCCAACGTAACGTTGCAGATGAAGTGGTGATGCTTGTTGCATGCAATCCTGTTGGTGCAGTGCATGCAATTTCAAAGGAGGTGTTGTTACGTTCACCTTTGTTGGTTTGTGCCTGAGTAAATAAGGCGTTGATCAAAATAAATACCCAGACAAATAAACCTCCTGCAGAAGGTAATTTGGAAATGCTCATGTTAAGTTTTTTTACTCTTTGATTGACTCAATCCCCCGGGACATTTATGCTATTGCAATGCGATTTCCCTGTGCCTGATGCTCGCAGCCCTTACTGGATAAGGCTTTCAGGCTTGTGTTTCATTTGTAAAAAATCAAAAACATTCTGGATAAAATTGGGTGATTTTTCGCCGAAATGTTAAAATATTCACTGAAGTCCCTTCCTAATCAAGAAAAATCTCGGAAAACCCTGATTTTCCTCGATTTTCAAGGGATCATTGTTAACAAGAATTTGAACTGTTGATAATTTAATTAGACGAAAAAACTCAAATTAGGTGTCCATGAAAAACGTCATGATAGCCGGTGCCGCCGGATTAGTTGGTTCAGCTCTTCTCCGGCAATTGTTGCAGGTAAAGGAATTGGAAAAAATTATTGTATTTGTACGCCGACCCCTTGATTTCAAACATCCTGTCGTGCATCAGGTGGTTGTGGATTTCGATCAATTAGATTCCGCTCAAGAATGGTTTAGAGGAATTGATACCGTATTTTGTTGTTTAGGAACTACTATAAAAAAAGCAGGGACGAAACAGGCTTTCAGAAAAGTAGATTATGAATATCCATTAGTCATAGCCCGACTCTCAGCTGTACACGGAGTTAAAACTTTTTGTTGCATTACTGCCATGGGTGCTGATCCTCATTCTTCTATATTTTACAATCAGGTGAAAGGGGAAGTGGAAAGAGATATATCAGAATTAAAAATTTCATCCATCAACTTTTTTCGTCCATCTCTCCTTATCGGAAACCGGATGGAAAAAAGAACGGGAGAAAAAATTGGAATTGTCGTGTTCAAGGCACTTGATTTTTTATTTGTTGGACCATTGAAGAATTACAAAGGAATACGAATTGAAAAAGTTGCACAAGCGATGATTCAGACTGCATCACATCCTCAACATGGGAAACATATTGTGCTGAGCGGGGAGATGCAATGATCGATTGGATTGAAGGTAATAAATGAGATGTTAAAAGAAAGTATTGAACCATTTTGCAATTTTGAACCTGATGAAAAAGTCAATGAAGAAAGTAATTAAGCGAGTAGGAATTATTCTTGTTGTTTTAATTTTATTCATTGGCGCAGCCGGAATATATGTAAACTCAATTATTCCTAAACCAATTGGTTCCCCACCTGAATTACAAGAGGAGTTATTCAAAAGACCAGATCATCCTACTGTAATTGAGGCTAAATACATTTATAAATCGGCAAGTGAATTGGCAACTATGATCCGCCGGAGAGAAGTGTTGTCAAAAGATGTGGTCATGGAGTTTTTATCCAATATTAAAAACAACAATTACAAATACAATGCATTGATTTGGCTGCGGGAAGAGGAAGCTATTCATGATGCAGAATTGGCGGATGAAAGGGTTTTGAAAGGAGATACTCTTAATGTACCATTGCTCGGTGTTCCGATTACAATCAAGGAAATGTTTTGGGTGAAAGGTTCACCTTCAACCTTGAATGCGAAGATGTTTGGTTTCATTGCTCCTGATGATGCAGTTGTAGTAAAACAATTGAAGAATGCAGGTGCTGTAATTTTAGGTACAACCAATGTGTCTTACTTGCTTGGAGATTATCAGACTCAAGGGGAAGTCTATCCTACAGGCAATAACCCATATGATACAAGCCGGACTCCCGGTGGTAGTACGGGCGGCGGTGCTGCTGCGTTGGCGGCTGGTTTTTCTACTCTGGAACTGGGTAGTGATCTTGGAGGAAGCATACGCATTCCGGCAGCATTCTGTGGATTATATGGTTTAAAACCAAGTCTTGGTTCTGTGAATATTACTCAGGGAACTTCCCCGGATACTGTTACAAAATTTTCCAGAATGGCATTGGCTTCAGCCGGCCCCCTTGCACGGTCTGTTGAGGATTTGCAATTGATGTGGGAAGTATTGAAAAATACTCCTCAGGATAAACGCTTTCAACATCCAATTGAATGGAAAAAAGCTCCTGATAAATCTCTTGCGGAGTATAAAATTGCCTGGATAGATGAATGGAAACACGGGGATCAGATTGTCAGGGTGAGCAATGATGTGAAGGAAAAAATGAAGCTATTGCTTGATTCACTTTCCGTTAACGGTGTTAAAGTAAGTAAGAGGGCTCCTGATACTTATGATGAAATGAAAAAACTTTTTCTCGGAACTTTTGCTTCAATGATGGGCGAAGGTCAGCCGTGGCTCCTGAGAAAGTTTATTTCCATGGATTTTAAAAAACTGGAAGATGGATCAGCAGCTTTTCAGTCTTTTTATGATGCCATGAATGACAATAGTGATTCCAAATGGAATGAATTGATGAGCACTCGTGAATCACTCGTGAGGCAATGGGACTCTTTTTTTAAAGAAGAAGATTTTTTTATTTGCCCTATAACATATGGTGTAGCAATAAAAAAATGTCCTCAGGGATCAATGTTGAACGGAGATGATGGTGAAATGCCGTACATGAGTTATTTTTCTTACGGATATATTTTCAACGCAACCGGACATCCTTCCCTTGTTATTCCGATGGGGTTGAATAAAGACGGACTGCCGGTTGGATTACAAATTGTCAGTTCTTATTACAATGAAGATGGCCTGTTGAAATTTGCAAAATTGATTTCACCTTTTACTTCGCATTTTATTTTTCCAACAAAGTAATCTGATGATGATATGAAGTTAACAGAAGAAAGAAAAAACAAACATCTGAGTCAGCTCATCGCGTTCAGTTTTTTTGCTTCAGTTGTCGCGACAATTATCAGCTGGTGTTTTCCACCTGATTTTACAGTCGATCCTCCTAAAATGAATGAGATTGGTTTGATGTTGGGACACTTACAAACATCACTCGTGATCCTGGGATGCACTGCCCTGGGGATTCAGCTTACAGAAGAAAAACAAACAATTTCTTCCATTGGTTTTACAATGATGGCAATAACACAAGGAGTAATTTTTGTACTCTATGTAGTGGCACCGGAACCTTCAAAAGAGAATCTGGACGAGGTGTATAAACTTTTTGCGGCCAGTTTATTCTTACTTATTCCAAGCATGCTTTTGATTGCCTTTTACAGCGAATTTCCAAGATGGTTGAATTTACTGGGTGTGTTTGCTATTATTCCCTGGATCACAGAAAATTTCCTTTATTTCTATACTCATAACTTATCGCCAGTGGTAGGTGCTGCTGACTTTGTCGGGCAATTAATGATGAACACTACAATCTTTTTCTGGGGTTATTTTTCATTAAAAAAATACAAGAAACGAAAGCTTAATGTGAATGCTGAAACCGAAGCATGATCGACATTTTCTTTGCCACATCTATAATATAAATTGTCAATGCTAACTTATTCGTGGTTGTCAGAACCTTGAATAAATAAAAAAAGACAACCATCTGGCTGTCTTTTTTTGTGATAAATATTTATAGTCTCTTATCCATTCATTGAAACAAGGAATTCTTCATTGGATTTTGTTCCACGCATTTGCGTCAGGAGGAATTCCATAGCTTCGAGAGGATTCATATCCGCAAGATGATTTCTGAGAATCCACATTCGCTGGAGCATTTCTTTGTCGAGAAGCATGTCTTCACGACGAGTACTTGAAGCAACGAGGTCAATTGAAGGGAATATGCGTTTGTTGGCTAACTTACGATCAAGCTGTAATTCCATGTTACCGGTACCTTTGAATTCTTCAAAGATCACCTCGTCCATACGTGAGCCTGTATCAATAAGAGCTGTAGCGATGATAGTAAGACTTCCACCATTTTCAATCTTTCGGGCTGAACCGAAGAATCTTTTTGGTTTGTGAAGCGCGTTCGCTTCCACACCGCCGGAGAGAACTTTACCACTGGCAGGAGCGACAGTATTGTATGCACGAGCCAAACGTGTGATAGAATCAAGGAGGATTACAACATCGTGTCCGCACTCAACCATTCGCTTGGCTTTTTCGAGAACAATGTTGGCAATTTTTACATGTCTTTCCGCTGGTTCATCGAAAGTAGAAGCGACCACTTCGGCTTTTACACTTCGTGCCATATCGGTAACCTCTTCCGGACGTTCATCAATCAATAGAATGATCATGTACACTTCAGGATGATTCGCCGCAATTACATTGGCTACATCCTTTAACAACATTGTTTTACCGGTTTTCGGTTGAGCTACGATCAGTCCGCGTTGTCCTTTCCCGATAGGAGTGAACATATCCATGATCCGCGTAGAATAATTCGCTTTATCGCCGGTAAGGTTCAGTTTTTCCTGAGGAAAGAGTGGGGTAAGGAAATCGAAGTGGACCCGATCACGAACAAATGCCGGATCCTGACCATTAATAAAATCAACTTTGGTAAGCGGAAAATATTTTTCCCCTTCTCTTGGCGGACGAACAGATCCACGAACAGTATCACCTGTCTTCAATCCGAATAGCTTAATCTGGGATTGAGATACGTACACATCATCAGGAGAAGTGAGGTAATTAAAATCGGAGGAACGGAGGAATCCGAACCCGTCAGGCATAATTTCCAGAACACCTTCTGCCACGATAACACTGTCAAGTTCCGCCGGAGGTTCAGGAACAGCAACGGTCGGCATATCTCTACGTGGTCGGAAATTGGAATTGGATCTGTCGTGATCATTATTTCGCGGAACAAATGTTCTTTGTTCCGGTTCGAAATTACGTTCCGGTGCAACAGGAGGAGGGGGCGCAATTTGTGGTTCCTGACGTGTTGGTGGAACTTTCACGCTCGGCTCCAACTGAATCGGTGTGGATTTCACAATAGTGGTTTCACCTGTGATTGGGCTTACGCGTTTTCTTTTTGGACGACCACCGGAATTGTCGTCTGGTTCCGCCTGAGCCTTAGCTGCAATTGGTGCTGCTTTAGTTTCCTTTGGCTCCTTTGTTTCTTTCGGTTCTTTCGGCTCCTTGTGTTCTTTTGGTTCACGAGGGGCGCGGGGTTCACGGGTTTCTTTGACTTCCACTTTTTCGGCTTTGCCAAATTTACCTCCAAGGGAATCTTTGATGGATGAACTGGCCTGAGGATTCAATGCCTGTTGATCGAGAATTTTGTAGATGAGTTCTTGTTTACGAAGTTCATCGTAATTTGGAATATTCATCAAACGTGCAATTTCTTTTAACTCATTAACGAGTTTGTCATTCAATTCGAGAATGTCGTACATGAAAAGGGTGGGTTTGTTGGGAATGTCAGGATGACATTTTTGGATTCTATAGTTCTAACGGACTTCTGAAAAAGCGCAGAAGATCATATGCATAATTGAAACTAAAATTGATGATATAGGACCGTAAATTAAGGGGGGAAATACCAGAACGGATAATTAAAAAATCCGGATCGGATGGGAATTTCACGACAAGTATAGACTATATTCTTTATTTGTACAACATAAAATAATAAAAAATTTACCATTTTCTTTAACAAAGTCTCTATTTCCTTGCCTGAATCCTTGTTTTAGGATTGCTGAAAAAGACCGTTATTTGTCGTTCATTCACTTAAACTATGATTCAACGTATTCAAAGTCTATTCCTGCTTGGAGTTATTTTACTCTCCGGACTCTTGTATTTCCTCCCGGTTTATGGATTTTCTGAAATGAACCAGGCCGCCGTAAATCCTGAAGCGACTGGTGTTGTGAATGACCTCACCATTGCGAATAATTCGCTCTTGCTTATTTTGGATGGGGCAGTTGCCGTTTTTGCCTTGCTTGCCATCTTTTTATTCAAGAACCGTAACCTTCAAATGCGTTTATGCCGTCTGAATATCCTGCTCACATGTGTACTTATGGTATTGCTCTACTTTGCAGCGGATACACTGTCATCCGGGATGAACAGGCAAATTCATTTCCGTTACGGAGCCTATCTTCCGTTTTTCCAATTGTTGTTTTTGTATCTGGCTAACTTTTTTATCCGTAAAGATGATGAGTTGGTACGTTCGGCTGATCGTTTGCGTTAATCTTCAATCTTAGCACGCAGTCCCAATTCTACAGCATTCAGATTACCGATTTTTCCATTGTTGATTTCGAAAGTCAGGAGAGTCCGAATTTTGTGGAATCCATGCTTTCCTGCTGCACCGGGATTCATATGCAACAAGTGATTTTTCTGATCAGCCATCACTTTCAGAATATGGGAATGTCCGCAGATGAATAGTCCGGGTTTGTGTTCCTCGATTTTTTTTCTTGCCTCCGGTACATAAGCTCCCGGATAACCGCCGATGTGAGTAATCAGAACGCGCGTTCCTTCACATTCAAAAAGCTGATCCATAGGGTGGAGTGTACGGATATTTTGACCGTCAATATTTCCATATACTGCTTTGAAAGGTTTTATGGAACTGAGTTTTTCTGAGATTTCCAAAGATCCGATATCGCCGGCATGCCATATTTCATCAGCTTTTTGACAGTGATTAAGGATTCCCTGATCGAGATATCCATGCGTGTCGCTTAACAAACAGATTTTTTTCATCATCAAAAGAAGGGAAAATCAATTACGAATAAGAAGAGTAGTACCTCAAATGATCTCAATCTGAGAGTAGGCAATCCAGCCAACGCTGCCATTAGCAGTTTTGATTTTTCGGTATCCATTCACAATTTCCGAAGCCTCTACTTTTGCACCCTCATGAAGGATAAAGAGATCATTTCCTTTTTCATCGGGAGCACTTTTGATGTAGGCAGTACTGACCATCACAATTCCCTGCTGGTCGACATAGTTTTCTGAATGACTTTCTTTTGCAATGATAAATGTGAATGCTGACAATGCAAGGAAACCAAAAATCAGAAAGAAGGAAATTTTTTTAAGCAAAATTGAATGGCCAAATATGTAAAGAAGAGCTGAAGCAAATGCTAACCAGATAAAGGAAAGAAAAACAATACTCCAGGTATCACTGGATAAACCTCCCGCCAGAGCGATCAGCCAGCGTTTGTAAAAAATCTGAGGAATCGGGTCAATTTTGTCGACTACACGGATGGATGCCAGTTTTAAATTAGCCAGAATATCTTCGTCATCCGGATTTAATTTTTTCGCACGTTCATAATTGAGGATCGCCTTGGCCAGACTGTCACTTTTGAAGTAAGCATTGCCGAGATTAAAATATACTTCGGTAGAAACTGATCCCGATTTGAGGATATCTTTATAAGCACTGATGGCTGAAGAATAGTCACCCTTTTGATAAGCAATGTTTCCTTTATGAAAAACATCAATTTCGTTTGCATTTGCCTGGATAATTCCGGAGCAAAGACAAACAAAGGCAAAGAAGTAAATCGATATGTTCTTTAATGATTTCATTTTACCCTTTCAATGCTTGTTCTATATTAGAAATCACGCTGATTCCTTTCTGATAAATAACTTCGTTACTATCGCCTGTGCTTCCGGCAAACCGAGCGAATTCGCAGCTGTCAATGGTTTCATGAAACTGACGGATCAAATCTTCAGAAACATTTTTTGATGCCAAAGCCTGAGCAGCTGTTTCCTTTGACAATGCAGAAACCGGAATTTGCATGCGGTCGCTCACAAAACCCCATAATGCTTTAAACATTTCATCAAGGAATTTTTCTTTTTCATTCGTAGCGAGTAATTTTTTGGCAATGCTGAGACGTTTCAATGCCACCCTGTTTGCCCGCTGACTTTTCAACAATGATTGATTGCTGTTCATAGCGACACTTCGTCTCCTGACGAACAATACCAGACCAAACAATAACACCGGTGAAGCAGCCAATACAGAGAATAAAGTTGATCCAAAGAGGGGGGAAGTCGACTGAATAAATGCCGGTTCGTTTGTTTTGATGAAACGGATATCTTTTCCAAGTATCTGTAAATCGGATTTACTCACACCACTCACAACTGTGCTGCTTACACTTTCATCTCCTTTGCCAACTTTCAGAATCAAGTCTTGTTGTGATGTTTCCTGATACTGTTTTTTATCCAAATCAAAAAAACTGAAAGAAGAAACCGGAATTTTAAATTCGCCCGGATTTCTTGGGATGATCAGGTATTCAAAGGTTTTACTTCCGCTTACTCCGGCAGCGGATGCGCTCACAGAACTTGATTCTTTAGGATCATACGATTCGAAGTCAGGCGGAAAAGTAATTTTCGGTGCGTCAATCAGTTTAATATTTCCTTTCCCGGAAATTTTTATCTTCAGTGTTACCGGCTCGTGCGCTTTTGTTTCTTTTTTGTCGAGTGAAACATCATAACTCAACCGACCAACTGCACCATTGAATGAAGCAGGTGCACCCGGAGGAAGATCTTTAACTGAAATACGAATAGGCTGACTTTTCAACGGAACCTTCACATCCTGCAAACTGTTATTAAAGAAAGGATTGCTGAAAAAAGGATCATTGAAGAATTGATCGAAGGGATCATTGGTATGCGTTTGTCGTTTCACCTGAACGCGCGCTATCACTTCACCTTCCATTGGATCAAGTTGCAGGTTTCCGCTTCGTTGCGGAAACACGACAAGTTTTTTCACATCCGCAACTTTATAGGATACTCCATCAAGATTCTCAGTATGAAATTCAAGTTGTTGAGGCAATGTTATTTCTTCACTCCAGAAACCACTCATCGCCGGGATTTTGTCAATGCTGTAATTAACGAGGTTTACTTTGGTGTATAGTTTATATGTAACAACAATACCTTCACCAAGATAAGCTGAGGATTTATCAGCACTTGCTCTGAGAAAAACATTTTTACTTCCTACAAAAGTTGCATCTGATCCGCTTCCCTGCTTTCCCTGCTGACTACCTCCCTGTGCATTTCCTTGCGATTTGGAAACGACAATGGTGACCGTATTACTCATCAATTTTGAATTCCCTGCGGTAATTTCGGCGCTCCCGATTTTAAAAGTTCCTTCCTTTACAGCTTGCAAAACATACGTGATAGAAAGAGTTTGGGAGAAACTTCCATTGATAATTTGTACCTGGTTACTCTGGCTTGGACCGGCAAGTACATTAAAATCATTGAAGGAAGGCGGGCGAAAATTTCCTCCATTTCCGGTAACTGTAAAAGTAATCTGGATCTGATCTCCGACGGCTACATTATTTGAAGAAACAGTAGCGGTAAATTTTTCAGCTTCAGCATGAGACTGCACTGAAATAAACAAACAGAATAGCAGCAAAACCAGGTTCTTCACCCTTTGAAGGGGAAGAAAAAGTTTTTGAATTTTTTTCTGATCAATTCTGCTTCTCATAGGTTCAATCAAAAGATAAATATAACTCACGAATTTTTCCCAGTAATCCACATCTTCTTGTCTAACACATACTGAACGCAAAGGTAACCATGAGCTTCAAATTCTTTTTCATAGGTCATCCCCAATTTTTGAAGAATATGTATTGAGTTAATATTCTCTTTTACAGCTCTTCCGACAATTCGTTCGAGTCCTAAGGTAAGAAATCCATAGTCAAGCATGGCAATGGACGATTCAGTAGCAATGCCTTTTCCCCAATTCTTCTTTAACAAGCGATAACCGAGATCAATTTCATTTATATCTTCCAGGAATTTTAAACCACACCATCCGATGTATTCTCCTGTGATTTTATCCAGAATAGTAAATCGTCCCAGTTTGTATTTTTCAAACTGATCATTTGTCCGAATATAATTGAGTACTTCTTCTATATTTTCATAGGCCTTATTTCCGGTGAACCGAACAACATCCGGATCATTGTTCATGTCAAACATATGGCGGGCATCCGCTTCCACCATAGGTCGGAGGATTAATCTTGATGTTTGTATAAGCGGATATATTTCGGTGGAATTCATGTTCCTTCTGGATCAATTACCATTCCTTTTCAATATTCGTTTTTACAGCCTGCTTCTTCGTAAGTTTTTTCTGAGTATTCTTCTCATCATTATTCAGGGCCTGTAAAATCTTTTCAGCATCTTCTTTAGAGATTTCTTTTTTCTGTTGAGCCTGTTTTTGTTCCTGCTTATTCATTTCCTGCTGCTGCTGATCCTTCTTATCCTGGTTTTGTTGCTCCTTTTGTTGCTGATTTTTTTTATCCTTGTCCTTTTGATCTTTGTTCTGATCCTTATTTTGCTGCTGTTGTTGTTGCTGCTGCTGGAGCAGCTTCGACTGCGCGTATGCGAGGTTGTAGCGAGTGTCGTTGTCTTTTGAATTTAATTTCAATGCGTTTTTGTAAGCATTGATACTTTCCTGGTATTTCTGATCTTTCAGAAGGGAATTCCCGTAATTGTGATACAACATAGATTTTTGTTCATCACTCAGATTTTTATCGGATGCGATCGATTGAAATTGTTTTTCCGCATCTTCAAATTTTCCCTGCTTATAAAGAGAATTACCCAAATTGTAATTTCCTTCAATTGACTTATTGTTTGTGTTCAGAGATTTTTTGTAATTCGCTTCAGCCTCGGCGTACTTTTTATTTTTGTACAATTCATTTCCTTCACGAATCAGTTTACGCTCAGATTGAGCAAATGCAGAATTGCAACTCAGCAACCAGCAAAAAAATATTCCTGTACTGAGCCTGAAAATTTCTAAACTCAATTTGGAAAATCGAATAGAATAGCTTTCTGTTTTCATCTTCCTCAGTTTTTTAAGGCTTTGTTATTTTCACCAAATAAATTGAGTTTTTGGATCCATCTGCTTCTTACTGTACTGATAATGTTTTCAAGAAACATAAAAAATAATCCAGCTGCTAGGAAATACTGAAAACGGTCTTCATAATCGGTAAATTGCTTTGTACCGAAAGATTTTTTTTCCATTTTCCCAATCTGTGCCATTGCTGCTTCCAATCCATCATCACTGTTGGTTGCACGGATATAACTTCCTTTTCCTTCTGATGCAATTTTTTCCAATGTCAGTTCATCTAGTTTCGTCAGCACTGTATTGCCGTCGTGATCCTTGAAAAAATCCACCTGGACACCATTTCGGTAAACCGGAATAGGAGCTCCGTCCGGTGAGCCAAATCCGATAGTATGAATAACGATACCTTCTTCCGCTGCTTTTTTGGCGGCTTCTTCAGGGTCATCTTCATGGTTTTCACCATCTGTAATAATGATCAGCGCCTTGTGTTTTTGATCGTTTCCTACAAATGAAGTTTGGGCAAGTTCGATTGCAGACGTAATGGATGTTCCCTGTGTGGGGATCATGTCAGTTTCAATTGTATTGAGGAATAATTTAGCGGCAGCAAAATCTGTAGTGATCGGCAACTGTACATAAGCCCGACCGGCAAATACAATCAGTCCGATTCTGTCATTCTCCAATTTATCAATCAACCTGCTGATTGCCTGTTTAGCTCTTTCCAGACGATTGGGCTTGATGTCTTCAGCCCGCATACTGTTGGACACATCCAATGCGATAATTATGTCAACGCCTTCTCTTTTCACTTCTTCAAGTCGTGTTCCCATTTGTGGATTGGCCCATGCCAGAACAAACATGCTTAATGCAAGTAACAGAAACACTAATTTCAAAACAGGTTTTGCACTGGAAGAATTTCCCCGCAATTCCTTCATCATTGCCTGATCACCAAAACGACGTATGGCTTTACGTTTCCAGGCCGACATCCAGATAAATAATATCAATACAATTGGAATTAATCCAAGAGCATACAAATATTCCGGGTGTGCGAATCGTATCATGGAATAGTTCTCAATAAAGTGAAACGAAGTATCGCATCCAGTCCGAGCAGGAGCAAGGCGAACATTACTAAGGGATAAAATTCTTCTGATTTATGTCTGAATTCTAATACATCAATTTTAGATTTTTCCAGTTTGTCGATGTCTGAATAAATTTCATTCAATTGCTTCGTATTGGTAGCTCGGAAATATTTCCCGCCGGTTTCAGATGCAATTTGTTTCAGTACTTCTTCATCGATTTTCACTTCCATATTGGTGTATTGAATACCAAAAGGACCTTGCAACGGATATCGTGCAAATCCCTGAGTTCCGACTCCGATTGTATAGACCCGTATTCCAAATGTTTTGGCAATTTCACCTGCTGTAACAGGAGCAATCGCTCCAATATTATTCACTCCATCAGTTAATAGTATGATAACTTTGCTTTTCGCCTTGCTGGTACGAATACGATTTACAGCAGTGGCCAATCCTTCACCGATTGCAGTACCGTCAGCCAGCATTCCTGACTGGATTCCGGAAAATAAATTTTTCAAAACCGAATGATCTGTAGTCAGAGGACACTGTGTAAAACTTTCTCCTCCAAAAACGACCAAACCAATACGATCGGAAGGGCGGGAGTCGATAAAATCCTGGGCAACTTTTTTTGCCGCTTCAATCCGGTTAGGACGCAGATCTTCTGCGAGCATACTGGTGGAAATATCCAGCGCCATCATGATGTCTATTCCATCTGATGTTATATTTTGTCCGCTTGAACTGGATTGAGGTCTGGCCAATGCCACAATAACCGCGCACAAAGCAAGCATACGAAGTACAAATGGTAAGAAACGAATCCGCTGACGAAGACTGGGTCTGTATCCCTTCAATCCTTCAAATGATGAAAATTTAAGTTGTGCCGATCGTTTCATTTTGAAATAAACAAAAACGGCTATCATCACTGGTATGATGAGGAATAACCAGAAAAATTCAGGTTGAGCAAACTTGATTCCGTTCATCATGATTTCACCTCCTGTTCAGCAAAATCTCCGGCATCTACAGGTTTTGTCAGTAAAATAAACTGAACTGCATCGTCAATGGATTTTTCGTTCTCAGAACCGACGGGAATCACTTTTGCGAACTTCACCATGTCTGCAAGTTGCAAAATACCATATAACTTCTGACGAGCTTCTTCGGGTAAAATATTTCCTCTAAACCTTGACATGGTTTCATCGGTCGTCAGTTCCATTGCATTGATGCTAAATCTGCCTTCGATATAGGTTCGAAGAATATCAGATACTGCACTGTGGAAGCTTTTATAATGTCCCTGTTGCCACAACTTTTCTTCCGCGGTTTTCTTTAATGCTTCCAGAGCGGTGACGTGTGGTGGAATTTTAGGGACTTCAATAACAGGTTCAGGTTTTGGCAATTTTCTTCTTCTTCTGATTTCTCTAATGACGAAAAATGCAATAACCAAAATCGCCAGAACTATTCCGATATAAACTAATATTTCTTTCAGAGTAATCGGTACATCCATGACAGCCTTGATGTCCTTGATTTCCTTTGTTGTATCAACCGGAATAGTTTTTACAGAAATGAGCAGCGCTTCGGTACTCATTGTATCCGGAAGTTTGTTATCCTGCATTAAAAGAAACTGGAATGGTTCCAGCACATAAAATCCGGAATCAAAAGCAGTGACATTTACAGATTGAGAATATATGATTTTTTTTCCGTCTTCTGATTTTCCTGTGTCAATACCGGAACGGTTGACGAACTCAAGCCCACGCAATGTATCCGGAATGATCGGGAATTTAATTTTTACTCCTTGTGGAGCAGATGCAGTAAGTTTGAGATGTATTTGTTCACCGATTCGGATCTGATTGGTGTCAATTTTTGCAAGCACATTCACATCCTTCGGTTCAGCAGCTCCTTGAACATTTACAAAAGATAAGCAACAAAACAGAATTGTAAGGATGAAGCAGGCAATGGATGAACTACCAAAATTTCTGTAAGGATGAGACAATGAAACAGAAGACATGTCTGAACCATTCATCCAAGAAGCAGATGAAAGAGAAGAGAAGTTATTTTTACCTGAATAAATCATTTATTTTTTTCCTCTTTTCTTAAATAGTTTCATCAATGGTTGTACATACGATTCGTCGGTTCTGATTTTCGCCGTATCAACACCACTTCTTGCGAAGCACTCAGACAATTCTCTTTCTCTTTTTTCCCACATCTTCTTATAGCCAATCCGGAATGTGGTATGACTGGTATCAACCATCATTTTTCTTCCTGTTTCGGCATCCATTAATTCAATAAGACCCACATCCGGCATTTCCTGTTCACGCTGGTCGTAAATTCTCAATGCTACAACATCGTGTTTTTTATTGCTCAGTTTCAATGCATCTTCAAAGGACGAATCAATAAAATCAGAGATGACAAAACAGATGCTCCTTTTTTTGATCACATTAGTGAGATAACGAAGACCTTCTGAAATATTTGTCTTGCTGTTTTTCGGTTTAAACTCAATCAATTCACGTATGATACGAAGGATATGTGATTTACCTTTTTTGGGAGGAATGAATTTTTCAATTGTATCACTGAAAAAGATAATCCCGATCTTGTCATTGTTTTGAATGGCAGAAAAAGATAAAACTGCACAGAGTTCTGTTACAAGATCTTTTTTAAACTGAGTTTTCGTTCCAAATTCTCCTGATCCGCTGACATCTACAAGTAGCATCACTGTCAGCTCACGTTCTTCTTCAAAAATTTTCACGTAAGGATGACCAAACCGAGCGGTTACATTCCAGTCAATGGCTCGAATGTCATCTCCCGGATTGTACTCTCTTACTTCACTAAAGGCCATTCCTCTTCCTTTGAACGCGCTGTGATATTCTCCGGAAAAAATATGTGAAGAGAGACCGCGGGTCTTGATTTCTATCTTTCGTACTTTCTGAAGCAGTTCGTTAGTTTCCATAAATGAAACGGAGCAAAAAAGAAAATGAAAAGATTCTGATCAGTCGGTTAAGGAACTTCGACCACATTGAGGATTTCGTTGATGATGTGTTCCGCACTTACATTTTCAGCTTCCGCTTCGTAAGTAAGACCAATACGATGACGCATCACATCGTGACAAACTGCGCGAACGTCTTCAGGAATTACATAACCTCTGCGCTTAATGAAAGCATACGCTTTGGAAGCTAAAGCAAGATTGATACTTGCGCGAGGAGAACCTCCGTAACTGATTAACTGCTGAAGTTTGCCAAGATTATAGTCACGCGGACTGCGACTCGCAAAGACGATATCCACGATATATTTTTCGATCTTCTCATCCATATATACATCACGCACCATTTGACGGGCCTGCAAAATTGCGGCAGGTTGAATGATCGGAGTTGTCTGAGGGAAATTGTTTCCAATATTCTGACGAATGATTAATTTTTCATCCTCTTTTGTAGGATAACCAATTACAATCTTTAGCATGAAACGGTCAACCTGAGCTTCCGGTAATGGATAAGTACCTTCCTGTTCAATCGGGTTTTGTGTAGCGAGAACCAGAAATGGTTCAGGAAGTTTAAATGTATTATCGCCGATCGTCACTTGTCTTTCCTGCATGGCTTCGAGGAGAGCACTCTGAACTTTAGCGGGAGCTCGGTTAATTTCATCCGCAAGAATGAAATTTGCAAAAATAGGACCCTGACGAACGGTAAATGATTCTTGCTTTTGATTATAGATCATTGTACCTACTAAGTCAGCAGGTAGAAGATCAGGAGTGAATTGAATACGACTGAACTTTGCCTGAATTGCGGAAGCAAGAGATTTGATGGCCAGAGTTTTTGCAAGTCCGGGAACACCTTCCAATAGTACGTGACCATTGGCGAGTAATCCGATAAGTAAACGTTCTGTCATGTATTTCTGACCCACAATTACTTTGCTTAATTCCATCATCAGCAAGTCCACAAATGCGGATTCACGCTGGATACGCTCGTTGATTTCTTTAATGTCCATAGTTTAATTTTAACTTTTTAACGTATACTCAATTGAACAGCGGGAGACTCATATAAGGCTCCTGTTTGGAGTACATAAATCAAGAGATTTTTTTTATCCCAAAAAGTTTAGGATTCGATCCGGAACGCAATATTATCAAAAAAAGAGTGAAAGCGAGATGAATGATGAGGTTAAAATTTGTTAAGAATTTAGCGTTTTTTTGAACTTTTCTGTCCATTTCAAAGCATTAAAATTTCATTTTCAATTTGTTGAATTTAAGGAAAAACCATTATCTGTATTGGCTGATTTTCATCAATGAGGTGAGGGGTTGTCAACTGTAGCAACACCTGAATTTTCTGATAACAGATGCAAAGTGTTCAGCAAAATACCCGGTCTTTCTGCATACATTTTCAGATTACCAAAACGTTTGTGCACGACAACACGACGTAAACTGCAATATAAAAAAACACAAGGCTGATCTTCGTAAATGATGGATTGCAATCGCTTCACCATTTCAATTCGTTTAGTGTTTTGTGATTCCGTTTTTATTGAATCAATCAGGGCGTCAGAAGCTTCATTGCCGAAACATGTATAATTCATTCCATGATTTTTCCAGGATGCCGTGTGCCAGATCTGAGAATAATCTTCAGGTAGGGAAGTAGCTCCCCAGCTTCCAAGTATTATATCGTAATCGTGTGCTCTTGCTTTCTCGCTGAATGATTTGAGGTCAGCAGGTACTAAACGGACTTCAATACCTGATTTCGCGTATTCCTGTGCAAGCAATGTGGCCATGTCTTTCCAATCTGAAGCAGTAGATAAAAAC
This sequence comes from uncultured Bacteroidota bacterium, assembly GCA_937871435.1. Taxonomy (GTDB): domain Bacteria; phylum Bacteroidota; class Bacteroidia; order AKYH767-A; family 2013-40CM-41-45; genus JADKJP01. The sequence goes on along the minus strand of CALMQM010000092.1, from coordinate 12,342 downwards.
ATGAGATCAACACTGAACGATGTATTTTTACCCTGAACAATTTTGTCAAGTATTCCATCTCCATTGCTGTCTTTCCAGCCCCCTTCAGTTAATAATTTTTTTCCTTCCTCAACATCGTAAGGGATAGCTTTTAAGTCTTTGTTGAATTCTTCTTTCAAAGGAGAAACATTACTGATCATACGTTTGCAATCTTTTGAATAATCTTTGTAAACCAGTCGAATCAATTGATCAACCGGAGTCAGGTAAGCCAAAGCTTTACGTGTTATTGGATCAGTAAATATTTCCGGTCTCTGAACAGTTTCAGGATGCTCATTAAAGCCGACATAGGTATAATTGTACGTGAGGGTAAGCGCGGAATTGTAATTGCTGTTGAAAGCAGGATCCTGTTTCAGTGCAATGAGTGAAGAGGTCGAGAAATTTGTTGATGCATCAAAAGTTTGTTTTTTAAATTCCAGCTGTGTGGAATTTTCATCCTTATTCAGTTTGTAAATAATTTTTTCCGGAAAAGCCTGTAGGAAGTATTCTTTTGAATCGGATCCCCAGTAATTCGTTTTACGGACCAGTGTGATGGATTGTCCCGCATCCCAGCTTTCCACTTTGTATGGCCCCAATCCGTTCAGGAAATCCGGATCACGACCATACTTGTCATCATTGAAAGTGTTTATAAAGTCCACAAGATCTTTGTGTTCTTCAGCATGGAAGGAAGAATCGTCCATCTGTTCGAATGAATATTTTCCCAAAATATTTTTAGGGTCATGAAATTTTCTTTCCATAACAGAAAAACTTGTCAGAAAGGAAAGGTTCTGTATGTTATGTGTTTTCATGATCAGGGTAAAAACAGAGGTCGATCCGGGATCTGAAAGAATGGATTTCAGATTTTTCCAATACATTTTTGTACCTGGATTATTCGTCAGTGCACATCGGGAAACTTTTGCAGTGAAGATAACATCCTCTGAACTTAGTGATGTACCGTCATCCCATCTTGCATTGGACAGAAGTTCATATTTATAGCGCAAATTATTTTCATCAGGGACAGGTATTGATTTTACCAGACAGGGTATGACTTGTTGAGTCTGAAAATCTACACGAAGTAAGGGCTGCTGTGTATTCATTAAAATTTCAGATCGGGGAGTTGAATTTCCATTGGTGGGGTGGAGATTGTCTGGCTCGCTGATACAATGATAAACCAAAGTATTGCTTGTTGACCATGATGGATCCGCGGTTTTGGAATCCTCAACTGCAATTACAGGAGATAACTTTGCAGACAAGTGTTTGTCATCACCGGTATTGCGGGAACATGCAACAGCGGAGCAAATGATCGAGAAAAGAAATATCAGTCTTAGATTCATTTGGGTAAGATAGTGAGAGTCCTTCAAATGGAAAATTATTTTTACAGATAAATGATATCAGTATTTAGTCTTAACATACAATATAAAGGCCTGTGAAATTCAGCGATAGAATATTTAAAGACTAATAAAGGAATCATTGTATTTTGCATGATACTTGATAATTGCTGATGTTCTCATTCAATATCTATTCTATTCCTTCGTTTAAGATTCTATGTTAAAAAGAACAGTTATCCTGTCCGTTTTGAATTTCGTTTTAGTCCTTGGAAATATATTGTATGCTCAGGACATACCTTCCTTCCAGGGAATGACAGCAGAAAATAAAAGTGTGAATGTACCGGCAAGTGTTATGGGAAAATATACACTTCTGTGTTTTGCCGCTTCTTCCAAAGCTCAGACTGATCTTGAATCCTGGCTTGAGCCTGTTTACAATCATTTTATTGCAAAAACCGGAATCATGGATGGTGCTTATGATGTAAATGTGTATTTCATCCCTGTTTTTAAAGGAGCAAATGTTGCCATGAAATCAACTTTGAAACAGAAGTTTCGTGAAAACGCTCAGCAGGATTTGTGGCCGCATATATTATTCTGTGAAAATGATTTGTCCGATGTCCAGGAAAAATTGTCTATGACAAAAGACAATATTCCGTACTTTTTTCTTCTGGATAAACAGGGAAAAGTAATTTATAAGACTAATGGAGCCTACACGGATGAAAAGTATGATGAGTTAGATGAGAAAATTGAATAACATTCTGGTATCAACCATTTAATGGCAGTAATATTCTGAATTCTGTCCAGTTTCCGTACTCACTTTCAACAGTCAATTCACCTGCGTGACCTTTTTTAATAATGTCGTATGAGAGGGAGAGTCCAAGACCTGTACCTTCTCCTGTCGGTTTCGTAGTAAAGAAAGGTTGAAAAATTCTTCCTAAAATATCTTTTTTGATACCGGGCCCGTTATCCTTCACCTGGATAGAAATATTGTTTTTACGCAATGAAGTGATAAGAGTGAGTTTTGGCTCATACGGTTGATGCTTATCCGAATCACCAGCAGTTGAATTTGTTTTCAACTTATTTTTCTTTTCATTCATCGCATAAAATGCATTGTTATACAAATTGATCAGCACTCTGCCGAGATCCTGAGGAAATAGGCTGATCCCGGGTAAGGTATGGTCAAGGTCAAGTTCAATGTGACAATTAAACTCATTGTCCTTAGCTCTCATTCCATGTAAAGACAAATTGAGAAATTCTTCTACAATTTTATTGACATCTGAAAGCTGCTTTAAACCACTACCGGCACGACTATGCAATAACATACCTTTCACAATTCCATCCGCTCTTTTGCTGTGTTGCACAACTTTAGAAAGATTCTGATGCAGAGTATCGAGAATTTCCTTTTGTTCGTGCGGTTCAGGAGTATGATAAATTTCATCGATCAATTCAAGGCTCACATCAGAAAAGTTGGTAACGAAATTCAAAGGGTTTTGAATTTCATGTGCTATTCCTGCGGTCAATTCTCCCAGAAAGGCCATTTTTTCATTGTGGATCAATTGAGCCTGAGTAGTTTTAAGTTCCTGATATACCAGAGCATTTTCGATCGCAACGGTTGTATACGGTAAAAGAGACCTTATCATTTCTGCATGATACGATTCGAAAGCATTTTTTCGAAAACTAATTACGGTGATGACTCCGATGTCACGATCAGAAACATACATCGGAAAACAAAGTATGGACTGCACCATTTTGCCATTCGATGCTTTCAGTGGTTCAAAAACATAGCGTGCAAAATTGGTTTCTGCATCATCCAGAATTATTTCTTTGTGATTTGACAGGCTCCATTCAGCCATGTGGTTGTGATAGGAAGGAGGCAGATCAGTTTTGTTGACTACTCCGGCTTCACAACTCATGATTTTCCATTTGTTCTCCAATTGGAAATATATTCCCAATTCAAATATTGCCGCATCCATCATAGAATTGATGGTTGAGTATAAATGGTAGAAAACTTCGTCCAGATTCAATGAGGAAGTTACTTTTTGTCCAAGCTCATTCACAACTTTTGTGTATCCTAAAGATGTTTTGAGTTTGGTATTCTGATCATCAAGAACATTTATTTTGTGTTCCAGACTTTCTTGTTCCTGAGATTGTGCAAGTTTTTTGTCAAGCTGATTGGCAACAACTTCGAATTCCCGGGGTAATTTATTTTCTGCTGAATTCGGTAATTCAGAACTACCTGCATTTATTTTGTAATCAAGTCGGGTTTTCAAATGATTGGCAATAATTCGCATTCTCATTTTATAAATGAAAAAGCTCAAGAGAAATCCAAGTACAAAAACTGAAACGATCAAATAGGGGTTCATGGGTCAACCAAATATAAGTTACTCGGCAGTATTTTTCAACTGCAAGATGAAATTAATATTTGATTTCACCTATCGCGAACAGGATTATAGTTGACAGGTTATGATGCCGGAAAACTATGATGATGGATTTCCTCATTTAAATCATTAATTAACGGGAAATTAATTTTGTTTGGTTTTGAGGATATACTCGGAAATTCCTATTTTACTCGCTGATTTGATTTGCCTGCATTCAGTTTTGATTATTTTCTATGTTGAATCTTAAAAATCCATTTCCCGGACTAAGATCATTTGATCACCGTGAACATCATTTGTTCTTTGGGAGGGAAAGTCATATCCAGGATTTATTAAAAAAACTAAAACAACATCACTTTGTTGCAATTGTTGGTAGCTCCGGCAGTGGTAAATCTTCGCTTGTGAAAGCTGGTCTTGTTCCGACAATTCTGGAAGGGGAATTACAATCTGAAGGGAATTCGGGTTGGTTGGTTGCAACCATGAGACCCGGAAATGCTCCCTTGAAGAATCTTGCTATATCATTGGCAAATTCGATGACAAAGTCCAATCATTCTTCCACAAATCCTGAAGAATTGCAAAAGAATATTTTGAAAAATCTTCAGGGGAATGCATTGGGTCTGGTTCAGGCTGTCCGGAGTGTATTGCCTCCAAAAACACCTCTTCTGATTTTATTGGATCAATTTGAAGAGATTTTCCGCTATCAGGAAATGTTCGATGAAATTTCCGCGGAAGAAGCGGAACAATTTGTGAACCTGATCATAGCTGCTGTGCATCAAAGGGATGTTCCAATTTATGTTGTGCTGACTATCCGTTCAGATTTCATGGGTGATTGCGCACGTTTTGAAGGACTCCCTGAAGCGATTAATGATGGTCATTATCTGGTTCCCAGAATGAACCGGGAACAAATCAAGCGAGCTATTACCGGTCCGATTGAATTTGCGCATGGTAAAATTGCTCCACGTCTTATTCAACAAGTGCTGGATGATTCAGGCGATAATCCGGATCAGTTACCAATTTTACAACATGCAATGATGAGAACATGGGATACCTGGACTCAGACAGCGCATGAAGGAGAACCTATGGAACTCCGGCATTACGAAATGACAGGAGGTCTGGGTCACGCACTTTCAGCGCATGCGGAAGAGGCTCTTGCAGAGTTAGACCAGGAGCAGCAAAAATTGGCCGGGTTAATTTTTAAAGCACTCACAGTAAAGGGTGGAGACAACCGTGGAATTCGCAGACCTACTTCTGTGAAACGATTGAAAGAGATTACCGGTGCCAGCCAGGAGCAATTGCAGGAGGTACTTGCGCCTTTCCGTAGAAAAGGCAGAACATTCATCCTTCCATCTGAGAGTGTTCAAATTAATGATACCACTGTGATGGATATCTCACACGAAAGTTTTATGCGTGTGTGGGAACGATTAAGAGATTGGGTTGATGAAGAAGCTGAATCCGCAAATTTGTATGAGCGGATGTGTACAGGAGCTTTACTTCACAAGAATGGGAAGGGCGGGTTATGGAGAAATCCGGAATTACAAGTAGCCCTGGAGTGGAAAGAAAAAAATCAACCCAATGAAGCCTGGGCGGAACAATACAATTCTTATTTCAAGCTGGCATTGAATTTTTTGGAAGAAAGCAGAATTGAAAGAGTTCAGGAAGTAAAAAGCAGACGGCGAAGAAGGATATTAACCAATGCCGCTGTTTCAGTTTTTCTCGGAGTGATTTCAGTTTTGAGTTTCTGGGCAATGATACAGACAAAGAAGGCTGAAAAGAACAGCATTGAGGCTCTGAAAGAAAGAGACAAAGCGGATGAAAGTCGCAGGTTGGCAGAGTTAAGTGAGGACAAAGCCAATCAGAATGCTGACCTGGCACTGATGAATTCTGAAAAAGCGGATTCTGCTCAGCGTGAAATGGAACGTCAGAAAGTACTTGCTGAAAAAAATGCACAGGATGCAAGACAGAGTTTTTTGCTGGCCGAAGAAAGACGACTCCAGGAGGAAGAACAACGAAAAAAAGTACAAACGCAAATACAAATTGTAGAAACTGAAAAGGAAAAAGCAAAAGATCTGGAAGAGCAGATCCGAAAAACCCGATTGCTCAATCTTGCTCAACTGCTTGCAAGTAAAGCATTGAACAAATATGAAGATCCTCAGCTGGCTGCATTGTTGGCTTTACAGGCTTATTCATTCCAGACTGAAAACGGCGGTGCTTTGTTTGATCCTTCCATATTTGATGCACTGTATTCGGCCAATGATGTGATTGATAAAAATTACTCAAACAGTGTAGTTCAGGGAAAGACTGAGTTGATTGCAATGACATCTGTAATGGGTAAAAAGATTGTCACTATATCCCTGAATGGAACTGTGACTGTTATAACCGCGGATGGTAGACAATTCAAAACCGTTTCGACGTACACACTGCCGGGAACACGGTTGTTGTCTACAGCATTTTTAAATTCAACGGGTCGATACCTGGTTACAGGCTATGAAGACAAAGAAATTCGTTTGTGGGATTTATCCGGATCAACTCCACAAAGTGTATTGTTAAATGGTCATACCATGTATCTAAGGTCTGCCGCTTTTAGTCAGGATGGTAAATGGCTGGTGACATCATCGAGGGACAATAGCATTTGTGTCTGGGATTTGAACGATGTGAACAAGGGTCCTGTTGACAAGATTATGCTGGAATATACCTGCAGGTCGCTTTGTTTTCATCCACAGAATGGATCTTTTTTAGCGGGTTGTGATGATGGGAAAATCAGGCAGTACAAACTGCATGATACGAATGCAAATATTCTTTTTTCTCATTCAGATGTTTGTGCTGTAGTGCGGTACAATGTTTCAGGATCACAGGTTGCAGCCGGATATAAAGACGGGAAAGCGTATTTCATCAATATGAATACTTCAAGTGCAGGCTATGTGAAGGAAATCAAGTTATCCAATGCTGCAGTAGATGAAATGTGCTTTAATATTTCAGGTTCTTTGCTTGCGATTTCTTCGGCAGACCAACGAATTCGGATTTTCCCGACAGATCGTATTGATTCAAAACCATTGGTAATTAAAGATCATCAGACAAAATCCAAGCATCTTGCATTTGACGATGGCAAGAGGTTGTATGCCACGTGTGATTTTTCCTTACGTTATTGGGATACGGACGTATATACCTTGTATACAAAAGTGAAGCAAAAGGTGACGAGAAAAATGACGCAGCAGGAATGGACCAATTATGTGGCAACTGATTTGCCATACGAACAGTAAGCACTACCCATCTGAATTCATTTACTATATTTGTTTTTCCGGTTAAAAATTGTTCATGAAACAACTTGTACTGATATTCTCTTTAATCCTGTTTTCCTTTTCGGGTCGATCACAGATGATTTGTGAATCACTTTTGAAGGATGCGCAAACAGCTTTTGATGCGGGAAATTATGATGGAGTAATTTCAATGCTCGAATCGGGTTTAACACAATGCAATTTTTCTAATGGTGAAAAAGAGCGGGCGATTATCATGATGATATATTCACAAATTCAGAAGGATAATCCTGAAGCAACGGATAAATTGGTTTATCGTTTGTTGAAATTAAATCCGAATTATGTGGTACCGGATCCGGAAGTTGTTTCCGTGTACAACAGTGCTATTCGAAAATACCAGGTAAGTCCTTCTTTTCTGATAGGGATACAGGGAGGATTCAATTATCCATTTGCTCATATTCAAAAAGAGTATTCTATTTTGGAAGGAGCGGATTATGGCAAACCTTATACACCACAGATAGGAATTGTTGGGGGATTACATCTGGAATGGATATTTTTTGGAGGTCTTTCGATCAATGCAGATCCTACCTATTCAAGATCTACCTATTCGAGGGACATACCCACCGAACAGTCATGGAATCTGAAATATTCGGAAACGAGTGTCAATTATGATATCACGGGCATGCTGAAGTATAGTGTAGACCTGAAGTCCATTCGCATTTTTGTTGCAGGAGGATATCAGTATTTAAGGCTTGACAAATCATTTGCGGATTTGGAGATAAACGGCGTTTCCGGTTCCAGTCAAAACGGGTATCCGTCATATCAGCTTGCGGTAAACAAAGTGGATATGATCAAATCCGATTTGAGAAGGAGAGATTTTGGTAGTCTTGCAATAGGAGCAGGGACTGCAATACAGACAGACAATTTTGTATTTTCTCTGGAAGCACGATTTACGTTCAATGGAAAGAATATCGTGAATTCTGAAAAGCGCTATGCTAATTCACAATTGGTTTTGGATTATTTTTATGTAGACAATGATTTTGATATTCGGCGGACAGAATTGAGGGCCGGTATCAGTTATATTTTGGGACACAAAATTAAATTGAGAAAAACACGCTAAACATTTAGCTTAAAATGTTACAGCATTTTATAAAACAAAAAAGCAAACCGGCATGGTTTGCTTTTTTTATGTCAGGTAGTAGTTGAGAAAATATTGAATACTATTTTGTAAAAAAGATTCGGGTAATGAAAATTCCATTGCCATCATCCTTGCCCGCATCTGATTCAACAGCACTGGTCACATAGGCAACTTTCCATCCGTTTTTTACCATCTCATTTATTTTAGCTCCGATTACTGCATCATTCGAGGCAATATTCTGGAAATTTATTCCAACGAGGGAGTAGAAGTTGAGCAGTTTGGTTTCCTTTAAATTCTCTCCGGCCTCCTTCAAATCGCCCCGATCCACATTGGAGGATTTACTCTTATTTCCTTCTCTTTCCGTAGTGACGGCATCAATGTTCACATTGCCCTGATTCTCGATGATACGGGAGCGGCCAGCGCCGCCGGGAACAATAGATTCTACAATGGTGATAATTTTATACTCTTGAGAATATGTTGCCAGTGTTATGAGATTGCAAAGGCCAAGCAGGATTAATATTTTTTTCATGGTATTTTTTTTGTAAAGGTATTTCTGATAAATGGTATTTTGAATGGATCTTTATCATGGCCGGATATTTTTGTATCGACAATTATTAACCTATAGAGGCCGGAGTTGTAGAAAAAAAAAGTCCTGCGATTTCGCAGGACTTTTTTATGCGTTGAAACTTGTTATTATTCCTTTACAAGTTTTTGGGTAATGGTTTTATTGTTTGAAGATTGAAGTTTCACAGTATAAACGCCACTTGGATATGAAGTGAGGTCAAGTATTTGTGTGAATACTCCTGTAGCGTTAATGTGATTGTTGTAGATTACTTTTCCAATCATGTCCGTAACACTCAGTTCAACTTTACCGGCAGCATAGCTCTTGATGTTGAAACGATCATTACCCGGATTTGGATAGATACTGATCTTTGGTTCATCTGCAGAATGAGCAATGCCAACCGTTGTAATTGCCACGCATTCTGAAGTATCGGAACAACCGCCTGCGGTGACAATTACTGCGTAATTTCCATTCACTGTGGCAGTGAAACTCTGTCCAACTTCTCCTGCAAGAGGAGCGTTGCCGTTGTTACAATCGATCCACTGATAGGTCGCGCCATTCGCGTCTGCAGTAATTGTTTCTCCGACAAGATTGCTCACACCGGTATATGGCAGAGAAATACTGCCATCCATGAAATCAGTACAACCGTTTCCATTTGTGACGTACAGATTGATTTGATGTTCACCACAGGTATTAAATGTGAAGGATGAATTTGTACTGAAACTATAGTTTGAGTAGTCAAATTCCCAGTATTGATAAGCTATATTACCAATGGAAGTATTGGTAAAATCAACAGTGGTTCCATTTACTGTGTAAGAATAACTTGCATGAGGATCACTCAATACTTCTACATATTTTCCCGAAGAACTTGTACAACCTGCCGGTGTTGTAGCTATAAGATATACATATTTATGTCCACCACAACTGTACGTATGAGTTGGATTATCCAAAGTAGAATTGGTTCCATCACCAAAATCCCATGAGTATGTAAGTCCGGTACCCGCTGAAGTATTTGTGAATGCGACATCACTACCTGTATTTACAAAAGTAAAATCTGCAGTTGGAAGTCCGCTAAGAACGACTTGCTGTAATGTATAAACCTCACAACCTCCGGTTCCTGTAACAGTAAGCATTACATAATATGTCCCAGGACAGCTGTAGACGTGCGTTGGAGTAGGTTGGTTGCTTGTAAATCCGTCACCGAAATCCCATTCGTATGAACTGATTGATCCTGTGGAAGTGTTGCTGAAATCAACTGTAAGATTTGGTAAAACATTCGCAATGAATCCCGGGTTTGGATCTCCGACAATTGTTATTCCCTGAGTTTTATAAGAAACACAACCTGTCATATTAGTTACTTGCAAAAACACATAATAGTTACCTCCACAAGTGTAAGTGTTAGAAGGATTTTGAGATGTTGAAGTATTTCCATCTCCAAATTCCCAATAATAAGAAAGTGCACTTCCCGAAGTCGAAGCATCAGTAAAATTTACTGTAGTTCCTGCTGTAACAGAGGTGAAATCAGCCTGTGGATCACCAGAAACAGAGATATACGTTCCATAAAAGTCTGTACAGCCGGCAGCAGTTGTAGCAACCAGACCTACATAATAAGATCCCGGACAAGCATACGTTCTTGTAGGATTAGGCGCAGTGGAATTACCGCCATCACCGAAATCCCAGGCATATGAAATAATGTTTCCTGTTGATGTATTTACAAATGTTGCAGTTGTACCACTGGCAGTATAGGAATAAGATGCAGTTGGGTTACCGACAATTTTTACATATTTATAATATGCATTACTGGTACATGGACCGAAAGAATTTACGATCAGACGAACTGTATAATCACCAGGACAATTGTATGTATGAGAAGGATTCTGGTCTGTTGAAGTATTCCCGTCACCAAAATCCCAATCATAAGTCAGGTTTGTACCGGAAGAAGCATCGGTAAAATCAACTGTATTTCCATTTACATTGGCGATACTGAAACTGGCAGTAGGATCTCCATTCGCGACAACATACTGACCGATTGAACTGGAGCAGGTACCATCAGTCACAGTCAATGAAACAAAATAAGTTCCTGAACAGGTATATGTTTGGACAGGTGATTGTGCGGTACTGGAAGAACCGTCACCAAAATCCCATGAATATCCTGTAATCGGACCTGTTGAGTTATTGGTAAATGTGATCACGTTTCCATTAACGCCGGGATCATAAGATGCAGCTACAGAAATAGTGCCTCCTGTTGTAATACTTTGATAGCTTGAACTGCTGCAACTGGTCACACCGTCCGTAATTACGAGTGAAACGTTGTAAGTACCCGGACAGGTATAAACAATCGTAGGATTGGAAGAAGTAGAAGTTTGTCCGTCGCCAAAATCCCAAGCGTAAGACAAATTTGTTCCGACCGAACCATCGATGAAGTCAACAGATGTTCCATTAATATTTGTCGAGAAAGCAGCAGATAAATTTGCACTCTCCTGATACGCCATTGTATAAGGTCCTCCATCGCTTGAAGAGTAACCAGAAATTCTTACCAGGAAATAATCACTTGTGTTGCAGTTGTAAGTGACATTCGATGCATAAGAATTTGGAGAACAATAAGCATCGTCATTTGACACTACATTCAACCAGATTCCGGAACCATAATCATATTTGTAAATTGAAATGTAAGTATCCCAGGTAGCATCTGCACCATCACCACAACCAGTTTTGAAGGTGTAATTGTAACCTGAATATCCGTAAATCGCCCAGAGCTTGCAGGTACCCGGAACTAAAGCATCCGACACCGAATTCCAGGAACAACCCGAAGCCGAAATGAAGGTATATTGTCCATTGCTTACAGCATTATCCACATTACAATCCTGTGCCGACAGACTAAAATTTACACAAATGAGGAGCATGAGAAGTCCCCACTTCAGTTTTAAAAATCGATAATAATTTGGTACCGTTGTTTTCATGTTTGTTAGTTTAAGGTTGGATATGATTGATAAATAATTTTAAGAGTTCATTGGACGGGATAAGCCTGAACTTCTAAACTATGATCAGGATTGATAGGTCAAGACAAATCACAATGGCTTTGAATTTACTTGATTGTCAAACCAGATGTCATCGAAGACTATAAGCTGTCTAATAAATTAAAATGTACTAATTGATTGAACTAAAATTGGAAGATAAGTTGGCACTCTTAACAGGTGAATACTGGCAATAATGAATTGATTAAACAGAAATTATGAGTGTGTTGTAAAGAGATTTTTTTAGAACCATAAACATAAGACCTTCCAAACTATTTTGCAATACTTTTTCATATAACTTTTGGTTCCTGGTTTCGGGTTCCAAGTTCCTAGCTCCTGGTTCCTGGTGTCGGGTTCCTGGTTTTGGGTTTCGGGTTAATGATTTCTGAATTGAAAATAAGATATCCAACCTTTCAGGGGTTACAATTAATCCAATAACTGATTACCGGAAACAGGGACGAGGGGCGTGGGACGGAGTAACGGGTATTTCGTAGCAGGTGTTAGGTATTAGGTGTTAGGTATTAGGTATTAGGTATCAGGTATTAGGTATTAGGTATTAGGAACTAGGTATTAGGTACTAGGTATCAGGTATTAGGTACCAGGTATTAGGTATTAGGTATTAGGTATTAGGAACTAGGTATTAGGTACTAGGTATCAGGTAT
>CALMQM010000091.1 GCA_937871435.1 uncultured Bacteroidota bacterium | reverse complement strand
TTAGGTATTAGGTATTAGGTATTAGGTATTAGGTATTAGGTATTAGGTATTAGGTGTTGAGGGACTGGGGTGGTAGAGGCTTTATACTATACAACCATCAACCAACAACCAACAACCAACAACCATCAACCAACTTTAAGTATTAGGTCTTAAGTACTAAGTATTAGGTACAAGGTATCAGGAACTATTAACTCGAAACCCGAAACCAGCAACCGGGAACCGTCGTCAAAACACGCGCCTGACTTGCTTTTTCGCATTATCAATACTCGCGTTTAATTCAAAGCCAAGAATGAGTATGAGGCTATTGAAATAAATCCAAAGCATAATCACAATCAATGTTCCGATGGATCCGTAAATTTTATTGTATTGTCCGAAATGATTTACGAAGTAGGCAAATCCTGTCGACACAATGATAGACAGCAACGTGGCAAATGTTGAACCCGCCGAAATAAATCTCCATCGTTTTCTCATTACAGGAGCATAATAATACAGGAAAGAAATTGCTATGAAAAACAATGCGAGCACTACTGCCCATTTTCCCAGCAGCAGTAAAGCAACCTGAGTTTTAGTTTTCAGTATGCTGTGTTTCACCAGATATTTTGTGGCGAGTTCGCTGAAGATGATTAAAGCAGTGGATACAATGACAAGAATAGTAAGCAAAAATGTTAACACCATTGCTACCATACGTTGTTTGAACGGAGAACGGGTCTCAACCACATGATAAGAACTGTTGAAACCTCGCATCATTGTCATAAATCCATTGGTAGTAAAATACAACGCGAGCAGGAAACCAAATGAGAGCAATCCTCCACGCTGAATTTTAATGATGTCTTCTATTGTGGTTCTGGCGGATTCATATGCGTTCTTTGGCAAAATATTTTGAATCAATTCCAACAACTGTGGTTGAAAATCATGAATAGGTATATATGGAATGAGAGAGAAAAGAAAAATGGTAGCAGGAAAAATGGCGAGGAAGAAACTAAAAGCCAAAGACTGTGCACGTGTCACGATCGAACCCCGTTGAATACCGGTAAAAAAGAAATCTGCCACGTCGTAAACAGGCAGACTGTCAAATCCTGGTAAAGCTACACGTTTTGTGTAATTGATAAACGAGCGAATCGGTGGTGAAAAAAGAATCACTCTCAATACCCGTTTCATCAGATTTCTCTGAAAAGTCTGTGGAGACCGATTCTTCATTTTGCAATTTTCATGGAGATATCCAGACTCTTGTAAGAGTGGGTGAGGGCTCCGGCTGAGATATAATCTACTCCGGTTTCTGCATACTTGCGAACATTTTCGAGTGTAATTCCACCGGAGGCTTCTGTTTCAATTCTTTTGTGAATCAGTCGAACTGCTTCTGCCATTAGTTCAGGTGTGAAGTTATCCAGCAGGATTCTGTTGGCTTTTCCGAATTCAAGCACCTGCTTCACTTCATCGAGATTACGTGTTTCAATTTCGATCTGCAATTCTTTGCCATTTGATTTCAAATAATCATTCGCCTTTTGCAATGCTTTCTTTATTCCACCACTGGCATCAACATGATTGTCTTTGATTAGAATCATATCGTACAACCCGAAGCGATGATTTACACCCCCACCTAAACTCACTGCCCACTTTTCAAACAATCGGAAATTTGGAGTAGTCTTTCGGGTATCAAGGATTTTAGCGCCTGTGCCTTTAACGGCATCGACATAACGTTTGGTCAATGAAGCTATGCCGCTCATTCTTTGCATGCAATTAAGAAGGAGTCTTTCAGCTTTAAGCATGGACATGACTGAGCCTTCAATTTCCATCACTACATCTTTCTGCTTCACGAATGCCCCTTCTTGTACAAGCACTTTCACAACAAGAGAAGAGTCAACAATATTTAATACCTGATCGGCTACTACAAGTCCTGCTATTACCCCGTCTTCTTTTACCATTACTCTTGCTTTGCCCTTGGAATCGGGATCAATTGTACTTAATGATGTGTGATCACCGTCACCAATATCTTCCAATAAAGCCTGCCTGATAAAATCACTTATGGATAAACCATAATGAGGAACAGTGGATATGTCTATAGGATTCATGAATTTTGTAATCTGATAATAATGAACAGGTGAAAATAAAGAATACCTCCATTCATTCAGGGGATGTCAAAGGTAGTTATTGACGAAGAAACTCACAGGATTCAGCTTTGCTGAATCAAATTAAAGTGGCTCAATGCGGAGTTCCTGTAACAGGTATTTTCCTCCTGAAGATTTAAGATAAAAAGAGGTTCTAAAGGATTTTCCATTCGCTGTCAGCAAAGTACCGATCGCATATAAAGTTCCTTCTTTGGATGAACCTTTGTGGTTTACAATGAACGATTTAGGTGGGTTTTTTGAAAAGAAATCTTTAAGAATAAGTTCAGCCTGGGCCTTGCTATAAACATCTTCCTGGTTGCTGATCGTCATATCCAATGTATTGCCAAAAAAGGTGGATACCTGTTTGGAGTCGCCGCTGCGCAGTGCGTTTGAAATTTCATCGTAAATGTCCAGAGCAAATGCATTTAGACAAATACTAAGAAACAATACAAAAATCTTTGTTTTTTTCATGCTTTTAAGTGCTCTCCGGATGGCAAACATCAAGCCAGAAAGGAAGTGAATGGCTAAAATACACTATAAATTGACACTAAGTTCCTGTCGTTTTCCGGCTTATTAACGATCGAATGTCAACAGAGGGAATTGTATCTTTGGAGGGAAAGCGGAGTCTATGAAATGTGAATTGTTTTTTATCGGCAAAACAACCGAAAAGTACTTGCAGGAAGGCATTGAAAATTATCTCAAAAGACTGAAGCATTATTTACCTGTGGTGGTCACTCAGTTGAATGCAGGAACCGGTTCAGATCCGGGTAAAATAATTTCCTCAGAAAGTCTGGATGTACTTTCGCGCATAAAGCCAAGAGATTATGTTGTTCTTCTTGACGAACGCGGACAAGGAATGCAATCAACGGAATTGGCAAATAAAATGCAGCAATGGATGTTACAGGGATTTCCGAGAATCATCTTCATAATAGGAGGAGCTTACGGTGTAAATGAAGAGCTAAGAAAAAGAGCCAATACTGTTCTTTCATTTTCATCATTTACTTTCACGCATCAGATGATTCGGTTGTTTTTGGTAGAGCAAATCTACCGTGCCATGACCATTCTGAAAAATGAATCATATCATCATGGAGGTTAAAACTTCGGTGTACGAAGGATCAACTTAATTTATCCTGGAACTCTAAATAGAAGAATAATTTAAACAAAGATTATTCGCATTAAACTTCAAATTCTGAATCAACACGACCTGTTTGAAGTCTGAGCCAGCTTGTGAACCTTATTGTATTTTTCAACACCTTTTTCCAATGAAAAATATTGCAATGCTGCTTCTCTGATCTGTGTTTTAGGAGTAGCGAGTAATCTTGGTATTTGATCAATAAGATAATCGTAATCAGCCGGGGTAAAAGATTTTAGTACTGCTCCGGTTTTTGTTGACCCGATAATTTCAGTTGTATCTCCAACTTCCGAATTGCAAAGTATCGGAATTCCCATGCTCAGGATTTCGCCCATTTTAGCAGGTGATGATCCTTTCTTTGAATATACCGGTTTTATGAAAAATATGGAAAGGTGTGAAAGAGATAAATAGGTAGGGACCTCGTCATGATCCGCTTTATAGATGATTAATTTATCGTCTGGAATCTGTTTCAATCTGGCGTGTTTATGGATGAGATCCGGACTTTCGTGAGTGATAAACAGAAATTTTGAATTCGTATATTTTAAAGAAAGCTGTTTATAAAAATCCAGCATTTCATCCAGCATATACCAGGTGCCTACAGCTCCCAAATAAGAAAGTACAAGATCATCTTTATGAATCCCCAATTTTTCGGCTGCCTCAATACGTTCTTCATTTTTCACCTTTTCAGGATGGAAATAATCTGTGTCCACACAACAAGGAATTACTTCAATTGGTATTGGTTGATTTGCTATGCTTCTCCAGGAAGCTATTTCTTTTCTGGCCGACTCTGTGAGACAGATTGTATAATCTGCACAGGATAAAAATCGTGCTTCCTTCTTTTTAAAATATCGATAAATAATCCGGTATACAAGTTTGTTCTGATCCCAGATATCCCCGTCAATCCGTTCATCAGCATAAAATCCACGCATATCAAAAATGAATTTCAATCCTGATTTTCGTTTGAGGTATTCACCAATCAGAGAAGGCACATAGCTTCGGCAATGAACAATATCGAAGCTGGATTCTTTCATCAGTCTGTTGCAATACCGTATCATACGGAAGATATCAAAAACAGTAGAAAGAACTGGAGGGCTCTTGGTGTAAGGAATATTCTTCCACGTGATACCTTCTTCTTTTAACATTTTACCAATGGAGGCAATCAACTCCGGTTTGGCCTTTTTTTCAGAGCTCATGATGGTAATTTCATGTCCCATTTTACGCCACCCTCTCAAATAGGGAATCACCTGTGATTGTCCCAATTGATCAGTCAAACCATCATACGTCAAGTAAAGAATTTTCATGCCGGATTAAACAAGGGTATTCTCAGTTTACGATTAAAACGGTGCAAAGTTCCCTGTTGGGAAAGAGTCATTCAAAACGAATGTGCAATTAAGGTAAATTATTGTAACTTTGGAATAGAAATAATTTTTATGAATGAGGTCTTATCAATAGTGGATGTGATTATTGCACCACTATACCTGATACTTTTTTACTTTGTGGCGCAGCGGATCCGCTCAAAGAATATTGAGAAAGACCCAAGTTACAGGTACTATGTTACCGGGATGATGGTGAAGATGTTTGGAGCCATTGCTGTTTGTCTGGTGTATGTTTTCTATTATGGTGGTGGTGATACCATTAACTATCATATCGATTGCGTTGCCGTAAGTAAATTGTTTCTTAAGCATCCATGGCAGGCGATTCGTTTCACCTTTCTCCCGATTGATGCTGAAATGTATTATTCGTTTGACAATGAAACCGGATGGCTCTTTTATGGTTACGATTCCAAAGCCATGGTCGTAGATAAATTTAACTGGTTTTTCTGTTTTCTCAGTTTTAACAGTTTCATAGGCCAGACTATGCTTCTTTCTTTCATCTGTTATTTCTCTATCTGGAGATTGTACAAGATGTTTCTGATCGAATTTCCGGATATGGAAAGGAATTTTGCGATCGCGATTCTGTTCATGCCATCAGTTGTTTTCTGGGGATCCGGTTTGTTAAAAGACTCCATCACATTTGCCGCGGTGGCAGCATTTACCGCATCCTTTCACCATTTGCTAAAAGTCCGAAAAAGGAATATGGCAAATATTTTTATCATAGTTATCAGCTCCTACATTCTTATTCTGATCAAACCATATATTTTCTTCGCTGTACTGCCCGGATCATTGTTATGGTTTGTCGGATTCCAGTTATCCAAATTGAAAAATCCAATTCTTAAATCTGCCGTTGCTCCTTTGCTAATATTTATTTCCATTATTTCCGGATACCTTATGCTTCGGTTAATGGGGGAATCACTTGGTGAATATTCTGTAACAAAGGTTTTGGATAAAGCTTATGTAACAAACCAGGACCTCAAACAGGATTATTACCAGGGAGCTTCATTTGACATTGGAGATTTCGATCCAACAGTTCAGGGTATTCTTGGAAAACTACCTGCAGCTATCAACGCGGCTTTGTTCAGACCATACCTTTGGGAAGCCTATACTGCAGGGATGTTAATGTCTAGTCTTGAGAATTTCCTGTTACTTATTATGACAATTTATTTGCTATTAAAAATGCGAGTGTACAATTTCTTCCTCCTGATGTTCAGGCATCATGTCTTGTTTTTTAGTGTGTTCTTCAGTTTGTTCTTTTCCTTTTCGGTAGGATTGACAACTTCAAATTTTGGTAGTCTGGTACGTTATAAAATTCCGGCCATCCCATTTTATGTTGCCAGCTTATTTATAATACACTATACGTATAAGAAAGACATTGAGAAGAAAGAAATGGATGTTGTTGAAAAGGTAGCTATAACCTGATAATTATTTTTCAGCACATCATTCACCAAACCTTACGGGTAAATTTTCAGAATATTTGAAACTTCTGAGAATGACAACAAAGGTGGCTTTTATTTTTTACGGGCAACAATGACATGATTCAGGTATAGATCCGGATTGCCGGGAAGTATTTTCGACAGAAAAATTCCCCAAAGATTAAGTGGAAAAATAAAGAAGGGAGAAATGAATCTGCGAAGAAATTTGTTGCTTGAAAAGAAAGTTGAATAGATGTAAGCAATTCTTAACTGTGTAACGGTTTCCGTAAAAGTGGTTGATCTTTCATGAATTTCTATTTCGAAATTGTTTTTTTTAAGAAGATGCTGAATACCAAAGGATGAATACCTTGCGAAATCATTTGGTTTTTCATGCTCTTGCCATACAAAAGGCAGAGTAACAAGGAGTAGCCCGCCTTTTTTCATTACCCTGTTGATTTCTGCAATCATTTCTTCAAGATTGAAGACATGCTCAAATACTTCAGCACTAAAAACACTGTCAAAGCAATCATTTGCAAAAGGAATTTTCTTCCCATCATAAAAAACATCGATGGATTCATCACGGTGATCATGGGCTTCATTTTCAATATCCATTCCAATGTATTCCTGAACATTAAATAAATGCTTATACGGTTTTTGTCCGCAACCGAAATCCAACAACTTACCATTCAGTTTATCTGCATGTCTTGCAACACCTTTATAAATTCCATGCTTAATAAAATAATTCGCGTTTATAAATACAGAGAGAAATCCCGGTTGAAATTGTTCTTTTCTGTTCAGTGCTCTCAAATTGTTTGCAATACTCATGGTTTATTTCCTATTTCAAAAGTATTAAGATGATAAAAGAACAGTTCACATTTACGGATACACTTTTCTGTAAACCTCACTCGCTACTGAGAATTTTCTCTGTTCTTCAGCAACTTTCCTGATCTTATGATACAATTCGTCCATAGAATTTGATTTCAGTAAATGATCAATTGTTTGAATCGCTTGCAGATAGGATGCATCGTTCAATTCCTGTATAACTGCTCCGATTTTATTTTTCTCAATGATACTACTGTCATCCGCTATTCTGTTGGTTATTACCACCGGAAGACCAAGCGCCCAGTACTCGGCATTTTTGATCGGCGCGGAGTATTTTCTTGAAGGAACCGGATTGTAGGGACTGATTCCAAAATCACCAAGGCCCATATAATCGGCTACTTTGCTGTGAAAGACATAACGGTTGTAGATAATGTCCCTTGGTACCCCGGCATTCTTTGCCCAATTGTCGATCTTGTCGTTCGTTTCATTCGTGAGTAACAAAACACGGAATTTTTCTCCCCAATAATTATATGCAACTTCGAAGAAATCGAACACCTCCTGTTCAAGGTATAAACCTCCGAACTTTCCTGCATACACACATACGATCTTACCTTCCAGGCCTAATTTTTTCATCAGGTATGGATTCTTTCTGTTGGAGAAGGAGAACTGTTCAAGATTTACACAAGCTGGTTTCACCAGTTGATTTTTCATGGTGAAGTGGAAATTCTTTTTCACAAATTCAGCCATATCCTGTGTGCAACAAATCAAAGTTTTGGCATGTTTGCCCTGCAGTTTTTCAAACAATCGAAGGATGCGGAACTGTTTGGACTTAGCAGTCCACGTATGCGTTTCAAGCATCACATCCGCATGTGGTTCATAACTGTCTACAACCAGCGATTTACCTGTCAAAATGCTTAAAAGATAACCTATAGCTCCTGCCGGAGTACACCAGGCGTGGATATGACTGATTTTTCTGGTGAATGTCAATACGATTAGACGAAAAAAAATCGGAATCCAGTAAAGCAATCCGAGAATGCCAAATTTATGGTAATTGAAGTCAATCCACTTGATTCCCTGTAACCGCAAACGTTCTTTTACCTGCCATCGTTCATTGGCATTCAATCTGAGTTGTTTTTGTTCAAGAGTTACAAGATAAACTACCTGGTTAGGTTTTAGCAATTCGCCGAAAATTTGAATATAGGGGAGAGTATACGCTTGTATGAGGGCGTCTTTGTAACTCCAGTAAGTGATCACCAATATATTCTTTGATTTGCTCACTCTTTAATGGTTTTCATTTTTTGAATTGCAGAATGCCCAACCAGACATTTGGCAAGTAATATTCCATATTTTTTCTTCATACCTGTTGCTCGGATTGCTTTGAAAAGGTGCCTCAATGTTTCGCTTTTTTTTCCATCCACATAGGAATGGATGGCAACAAAATAATTTACAAATGCATCGAGTGTTCTTTTGTCGTGCTCAGTGAGTGAAACATGTTGATGTATCCATTCTCCGGCAAGTTTGGTACGTTGAATAATAACAGAATTATCCGCGCGCATTGAACGTTCATCATGATCATGCATCTGGATTGTAATTTTATCAATTACGTAGAGTTTATTCTTTCGATAGTTTTGCACATGAAACATCCAGTCTTCTGTAATTGAATACCTCCTGTCTGATTCGAATGGATGAAGATCAGTGTTTGCAACCCGAACACAAACATTTGCACCAATCGGATTGCCATTCAGGAAGAGTTTATAATCGTAATAACCTTCCTTTATTTTGCATACATCAGGAAATGTGATTTTTCCGTTGCGTATAAATTGATATTTTGTAGTAAGAAAATCCGGTTCCTTCAATTCCCTGATTTTGTTATATAAAGTTTCAAGATGGTTCTTGAACATGATATCATCGGAGTCAAGAAAGAAAGCATATTTTCCTGCTGCATTTTTCAATCCGTTATTTCTTGCAGCACCACGTTCCTGATTGCTCTGGGTAATCAGACGAACCTTTGAATTTCCATTATATGTTTTATCAAAATTTACAACTGTATTGTCAGTGCTTCCATCATTAACTACTATAAGTTCAAAATCAGTGAAGGTTTGTGCCAGCACGGAATCAATCGCAGTCCGGAGGTGATTCCAGCGATTGTATGTAGGTATGATGATAGAAAAAAAGACTGACATCCTATTTATCTTCTAAATGTACGAACAAAATGGACGATGACAGGTGGAAAAATCATTTTCCTTAATTGAACTTTCCTCAACTGATTTTCCGCATAAAATTCCGGATCCATTTCGTGCAAAAGATTCAGGATATGTTGAATTTTCTTCCTGTCATATACTTCATAATAAATGATTAATTGATGATAGAGAAAGAGTGAGTTGATTCGTTTTAATTCCTGTGCGGTAAACTGTTTTCTGTGCGAATAAGCTCCCTTTTCATCTGAATAAAAACCTTCTTTTTTCATCCTTTCTATGATCGCCGATGTGCCTTCAACTGAACGGAGGAATTTTGAAAACACCATCATCCAATCCTTTGAGAATTTGCTTAGCTGACTGACAGTCTTACTTGACGAATGCAAACGGTATCGTGAAAATACTTTGTCGATATGCATAATGGAATAGGATAGAGCAGTGCGGACAAGTAAATCGTAGTCCATTCCAAAATGTAATTCTTCATTGAGCAATCCGGTTTCATCAAATATTTTTTTTCTAAAAAAAGACGAAGGCTGTGGATATGGAATTCCTGAATAATAGCATAATGGAAGATGTCGGATATTTCCGCCAATCTCCTGTTCTTTTTTTCGGTTCCCAAAAAGAACAGACTTACCATGTATCATATCCACTTCCGGATTTTGCAAGAAAATTCTGGCTACTTCATGCAATGTACCCGGAACATACAAATCATCGCTGCATAACCACGTCACGATTTCTCCGGTTGCTTTCTCAAGACCTTTATTGATTGCATGACTTTGTCCATTGTCTTTTTCGCTCACCCAATAAGTTAACCGGTCCGCGTACTTACGAATGATTTCTACTGAATGATCACTGCTTTTCCCATCAATAATAATGTATTCTAGATTTGGGTAGTTCTGATTTAAAACCGATAAAATGGTATCTTCCAGGAAATCTGCCTGATTATAAGATGGAGTGATAATGGAAATTTTAGGAAAAGCACTATCCATAACTTTTTATTTCTTTCCGGAATTGGTATTGTTCTTTACGAATAGAGATTTCATACCATCACCGGTGCCGGTAACTTTCAAAATCGTGTTAACTATTTTTTTCAATATTCTCAATCCTGTTCGTTTTTCAATCTCTGCCTGCCAAACAAGATCCAGGGAAACTTGTCCTGGTATCTTAGCGGGGGCATTCCCTTTTCGTTTTCTCAGATATTGCCTGATTCGTTCAACGCTTATTCCTTCCGTAATCAGATATTTCTTTTTGAATCCATTTCTTTGTAACAAATGGTTTAATGATTTCGGAGTGAAGTAGAAAAGATGATCGGGAAAGCAGATAATTGACCAGTTCTTTTTCAAAATATAACGGGAAAGCGCATTGAAATTCGGTGTTGTTAAATACAAAGCTCCGCCATCGCGTAACATTTTGTTAAACAAAATAGTTTCATTCAATGGATTTCTAAGATGTTCAAAAACTTCTATGGTGACAATCACATCAAATGAACCGGGTTCCAATGGAACATTTCCCAATTCTCCCTGAAACATCTGTATACCTTTCCTGCTGCAATCTTCGATGTAAACAGACGAATATTCTGTTCCATAAACATCCCAACCTCTTTTCTTTGCTTCTACGAGGAAAAACCCTTCGCCACATCCAACGTCAATTAATCGATTCGTTTTCCGAAATGACTCCAGTTTATCCAATATTTCATGGTAACGCTTTTTAGTTGTTTCACTGACAGCTGGAACTCGAGGATAATTTTTGTAAATCCAAATCAATCGTTCCTCTGTCGGAATAATCCGGGTAAAGACGGTTCTACAGGAATTACACCTTACCAGTCCTGCATTTTCGTAACCTGTGAGAAGGGTGAATGACGTTGAAGAACATAATGTGCATTCTGTAAGATAAGATTCCATTCAATTAATGAGAATTGTTTTGTTGTAGGTGAATCGGTCCAGGTTAAGCGTTTTTTCGCTTCACGGCAAGTTTTTGCCGAATATCTTCATTGAAGAATTCATACAAATCTTTTTTTTCTATGGCGACTTTAGTTTGAGGTGTATGTGTAGATTCAATTAATTGGTATTCATCATTGATCATGGCCTGACTGCCGATTTTTCTGTTTGGAATGTAAATTCCATATTTATCAATGAATTTAGTTTTATACAATGCACTGTTCAGCAATTCAGTTTTAGTGTGACGGATTTCAGGAGAAATCAACGGGTAATCCCCATGAATATAGTCACCATTTAATGCTGGATTACCGATTCTTTCAGGTTTAACAGGCTGAATAATCTCCCGGGCAATTCTTTCTATCTCCTGAATCGCTTTGTAATCTAAAAAATATGTCGGAGAATAAGAACATTCCAGTGCTGCAAGATTCATTACATACCAATAAAACGCATTTTGATCCAATCTGTCATAGATTTTCTCCACACACCAGTCAAATTCTTTCACAATTCCGGACTTCCGGATTTCTTTGATGAAATTTACCCAGTTCATTCTGTACTCAAAACCGACTGATAAAAAATCCCAGTTGGTTTTTAGAACTGAAATAAGAACCTGGTACAAATCACGGACAATAATAAAATTATAATCTGGTTTCAATATTTGATTGATAGCGTCAATTCTCCCGTTCCCCCTGATAAATTTAGTAACAATAGGGTGCTTCTGATTGGTAAGTTTTTTTAAAAATCGTAAATGTCCGCTGGATAATTTTGATGCATCCTTCAAAAGATGTGGTGAAGTTGAATGATGATAAAAACCTTCATAGTTCACGAAATTGGTTTTACGATCGATCCAAAAGTAGGGTTCGAAATTGATCCACACCTGTCCATGCTTTTGTGCCAACAGATAACTCAAATAAAGCTGAATAGCTTTAGTTCCGGATCTGCCAACACCATAAATTGAAATGTGCATGCGTTTGTTTTTTATGATCTTTTACTATCGCTTTATGTGCGGAAGATTAGCGTAAGTTTCGTCTGAATTTTTAAAAAATGTTTTCGATAAGTTCCATAGTTTCAATCTTTCGAGTTTGTTGTTCAGCATCAACATTTACTTCAAATAAAATGATTTTTTGAACTGTCGTTAAACTTTTTTTGTTCATTTTCCAATCTGTTTCAGAAATAATTTGTATTTGCAGCAACTATTCCAAATCCACAATTTGAGACCAAACAATAAATCGAAGTAATAACTAACCTGTTTAATTTCCCCCCGGTATAATACCATTGAAAATCCCAACGATCTACTTTGGATGCCGTAGTTTTGCTCAATTGGGTGAAGCATTTATTTCTGAATTCAACCTTTGGAGTCAGTACTGTGAATTTATCCTCACTGATAAACAGATCGAGCTCTTTCAATTCGAAATCAACCAATGACCACTTTATTTTCCATGTAGCCAATTCCCGGGGATGACACAATTTGGAGGAATAAGAGGAGCCTTTTAGATCGAATCCTTTTTCCCTTAGAAAATTACTCCTGTTGATTTGCATAACACCGGAATCTGTTCTGTATCTCTCCAACAAAGTAGTGCTGAATGAATAAAGTGAAGGGTCAGGCAAACAATCGTTTTCCGGAATAATTCCTTTTTCAACATAAGAAAAGCACAATTTGATGGCTTCAGGTTCCGCAAACTTCGTTGGCATATTCTTTTCACGAATTGATAGCCGGACATCGGAATTCCAGTCAACCTGTTTTACAACCATCCTTGCTGCAGCAAACTTCCCGGCATCATTAGAAACGTACAAACTGTGTCCATCAGCTGCCACAAATAATCTCGAAGGTCGAAACGAGCGATTTATATCAAACACCTTTTGCGTATGCTCCGGGCGATTGAAAATCAAAAAAAGCAATGGGGTTTGCAATGAGGAATCAGTCATTTGGCAGCCTGTTAGCATAACTTTGTTTCACAATTGAAACAAAGTTGTTTGCATAATTTACCATTCTGTCATGCAAACTGTTCTTTGCTTTTAATTCAAGTTCCTTATCTGGTCCTGGTTGAAGTTCAAACCAGCGTTTCTTCAGTATCTCGGCAAGAGCTTTCGCGTCTTTAGGATTAAAATAGTCGGATTCAGGTGGATTTTGTTCTTTATGAACTTCTAAATCAGACAAGATTGCCCTTTTACCAATTGATTTGCATTCTTCTACTGTTGTACTCCAACCTTCAAAGAAGGAAGGATTGATCAACGCAATACTCTGACGGATAAGAAGCAACACATCGTTGTGATCAACGAGGCCAAGTATGAACAATTGATCCTTTAATTTCCACTCTTCAATTTTTTTCTGCAGTTCCAGGCTGTATTCCGGATTTCGGTAATCAGTAGGGTTTCCTGTACATACGATATTAGGAAAAATATTCTCGGATTTTAAAATACTTAGAGCTTCAAACACCAACAGGTGATTTTTATGTTTCCAAAATTGATTGGGAAGGTAAAAGAATTTTTCCGGAATGGAATATCTGTGGATCAGTTGAGTAGGATCCATATCCCAAATTCCGGTAGGGACATTAGAAACGAAATTTGATATTCTACTCTTGTGAAGATACTGAGGGGCAAAATTAGCCAAATCATTTTGTGCGTTCTTGCTACTGACAATCACTATATCCGCATGTTCACAGCCATGCAGAAATCGCTGATTCCTTTCATTAATATCATCCTGACTAAAAAAATAGCTCAGGTGTACGTGCTGGAAATCTGGAATCCAGTATAGCTTCAATAGATTATTTTTTGATAGTAAATGTGCATTGTTATGCGTAAACAATACATTGCATTGTGCGAATGTGTATCTATTTAGTTTTTGAGTCAATTCCTTATTGTAACCTCTAAAAACGAGTGAAAATTTGCTTTGAAATGCGCGCTTTATTTGTGAGATGAACTGTAAAAATTTCACCGGCAGTTGAATGGATTCATTCGTTTCAACAACCTGATCCAGATTTTTTACCAGATACACACTTATATCAGGTCGGGTACTCAACGCTTCGATCAGGTTAGCCTGATAAGTAAATCCTCCTGTCCATGTACGGCTTCCGAGAACAGGAATTATAATGTTAATTCGATTGTACATGAATAGCTTCTAAATATGCATCGTTTAACGCTTCCTTTAATGTACGTTTCGGAAACCATCCTGTAATGGATGTTGTTTTAGATAAACTGGCCATTTGCCTGTGTCTGTCAACCTTCCGCATACGGTCGGGGTGCTGGATAGCCTTTAATTGCTTTCCGGAAATTTCAGCAATAAGCTGAAGGATATCTGAAACAGAATGCTCGGACTCATTCCCAACATTAAACGTCTCAAAATCATTTGCAAAATCACAGGCACCGATTGAAGCGAAAGCTTCAGCAACATCCATTACATGAATATAACTCCTCAAAGGACTTAGATTGCCCAATGATATTTCTGATTTATTCTGCAAAACCTGATCTAAAATATCAGGAACCAAATGTGCATTGGTTTCATGCGAACCAACTGTGTTGAATAACCGGCATGCTACAGTTTTGAAGACTTTCCTCTCAGCATAAAGTCGGATCAGATCTTCTCCTGCTTTCTTCGTAATGCTGTAAATATCATGTGGAACTACAGGGGTGCTATCTTCCTTTAATTGCTCATCAACAATTTCGTAAACCGCTCCACTTGAAGCAAAAATTAGCTTTTTTACACCAGCGAGTTGAGCTGCAAGAATCACATTTTCTGTTCCTTCTATGTTGGTTCTAATTGCCAATTCGGGCTTTTGTTCGCATGTCGGTATGTGATGAATTGCGGCAAGATGAAATACTGTATCAGGCTTGTGTTTTTCAAAGATGGCATTGAGTTCTCCCTTGTCTAAAATGTCTTTTTCATACACTTTCAAAAACGGATGATCGCCGGGCAAAAAAGCTTTTTTACCGTAAGAAAAATTGTCTATCACAACCACTGTGTTTCCTTGAGAAAGAAGAATTGAACATAGATGGGAACCAATAAAGCCGGCACCACCGGTAATGATAATGGTAGACATAATGGAATGAATAATTTGAATCTATTTTGCGAACGCAGGCTTTGTAGCGACAAAACTATACATTCTCCCCGGAATCCGGCGTTCATCTAATGCACCACCGAATTTAAGCTCGACTGCTTTTTGGTAAATGTATTGGACAGGGGCTAAATTACCTAATATCCCGAACTTTTGTTTGGCACGAGTACTTAAATCACGGGTGAACTGTTGGGGAAGTTCCGCTAAATTTTCAGCAGTCAGAGGTGCATAGTTTAAAACCGAATCAAAATATCTGATCGTTTTTAGAACTTCTAATCCTGACTTTCTCATTGCGTCCGAATACTCAGATTCTTTATAAGCATTCTCTCCACCATAAAATCGATGGAGAGGATGGCTTCTTAAAAACCAGATTTTATCTTTCTCATTATAAATGACATGATCCCTGATTGTAAATAAATACCCTCCGGGTTTTAATACTCTTGATATTTCCAGCATGAATTTGTTCAAATCAGCAGCATGGTGCATCGCTTGCCTTACATGAACAATATCAAAACTGTTAGAATTAAATGGCAGGGATTCACCATAAGATTGGACAACA
The DNA here is from genome assembly GCA_937871435.1 of uncultured Bacteroidota bacterium. Lineage (GTDB taxonomy): Bacteria > Bacteroidota > Bacteroidia > AKYH767-A > 2013-40CM-41-45 > JADKJP01. Next base: position 43,906 of record CALMQM010000091.1, on the reverse strand, counting down.
TTGATATTTGAAAGATTATATTCTTTAGCCAATTTTCGGATAGCTCCACAGCCAATTGTTTCACTCGGATCAGGATCCACAGCTGTCACCTTGAATCCGGACAGAGCAAGCGAAATTGCACTTACGCCATTCCCGGCACCCAGATCAAGCAAATCTGCTTTTCCAGGGTAAAAGCTTTCTATCAACACCAATGTAGCCTGGAACTCTTCAGAAACTAAAAAGCGTTCTATATTGGAGGATAAATCTTCATCCAGATATGAGTTGTAAATTATCTCCTTAAAATCAGGTGAATTCCTGAGCTTTACTATTGTTTCTTCCCAGCTCAGTGCAGATGAATTTCTATCAAAAGTAGATTGAGAAGCTACCATGCTACATTGACGTATAAATATTCCTGATTCCTTGTACCTGACAAAATGATTGACTTAATAATTTAAAGATTAATTTTTCCCGCTCAATCTCCTTAAATAGGATCTCAGTTTTCTCCGCATAAATCCGGCAATTCCTTCACTTGGGGTGCTTTTTAATATATTGATGGGTTCTTTATTCAGTATGTGTTTCATTATTTTAAATACATCGAAAACGTTTTCCGCTTTCATATCAAGAGTTTGCAGATACAATGTTTCCTGATTGTTCATGTATCCCAATGGAGATAATTTTACAGGTTCTGATTCCGTCTTGAAGGGAAATTTTTGTACTATTTGTTCGAATTCTTTTTCGATTTGATTAATTCGGGCAGTCTCTTTTGTTGCATTCACTATTTCTAGGTATGCTTCAATATTTGTCTTTTTTGAAGCTTCCTTTAAGGAATGAAATATCACCCTTTTCATATCCGGTTCCGGAAACGATGGGATCTGATCGTGAGCATGAAGCAGGCAATCGACAAAAATAGGAGTGGTCGCACTACAAATTATGATCTTGGGATGCGACATCGTTTTGTTTTCCTGAATGAATTTTTCTGCGGCATCGGGATTTATATGTTTCATAGAAAAGGAGGAACCTATGCTATGATGAGAAAGTCCATGTATCGTAAAAGGATAATTAGAAAGCACATGTTTTTTCAGTCTGATGCCTAACAAAACGCTAGAATAAATATCCGGTATAGATCCAATGAATAATTTACCTTCAGACTTTGGCAAACGATTCATCGTTTCAATATTTACAAATCCATGGTAAAGTGGTGGTAAAAGAACGGGTCGCAAGGCTTTCATCGACTTTCTCATACTTATCGGAGTGGAAGCAATTCTATAGGTGTTGTTTAAGCATAGCTGAAGCAACCCCTTTTTATTTTCATCCAGATATCCGGGCCAGAAATAAATTGCTTTATCCTGGGAGGAGACGGAATCAGACCCTGTTTCGAGAATAATTTTATTGACATGGTGAAGGGCATTCGGTGCAATTCCATCATCATCACCGATAATACATACATAGCCTTCATGTACATGACTCAGAGCGAAATCCCAATGCATACTCATACTCAAACGCTCATTCGGACGAATATACTGGATTCTAGAATCCTTGAACCCTTCTATAATTTCGCGTGTGTTATCCGTACTGCAATTGTCGCTGATCAGAATCGTAAGATTCTCATACTCCTGAGCTATACACGTTTGGATGGTCCAATACAATGTATCGGCACGCTCGCGCGTTGGAATGATAATCGTAAACTTAACCATTACTTAACCCTTTTTAAATAACCATCAGGGGCAACAGAAACAAGTATTTTGTTTTCAATGGACTTATCAATGCTGAAATTTTTGTGGGTTTTAAGAAATTTCCGCAAAGCAGTTTTTGGATTATTCCCTTTTCCCCAACTTCTGTTTTTGATTGCTGATTTAGGAAGATCTTCGACAACAGTGTCAAATACCACGAGATAACTATTCTTTGTAACAAAAGGCGAATACATTTCCAATTCCTTCAACACGTGGTCATGAGTGTGGTTGGAATCAAGGGTGACCAATATCCGTTTTTTCTTTTTTGTAAATTTTGCCACTTCCGCAACAACCGCAGGGTCGATCGATGAGCCTTGAATCATGGTTATTCTTTTGAACATAGAATGCTTTTCAATCTCCTTCCGGTTATGTTTCCGTATATCAATGTCAATACCAAGTACTTCACCATTTCCAATAAGCTCCAACAAGGATGCATAAAAAATTAATGAGCCACCATGAGCAATTCCTGTTTCAATAATAAGATCAGGTTTAACCATCCAAATAATTTCCTGCATCGCAATCATATCCTGAGGGTATTGAATGATGGGCCGACCCATCCAGGAAAAATTGTATGAATAAGCAGAATGTATTGTTTCGTTTAAAAAATCCCGCGTAACTTTTTTTAGTTTGGAAGAATTTTTCTGTGCCGTTATACGTTTTATTCTTTCTTGTTCGAATTTTTTTATAGGATTCATCATTCAATGGTTAAGAGCGTGTAAGAAGGATCTGAAAGCTGGGATTTTATTTCTTCCAGATAATTAGGATTCATAACAATAATTGTTTTTATCGCATATTTTTTCAAATCATCAGGAGAAATGATCAAATGTCCACTTCCTCCAATATATTGATTCTGTTTTTTTGTATTTATATCAATGACGCATCTTACTTTACTACACGTCGGATCTATAAGATTGACAAATGTAGAACCTTTTGCACCGGCTCCCCAAATGGCTACGTTGTTCAGTGTTGAAAGAAATTGGGAGTACTTGGTTATTTTGTCCTTGAAATGAACTTTCGTTGCAGAAAGATGGCGAATTTCAACTTCAGATTTGATGTCTTTTAACTCTGCCGTCAGAGCTAGATATTGTCCATTAAAAACATATTCACATCTGGAATTTTTAAAGAGCAATTGCAACGATTCTCTGGTGAAGTAATTACAATGTTCATAAAAAATGTCTTCAACTGCGTTGTGGCTTTGTATCCATTCAAATGCCGGGACCTCGATGTATATTTTACCTTTGTACTTATTTGCAGATGCTATCTGTTGGAGAAATTTTAGTGGAAAATAAATATGTTCCAGTGTGTGTCTTAAAACAATAAAATCTGCTTCAAGAGATTCATACTTTGAAGAATAATAATCCCTGATAATAAATTCCGAATCTCCTTCATATGTCGGATCAAATCCGGTGACATCTTTTTGCAGTGAACGAAGCATGTTTAAAAAATATCCTTTCCCGCAACCGATTTCTATAATCTTTCCATTAAGCAATTGCTGACTCTCCATTAAATCAATAATGTTTTCAAGGTGCTCTTGAAAATAGACAGAATTACTTTGCTCGTTTTGATAGTTGAGGTCGTAATCCATTTTGGAAGGATCAAAAGTTCCATTGAAGATAAAACCGCACGCAAGCGACTGCGCCAAATTTACAGAGGCCATGGGTGTTTTAATTGCCTCTTCCCGGGTTTGAAATACTTTGTTTTGGAAAACAGGCACATTTTCCTGGATATATAATAATTCACAATTACTACTACCGGTTATTGGACAATTTAGATTCATTTGGTTTCAATTATTTCGGACAGCTTTGAATGATCACCCCAAAACTCCATTGGTTCATAAGGTGGATATGGGTAAAAACCAAAATTGAGTTCAATTTTTTTATTTGTAGTTCGTAAATACTCCTGAATAAAATCCTTTACACTTACAGCTTCGCCACTACAACAGTTGATTACTCCGGTATATTTTAGTTGAATAGCGATGTCTTGAAGATATGAAACAGCTTTTTGAACATGAATAAAATCCCGTTTCTGTTCGCCACCACTCAGATTAAACACTTTTTTATTCTCTAGTAAAGCTTTATCAAGCTGAGGGAGCAATGATTGTGAACTTTGCCCGGGACCATAGAGATAAAATAAACGAACCCATTTCAATGCAAAATCTGAGCTTTGATTGAGAATTTCAAGGTATCTGTTTAAAGTATTTTTTCCTACTGCATAAGCGGTGGTTGGATGAACATCCATCTCTTCGTTTAACATCCCGTCTTTCATTCCATATTCCTGGCAAGTTCCGGTTACTGTCAGGTTCTTTAATCCATCACGTATCAGCTTTTTCAAGAAATAATAATTTGAAAATGCATTTTCTTCGATGTGATGCAAGGAGTTATAATTTGGTAAACCACTCCAGGCAAGATGAATGAATGCTTCAGGGGCATGGAAAAGTTCGTACAGATTTTCTACAGGAGGGTTTGAAGAAATAGAATAGGGGACGTAACTTACTTGATCGTACCATGCGTAATTTTTTGCTTTATCCGCATTACCGGAACTTGCTATCACTTCATGATTACTTTTAAGCAATTGATTGATCAGATGTGTTCCAACAAATCCTGTTGCACCGGTTACAGCTATTTTCATAGAATAGTTAGAGAGGGTATAGCAATAACAAATTTTGCATTCCAGTCACGGACAAACCGCAACTCATCCATGATTTCATCTTTGATATTCCATGGTAAAATTAGGATAAAATCAGGTTTCACATCCTGAATTATTTTCTTTTCCATAACCGGAATTCGACTCCCTGGAAGGTATTTACCCTGTTTATGCGGTGATGCATCCACAACAAATGAAATCATATCTGCTCTGATACCACAATAGTTTAACAATGTATTTCCTTTTGCCGCTGCACCGTAAGCACAAATTTTTGCCCCCTTTTTCTTTTGATCAAGTAAAAATTCAAGCAACGAATATTTAATTTCATTCGCAGATTTTTGTAAATGCAAATAGAAGGGGAGTTGATTCATTCCTTCAGCCTCTTCCTTGCTTAACATCTGTGCAACATTGTCAGTTAAGGTGTGTGTGTTATTGCCACTGTGTTTGGCATAAATGCGAATGGATCCACCATGTGTACCGAGTTCTTCCACATCGAAAAGTTCTAAACCATGATGTCTAAAAATGGCATTGACTGTCATGAAAGACAAGTACGAAAAATGTTCCTGATAGATTGTGTCAAATTGATGGTGTTTAACTAATTGAAGCAAATGAGGGAATTCCATTGTCACGATACCGTTTGGTTTGAGCGCGATTTTTAATCCTCCCACAAAATCATGTAAATCCGGTACATGCGCGAGAACATTGTTGCCAATCAGTAAATCAGCTTGTTTGTTTTCACGTACCAGTTTTTTTGCGACTGAAACACCAAAAAATTCACCCCGGCTTTCTATTCCTTTGGAACGAGCAACTTCAGCGGTGCTGAAAGTTGGTTCTATTCCAAGCACTGGAATTTTAAGTTCTTTGAAATATTGAAGTAAATATCCATCATTCGATGCAATTTCAATGACAAGTGAATCCGAAGAATATCCAAATCGTTTATGGATGTTGTGTACATATTTTTTAGCATGTTCCAACCACGAACTGGAATAAGATGAAAAATAAACATAGTTTTTATCAAAAATTTCATCCGCTTTTTTATATTCTGCAACTTGTACAAGAAAACAGGAATCGCACACATAAACTTTTAGCGGATAGTATACTTCTGGTCCACTCAAATCTTCTTTGGAAAGGAAAGAATTCGATGCGGGAGCCGTTCCCAGATCGGCAAATACACTTTTCAAAGGGTGATTGCAAAATCTGCAGTTCATAATTCAAGACCTTTATAATCAGTTTCGAGGAAAGAATAGGAGCGATCACGATCTGACACAACTTCTATTGGTATCGGTAATTGCAATTTTAGTAATGGATCATCATAACGAATTCCTCCTTCAGAATTGGGTTGATAAGTGGAAGTATGAAGGTATATCAATTCACTTTGATTTTCCAATGTAATGTATCCATGAGCCATTCCGGAAGGAACAAGTAGCATCACTTTATTTTCTGCTGACAGTTCAAAACTTTTCCATTTCAAAAAAGTGCTTGAGTCTTTTCTCAGATCAACTACTACATCCCAAATACTTCCACGAATACAGCGGATCAATTTGATTTCTGCATACGGTGGATATTGAAAATGAAGACCTCTCCAAGTGCCTTTTGAATAATTACTTGCATGGTTGTGCTGAATAAAATTCAATTCGAAACCATGCATGAGAAACTCTTCCCGTTCAAATGTTCTGTAGAATTGTCCACGTTGGTCCGAATAAGGTTCCGGTTCAATACATACTAAGCCTGCTATTTCTGTCGTCGTAAATTTCATGTACACCAAATAGATTTCTTTGCTTTTGCTGCGGAAATGAATGCATCCAGATCTTTATCTGTCTGAACCTGATTGGATGAATAATATGATCGGTACCATGAAATAGTAGAATGAATGGCGGTTGGAAGATCCCATATTGAATTCCAGCTTAGTTCAGAATTTGCCCGTCTGGAATTAAGCAGTAATGCTGGAGATTCATACGGATTAACATCGGTATCTTGAAGCCAAACTATTTCATTCCATGTATGCTTCGCTAAATCTAATACTTCGCGTACAGTTCTGCAATCACTCAGCAATGGACCAAAATTCCATGGGCGGCAATTTTTTTTCTTACCTTCAAGTAATTGCTGACCCAGTAAAAGATATCCCGACAACGGTTCGAGTACATGTTGCCATGGTCTGGTTGAATCGGGATAGCGGATTATTGTTTCTTTTTTTAGTACAGTCGATTTTACAAGGTCTGGTATTAAACGATCCTTCGCCCAGTCTCCTCCTCCAATAACATTTCCTGCACGAACACTTGCAAGTAAGTATCCAGTCTCAGTAATAAATGATTTTCGAAATGAATCTGTAATTATTTCAACACACGCTTTTGATGCACTGTAGGGATCAAATCCACCGAGAGGGTCTTCTTCTATGTAGCCATCTTCTGTTTGCTTATATGCGTAAACTTTATCTGTTGTTACATTCACAAATGCTCGTACCGAAGCACATGCATTTGATGCCTGAAGTACATTTAAGGTGCCGATACAATTTGTCTGAAAAGTCAGTATTGGATTAGCATAAGATTCCCGAACAAGACTTTGGGCAGCTAAATGAAAAATAATCTCTGGCTTGATTTCAGCAATACTGCGAGTTAACTTATCCGTATCGAGAATATCTCCAAAAACAGTTGGATAGGGGTCGTTCAGCAATTCGAAATGAGACGGAGTAGTGGGAATATTTAGTGAATAACCAAAAACATTTCCACCCATTCGATGTAACCAATGACTGAGCCACGATCCTTTAAACCCGGTATTTCCGGTTATCAGGATTCGCTTCCCTTGGTATATACTCCTGAATAAATTATTTATTTCCAAACTTTCCATTGAGCCTCCTGAGAGTTCCACATATTTTCAAGCTCAATCCGGTCGCGCATTGCATCCATACATTTCCAGAAACCATCGTATTTAAAAGCAACTAATTGACGATCGTGCGTAATTTTTAAAATGGGATCATCTTCCCACATTATATCATCAGAAGAATCATCAAGGTAATGGAAAACTTCCGGCTTTAAAACAAAAAAACCTGCATTAATCCATCGCCCGTCACCTTTGGGTTTTTCCTGAAACTCTTCTACAACACCATCGTTTGATAACTGCATTCCACCAAATTTTCCTTCAGGTTGAATAGCTGTGACTGTAGCAATTTTTCCGTGACTCCGATGAAATGCAGCAAGGTCTTTAAGATTTATATCAGTTAATCCATCACCATATGTTAGCATGAAATCTTCATTGCCTATAAACTTCTCCACGCGCTTCAGTCGACCGGCAGTTTTTGTGTTTAAACCTGTATCTACAAGTGTAACGGTGAACGATTCGGTATTTGACAGATGAACATCAACTTTATTGTTTTTCAAATCAATGGTAACATCTGAGTTATGCATAAAGTAATGCATAAAATATTCTTTGATCATATAGCCTTTATATCCAAGACAAATGACGAAATCATTAAAACCATAATGACCAAAAATTTTCATGATATGCCAGAGAATGGGTTTATCTCCGATTTCAATCATGGGTTTTGGTCTCAGATGAGATTCCTCTGTGATGCGGGATCCGTACCCGCCTGCGAAAATGACAACTTTCATGAGTGAAAATTTGTTGGTTGAAAATCCCAATCTAATGTTGGGCGTAGTACTCCCGGAATATGTTGTTTGTATTTCGAGTTCCGCTTATTAATGTCTTCGATGACTTCAAAAATAATGGCATCAGTTTCGTAAAAATGAACAATGACTGGTGACATTGTAGAAACAGCCAAGCCACAAGAATAAACTCCCTGATTTAACAGATGTGGGGGTATCCACATTACTGCAGTATACAATCCGTTCGACAAGGGCGATGTTGGTTGAGGTGCACTACTGACAAATGCACATTCACCTTTATTAGTAAAGATATGAATATTGGGAACAACTTCTGTGTTGTTGCTGAGAAGTTGAAATCTAAATTCGATACCAATCTTCTGATCTATGGAAGCAAATTCGATTAGTTCCAAATGTGAATTTACCAAACGGGCATATTCCAAACGAACTGTGGAATCGCCGGCAGGTTTGTTGGGCGCAAGCCAGCTTTTTTCATTCGTTTTATATGCGTCCCCTTTTAAATATTGATTGATGACTGAATCGGTTTCGCCAATGTCTACAACATGACCATTTTTCAAATGAATGCATTTTGAACACAAGCTTGTAACAGCATTCATGTTATGACTAACAAATAACACTGTCCGTCCGCTTTTAGATACTTCATCCATCTTCCCCATGCACTTTCTTTGAAATTCTGCATCACCAACAGCGAGAACTTCATCAATGATCAGTATTTCTGGTTCAAGAAATGCGGCAACTGCAAAAGCCAGGCGAAGTTGCATGCCACTGGAATAGTGTTTTAAAGGTGTATCCAAAAATTTTTCTACCCCTGAAAATTCAACTATGGCGTCAAATTTATTTCGTATCTCAAACCTTTTCATACCAAGTATGGATCCATTGAGAAAAATGTTCTCCCTACCGGTTAATTCTGGGTGAAATCCGGTTCCAACTTCCAGTAAACTTGCGATCCTTCCCCGTGAAATAATTTTGCCGCTACTTGGTGGAGTAATTCTTGATAATATTTTTAGAAGAGTGGATTTTCCTGCCCCGTTTTTACCAATAATACCAACAGATTCCCCGGGTTGAATAGTGAAATTGATATCCTTCAGAGCCCAGAATTCTTCTCTCGATTTAGTGCTCCGAAAACGAAGCATATTGATTAATTGGTCCTGAAATGTCAGATAAGGCGACAACTCGTGCGCAATCTGAAATTTTTTTGAAAGATTCTTTATTTCAAGAATTGGTTTCATCAGGCTAGGTCAGCAAAATAGTATTCTGTTTTTCTAAAATAGGTTACCCCTAATGCGGATAAGAGCAATGAGACAATGAAGCTCTTTCCTGCCAAAATAAAATCAATGCCATTGTCAGAAAAAGCTGCTCTGAAAGTATCAATGGCTCCTGACAGCGGATTCAATAGTTGTAAGGTTTCGCGAATCCATCCGGCAGGAAGAATACTGACAGGATAGATTACTGGAGTTAGAAATAATAAGAACTGAACAAAAAAAGGAATGACATACCTGAAATCACGGTATTTTACATTTAATGCAGCAAGAAAACTTCCCAATCCAAATGTTGTGAATAAGGTAATTATCAGACTAATCGGTAGTCCAATAAGTAAATTGGAAAAATGAAAATGAGTTCTATAATACAGCAATAAACCAATGAGAATAAAGAATGTCATCGCGTAATCTACTAGTGATGACAAAATAGCTGATACAGGTATAATTAATCTTGGAAAATAAATTTTCTTTATAATGTTAGCATTCGTAACCATACTATTTCCGGCATTTGTTATCCCAGATGAAAAAACATTCCACAGCATAAGTCCCGAAAAAACGAAGATTGGGTAGGGCATATTTTCAGATGGAACATTTAAGGCATGATTGAAAAAAAAGGTAAACACAAGCATCATCATTAATGGCTGTAAAATAGCCCACAATGCACCCAAAAAAGTTTGCTTGTATTTTATCTTGATATCCCGCCAGGTAAAAAAGAAAAACAGTTCTCTAAAATCCCATAACTCCTTAATGTCCAGGCTTAAGCGATGTGCGGGTTTGATTTCGTATTCCATACAAAAGGACAATTTCCAAATGTAGCAGAATGGCCCGAAACGGCAAAGGAATGGGCAAAAATAAACCCCGAATTTTCGGGGTTTAAAGAATGCATTCTTATCTGGTTCTTGAGAGTTTTACAATCCGTCTGGTCTGAATTTCATCGCGGAATTGTGTGCGTATGGAATAAACTCCATCAGACAAATCAGATAAATCGCGGGTTACTTCAAGCAATCCTTTCTTTGCTGAACCGTTGTACAGGTTCATGATTTCTTTTCCGGTGTGATCCAACAAATCAATCATTACCACTTCTTCAAAAGGAAGGATAAGACGAATTGTCAAATCATTGATAAATGGATTCGGGTAAGGGTTTACAAATGCCAGATTGGAAGTACGGTTGAAGCATTTTTCATTGTTCGATGGAATGTTATCTGTTTCATCGTTCGGATCAGATGCTTTAATACAATAATAATCAAAGTTGGAATTTTCTGAAATCAAAAACGCTGCTTTAAACAAATAGCTTTGAATTCCTGCAGGACCATTTGGAATCAACTGCTCGTATTTTTCTTTAATTGTTGTTCCATCTTCCAGTCTGGCTTCCATATTCACCTTGGTAATTTCTCTTGTGCCAAGGTTTGCGATCCTTGCAACGACATAAAAATAATTTCCATCGACATAGGATGAGTCCCCGGTAATTGAAATGTCAAGTACCGGTCTGATTACATAAATACTTTTATCAATAGAATCAAGACAGCCATATGCAGTAGTTACATATTGACGAATAGTGAAAATTCCTGTATCCTGATAAATATGTGAAGGTTCATGAAGATTACTGAGTGAACTTCCGTCTCCGAAATTCCATTGATAGCCTGATCCACCGGTGGAGAAATCTGTAAACTGAACATCCAATGGCGGATTTCCGAATTGTGGATCAAAACTGAAATTTGCAATTGGAAGAGGGTACACATGAACTGTTTTTGTTACGCTATTCGTGCAACCAATATCAGATGCGATTATCAATGTAACAGCATACGTACCTGTATCAGCAAATGTATAAGCGGGGTTCTGAATAGTATCAAGTGAATTCAAACCTGCAATACTCCAGTCCCAATGAACGATGCTTCCATTGTTGATACTGCTGGCATCCTGGAATTGATAATTACTTCCGACACAGATAGGCTGTACCGGAAAATCCGCAACAGGAATCGGACTCACTGTCACTTGCTTGCTTGAACTTGTAGCACATCCTGAAAATGCATACACGGTCAATGTCACAGTGTAAGTTCCCGGGAACGCATAAAAATGCGCAGGTTCGGGCACCTGATTGGTTTGGTTGTCACCAAAATTCCAGAGATAAGCGCTGTCTAATGGTGAACCGGGATTAAAAAATTCCATCAGGTCTCCATCACAGGTTGGAGAATAGGCAAATTGTGAAGTAGTGGAAGGGAAGATTTGCAATGTATCCACCAATGTATCCTTACATCCAAAATTTGTTGTTGTAATCAGGAAAACTGTGTAAGTATTTGCATTCGAGTAGGTGTGCGCAGGATCCTGTTGGTTGCTGATATTGTTCGGACTTCCAAAGTCGCCAAAATTCCAGGTATAATTTGCAATTGTAGACAGTGAATCCGCGCTACTCTGATTCGTAAACTGCACTGCCTGACCCGAACACGGATTAGTAAAAGTGAATTGGGAGACTGGAAGTGCGCGGACCGGAACATTCACAGTATCACTTCCTACACAACCAAAATTTGAAATGACAGTGAGTGCAACAGGATAAGAACCGGCCGCATTGTATGTATAAAATGTTACGTTTGGATCACCGGAAACGTCTCCTGTTCCAAAATCCCAGAGAACACTATCAATCGTGCTTCCTGTGGGAACAATACTCAGATTGTTGAATTGAGTTGTGCCACCTAAGCATACATCGGTATATGAGAAGGAAGCTTGGGGACTCTCTACAATATCGATTGTTTGTTGGAACATTGCACTCGGACAACTCGAAGGTGAATACACTACCAACCTGACAATATTTGGTCCTGCTGTACTAAAAGCGTGTACAGGATTTGGAACAGAATCATAGGAGTTATCACCAAAGTCCCAATACCATTTACACAAAGTATCGCCAGAAACACTTGATAGATCCTGGAACTGCACTGCGTTATTCTGACAGGCATTTGCAACTGTTGTAGTAAAATTCGCAACAGGCACAGTGTTGATCCTGACATCCTTAATCAGTGTATCAATGCAACCATTCGCTGAGGTGATGATCAACTGTACATTGTAATTCGCGACAACATTTGGATAGGTGTGTTGTGGACTCGAACTTGCATCTGTATTTCCGTCTCCGAAATCCCATGCATAACTCTGGATCGGGCTCTGAGAATTGGATGCGTCTGTAAATTGAACCGATTGTCCAACGCAGGTATTGGTTTCAATGAACGCGGCTTCCGGTTGATAATTTATCTGCAAATTATTGCTCCAGGTATCTGCGCAGCCGCTATCACTTGTTGCAGTGAGTGTAACAGAATAATTTCCTCCTGTTGGATAAACATAATCCGGATTCTGAACATTAGACGAATCGCCATTCCCGAAAAACCATGTCCAGGCTGTAATAGTTCCACCGGAAATAGTTGACTGATCCAGGAATGGAATAACTGTTCCGGCACAAGCAGTCCCGGATGAAAATGAAACAACCGGCTTAGGACCAATGTAAATTTGTTGCTGCAAAGTATCCGTACATCCTGAACTTGCTGTTGTCACTAATGTAACCGTGTAGGAACCAACGGAAGCATATTGATTCACCGGGTTTTGAAGATTGGATGATTGTAAATCTCCAAAATCCCAGTTCCAAGAAGTAATGCTGCCCTGAAGAAGTTGGGAAGAATCCGTAAACTGAGTGATGTCTCCCAGACATTTTGATGTTGTGGTGAATGCATTTTGAGGAGCAAAGTTGATTGAAATTGAATCACTGTAATATTTTATATTACCCGATGCATCTGTCGCTTTCAATGAAATATATTTCACACCACCTGTGGCCCAGGAACAAGACGCGTTTGTGGTGGTACTCACAGCAGGATTCGCTCCACAATCATTAGCAAATTCAATGATACCACAACTGCTTCCTCCGTAATTGCTGGTGAGCAAGTAAAAAGTTGAAGCATCTTTTACAAGAGATAAAAATAATCCGGATGATCCAAAGCCCGGTAATGTGAGTGCTGATGATGGAGGATTGAGATTGGTGATGGATGTACCCAGCTCCATGTATAAAATTCCACCTCCGGCATTCTGTACAAATGCTCCCCAATTCAAACCATCAAAACCAACTTTTACGTTTTGTGGGAAGGAAACCGAATTTGGATTGGGATTGATTGTATTGATTGTGGGTGTATTGGTCAACGATGTTCCAAAGTCGAGACGAAAGATGGCAGATGCCGCATAACTGCTGGCAAATCCATACCATTGATCACAGTCTTTTATAATATCAATACATAGGAGGGAAGATGCTCCCGGGACGGATATCGTTGATGTAGTCGGAGTATTTGTAACTGAACTTCCAAAATTGAAAAGTTCAACAGTGGCACCAGTATTGGCAACAAATAAATACAAGTTGCCATTATCCTGAACAGCTTTGAGAAAGAAAGCGGTTCCGCTTAATTGCACAAACACAGAGGATGAAACTGTGGGAGTATTCGATAAACTATTTCCAAAAGAGTAAATCAACAATTTCGCATTTCCCTGACAGGTAAGCAGGCCGTACCAGTTTCCATTCTCCTGAATGATTTCCATATTGGAACGACCTCCGCCACTTGTAAGTTCTCCTCCGATATTCCCCATGTTAGTTGAGGTAGGAGAATTCATCAATGAATTACCAAAATCAAGTCGCACAATGGACCCGTCTCCGTCGTTATTCACAAATGCAAACCAATTGCTTCCATCAAATACCGGAGTAATTCCCAAAGGATTCAGGAATGAAACAGAAAAATTGATGGGATTGGGTGTTGCACGAAAATCTCCTCCGCAAAAATCCCATTCGTATTGTGTTGCACCAGTACTCGTGTTGGTGAATGGAACGGATTGGTTTGCACATCCCGCGCTGCCTATGGTGAATCCAGGCACCGGACATTGTCCTTTTACACCAAGAGTAATAAGGAATGCCGCAAAGGCAAGTGTAAGTTTTTTGATCATCTGTAAAACTCTGATATTGACAGAGTTTCTCTATTACGGATGTGAAGTTCAAAAGTTCATGGGAAAACGATTTTTAAAACACTGTAAAACAATATTTTATGACAGAAATTTGAGCTTTTTTGAACTTTTGAATTCCGGGCCTTTACGGATAAAATGAAAAAGTCGTCTGTCTGCAAGAATTGCTGTTTTAACCTGAAATAGAAATGCCCGTATTTTTCCAAAACCTTCTGAAGCCATAAAAGTATAATAGCCCTTTTTAAAAATGTGCTCCCAATCTTTGTAAAACCAGATTGGAAAAAATAACCATGTAAATAATTTACCAAAAAAATTTTTCCTGTATAAGAATGGATATTCAAGAATTTCAATTTCTCTTTTCAGAACTATTTCAAAAATAGATTTTCTCAAAAACGATAACTCCGTTTTCCATTTTTTGGGGTCAGCGGAATTTCTGATACCGCTTCCTTTGGGAGAAAAATTATCTCCATGCCATGTTTTCCCCAGAAAAGTAGTCTGCAACAAGCTATCATTGAATTCTATTTTTAATTCATGACACAATTTGTGCAACATTTGTGTTTTATCTTTTTGCAAATCTTCCAGTCGAATGAGAAGAAAATTATCAGGATGCAAACTGGCAACTTCCAACAGTCGTGTATACCAGAAATAACACATATCCGCGTACATATTCTGAATGTAACGATGTCTTTCCTGAGTATGAATATTCAATTCTGTTCTCTTTTTTTCCCAATTCAACAAAGCGATATAATTTGATCTTGGATCTCTGAGAATGGCAAGAAAAAGTGCCTGAGGCCATGCCATCAAAATACTTTGCACAAGTGAAACATCATACGTAGATGAATGTTCATGACAATAAACAACGCGCTTGTCATTCAAACTGATCCCAAAATAATCTGCGATAGAAAACTGTAATGCAATGAAAAGATTTTTTTTGTCGTTGAAATTTGAACCTAACAATTTTCCTGTTTCATGTGCAATTTTCCGACAATCAATTTCAATGACATCTGAAAATGTTTCTCCTAAATTTTTTCCAACATTATAAGGAGACATTTCAGCAATCCATTCTCCCATCTTCTTTGCCAAAACAGCTTCAGCATTTGTTGGATCAGATGAAATTGCAGGCCAAATGTCTGTATGAAAATTTAGAATACCCGGATAAGCAAGAATAGAAGGATGATTGTCGAGTAAGCTGTGTAACAATAAGGATCCGCCTCGACCTACTACCATTTGAAAAACAATTTTAATCTCATTGTTTTCCATTCTCTGTTTAAAAGCGCTGAAATCGTTCTGGTTCATGCCTTCATGCCGGAAGAAATCCAGCTTTTACCTTCATCAATCAATTGCTGACAAACCTTGAGATCATTTTCATTGTCAATTTCATACCACTTTCCTGAAACCGGAACTGTATGAATCTCTACTCCTGAGTTTATCAATCCGTTGAGCAATGAAGTCATATCCAGTTTATCAGTTTTCTCCTGACCTAAACTTTTCAGATAGGAAGAAATTTGTTTCCATCCCGTTGAAGAAATTTTGATCAATCCCATATATTGACCTTGCACCTGATCCAAATGTGTAGGCTTTTTACCGATCTCTTTAAGAATTCCTTTTCCATCAAGTATAAATGTTTCAGCATCAGAAAACGGATCCTCAAAACGGGCTTTCCATATATCCAGCCATTCTGTGTTGTAGCTGACAACGATATCACCTTCTGCAGCAGCAATGATGTCAACCGTTTGTGCAGGATACACAATATCAGAATAGCTGAGCAGTGTTGTTTCAGACTCCATCCACTCTGATGCGCAAATGAGTGAATGAACCATATTTGTTTCAGCCCATCTTTCATTTTCAAAAAATACCAAGCCATTTTCAGTAAGAGTATTTCCCAGATATCCTCTTACCAATGCAATTTGCCGGATGCCTGAAGCATGCATGCATTCGAGAGTCCATTGTAACAATGTCTTTCCACCAAGCAGTGTCATACACTTCGGTTTGTCAGCAGTTTGCGCTCCAAGCCTGGAACCGCGCCCTGCTGCAAGAATAAGTCCTCTCATTGAATCAGGAATTGTAGATCGATTTAAAAATAGTTATGTCTTCATTTCTTGGCTCATGATAGCGTTCAGGATGCCATAACAAACCTGTTATATTCAGGCTCTCATGTTGAAATGCCTCGCTACTTGAATCATTTGCCTGAAGCTTACTCTGAAGTGGCGCCAACAGATTTTTAATTCCAAAATTATGGTAGGAATTCACTTTCTGAATTTTACTCCACATATCAGAAATCTGAGTTGTTGATTTCACTTCGTGTTCAGGAATAACATGTCCTTCTATTTTTTCCACGGAAGAACCGAAGTGATAGGCGAGGAGCTGTGCACCCTTACACACACCAATCATTGGAATATTCCATCGCTTAGCTTCATTGATGAGTTCGAGTTCGTAATTTTCACGTATTGCATGGATGGGTTGTGGATCGATGGAAAGTAAATCATTTCCACCGGTAAGTAGAATTCCATCCGGTTCTATTTCCCTGAGATAATGGCTGACAGGAATTGTATAAATAACCGGAATCAAAATCAATCCACATGCATTCGCGAATGTTCCCCATTGCAAATCCAGGCTGGTATGTACTTCATTGTACTTTTCAAATACATTTATACGCGGAGTAATCAGAATTTTTTTCATCGTTACATCAGTTGATTACTTTAACCAATTTGTTTCCGCAATCAATTTCAAGTGTATTCGCATTACTCCATAACTTATAATTTACTTCTCCGCAGCCGATGATGGCTGGTAGTCGCAATTCTGCGCAGCGTATAGCCATGTGTGAATTTACTCCTCCATACAAAGTAATTAAGCCTGCAATATTTTTTGAAAATAACCAGTCAAACCCGGGATCTGCACTGGTAACACACACAATCTTTCCTTCCAGTGAACTGGTAAACAAATGATCCTGTGTTTCTACAGCAGCTATGACATTTTTATGTGTGATATAATTCGGTTCATCATTTCCGGAATAAAACTGATACACATCTTCCGGTTTAGTTATGAGATAGGGTAGTTTGATATTAAGCAATAGTTCATGCAATACTTTGTTTTGACGAATATTGATTTCCAGAATGTCCTTGACGTCACGTTCATCGACTGCAGCATATAAGTGCATTATTTCAGTAATATCAAGGTGTGCCAGATCTTGCCTGGAAATTGAAAGTTGTTTTCCAAATTCAGCTATTAATTCCAGAATATCACTAAGACATTTTGTAAAGACAAACTTAGAATACTCTCTTGCTTCAATTGCAGATTGAATGTAATGCAGCAATTGTGTTGCATTTACACCTATCTTACTTTTATCAAGGGATTCGTCCAGCCTCGTTTTTATTTCAGGAGAAATTTGATAAATCCCGATATCATTGCTTCCTGTAGAATTCTGTTCTTTCTGATGATCACTGAAGTATTTATCAAAAGCAGTATCGTATCTTTCAGAAAGTATATCGTAAGTCCCGGGACGTAAATGTCCGTATTTTAGGAGAAAATCAACTTTCTTGAGAGTTCCGTTTTGAAGATTTTCATGGTCCGTTTTTAGTTGTTTTGATACTGTATTTAATCCACTCAGAAACAGATCGTACTCATGCGGAGTGAACAAACCGAGATTGACAAATGATTTTAAGAATTGCATTCCAATAAACGCAGCTCTTGCTAATCCTGCAAAAGGTAGAGTTCCATACCGTTTACATTCTTCAATAAGCCAGTAGATTTTATCTACCAAACTCATTTCACTTTCCAGGATTGCCTTTCGCCTGTTATCCAGAAGGTTTATCTTTTCAATATCCTTTTTGTAAATTCCTTTTTCAGGATGAATAATTTGTCTGGTCAGATCCAGTAACGCGTTTCGGAATAAACTAATTTCTTCAATCGAAAATCCGTTGCGGGATAATACTTCAAGTCGTTTTTCAAGATCCAGATTATAACAGGAAAAAACGATATTGAATTCTATTTTATCGTGATCAGAAGGGAAAAGTTCAAGCTGCTTCAGGTAATAATTCGCGATCTTATGTGAAAGTGAATCCGGAATAGCTGCAGGAATAAATGAATTGAAACTTACTCTGACATCTATATATGGCTGACCGAATAGAGAAATGAGCAATGGAAAACTACGGAGATTTTTGTATCCGTAATTATTTCGTTGATAAGCCCAGATAGAATCCGTGATCAGTTCTTTGTAGATAGACAAAGCGAGCATCCCGGGTTTTGTTCCGATAATCTCTGCCGGGTTCCAATCAGGCATGATTCCCAACACCGTCTTTGATCCATATAAATTCGGATGCGGAAGATTTAGTTTTTGAATCTTCTTGTAAATCTTTAACAGGTAATTTGAATAATCACCCGGGATCAATTGTTTATTTATTTTATCTGCAATCGGCCGAACCTGGAGTAAATACAACCTGTCTTTCTTGTCAAACGCAAACTCTACATCCAGTCCGTCGATTCCTGTTAGCGATTCAAGCTCCTGTAATAAACGAATGATCCTTTCCATAGACGGATCAGTCACCTTTCCATCAAAATGTTTCCATCGATAGAATGTCTTCAATCCGGAACCATGACCTCCGGTAACAGTATCGGAAGAATTATTCTCATCATCGTAATTGATGACATAATAATCGTTATTTGTTTCAAGGTCCCTGGTAAATGCGACTCCGCTCATCCGGATATCCTGCAAGTATTCCTGAACAAGAACTTGTTCGTTTCCGGAATTTGAATCATAGGATTCAACTACTCTGGCTATTGCATTTTGTAGTTCTTCATTTGATTGAAGTGAAATATTTCCTACAGACACAAAATGTCCGGCATTTGAACTCTCTGCGGTATCTTCTGTTGAAGCAGAGCTGCGCACAATCACCTTTGATACATTAGCGAAATATTGCCGGATATTTTCACAAACAATATCAGGAGATGATTTCCACGCGGCAGTAGTAAAAACATAGGTATCCAGAATCAGAGCAGTAGTAAGTTTTCCCTGCAGCTTTCGCAATGATTCAGCTTTGGTACCTAATTGTATCATGATTTACTTAATACTTTTGCCAGTCCATGCTCTGGATTTGTAAGGAACAATTATCTCCGGAAGATTTTTTATTTCAAATTCTATCATGGAAATAATTTTTTTCCAGGTATCGGGTCCTGCTTGTGCCTGTATATCATTTGTGGAATGCCAGGCGCCCATATACCTGTCAACACTCATGACCACGTCATATTGCTGTTCCATATAAATCACTTCAGTGAATATTCCACTTGCAGCAAGTTCCCTGCTAAGTGTTTTGGTAAATTCACCTGATCCGGAAGACACCCGTTTTAAATCTGGTACCATTTTTCGGATTTGATTTTCAATCGACATGTGCAATTCACTTGCTTCAAGGTTTCTTGGGTTCCAGATCGCTGTAAAAAATCCGCCATTCATCAGTACACGATTGAACTCTTTCAAACCCTTCATAAAGTCTACCCAATGAAAGGATGAGCCCATCAATAACCAGTTCATGGAATTTGTTGCCAGCCCTGTTTCTTCTCCGCTTCCTTTTTGCCAGGTAACATTCTTTCCTGCGGTATACCGTTTTCCCTCTTCGCGCATTGCATCGTTGGGTTCTACAGCTGTGATGGCATAGCCCAGATCAGCAAGATTTTCTGTTAATTTCCCTGTGCCGGCTCCTACGTCCGCCACTTTAAGTTCCTTGAATGAACGTTCAGCATGCTGCGAAATATATCGGAGAATGTCTTCTGAATATCCTGTGCGGTGTTTATAGCTTTCGGCGAGCTGGGTAAAATCCCCTTGTTTCATTGGTGACTAAAATTATAAGTGAACTGTCTGTATGATTTCTGAAGCAAGTTTTGGCAACTGTGATAATTGAAATTCATGAAGAGTCATTTTAGGAGATTCTGGTTTATCATATTCCTGATTAATGCCAACGACATTTTCTGTTTTTCCAGCCAGAGCGTTTGAATACAATTGTTTCTTATCACGCTTAATCAGTACTTCCATTGGTATATCAAGAAAAATATCGAAATAATCCTTAAAGTTTTTTCGGTTGTAGTCATGAATTTCCTTGTACAATGACATTGTTGAACACACAACATGAATATTTTCACTGATAAGAAAATGGCAAAGTCTGCTTAACCGTCGTGCATTTTCCAATCGATCTTCTGTACTATATCCATGCTCACCACCAAATATTTCTCTCAGATGATCTCCGTCAATCAAGACAACATTCGAATATACTTTTTTCAATTGTGTATATACTTCCCTGGCTAAAGTTGTTTTTCCTGATCCGGCAAGTCCAGTTATCCAGATTAATTTTGCCATCAGTGTATTAGTTTTTTAACAAGATTTTTTAACCGTTGCATTCGACCACCACTTGATATTTCCTGAAAGTAAGTTTCAAATTGTTTTCTACCTTCTTCACTTTCGGTAATTAGATCAGGAAATAAATAGTTATCCGGATTTTCCGACATATTCAGAATTTGCTGAATGAAATTAGGGTCATTGTTTTTTTCGGTATAATGAGTACCTGAACCGTCCTGGCCAATATTAATTGTCAGCGTTTCGGCAGGATACAAACACAAACCGTTATTTAAAAAAATAGAAGCATACCAACGGATACACCATGCATCAATTTCACCATCCCGCTGTTGTTCCAGCATCTTATAAAAATCGTAACTATTGTTAAAATTAAACTCTCTTTTTTTTCCTGCTTGTTCAATAGATTTTTTTCCTGTTTGCTCAATAGAATCCAATAAGTGAACTGGTTCGGTACTGAATTGTTTCCATGCTCTTGCCCATGTAGCCCATCCCCATGCGGCTCCGGTACGAACAAAATAAGAGTGCTTCATTTTTTTTCTTATTGGATACACATATCCGGATATTGCCATCACATCTTCTCTCAGTTCATATTTATCGAGAGCAAGATTGCAATACCTCAAAAAATAAGGTGACGTATGAATGTCGTCTTCCAAAATAATTGCTTTCGAATACGCTTGTAGTGTCTCACTGATTCCGTGAATAATAGAATTCGCGCACCCTGTATTTTTGTCGCTTGCGATTAAGGTTAAATTTTTAAACCGGAATTTTCTGCTGAATAGTTTTCGTGTTTCTTCAATCTTTTCCAGAACGTCATCTGTTGCACCGGATTTTGGACCATCAGCATAGACTATTACTTCCGCTTGATCCGAATCAATGTTCGATTGTAAGGCATCGAGTGTTTTTAATGTATGTTGTGGTCTGTTATAAACAAATAAAACAATAGGTGCAGCCATTGAATTAATAGATTAACGGGAAGATAAAATATGTTGCTCCAGACCTTGGAGAAAATTTTGGTAGGTGCTATGGATGCCATTCTTCAATTCAATTTTTGCTTTCCATTTGAGAGATTGAATCCGTCCGGAGTCCAGTAATTTTCTGGCAGTTCCGTCTGGTTTGGAAGTATTGAAACGAATGTCTCCGGGATATTCGGTAATCTCTTTAATCATTTTGGCGAGTTCTGCGATGCTTATATCTTCACCAAAGCCGATGTTCAGAAATTGTTTTTCATTATAGTTTTCCATAAGGAAAACGCAGGCATTTGCTAAATCGTCAACATGGAGGAATTCTCTTCTCGGCATACCTGTTCCCCAAACTTCAACGAATGGATAAGAATTGACTTTTGCTTCGTGAAATTTTCGGAGAAGTGCGGGCAACACATGAGAGTGTTCGGGATGGTAATTATCATTGGGTCCATAGAGATTTGTGGGCATTGCAGAAATAAAGTTGCACCCGTATTGATCACGATAAGCTTCACATAATTTTATTCCTGCAATTTTTGCAATTGCATATGGCTCATTGGTTTCTTCAAGGTATCCGGATAAGAGATATTCTTCCTTCAGAGGCTGCGGTGCTTGCTTAGGATAAATGCACGAAGAACCAAGAAAAAATAATTTTTTAACTCCGAAACGATAAGCGGATTGAATTACATTCAATTCAATCGCTAAATTATCATATAAAAACTCTGCCCTGAATAAATTGTTTGCCTGTATTCCGCCAACTTTTGCTGCGGCAAGAAATACATAATCCGGTTGATGATCCTGGAAGAAAGTGGTTACGGAATTTTGGTTTCGTAAATCCAATTGTGATCT
Organism: uncultured Bacteroidota bacterium; assembly: GCA_937871435.1. Classification (GTDB taxonomy): domain Bacteria; phylum Bacteroidota; class Bacteroidia; order AKYH767-A; family 2013-40CM-41-45; genus JADKJP01. The sequence goes on along the minus strand of CALMQM010000091.1, from coordinate 21,556 downwards.
GTCAGCAATTAGCAAATTCGAATATCCTTTTGAATTCAATTCACGTACAATAGCTGAACCAACCATTCCGTTGTGGCCGGCTACAAATATTTTGTCTTCTTTATTCATTGTAATTAAAAACCTTGTGCCCCCCTTCTTTTAAGAATTTGTCTTTTCTAAACAAATCCAGATCAAAAGCCATCATCTCTTTAACGAGCATTTCTAGTGTAGTGACAGGTTTCCACCCGAGTTTCTTTTGTGCCTTACCAGAATCACCAATAAGTAGTTCAACTTCTGTTGGTCGAAAATAGCGAGGATCAATTGACATCACCAACTTGCCTATCGGGAGCTGGTATTCATTCATTGCACAAGACTGAACATATGCTTTTTCTTCTAATCCTTCACCTTTAAATTCCAGGGCGATTCCAACCTCTTGAAAGGCTTTTTTTAGAAAATCTCGAACCGGTGTAGTTACCCCGGTAGCTATAACAAAATCTTCGGGTGTGTCTTGTTGTAACATCAGCCACATTGCCTCGATATAATCCTTCGCATGTCCCCAATCCCTTTTTGAATCCAGATTACCCAGAAAAACCTGGTCTTGCAATCCTAATGCGATACGAGCTACAGCACGAGTGATTTTTCTTGAAACAAATGTTTCTCCCCGTAGTGGTGATTCATGATTGAACAAAATACCATTCACTGCAAACATGTCGTATGCTTCGCGGTAATTCACCGTTATCCAGTAAGCATACAATTTCGCGACCGCATAAGGAGAACGGGGATAAAAAGGAGTGTTTTCTGATTGAGGCACCTGCTGAACCAGTCCGTACAATTCTGAAGTGGAAGCCTGATATACTTTACATTTTTTTGTCAATCCTAATAAGCGGACTGCTTCAAGGATACGGAGCATTCCGATACCATCTGCATTCGCGGTGTATTCAGGTGTTTCAAAACTAACTTTTACGTGCGACATAGCTCCCAGATTGTAGATTTCATCCGGTTGCGTTTCCTGTATAATGCGAATTAAATTTGTGCTGTCTGTCAGATCACCATAATGCAATTTAAACTTTACATTTTTTTCATGAGGATCATGATACAGATGATCAATACGGTCGGTATTGAACAAAGAACTTCTGCGCTTAATACCGTGGACTTCATATCCTTTTTTAAGAAGAAATTCTGCCAGATATGCTCCGTCCTGTCCGGTAATACCGGTGATCAATGCTACTTTCATAATCAGGTGCTGTTCTGTCCGTAATTCAGACAGATTTTGTAAACCCAAAGATACAAATTATTTGCTCTTTGAAAGGCTGATATCCTTGATAATAGTGTATTTTCAACCGTTTTTTGAACAAATAGTACTGTTGGCACAAAGTCAGTTCTGGAAAAAAAATTGACATAACTTTTTGCACCTTTGCCATCTCAAATTCCAGCATTCACCCAAAGATGAAATTGGTATTCGCCACAAACAATCAACATAAAATTAAAGAAGTAGCCTCTTTATTACCGAAAGAAATGAAACTGATCAGTTTGAAAGATATCGACTGTGAAGATGAACTTCCGGAAACCGGAGTCAGATTAGAAGATAACGCAAGACAAAAAGCGCGTTACATCCACGATAAATTTGGTATGGATTGCTTTGCGGATGATACCGGATTGGAAATTGATGCATTGGATGGGAGACCAGGAGTGTATTCTGCCCGGTACTCAGGGCCAGCCTGCGATCCACAGCAAAATATTCAGAAAGTACTTACTGAAATGCTTGGACAATCAAACCGTAACGCTAAATTCAGAACAGTGATTGCCTTATTTATCAGGAACGAAGAATATCTTTTTGAAGGTTCAGTTTCAGGTACAATCACTGAATTTCCGATGGGTACTGAAGGATTTGGTTACGACCCTGTTTTTATTCCGGATGGTGACACGCGAACTTTTGCTCAAATGTCCCTCAAAGAAAAAAATGGCTACAGTCATCGCTCACTCGCGGTTAAAAAATTATCGGAGTTTCTTGAGCAAAAAGAGTATGAAAAATCAATGTGATTTCATCAGACTTTTTCTTTTCGCCGTTTCACGGACTGAGCAGCATAATAAAACAAAGAAAACATAAGCAGAATATACACTGAAAAAATTATGGTGTAGGTATGTGTCCAATTCTTTAGATACTTTTCTATAATCACTACCAACAATAAGGACAGTAATGTCATAAACCAAAACACCATGGCTACTTGTCGGTCACTTAAACCAAGATAAGCAAGCGCATGAGTTGTATGATCCTTTCCTCCAACAAAAGGACTCTGACCTTTCATCAGCCTGTTAATTACAACTGTAGTAGTATCAATGATTGGCATCAGGAAAACAATGAGTGGCAGTAATAAATTCCGGGCACTGATGAGATCACCCGAAGGTGGTTCGGCATTCCATAAGTATTTAATACCGATTGCTGCCAAAAAAACTCCAAGGAACTGACTTCCTGTATCACCCATATACATTTTAGACGGATGCCAGTTGAAATACAAAAATCCAATGAGAGCAGCCATCACACCGATAAGAATCATAAAGTATACACTGCCAAATTCCTGATGAAATGCCATCACAGCAAGGGCAGATAAGATAATGGATATCGACACAGTTGTGGTGATCGCATCCATGTTATCAAGCATATTCAAACTGTTCATGATCCCTACAACCCAGAAAATTGTGATCACATAATTGACCGGTTCAACATAAGACAAAGTAATTTCAGTGCCTGTAACCATAAGTATTACTGCACAGGTAACCTGTGTCAGGAATTTCAAAAATGGTTTCGTATTGTACGCGTCATCCGCAAGCCCAAGCAGAAAGCCAAGCATTGTCGCAAGCAGGATACCAATAAACTCTTTGCTTAGAAATACCTGATTGCTGTCAAAGAAGATGGAGTAGGCGATGACAGATAATAAATAGATAATATAAAATGAAAATCCTCCTACAGCAGGTTTTGATTGAGATCCCCAGCGTATAACAGTGTCATCCTGATTTCTGATACCTAATGTCCTTACAAATTTCAGGAACAATCGATTTATCAAAAAAGAGAAAATAATGGAAACTATAAAAAACAAGCCATGAACAGTAATCAGGTAGTGGCCGGTTTGATTCATCGAATACGTGTAAGGGAATTAATAAATGATTGAAGACAAAATTAATGATTGTGCAGTTCCGGGCAACCTGACTTGGTGATCAGCCGAATATTTTGGGTGATCAACTGCTTTTGATTGGTGGTATACCTTCTTTCTTCAGATGATGAATGTATTCACGAAAAGTAGGGAGCAGTTTATCTTTATCGGATACAATTGGATTGATCACTTTCCAGTCTATTCCTATTTCAGGATCATCGAAACGGATTCCTCTTTCATGCTCTTTACTGTAAGGCGCATCCACTTTGTAACTGAAGATGGTATTCTCTTCAAGAACAGAGAAGCCATGAGCGAATCCCGGCGGAATCCAGAGCATTTTTATTTCAGATGAATTTAATTCAATGCTGTAATACCGTCCAAATGTTTTTGAATCAGGTCGGATATCAAGAGCAACATCCAAAGCTCTGCCTTTCACTACGCGTACCAGTTTGCCCTGTGCAAAAGGAGCCATCTGAAAATGAAGACCACGGATTACATTTAGTTTACTGGTAGATTGATTATCCTGAATGAAATGAGCGGAAATACCGGCATCCTGAAATTTTTTTTCCTGATACGATTCAAAAAAAGAACCTCGTTCGTCCTTGTAGACAGAAGGTTCAACAATAAGCAGACCTTCAAGTGGAGTAGAGCTGAGCTTCATGATACTTTCTTTATTTCCCCCGAAAACGGAGCTTCAGTCGATCCCATCTTGTCATGTGCTTTTTGGCTTCATCATCATAATATCCATATCCATAGCCATATCCATATCCGTAACCGTAACCATATCCATAGCCGTATTTAAATCTCGACATCTCCACACCATTCAGGACGACAGCCATTTTGATTTTGTTTTCATCAATCAGTTTATTCAGATTTTGAATAAACATTCGTTTTGAATATTGTGCACGGATAATATAAATCGGATAGTCAGCATTCTGAATTATCTCCACGCCATCTGTCACAATTCCAACCGGTGGCGTATCGATAATCACCACATCGTATCGTTCCTTCAAATAGTCTATCAGTTCATTCATCCTTGTGCTCAGAATCAATTCAGATGGATTAGGAGGAATCGGACCGGCAGTGATAAAGTCAAGATTTTTCAGATTACTCTTGTTAATACAATTCTCAGGAATATCTTTTCCAATGAGAATCGTACTCATACCTCTGACGTTTTCAACATTGAAACCCAGATGGATCTTTGGTTTCCGCATGTCAAGGTCAATAATCATTACTCTTTTTTCCGAAAACGCGATAACACCTGCAAGGTTAATGGCTACAAATGTTTTTCCTTCTCCGGAAATGGTAGAAGTGATTGCAATAACTTTTGATCCTGGCTCATTGGAAATGAACTGGAGATTTGTTCTTACTGATCGGAAAGATTCTGAAATAGCAGATTTCGGATTTTTGTCTACAAGCAATTGAGAAACCGGAATTTCACTTTTGTATTTCGGAATAATGCCGAGGAGAGCAGCATCCGTATATTGGTTGATCTCGTCAAGTGAAGTGATTTCATTGTAGAAAAGATAACGGACGAAAATAATAAGGAAGCTGATAATGAATCCAAGCAACATGCTTCCGGCGATGATTAATTTTCTGTTAGGGGAGAGGGGCTCTGTCGGACTCTTCCCCATTTGAAGAATAATATTATTGGTAACTACACCGGCTTTGGTGATTGAAAATTCAACTTTCTTTTCCAACAACAACTGATAAAATTTCTGATTGACTTCGTACGTTCTTTGTAAACGACTCATCTCTGCTTCCTTGCCGGGAAGTTTCATAAATCCGAGTTCAAATTCAGCGATTCGATCATCAATGGATTTAATTCTCTCATCTAATGACAATTTCGCATTGGCCATTGACTTGATCAGAATTTTTCGTTGATTTTCGATGTCATTTTCAAGCGAAACCATCGCAGCATTGTCTTTGGTTGCCATGAAACCAAGAGTGGATTTCCTGTCTTCCAATTGTTGAATCTTTTCAACCAAATTCTGTATCAACGCATCTGTATAAGTTCCTGCCAGTAATGGTAGCAGATTTTCCAGTTTGTCATTATTTACAATGTCTTTTTCCAGCCTATCCAGAACAGCCATCTCTAATTGAATGGCTACTTTCTGATCGATCATCGTATGGATATGATTCAATACATCATCTGCATTTTTTGATGGATCAATGATTTTGTTTTCTTTCTTGAAAAGCTCCAGGGAGATTTCTGAAATTTTTAATTCATTGTCGATATTCTGAATAGTCTCATTGATAAATCCAAGAGAATTATTTGAGCCTTCAGATTTGCGTTCTTTATCATACTCATTGTATTCCTGAGACATGGTATTCACGAAATCAGCCGCTTTATTCGCGTTATAATCTTTAAAAGAAATTTTTATCGTTTGTGCATTTGGATTTAAAATAAGAACAAACACATATTGAAAATACTTTTCTACAAGTGATTCCGGGTTGTTGATAATAAAATAAAAAGGGTTGTCGCTGATCTTTTTCTGTTGGCGTAAAATCGCAGGATAATTGCTGATACTAACTTTTAATCTGAGCCCTGGATAAGCTGCCCATTCACCTGTTTTTCCAGTCCTTGAAACTTCCTGATTCCCCCAAACATAACTGAGATGAAATTGTTTCTCAGAATCAAAATAAATATAGAATCTCTGATCAAGTAATGAAGAATCCTGCATCTGGTATTCCAAATGAAATGGGGAGCTCTTGTACATTTCATTGTCCAAAACATTTCCATGCGAAAAGCAACTCACACCCATATCCATTTTGGAAATTACCCGGGCGATCATCACCCTTGATCTCAACAATTCGATGTCGCCTGCCAATTGATTGCCATTCCCCATCGCATCCATGAACTGGGAATTCTGCAAATTCAAAACTGCATTTGCATTGTTTAGCGTTCCTATTTTTAAAACAGCATCGGATTGGTACACAGGATGTGTATACCTGAGATACAAATAAGCGAGTGTTAGAAAAATGGTGATATTAATGAATACGAGATAGAAATTCTTTCGCGCAATGATGGCGAATAATTTCAGATCAAACTCTTCATTAAGGTTCGATATTTTCTTTCTTCCCATGCTTAATTATTTCACCAGATTCAAAACAAGTAATACTGCGGTAATAATTCCAACAATCGGTGTCAACTGTTGGAAGACTCTTTGTTTGTAATCAGGTGCAGCTTCAATATAAATAATATCATTACTCAGAATGCGCAATTCAGAATTCCTCAAACCTTGAAGAGAGTAAATATCTGCTAAGTAGATCTTTGGATTGTGTAAATCTCCTCTGACAATTTTTATCTTGTAGGCTTTACTGTTTTCAGTAAGCCCACCTGCCAATGCAAGAGCTTCAAACAAACTGGTGTTATCATTTTGTAAATTCACCAACACGCCGTGCCCATTGTCGCCCAAAAATACCAGTACATGACGGTTGGTAACACGTAAAATCACAAAAGGGTCATTGTAAAATTTCGTATACTTTGATTCAAGAAGCGATTGTGCTTCTTTAACTGTCAGTCCTTTAATGTTGAGATTTCCAATAATGGGAAATTTAACGTTGCCTGAATCATCCACCACATACGAGAAATTCTCATATATATTGGTGGTTGTCATCGTATTTTGAGTAATATCCACTAATCGAAAACCATCATTACTGTAAATGTGCAATTCTAGTTTGTCGTTCGATTGAATCAGATAGGTAGTATTTGGGTTGACTGCACCTGTATCCTTTGCATATTCATAGCCATTGGGTGTCTGAAACATTCTGTTTGGTGCCAGTGAACGGCAACTGAATAAAAATCCCAGCAAGAGAATAAAAAGGAGATTGCGCATGAGCTGATAAGGTCGACAAAAATAGGATTTATTCATCAATTTCCCAGAGATTTATAGCTCTTTCTCATTTTTGATGAAGTCAATAGAGCATAGTATAAATCTTTCATTTCAGTAATTAATCGGGTATAATGAAATCGCTCCTTCACCAGCTCCCAACCGTGTAGGGATAATTGTGTTCTGAATTCATCGTCTTCCACAATCCTGAAAAGACTCTCAGAAAATTTCAACAAATCATTATTGGGTACCAGGACTGCTGTGCTACCAGGATCAACAATATTTTCAATTCCGCCTACGTCTGTCGTAATCACCGGTTTATTACCTGCTTGTGCTTCAATCAAACTCACCGGTGTACCTTCATTCAATGATGTAAGGGCAATAACATCCAGGCCGGCAACAGCTATATCTACTTCATGTATCCAACTGCAAAATGTAACACTGGCTTTTTTAGGTTCATTTGGAAAATAGCAATAATCAAGTTTTAATTCCCGGCAAAGATTTATCAAGTGCATTCTTTCTTCACCATCTCCAATTAAAAAGAAGCGCACTTTCTTTGAAGTTTGAGACAGAATTTTTGCCGCGGCCTTGATAAATAAAGTATGATTTTTCACAGGCACGAGTCGTCCAATAATTCCTATGGCAAGTTCATCCTCATCTATAAGAAATTTATTTCGGAATGATTTTCTTTTTTCTTCTATGGAATCCTGAAATCTGGATAAATCAAAACCAAGCGGAATCACCTTTATTTTCGAAGGCGGACAAACTTTATGAACTGTGCCTAACTCAAATTTTTGTCTTTCACTTATCGCTACAATGGCTGAACTGCGCGAGGCCAGATAGCGTTCAATTTTGAGAAAAATTTTTGTTTTGAGAGGACTAAAATAAGAGTGAAAAACGTGTCCGTGGAAAGTATGCAGGACCACAGGAACTTTTTCATGAATGGCAGCAAGTCTTCCAAGTGTTCCGGCTTTCGCAGCATGTGTATGAACAATATCCGGTTTGTATTCCCGAATGAGTTTACGGATTTTTCGGTATGCAATAAAATCTCTGATTGGATTGAGGGACCTGTGCATTTCAGGGATTTTGGTGTAATCCAATCCCAATTCGTGAACAATAAAATCTGAACTTTCTTCACTGTCTTGCTTTGTGCCGGCTACCAACATGGTCTCAAATTCCGGAGCCATATGTTTGGTCAGGAGTGCAGCATTGAATGTGGGTCCGCCTAGATTTAATCGATTGATAATTCGTAACACTCGTGGCACAAAAACGAATTTTAAGGAATCGGGCAAATATAGAATAAGCAGACAAATCAAGCCTTCACTTTTTGTTAATGCAACGATAACGTGGGTAAAAGATGTAAAAAAGGTGAAGAAAAAAGAACCCAATCTGAATCAACCCTCGTTTTCAAGTCGTTAGCGCCAACAATCGGGAAACCCGGAGGGTCACAGCATTTTGAATTCGTTTAATTCTCTATCTTCGCCCCCTCTTAAATCTAACCCTATGAAGAAAAAAGTATTGACGTTAGCCGCTTGCTTCAGTCTTGCTACACTCATTTCCTGTAATGGACAAAAAGGAAATGCTGACCTCACTCTGAAGAATGCTGCTGACTCTGCATCGTATGCTATCGGAGTATCGATTGGTACTAATATGAAAAAAGATGGTCTGGAAACTTTAAACCTTGACATCCTCAAAGGTGCAATGGAAAGCGTTTTCAAAGGCGATAGCCTGAAAATGGGACCTAAAGAATCACAGTCTGCAATTCAAGGCTACCTTGCCGCAAAGCAGAAAGAAAAGTCTGATAAAAACCTCGCGGAAGGAAAGAAATTTCTCGAAGAAAATAAAAAGAAACCAGGCGTAATTGAATTGCCGGATGGAATGCAATACATGGTAATGAAAACCGGAACAGGTCCAAAGCCAGTTGAGTCTGATACTGTAATAGCTCATTATCATGGAACTTTGCTTGATGGAACTGTGTTCGAAAGTTCAGTTCAAAGAGGCGAACCAATTACCTATCCTGTGAATCAGTTCATTAAAGGATGGACTGAAGCATTGTTGATGATGAATGTGGGTTCAAAATGGAAACTCTTCATCCCTGCAGATCTTGCTTATGGTGAGCACGGCAGCCAACAAATTGGTCCTAATTCAACTCTGATTTTTGAAATGGAGCTGATTGGAATCAAAGGGAAATAATCGAAATTCTATTGCTAAAAGAGGTTGAAGAAATTCAACCTCTTTTTTTTGCTATCAATTTTTCAGTTCGGAATACAATCAATCAATTAAACAATGATCTGGCTCGCTATTCGGCTAAAGCAGGGGCAGAGTGAATACTGAATAGAGTATCTTCTGATTTTTGACCTCTTTTTACATCCTTTTCTTGTACAGCAAGATCAGTTTCTCATGAAATTTTCAAAGACTGAATTAGATTATTCTAATACACTTTTCAACCAAACTAAAATTCCATAAAAATTATAGCATTGTAAATCAGCATTGTATGATATTTTATCAAAAAAATTTAGTACTATGTATTGCAAAGTAGCTTTCTATGAACATATCTTTGTATCACATTATTAAAGGTATTACATAGAACTGAATAAAATTTTAATGCAAAAGCATAACAATATAAAAACTGGCCCCATGAAAACTAAACTCTTTTTACTCGCTATTGCAGCAATCGTTTTTGCTTGTACATCTACGCATGCAGAATCCAATCAACTGGTTTCAGATGTACGTAACCCTGGTAACTTTTACGGATTGATTCTTAACACCAATGCAAATGTTATCCTGTTGCATGGTGAGGAATCAAGTCTGAAAGTGGAAGGGGATCAACATTTGGTGAATTCAATTCACACTGAAGTATTGAATGGTGCACTGGTGATTTCAGGAAATAATGTTCGTCCTGCAACTGTGTATGTAACAATGGATGAGATTAATCTGATAGAAATTAATGGAGCAGGAAAAATATTTTCAAGTGAACCTGTGAATTCAGATATGCTGCTTCTTAAAGTGAATGGTTCCGGAAGTATAAAGATGGATGTTCGCGCACTTGCTCTGGGAATGATCGTTAAGGGAAGCGGAAAAATAATCGCTTCTGGAAGTGTAGGAGAAAGTTATGTCAGAATCTTCGGTAAAGGAAATGTATATGCTCAAGGTCTGGATGCTTTCGCCACTGATCAATTAAGTGCGAATAATGTCAATCTTAAAAATGAATCGGAAAAAAATTCCAGAAGAAGTTTACTGAATCTGCATCAATAAACCAATCAAAGCTCTATTCCATACTCTACCAATTCCATTTTCACATTCTTCAGGTGAATTTTGAGTCTTAATTATTGAAGAAAACACAAACAAAAAACCCAAACAGCCATGAGCAGTAACTTAGAGAATACGCAGGCTCAAATGCGAAAAGGGGTATTGGAGTTTTGCATTCTTTCCATTCTTTCACATCAAGAGGTGTATCCTTCAGATATTATCGCGAGAATGAAAGAATCCAGATTGATCGTCGTGGAAGGTACCTTGTATCCTCTGCTTACACGATTGAAGAATGCAGGTCTTTTGCAATACCGCTGGATAGAAAGTAAATCAGGACCGCCGCGCAAATATTATTCATTAACACCATTGGGAGAAAAATTTTTGGAAGAACTTCGACTGACCTGGAAGGAACTTGTCGAAACAGTGAACCTCACAACACAAAAACCTGAGCACCATGAATAAGACAGTCACAGTAAATATCGGGGGGATCGTTTTTCATATAGACGAAAATGCATATGAACGATTTAAACAATACCTCGAAGCGATTCGCAGTCACTTCACGACTGCTGAAGGTCGCGATGAGATTATGCAGGACATCGAATCCCGCATCGCGGAAATGTTTCAGGAAAGGGTCAAAGACAGCAAACAGGTAATCACACTTGAGGATGTGGAAGAGGTGACCATACAGATGGGTCGTCCGGATCAATTCGGTGATGAATCTGCCCGTGAAGAACCTTCACATGCTGAACGTGCAGCTGTGACAGAAGGACCTGTGAAACGTCGTCTCTTTAGAAATCCGGATGATAAATTGTTAGGCGGTGTGTGCTCCGGAATTGCAAACTACTTCGACATTGATGCAGTTTGGGTACGCCTTGCTTTTGCCTTTGTATTTTTTGTTTTCGGTTCAGGATTTCTACTTTATATTTTACTCTGGATCATTGTTCCGGAAGCTAAAACCACTGCCGAAAAATTGCAAATGAAAGGAGAACCGGTTACCATTTCCAACATTGAAAAGAATGTGAAGGAAGAAATGGAGCAGGTAAAAAAAAATACCTCTGACTCCGGCAAAAAAGCAGGGACTGTAGTTGGTCGTATTTTTGAAGCGATCGGAGAGGTGATAAAATTCTTTTTTATTCTCTTAGGAAAATTGATAGCCATCTTCTTTATGTTTATCGGAATTGTAGTAGCATTCGCAGCTTTTATATCATTGCTTGCCTTGCTCAAAATCCCGGGAACACATTATCCTGCAATATGGCACTACGCTTTCGCCTCTGAGACACATTTTGTGCTTGGCTTCATTGGAGTTGTATTGTTGGTAGGTATTCCATTTCTAATGCTCGCTTATGCCGGAGCGCGTATGTTGTTCAACATAAAAAAGAGCTCCCGGATTGTTGGCTTTACAGCTCTCGGTCTCTGGCTGACAGGAGTTGGAATATGTCTGGTTATAGGAATTCGTCTGGCCGGTGAGTTTTCTGAAAAAGAAAGTGTGAGGAAAGAAATTTCATTGGTAACTCCTGCATCCAAAATTATGACTGTTGAAATGAATGGATCTAAAAATGAGGAAAAGAAATACGACGAATCTGAATACGATGAGGATGAGGATTTCTACTTGAATATAAATGACAATCGTTTTTTCTCCCAGAAAGTCAAACTGGATATTGTTAAGAGTCCGAATGATTCATTTCAGCTTGTCGAAATCCTGTATGCGAGAGGCAATTCGAGGAAGAATGCAATCGACAACGCGTCTCATATCATCTATACATTCACTCAAAACGAAGGTACACTAAAGCTGGATCGCCATTTCACGTTGAATCAGGATGAAAAATACAGAGCGCAAAAAATTCAACTTCTTCTGCGTGTTCCGGTGGGAGCAAAAGTGAAACTGGATGAAAGTTTGAAGCCTTACATTTATGATATTGACAATATTGAAAATGTCCTGGATCGTGATATGCTGAACAGAACCTGGATAATGACCGACAGAGGATTACACTGTGTCGATTGCGATGGAACTGAAAGTACCCTTGGCGGAGAGGAAATTCACATCAATGGTGATGATGGCAGCCAGATTCACATAGATGAAAATGGAATCATTATCAACGGTAGCGAAGGAGATAAAGTAAAAGTTGACAGTATGGGAATTTCAATCCATGAACATGGCAAAGACAGGATTCTGATTAACAAGAAAGGGATGAAAGTGAGAATTGGCAATGAAGAAAAACCGGCAACCGAACCTCCGCCACCTCCTAAAGCACCGGAAGAAAAAGGCAAAACACAATTGCAGAGTATGATTTATTAAATAGTTGCAAGAATAATTTGAATTAGTTGACAATAGGTTGTTTTCAAAGTCCCGGTTGGTTACCGGGACTTTTTTATTTGGATATTTTGAGTGTCTGGAACGTAACAGGTTAAAACAAATTTTCATTCAAGCAATGACATTAATGTCTCAATTATCATCGATATTTCCATTGTTATTTTGTGCGGTTTATTTTTTAGTGTTTAATAGTTGAACATTTCATTAGAATTGTACTTTCTTTCCGCACAATAAATTTCTCGTTTATCAATGAGAGGAAAGTATCTGTGTATCGGATCGATTTTGAACGAATATTCAGGAAATAATGATGTCCAAATCAAGGCTGGAGTTTCCTGTTCAAAAATACCCGGGATTTCCTTGAAAAGAGCCTGAATACAGGCTTTTCCGCACAATTGCAGTTGAGCAGAATAAAAAATTTCTCAACAGATGTAATATCAATGGAAAGTTTTCACATTTTTGTTAGAGAGCGAAATGGTGGTAATGCAATCATTTAATTTGATTGTTTAAGAATCGTAAAAATGCCGGTATTTTGCAAAAAATGAAGAAAACAGACTCTAATAAAAAATCAAATTTATAAACTATGGCTACAGCAGAAGTGAAAGAAACAGTAAAAGAAAAATTGAAAGCGCTTCAACTTACAATTGATAAAATTGAGAAAGCGTATGGTAAAGGTACCATTATGAAAATGGGTGATGAAGCAGTTGAACAGGTAGAAGCCATTTCAACAGGTTCTATTTCTCTGGACAATGCATTGGGGATAGGTGGTTTGCCAAAAGGAAGAGTGATAGAAATTTACGGACCTGAATCTTCCGGTAAAACTACACTTGCAATCCATGCCATTGCAAATGTTCAGAAGAATGGCGGCATTGCAGCATTTATTGACGCAGAACATGCGTTTGATCGCTTCTATGCTCAGAAACTTGGAATTGATCTTGAGAATCTGTTGATTTCTCAGCCTGACAATGGCGAACAGGCACTTGAAATTGCCGAAAACCTGATCCGCTCCGGAGCAATTGATATACTGGTTATCGACTCAGTAGCGGCTCTTACGCCGAAGGCTGAAATTGAAGGAGAGATGGGAGAGAGTAAAATGGGTTTGCAGGCAAGATTGATGTCTCAGGCATTGAGAAAACTTACTGGTACTATCAGTCGCACCGGATGTTGCTGCATATTCATCAACCAGCTTCGTGAGAAAATCGGAGTGATGTTTGGAAATCCTGAAACGACTACCGGAGGAAATGCATTGAAATTCTATGCTTCTGTTCGTCTGGATATTCGTCGCATCGGACAATTAAAAGACGGAGAAGCCATTGTCGGAAACCGTACCAAAGTAAAAATTGTTAAAAACAAAGTAGCTCCTCCATTCCGAATTGCCGAATTCGACATCATGTATGGTGAAGGGATCTCCAAAATGGGAGAAATCGTTGACATCGGAGTCGAGCAAAATATCATCAAGAAATCCGGTTCCTGGTTCAGTTATGGTGAGACAAAACTGGGACAAGGAAGAGATGCTGTGAAACAACTCCTGAATGATAATCCTGAACTGGCAGAGGAACTGGAGATGAAGATCCGTGAAGCTCTGAAGGAAGCCAGTTCAGCGAGCTAAATGAATTGCTCCTGAAGAGGCTCTTATCAGGAAAGGAAGACCCGGAAAACCGTTTCTTGTCTTCTGTATTTTAAGGATACAAAAGAGTATAATTTGTATTTTTCCGGCCGCAAAACAATGAAATCAATTCACTGTTTTGCGGCTTTTTATGTTTAAAAGAATACTAATGAAACTAATCCGATTGATCTATTGTGTTTGGAGTTTGATGATGGTGATTTCTTGCAATTCAGGTAAAAATGAACAAGCAGAAACAAACAAGTCATCTGACTCTCTGAATCAGGATGATGTTTTCTATCAGTTGAATCAAAAAATTCTCAGGAATCCCGGAGATGCCGAAGCGTATTTTCATCGGGCTAAAATCAACCTTGAGAAGAATTTAATTCAGGCTGCTTTCTCAGATGCCAGTAAGGCTGCTTTTCTTGATTCAAATAAGGTAGAGTATTTATTGCTCCTTGCAGATGTGAGTTTCCGTGGTCTTCAAGTCAGAAAATCTATTGAATCATATGAAAGATGCCTCAAAGTTGATCCGCAAAATCTTGAGGCAAATCTCAAATTAGCGGAAATCTATCTGTACATTAAAGGTTATGCAAAATCGATCTCCTATGCGAACGCTGCATTGAAAATTGATCCTAAGAAAGTGAAAGCATATTTTTTAAAAGGATTTGTCCACAAGGAATCAGGTGATACGGCCAAAGCTTTATCCAGTTTTGAAACAGTTGTGGATCTCGATCCGGAAAATTATGATGCGCACATTCAGCTTGGAAATCTGTATGCAGCCATGCGGAACAAAATCGCACTCCAGTATTACAGCAATGCACTCAGCTTGCGTCCAACGAGTACAGAAGCATTGTATGATCGGGGACTTTTTCTTCAGAATATCGGAGAGTTTAATAAAGCCATTGGTGACTATAAAGTTCTGTTAAAGATTGATCCGAAATATTCAGACGCCTATTTCAACATCGGATACATTGCGCTGGTATTCAGAAAAGACTATCCTACAGCAATCGACTGGCTCAGCAAAGCGATTTCTGTAAACGAAAACTATGCTGAAGCGTATTACAACAGAGGGCTTGCTTATGAGTTTGAAGGAGAGAACGAAAAAGCAATTGCCGACTACCGCAAAGCTTTAGGTATTTTCCCGACATATAAACTTGCAACAGAAAGAATCCGGTTGTTGACGGTTAAAAAATAATAGTTTCCGATCAAAGTGGACGGCAGGAATTATTTGTCAGCTTTTTTTCTAAACAAATAGTTTGGATTTTTAATCACCACTTCATAACGATCCATCTTTTCGATTTCTTTCATCAATAAAGCGCATCCGAATGGGGAGAAGACCGAACTGTCATCGAAAAGAATATATCCTCCTACCTCGAGATGTTTATCGGTATTTTCAAAATCTCTTTTTGCGTATTCGTATGTGTGATTTCCATCAATAAATACAAAGGAGAATTTCCCACCAAGGTCTACAGTTCTGTCAAATACATCTTGAACTCGTTTCTTTTCATCCCACAATTGAAAGAATTCATCCGAAAAAGCTTCAATGGTATAAGGCAAATTTTCTTTGCTGAAAAAGCGGACATTTCGTTTGTATGATTCCTTTACAAAATTGCTGTAATCAGCACCTGTAATACCGGATTGATTCACAGTTTCCTGATCTTCTGTAGATTCAAATTCCCATTTATCACTCGTAAAAAATTTGTTTTTCTTTCCATTCAAACTATAAAAATGATTGATTGCATTGGTCGATAATCCACAAAAAGATCCTATTTCGAGAATAGGGCTATCAGAATTGGAATGTTTTGCCACATATTCAAAACAATGAACATTCCCGGGATGCATCATACCCGCATTGGCGAAAGAAAGTCTTTTGATAAATAAATCTCCTGATATAACAGGTGATTTTTGAGTTAACTTATGATAAATGATTTTTAATCTGCTTTGCACAACGTGGATTTTTATTGATGTGATTTTTTTCAGAAAGTCTGGTGACAGAAAAACAGAGATGGTGGATACGTGTAAAGGTAAGGTGGTGATTTGAAAAATAAAAAATCTTAAACCTATACCAAAAAAGAAAGGGAACCTTTCGATTCCCTCTTCTTGTCATTGATTCACTAAAAACTATGGCGTAGTTACTTAACAGAATCAATTACGGCCTTGAATGCCTGTGGATGATTCAGAGCCAGATCGGCAAGTGTCTTACGGTTGAGATCCAATCCTTTTGCATGGATTTTTCCCATGAGTTCGGAATAACTCATTCCATGTTCGCGTGCACCCGCGTTAATACGCATGATCCACAAGGAACGGAAATTACGCTTTTTGGTACGACGATCACGATAGGCATAACCTAATCCTTTTTCGACTGTATTCTTGGCAACGGTTAATACGTTACCTCTCGCTCCCCAATAACCTTTGGCGAGTTTGAACATTTTTTTTCTCCGTGCACGTGACGCGACGGCATTGACTGAACGTGGCATTTTGATTTGGTTTTGACTGAAGCGTTCTCTTTTCAGGGAGAAACTTGATGCTTGTTGTCGGGTTAATAATTGTTTTTGAAATTCAGATCAGGAAAGCAAGTGTTATTTCATCACCAGCATTTTAGAAACCCGGAACTCATCCGATGAAGAAACCAAATCAGCATGTGTAAGATTACGCTTTTGCTTGGTTGTCTTCTTGGTAAGAATGTGGCTCTTAAATGCATGCTTTCTCTTGATCTTTCCTGTGCCAGTCAGCTTGAAGCGTTTTTTGGCACCGGAGTGAGTCTTAGTTTTTGGCATTGCGTTTTTATTTATTTGGAATTAGAAATTTTATCTTTTCATCCCGGAAGGACCCCGGTATATTATTTTTTCTTGCGAGGAATAGGAGCAAGGTGAATGAACATCCTGTTACCTTCGAGTTTGGGAAGTAGCTCAACTTTTCCGTATTCTTCTAGAGCTTGTGCAAATTTTAAAAGGATAATTTCTCCTTTTTCTTTGTAAGCGATGGATCTTCCTTTAAAGTGAACATATGCCTTCACTTTGTTGCCATCTTCCAGGAAGTTCATAGCATGTTTTACTTTGAAGTTGAAATCATGCTCATCAGTATTCGGACCGAAGCGTACTTCTTTCACCACTTGCTTTCCCTGCTTGGCCTTCATCTCCTTTTCTTTCTTCTTCTTGTCGTACAGAAATTTCTGATAATCGACAATGCGGCAAACAGGCGGGTCAGCTGTTGGTACAATTTCTACCAGATCAAGTTCCAGTTCTTTGGCCAGTCTGATGGCATCTTCCCGGGAGTAAACATCAGCTTGAACATTTTCACCAACAAGCCTGACTTTTAAAGCCCGGATGTGTTCATTGATATTGTGTTCAGCTTCCTTTTTAACCGGACCCCTTCTTTGAAAGGGTGGCCGACTAAATATCGGACGTGGTGGCCGGTTGTTACTTTGCGTTGCTATAGGATCCTCCTTGTTAGATTTATTAGTTATTTTACTTTACGTTCAGGATGTTATTGATTTCATCCTGAATCAATTTAGCGAAGTCTGAGATAGTGTAAGTTCCGAGGTCACCACCACCATGTTTTCTCACTGAAACAGTATGTTCGGCGAATTCTTTTTCCCCTACAATCAACATGTAAGGAACTTTTTTGATTTCAGCGTCCCGGATTTTCTTTCCAATCTTCTCATCCCGAATATCCAGGAGCCCGCGAATATCGGAATTTATCAGCAATTGTAAAACACTTTTTGCGTAATCATTGTATTTATCACTGATAGGCAATATGCTTACTTGCTTGGGCGCCAGCCAAATAGGGAAATTGCCGGCAAAATGTTCAATGAGGAAGCCAATGAATCTTTCATGTGTCCCAAGTGGAGCCCGATGGATACAAATAGGCGTTTCCATTTGATTTTGGCTGTTTTTATAGGTCAAACCAAATCTTCCCGGAACAGCAAAGTCTACCTGATTCGTAGCTAAAGTGAACTCTCTTCCAATTGCACTCCACACTTGAACATCGATTTTTGGTCCATAGAAAGCTGCTTCATCAGCAATCTCGACATAAGGTATTTTCGAGTCTATCAATACCTGACGGACCATATCTTCTGTCTCTTTCCAAAGATCTGCATTGTCAACATACTTGCTCCCTCTTTTCTTTGGTTCGTGAGTAGAGAACCGCATCACATATTTATCGATGTTGAAAATTCTGAAATACTTCAGATACATTTCATTCACGGCATTGAATTCCTGTGCGAATTGTTCACGGGTGCAATAGATGTGCGCGTCATTCATTTGCAGACAGCGTACACGCATCAATCCGAATAATTCTCCGCTTTGTTCGTACCGGTAGCATGTTCCATATTCAGCAAGACGAATAGGCAAATCACGATAACTTGGATTTAGTTCCTTGAAAATTTTGTGATGATGCGGACAATTCATCGCCTTGAGATAATATTTCTCTCCATCCATTTCCATTGGAGGAAACATCGATTCGGCATAGTATGGCAAGTGTCCGCTCGTGAGGTACATAGATTCCTTCGCGATATGCGGAGTACGCACACGCTGGAAGCCGGCTTCCTGCTCTGTTTTTTTAGCAAGCTTTTCCAATTGCTCAATCAACACTGCACCATTGGGCATCCACAAGGGTAAACCCGGACCAACATCATCATCAAAAGTAAAAATCTCCATCTCCTTACCAATTTTTCTGTGGTCGCGTTTTTTCGCTTCCTCCAGCATGGTGAGGTATTCATCCAGCTGACTTTTCTTCGGGAAAGTGATTCCGTATATTCTGGTGAGCTGCTTGTTCTTTTCATCACCGCGCCAATATGCGCCGGCGATATTCATCAACTTTGCAGCTTTGATCAGGCCTGTATCTGGTATGTGCGGTCCACGACAGAGGTCAATGAAATTTCCCTGCTGATAAAAAGTAATACTTCCGTCTTCCAGGTCGTTCAACAAATCCAGCTTGTACTCATCTCCTTTGGCTTTGAAATACTCAATAGCTTCCTTCTTGGAAATCTCTTTGCGAATATATTTGTTGGCTTGCTTGGCAAGCTCAATCATTTTGTCTTCAATTTTTTTGAAATCGTCTGAAGAGATGGTTTGGCCACCAAGATCCACGTCATAGTAAAATCCGTTGTCAATCGGTGGACCGATACCAAATTTGATTCCGGGATAGAAGAATTCCAGTGCTTCAGCCATGAGGTGAGCGGAACTGTGCCACATGGTTGATTTTGCTTCACGATCATCCCAGGTTAGCAATTGCAGAGTAGAATCCTTTGTAATGGGTCGCGTTGCATCCCAAACTTCTCCGTTCACTTTTGCGGAAATGACATTTCTTGCCAAACCTTCTGAAATGCTCTTTGCAATTTCAAGAGATGTGGTGCCTTCAGGATACTCCCTGACATTTTTGTCGGGAAATGTTATTTTAATCATTGTAGGACCCTCTTTGAATTATTTTTAAAGGTGGCAAAGATAGTTAAAAACCAGTCTTTTTCGCCAAAAATCAATAAAAAAAGCACCTTTTTGAAAGGTGCCGAATGACTGGTGAATAGCAATCTACTTAAGAGGAAGCTTTCAAATGTTCTGCTAAAATCTTTGAAATTGTTTCTTTGGACTGCAATTCAATACTGATTTATCGATTCAAAACTCCTTTTATATCCGGTAAAAAGTAATTGTTGCTTTTCATGATCTTTCCATCTTCCCGATAGATTGGTTTCCCATGATCATCCAGCTTACTCATATTGCTGCGATGAATTTCATCAAATACTTCTTCAATTTTATACTGAAGTCCATGTGCAATGATGGTTCCGAAAAGTATGTACATTTTATCTCCCAAAGCATCCGCGATTAATGAGAGATCCTGTTGTTCACAAGCTTCTAAATACTCATCGTTTTCTTCCTGCATCAGACGATGACGAAGTTCCACGATTCTTTTGGATACGT
Organism: uncultured Bacteroidota bacterium; assembly: GCA_937871435.1. Classification (GTDB taxonomy): domain Bacteria; phylum Bacteroidota; class Bacteroidia; order AKYH767-A; family 2013-40CM-41-45; genus JADKJP01. The sequence goes on along the minus strand of CALMQM010000091.1, from coordinate 1,517 downwards.
TTGCTTTTGGTTGTTCATGATATTCCAGGCCGAATACTTCATGAAATTCCTTTACCTTATTGATTTTGTCGATGAGTGCCATGTGATTGAAATTGTTGAGTTGAAAAATTCAGATTACAGAATGATTTCCGGAGGTAGAAGAAATGTTAGGGGAGATAAATCAAATAATTTTGAATTCCAGAGTCTGATTTATGTCTGGATAACTCCAACATTATATTGCTTTGTAACAGGTGCATGATTTGCGGCTTCTATTCCCATCGAAATCCATTTACGTGTATCCAAAGGATCGATTACTGCATCCAGCCACATTCTCGAAGCTGCGTAATATGGCGAAATCTGGCTGTTGTATTTGTCAGTAATCTTTTTGAGAAGTTCGACTTCTTCTTCTTTGGAAATTTCTTTGCCCTTTGATTTTAAAGCACTCACTTGTATTTGCAACAAAACTTTCGCTGCTTGTGCACCTCCCATCACAGCTATTTGAGCTGTAGGCCAACCGACAATCAGTCGGGGATCATAAGCTTTTCCGCACATTGCATAGTTTCCGGCACCGTAAGAATTTCCAATGATGATAGTAAATTTCGGAACAACAGAATTACTCATTGCATTTACCAGTTTAGCTCCATCTTTGATAATCCCGCCTTGTTCGCTTCTTGAACCTACCATGAAACCGGTAACATCCTGCAGAAATACAAGTGGAATTTTTCGCTGGTTACAATTCATTATAAAGCGCGCAGCTTTGTCTGCAGAGTCTGAGTAAATCACACCACCAAATTGCATTTCGCCTTTTTTACTCTTCACCACTTTCCGTTGATTGGCAACTATACCTACAGCCCAGCCGTCAATTCTTGCAAGTCCGCAGATAATGCTTTGTCCGAATTTATCTTTGTATTCATCAAACTCGCTGTTGTCAACCAAACGTAGAATAACTTCGTGCATATCGTACTGCCTGGAAGCGTCAGTTGGTACGATACCATAAATTTCTTTTTGATTTTTCAGAGGAGCGGAACTTTTCTCACGGTTGAATCCTGCTTTTTCAAAATCTCCGATTTTACTGAAAATGTTTTTGATATGATCCAATGCTGATTTGTCATCAGGGAATTTATTATCAGTAACACCTGAAATTTCACATTGTGTAGTTGCTCCGCCCAATGTTTCATTATCGATATCTTCTCCGATGGCAGCTTTTACGAGATAAGATCCTGCAAGAAATATTGATCCGGTTTTGTCTACAATCATCGCTTCGTCAGACATAATCGGCAAATATGCACCTCCTGCCACACAACTTCCCATAATTGCAGCAACTTGCAGAATACCCATGGAGGACATCACTGCATTGTTTCTGAAAATTCTTCCGAAATGCTCTTTGTCTGGAAAAATTTCATCCTGCATCGGTAGGAAAACTCCGGCACTATCCACGAGATAAATGATCGGCAATCGATTTTCAATGGCTATTTCCTGTGCACGAAGATTTTTCTTTCCTGTCATCGGGAACCATGCTCCGGCTTTTACTGTCGCAT
>CALMQM010000090.1 GCA_937871435.1 uncultured Bacteroidota bacterium | reverse complement strand
TTCCATATTCCCCAAAAACTGCCGGGCATAGGCTGAAAAACTCTCTAAATATCGCCGCTGACCTTCGGCATAGATCGTGTCGAAAGCAAGTGAAGATTTTCCGCTGCCACTCAGTCCCGTAATCACAACAAGTTGATTTCGAGGGAATGTGAGGTCAATATTTTTCAGGTTGTGAACCCTTGCTCCGTAGATTTCTAAAAATTCCTGATCAACAGACATATTTCGATGCAAAAATGTGGGACTTGCAAAGGTAAGTAAAAGAATGACCCTATTTTAGAAAGTTCTGTCTTTATGGTTAGACGTTGAGCTAATCGAAAAGTGACGTAGAATCAGACATGGATACCAGGACAATAATTCACCTGAAAATTCGTTAACCACTCACATCGAATTTTTATTTTCTTTGCATCTCCATGAAGAAACACTACTTCGCATTAATTTGTTTTATTATTTCGGCAACTTCATATGCTCAGATTGGTGGAGCTTCAGTGTATTCCTTTTTGAATGTCCCGGCTTCAGCAAGAATCGCCGCTTTAGGAGGAACATTTATTTCAGTTCGCGACAATGATATCAACAGTGCCTTACAGGCTCCATCATTGCTCAATGAATCAATGAGTAAATCTATCGCATTAAGTGCCGTAACCTACGTCGACGGAGTAAAATTCGGTGATGCTTCTTATGTTAAAGATTTCGATAAGCTCGGAACTTTTTTAGCAAGTATGCATTATGCGAATTATGGCGATTTCAAAGAAACGGATGTGTATGGTGATATTCAGGGAACTTTTCATGCTTCTGATTATGCATTAAACATCGGCTGGGGATATCAATACAATCCACTATTTTCATTCGGTGCTACCATCAAAGGAATTTACAGCGACTATTATATCTACAATGCTTTTGGACTTGCCGCTGATATTTCCGCCACTTATTATGACTCCCTGCGACAATGGACAATTACTGCTGAAGCAAAAAATGTGGGTGCACAGCTGAAAAATTATGTGAAAGACAATAATGAACCACTTCCTGCCGAAGCCTTGATTGCAGTTTCCAAACGACTGGCCCACACACCACTTCGATTTAATCTGACTTACCGACACCTGGAAAAATTTGATATGTCTTATTCTGACCCCAACGATTTAGGTGATGTAGATCCACTCACAGGTGAAGCTCAGGTAAAGACAATTGGTTTCTTTAATAAATTCTCCCGACATTTTATTGTCGGAGCGGAAGTATTGTTATCAAAGAATTTTCATCTCCGGGCTGCATATAATTTTCAAAGACGCAGGGAGTTATCTATCGATTCCAGACCGGGAACAGTTGGTTTCTCCTTTGGGTTTGGATTAAAGATCAGCAAATTTATACTCAGCTACGGCAGGGGAAATTATCACCTGGCCGGTGGGGCAAATCATTTTTCAATCTCTACCAATTTGTCAGAATTCATTAAAAAGAAATCCTGAAAAAAGATTTGTTTCAGGAGTATCGGAAGTTTAAAAGACAACACCGATCGACATTCCACCACTTAAAACGAGTGGTAGTTTTTTTCCAAAGAAAAGGTGCGAATAAGCATAATTAAAATCTACTTCTTTTGAATCGTAATCTGATTTGAGATTGTAAGTTGTTGTCCGAAACCCGGTTCCCACACTTCCATACCAGTCAAAAAGCAGGAAACGACGGATCACAGCCTGCCTTCCAAAGGCAATGTTAATGGTGTAATGTGTGTACCTGATTTCGCTGTGCTTTTCAAATGTTTTGAATGAACAAAATATCAGTTCCGGTCTGAAATAACTTCCTTTCAGGGGATCTTTGTACTTCAGTCCTTTGTAAATTCCTTCAGCGCATTTCACGAATTTTATTCCTGATTTAATCAGAAAGCCTTCCGAATATTTTAAACTTTCATTGACTCGCATACCAATAATTCCGGCTTTCAATTCCAGATTGAGTCCAAGCTTTAATTTCTGTTCATATCCCAATGTTACATGATTCATGAAAGGAGCAATGATGTCGCCTTTCACTGCATGATTTCTGTCCGGAACAGATAAATCTTTTGAAACTTCATATGGATTATAAAGAATCGTAACAACCGTTCCGTTTTCATAAACAATGGATTTGATCTGATTTTTTTGCATTTCCATGATCGGGCCGGTTTTCATTCCCGGATAACGAAAACGAATTTTTTCTCCGGTCATCTCAACAATCTTTACACGAATAGAATCATTGTTGATACGAACAAGAATATCCTGTGCATAGGAAGAAAAAGTAAAGAAAAAGAAGAAGGCCAAAAATAATCCACTGCCTCGTGCCAACAGTTTCATTGATAGAGTCTGAATGGCGAATATAGGATTCTGTTGCTTTATGTTCAATTGAAATAAAGGATTAAAAACTGCTCGCTCGATTTAAATCTTTGAAGGGAAAATTTTGGTACTGAATTTTTTGATGAATGCCGCATTCAAATGGGATTTTCAAGTAGTTATTAATCAAAAAAACTCATTTTTTCTTCGTTTCTTTGTCAAAACCCATGAGCAGCTTTAACTTCCCGCCAAGCGGATCCTTTGTTATGCAAGAAAAGCCGTCTGTAAAAAGTCCTAAAATTATTATTGCGATTGACGGATATTCTTCATGCGGGAAGAGTACCCTGGCCAAAGCTTTAGCCAAAAAGCTCGGTTACAGCTATATAGATTCAGGAGCAATGTACAGGGCTGTTACCTTGTTCATTCAACAACACGATATAACAATGGAACAATTAGCTGCCATGACGGAAAAGCAAATGGCAGGTTTAATGGATAATATTCATATCAGTTTCCATGTGAATCCAAACACCGGTTTATCCGAAGTTTTTCTGAATGGCCTGAATGTAGAAACCCGGATTCGGGATCTGAAAGTTTCTGATTGGGTAAGTCCGGTTAGCGCTATTCCCGAAATCAGGCACCGTATGGTCGAACTACAACAAAGTTACGGTTCGCACAAAGGAGTAGTAATGGATGGAAGAGATATTGGAACTATGGTTTTTCCTTCTGCTGAACTGAAAATTTTTATGACCGCCCGCCATGAAATCAGAGCCAAACGCCGCTTCGATGAACTGAATGCAAAAGGTTTTATGGTGACTATGGATGAAGTAATGAAAAATATTCAGGACAGAGATTACACCGATACACACCGTTCAGAAAGTCCGTTACGACAAGCTGACGATGCTGTTGTACTTGATAATTCCAATCTCACGGAACAGGAGCAATTTCAGTTCGCTCTCGATTTAGTGCGGAAAAAAAACATTGAAGTTCCTGCCTGATACTTCATTTTCTGAAATGTAATCAGGAAAAAAATCTGATTTCTGATTTAGCTCTGTAGTTTTTTAAAAATGTTCATTTCAATTTTGTACAAAACAATGTTGTGTTTTAATTAAACCCAGGATTTTGAACCCGGACATTATTGTTGAATTGAATTACAAGAGAATCGGAAAAGGATTGCCTCTAATGCTTTTGCATGGCTATCCGTTAGATCATACAATTTGGAACAACTTAATTCCACATTGTCAAAATGATTTTGATCTCATACTTCCGGATCTTCGGGGTTTTGGAAAATCTCCGTGTGTAGAGGCAAAGTATTCAATGGAATCATTTGCGGATGATCTGAAAAATCTTCTTGATAAACTCAAGATCGAAAGAACTTATTTAGCCGGGCACTCAATGGGTGGATATGTTGCTTTGTCCTTCGCTGAAAAATATCCTGACAAGGTTCTTGGATTGGCAATGGTTGCTTCTCAGACCGGAGAAGATTCACCGGAAGCAAAATCGAAAAGATATCTTGCAGTTGAAGATGTTCAAAAAAATGGAGTGGGGAATATTGCTGATCAAATGTCTCTAAAGTTGTCTGCAAATGATACCAGCCGGAAATTTCTTCACAAGCTTATACTTTCTCAGAACAAATCCGGTGTCATTGGTGCTCTCAGGGCAATGGCGGAAAGGAAGAATTTATTTTCAGTGCTGACTAATTCAACCTTTCCGGTAATTCTCATTCATGGAGATGCAGATATACTTATTCCGGTTGAAAAATCACTCGAGATGAATGCGCGTTCGGCAAAATCATTTCTTTCAGTCATCTCCGGTAGCGGCCACATGCCAATGATGGATGAGCCCAAAAAAGTTGCGGAAGCTTTCAGAATGTTCCTCAGGTGAATGAATATTCTTATTCTGCAAAATTGAATTCGAAAGAATTTTCCGAAGTCAGATCATACTTTCAAACAACCCCGGAAACCTCTCGCTGCATAATAGGATTCTGCTCCATTGTGGTAGGTAAACACTGTCGCGTACCTGAAATCACAAAAAATTGCTCCACCCAATGCACGAATTTCTGAAGGAGTTTTAACCCAGCTGGATGTTTTTGCATCGAAATTACCCAGCTTTTGTAAAGCACGATACTCATCTTCAGTTAACAATTCAATTCCCATGGCTGCTGCTAAATCAACCGCGGAGTTTTTGGGTTTATGCTCTTTTCTTGAATTAAGAGCGGCACGATCATAACACAAACTTCTTCTGTCTTTCGGACTCTCAGGAGAACAATCGTAGAATAAAAATTCACCGGTTTTTTTATCCATACCAACAACATCCGGTTCTCCGCCGCTTTGTTCCATTTCATTCAATGACCAAAGACCGGCTTCTGATTTCATCAATTTAGATTGCACATCAGCCCAGTCTATTCCTTTATGTCGTTTCATGTTTTTTTCGAAACGATTTTTTAGAATCAGGAGTAACTCATCCTTTTGTTTTTTAGCCAGTTCCTTTTTCATGATTTAATTTACCAAATAATGTGTGAACTATAAATTTCTATCCATTTTATAGACCGGACTAAATTATAAAAAACTGACTTACTCATTGAGTCTTTTTTAAATATGCTTTTTAACAGAAGGGTAAATTATTGAATGTTTTAACAAATAGAGACTTTTGAAATAAAATTCAGAATGGGTGACTTGAAAAACAAACGGGTTCAGGATATGATTTATCCTGAACCCGTTTGTTGAAAAATTTTCTCTTAAAAATGAGAGTTGATGGTTACATTTTTATCAGGCGAATAGCCTGGGTTTCTTCGCCAAATGAAATTCTTACAAAGTAAATTCCGGAAGCGAAATCATTCAGGTCGAATGTACGGATGTCATGAGCTTTGATATTCTCTTGCGAAGTGAAGAGGGTTTTGCCATATACATCAACGATACTTACTTCAACCGAACCTGAAACTTCGTTGTTGAAATTGATATCTATCACACCGGTACTTGGATTCGGATAAACACCAATCGAACGGCTTGGTCTCAATACACTATGTTGACGGTTGCATGAAATAGTGCTTACCATTATAGCATCATAGGATTCGCATCCATTTGCATCGGTAATAAGCACTGAATAAATTCCCACCGCGTTTACATCCAGTGTTTGACCTGTTGAATTGTCTGACCACAAATACTGATAACCGGCACCTGCATCAAGAGTAACCATTGCGCCAATACAAATTGTAGTATCAGGACCAAGGTCAATTATAGGAGCAGGGAAATCATAACCGATAGTCACATTCGCGAAATCCGGACATCCATTGTAATCGGAAACTTCAACGGTGTATGTTCCCGGTGAAAGATTTGAAACACTCGCTGTTGTTGCACCACCCGGTGACCACAAATAGGAGTAAGGAGCAGTGCCGCCTGATCCACTGGCAGTAGCTGATCCGTTTTCACCATTCTGACAAGTAGCATTTGTAGACGATACGATACTCGCAACAATACCGGATGTATTGCCAACGATTGCTGAAAGCGTTTGCTGACAACCATCCTGATTATCGATTACGGTAACCGAATATACTCCTGAAGATAATCCTGTCGCGTTAGCGCCTGTACTCACTGTAGGAGTCCATGAATAAGAGAAGTCACCGCTGCCACCTGTTGTTTGTACGCTTGCAGTTCCGTCTGCCGCAAGACAGCTTGCCGGTGTTGTACTCATCGTTGCGGAGAATCCGGCAGCACCATGAATTTCAACCGAACCTGAAATGCGACAATTGTGATTGTCTGTTACATTAACGGTATAAGTTCCTGCAGTCAGATTAGAAATTGAACTGGTATTCTGAGGAGGGTTAGTATTCCAGGTATAGTTGTAAGGTGATGTTCCGCCACCAACTGTACAAAGTGCACTACCGGTTTGACCGGAACAGTCTGCATCCTGAGAAGTAGTTTGAATTGTCAATGGTGCAGGCTGTGTAATATTTACATATTGTGTTACTGAACATCCGGATGGACTTGTTACATCTACAGTATAAACACCGGAAACAAGATGCGATACCTGTGATGTCTGCATTTCTCCCGGGAACCACATAATTTCGAATGGTCCTGTACCTCCCAGATTCAGGTTGGCAGCTCCGTTATGACCACCATAACAACTTACGTTACTTGTTGTGATCTGAGTAATAGGTGCGGCTTTCACATTGATGACTACAGGAATCTGTGAAGAACGTGCAGGCACTCCATCGTCAGTTGCGATGATCAATAATTGATTTAATCCGATATTGGATGCCTGGCCTACAACCTGAACAGAAAAGTTAGATGTATTTCCCGGAAGTGATGTTACAGTCACTCCGGTCATTGTTGAAGAAGTAGTAACTGTGGTAATTTGTCCTTGCTCCGGAGAAAGGAAGAATCCTTCAAGCAAGATAGTATCGCCTTCGCAAACACTCAATGTATCACATGCCTGTGAAGAGTTCAGAATCGGAGGAACGTTGCTTCCGCTCTGACATGTATTCAGAATGAAAGACTGGTTATCGAGGGCGTCAATACCGTCGTTGTTTCCATAAGGTCCATCATAAGATGCTCCTGCCTGATCGAACAATCCGATTTGAATATAGTCAACACCATTTCCCTGATTTACTCCAACAGTTGCAGGAGTACCACCAAAACCACCTGTACCGCTTGATGCATCACCTGTAGTCCATTGCATATCCTGGTAACAGAAGGATACATTCGATCCGGGTGGAAGAAGTGGATCAAATCCATCTGTCATGATCAACTGAAAAGTATTTTTTAAATCATCATGATTACTGAAGTAACCTACATTTTCCCATTGAACAATGAGGTGAGTGTTGGTCAATTGATAATACACAATACCGCTTCCTGCTCCACGTGTATCCACATCAGCCCAGAAAGGCGCAATCATGGTATACGTTGGATCAGGGAAAGAATTCGCAGTGAAAGTGGAGTAAGCAGTGTTGATAGAAACGTTTCCGTTATTGTTGATATAAATGGCATTGATTTGTTGCCCGTAAAAACAAAATGGAAATGGAATGGTGATGCTTACAGTAGACCAGTCGTCATTTCTGTAGTCTGGTGGCACACCCGGACCGCCACTACCGCCTGATCCGTCAAACTGTGCTACCTGCCAGCTTGCATCACGTGGAACCCAGCAGGCACAACCAGTCGCAGTGTTGATTGAATTTCCCAATTGTGAGTTCGCAGCAATTCTCGCGGGGTTCTTTCCCAGCGCCTCGTAGTTGACATATTTCTCATGTCCTGTTAGTTTGCCCTCCAGCTTGGCCTGGTTGAGCTTTGCCATGTCGATAGTTCTGACATCAACTTGTGAGAACATCGGAGATGCAATGAAAAGAATGGCACAGATTACTAGTGTAATTTTTTTTGTCATGACTTGGTTGTAATTTTGGAATGGATCAAATTTATTCCCCTGCTTTTTAAGAATTACTAATTTAGGGTATGTAAGAAATCAATCCAAATTAATTACGTTAAAAAAGCATTGATTTTGACATAATTTAGCCGTTTTTTCAAATAAATTTGAATGCCTTTGGCGATAATTTGGCGAACAGCCGGAATTAAGCGTTAAAAATTTCTAAGAATTCAAATATCCATACACAGAATCGTGTTTTTATTTCTCACGTTTTGTCTTCAATTAGTTCACCATCGTTCACAATTATTGATCACAGAAATTGTATCGAATAGGAGTGTGTGAAAAAATCAACCATTAGAAATAAACCTCTCTTTGTTTATATAAATTTTATCTACCAGAAAAAACTTGTCCAATTAAATTCTAACTAACAATCACAAACTATCAAACATCAAACATCAAACATCAACCATCAACCATCAACCATCAACCATCAACCATCAACCAACAACCATCAACCAACAACCCGAAACCCTAAACTCGAAACCCTAAAACAGGAACCCGGAACCTAAAAAAAACCTATCTTTGTCCCAATGAAAGTCACCATCGACCCGCATTCAGGATTTTGTTTTGGTGTGGTATATGCCATCCAGAAAGCGGAAGAAGAATTGCAGCTTACCGGCAAATTGTATTGCCTCGGTGATATAGTTCATAACAACAAAGAAGTTGAGCGACTCACCAAATTAGGTCTTGAGATAATCGATCATGATCGACTTAGAAGTCTGCATGACTGCAAAGTGCTCATTCGTGCTCATGGTGAGCCGCCTGAAACTTATCAGATTGCTTTAAAAAACAACATCGAATTGATTGATGCTTCTTGTCCGGTTGTGCTCAAATTGCAACATCGGGTGCGGACAAGTTTTGATGAGGTCTTGGAAACAGGAGGTCAAATTGTGATTTACGGCGAAACCGGTCATGCTGAAGTAAATGGTTTGGTTGGACAAACTGCCGGAACTGCTCTGATTGTTCGCAATGAAGAGGATCTGGATAAAGTGGATTATTCCCGGCCGGTTTATTTTTTCTCGCAAACAACAAAAAGCAGTTCGGGTTTTGAGAAAATGCGTTCACTCCTTGAACAAAGATCAAAAGCTGCTCAACAAAAGGAAATACAGGACGAATTCCTGAGTTCCAATGATACTATTTGCCGACAAGTCAGCAATCGTGAACCACAACTGAAAAAGTTTTCCGCTGCGTATGATGTCATCATTTTTGTAAGCGGGAAAAAAAGCTCCAACGGCAAAGCGTTATATGAAGTATGCCGGTCAGTCAATCCAAGAAGTTACTTCATTTCTGATGTCGAAGAGTTGTTGCCTGAATGGATTGAGGCTTCTGATTCAGTTGGAATTTGTGGTGCAACCAGCACCCCAATGTGGCTTATGGAAAAGGTAAGTGACCATATTAAACAGAGCTTTAAGGCTGATTTTGACAATTTAACAACTGCTGTTTCGTTGTAAAATTGGAATTGTCAAATCAACACAGCTCGTATTTAGCTGAAAATTAGGTCTTTGATTGATTCTCGTGTAGAATTTTCCGGCAAAATCTGATTTTAGCCTTTTTCCTCATTTTGACCACGATACGTTAAAAAAACTCGCACTTCCCCCTTTTTTAGTAAGATTTAATTCGATACATTTGCGTCCCTTTTAAGCGAAAAACCGAAACTTTCATAATAATTCTAAAAACTAAATGATTACCGAAGAAATCACGAACCAAACATCGGAGTACAAACCAGAAGTCTTTAACTGGGAATCCACAGGAAAAGGCGGATCCGACTATTCTGCTGAAGAGCGCACAAAAATGGAACAGATGTATGACAAAACCCTGAATTCAGTGGTTGAGCACGACATCGTAGACGGACTGGTAGTTTCTATTACTTCGAAGGATGTGCTGATCAATATCGGCTACAAATCCGATGGCTTGGTACCACTGGCTGAATTCCGCCACATGCCTGATCTGAAAGTCGGCGACCGGGTGGAAGTCTATGTGGAAACACAAGAAGACAAAAACGGCCAGCTGATTCTTTCTCACAAAAAAGCACGCGCACTCAAATCATGGGATCGCGTTAATGCTTCTCTCGAAGGAGATGAAATCATTACCGGCTATGTAAAATGCCGTACCAAAGGTGGTTTGATTGTCGATGTGTTCGGCATTGAAGCTTTCCTTCCGGGTTCACAAATTGACGTGAAACCTATTCGCGACTACGACCAGTTTGTTGGCAAGACAATGGAGTTTAAAGTTGTGAAGATCAATAACGAATTCAAAAACGTAGTTGTCTCTCATAAAGTCCTCATCGAAGAAGAACTCGAAGCTCAAAAGGCAGAGATCATGAAGAAGTTGGAAAAAGGACAAGTACTCGAAGGTACTGTGAAGAACATCACTTCTTATGGTGTGTTCATGGATTTGGGTGGAGTAGACGGCTTGTTGCACATTACCGATATTTCATGGGGACGTATTTCTCATCCGGAAGAAGTATTGAAACTTGATCAGAAAATCAATGTTGTAATTCTTGATTTCGATGATGAAAAGAAACGTATTGCCCTTGGCTTGAAACAACTCACTCCGCACCCTTGGACACAATTGGATGCGAACCTGAATGTTGGTGATAAAGTAAAAGGTAAAGTTGTGGTGATTGCTGACTACGGTGCATTCGTTGAAATCGCTGCAGGTGTAGAAGGACTTATCCACGTATCTGAAATGTCATGGTCACAGCATCTTCGCAGCCCACATGAATTCCTCAAAGTGGGTGACGAAATCGAAGCTGTTATTCTTACTCTCGATCGCGAAGAGCGTAAAATGTCTCTCGGTTTGAAACAACTGAAAGCAGATCCTTGGGTTACTGTTGCTACTAAATATCCTGTAGGTTCAAAACATACAGCTACCGTGAAGAACTTCCAGAACTTCGGAGTGTTTGTGGAGTTGGAAGAAGGAATCGACGGATTGGTTCACATCAGCGACCTGAGCTGGAGCAAAAAGGTGAAACATCCTTCAGAGTTCTGTAAAGTAGGTGACAAGATGAACGTTGTAGTGTTGGAAGTTGATCCTGAAAATCGTCGTCTCAGTCTCGGTCATAAGCAACTCGAAGAAAATCCTTGGGATGTATTCGAAACTATCTTCACGATGGATTCAGTGCACGAAGGAACTGTGTTGAAGATCGGAGAAAAAGGCGCGACTATCGCTTTGTCTTATGGTGTTGAGGCTTTCTGCCCGAACAAGCATATGGTAAAAGAAGATGGCAAATCATTGAAAGCAGAAGAAAAGGCCGACTTCAAAGTGATTGAATTCAGCAAAGAACAACGTAAGATTGTTGTTTCTCACAGCCGTATTCATGAAGAGAAAGCTGCCAGCAACCGTGCTGCTGAAAATGTCCAGAAAGGTGTAGAACGTGAAGAAGGAGCGAAGGCAGTGAAAAAGGTAAAAGAAAGTGTTGAAAAAACCACTCTTGGTGACCTTACTGCTCTCAGCAATTTGAAAACCGAAATGGAAGCTGCTGAAAAGAAAAAAGTAGATACTGATGCAGTGAAAGCTGCTGATGATAAAAAGGAAGATTAATTCTTTATCTAAGTGATTGAAAAAATCCATCCTGTTTTCAGGATGGATTTTTTTTATGCACTACTCAAATTGAGTGCAACAACAATAAAAAACCGCAAGCGCAATTTTTTAGTCGATAGAAGCTTTTGTAGAATTTATCCTTTTCTTAGCAAGAAAATTTATCAAAAATGAACGCAGACAAACTCCGATTTCTTCAAGTCACATTCATTGAAAAATTAAAACAACTTGATGCAAAGTCAGAAAGACAATGGGGAGTAATGAATGTTCAGCAAATGATTGAACACATGAGTGATTCCGTGAGAATTGCCAATGGAAAAGATCCGCAAGTTTTACTCACTCCGGCAGAAAAGATGGATGCCATGAAAAGCTTCCTGATGAGCGACAGAGAATTTAAGCCCAATACTAAAAATATCCAGATGCCTGAAACTGCCCTTCCTGTTCGCTTAAATGATAAAGAAGAAGCAATTGCTGAATTGCAACTGGAGCTCCGTGATTTTGTGAATCATTTTACCAATAACCCTGATGCCCGTGTCATGAATCCCTTTTTTGGCAACCTGAATTTCGAGGAATGGATTCAACTTCTTCATAAACATGCTGTTCATCATTTGAAACAGTTTGGAAGTAATTGAGGAGTGAGGAGTGAAGAGCAAAGTAGTGGCCTTGGATTCCATGTACTCGTTATCCAATTCATTTGCCCAGCTCCGTTAAATTCTGTACGTTTGGCTCCCGGCATGCAAAAGCGACTATTGTTAAACAGTACGCAATTTGATATCACACTCAGCCGCTTGTGTTATCAGCTCATCGAAGTTCATGATGATTTTTCGAGCACTGCCATCATTGGTTTGCAACCACGGGGAATCTTTGTTGCCCGTCGTATCGTTACCTCACTCAGCAAAATACTTTCTCAGCCAAAATTTGATTACGGTGAACTGGATGTGACTTTTTATCGGGATGATTTTCGTCGCCGGGAGATTATTGCACCAAGCCAAACCAAATTGGATTTTATCATTGAAGATAAAAATGTCATTCTCGTGGATGATGTATTATTTACGGGAAGGACAATTCGTGCGGGAATGGATGCCCTGCTTGATTTTGGGCGCCCTCGTAAAGTGGAACTACTCACATTGGTAGATCGCCGGTATAGCCGTCAGCTGCCGATCGAACCTGATTTTATCGGAATACAAGTGGATACCATCACCTCTGAAAAAGTGACTGTGAAATGGAAAGAATCAGATGGAGAAGATGGTGTATGGTTACAATAAGGTTCATTGTTTTGCCTGAATAAATTAGAAATAAGATAACAGGATGGGTGCTCTGAGCGTGAAACATTTACTTGGAATAAAAGAACTCAGTCTCGCTGATATCGAACTGATATTTTCCACAGCGGATACATTCAAAGAGGTACTGAATCGTCCTATCAAGAAAGTTCCTTCACTGCGTGATGTTACCATTGCGAATCTCTTTTTCGAAAATTCTACACGCACACGATTGTCCTTTGAACTTGCAGAACGCAGGCTTTCAGCTGATGTAATCAATTTCGCCGCATCTTCATCATCAGTAAGCAAAGGTGAAACACTGATTGATACTGTAAACAATATTCTGGCAATGAAAGTGGATATTGTTGTCATGCGTCACCCGCATGCCGGCGCGGCACAGTTTCTCTCCAGACATGTGGAGGCCAGCATCGTGAATGCAGGAGATGGAGCGCACGAACACCCGACTCAGGCTTTGTTGGATGCATTCTCTATAAGAGAAAAATTGGGTGAAGTGAAAGGGAAAAAAATTGCAATCGTTGGAGACATTCTGCATTCTCGTGTGGCTCTTTCAAATATTTTTTGCCTGAAAAAATTAGGTGCAGAGGTTATGGTTTGCGGACCTACGACATTGATGCCTCGATACATTGAATCCCTGGGGGTGAAAGTGGAACATAACCTGAAAAATGCATTGGAGTGGTGTGATGTTGCCAATATGCTTCGCATCCAATTGGAGCGACAGGATATTAAGTATTTTCCATCTTTGAGAGAATACATTCAACTTTTTGGACTGAATAAACAGATTCTCGATTCACTCTCTAAACGAATTACCATCATGCATCCCGGACCTATCAATCGGGGTGTAGAAATTACAAGTGAAGTGGCCGATTCCGACCAGAGTATCATCCTCAATCAGGTTGAAAATGGGGTAGCGATTCGGATGGCTGTTCTCTATTTGTTAGCCGGTCACGTCAAATAAACGGCTTTAGTTCAGGAATGCATTCATAACTCCAGAAGTTTTGCTCCATTTCCTGACACAATTTTATCCTCATTTTCAATCCTTCTGATTTTCTCAAATATTAACAATCTTCACATACTGCTTGTTGAAAATTAATCGCTTACCTGTCGCGATCCCAGAAAATCATCGTAAATTTGGAAAAATGCTAATCCTATGAACTTAACTATTGACAGACAGGAAAAGTACGCACTGGTCAAAATTCAAGAGCAGAAACTTACTTCCAATGTTGCTCCGGAACTGAAGGCAGAAGTAGTGATGCTGCATCATGAAGGTGTAAAAAACATGATTTTTGATTTGACCGATGTACAGTATTGTGATTCTTCAGGACTGAGTGCCATCCTCGTAGGATTTAGAATGTGTCGCGACCAAAACGGAACTTTTGTACTTACAGGAGTGCAGGATCATGTACGGAAATTGATTTCTATTTCTCAATTGGATTCCATGCTCACTCAACTTCCTACAGTAAATGAAGCGATCGATCTGATCTTCATGGAGGAAGTTGAAAAGCAATTACACAAAGAATAATCTTATTGCATTCTATGAAAAAGATATACACCCTTTTGCTGGTTTTGCTGGCCGGTGCTGTCACAGGTTTTGGGCAGTGTGTTCCGGATACCAGCATTACTCATAATGTTACAGGCATATATCCTGACAGCACAGCCGGATTGCCACATGCAACCGTAGGCATTCCTTATCTGACGGATATGCAATTTTGTGTTCCTGCTAACGCAGTTTATCTTGGACAAAATGTTGTTATCGATTCAATGCGTATTGTAAGTGTGTTAGGGCTGCCCCCTGGATTTACCTATTCATGCACGCCGACTAACTGTATTTTTCTGGGAGGTACAACCAGCTGCATTCAAATCACCGGATCAGCTCCTACATCAGGAATGATCGGGAATTATCCGTTGACGGTTAACCTGAAAGTGAGTGGAAGATTATTAGGAATATTTGCACAACAAATTGATACCACCAATTCCAATTACACAATTGTGATTGACGAAAATACCGGTCTTCCATCGATTAGCCCGACAACTTTCCAGGTTGCTCAAAACAAGCCCAATCCTTTCCGTGGTAAAACAGAAGTAATGGTTTCATCACCGACAAGCGAAATGTTGCATATCAAAGTATGTGATTTGCTGGGAAATGTTCTTCAAACAGAAACAATACAAGTACCAAAAGGAAATAATAATATCAGCATTTCTTCTGAAGACCTGAGCCCTGGTATTTATCTTTATACCATCTCCAACGGTCGCTCCTCCAAAACAAGAAGAATGATTGTATCTGGTAACTGATGATATTTGAAGTAGGTATTTTAGGCAGTAGTTCTGCAACTCCGATTTATCAACGACATCCAACCGCTCAGGTGATTAATTTTCATGAGCGGTTTTTTTTGGTGGATTGTGGAGAAGGTACCTTGATTCAAATGAACCGCTACAAAATTAAATTTCATCGGATCAATCATATTTTTATCAGCCATCTTCATGGCGATCATTACCTAGGATTGCTCGGATTGATTTCCACAATGCATTTACAGGGAAGATCCACTCCATTGCATATCTATGGTCCTCATGATCTGAAAGAAATAATAGATATTCAACTCAAATACTCTGAAACAGCTTTACGCTATCAACTTGAGTTCCATGCAACAGATCCATTAAGTCCTGCAGTGTTGTATGAAGATGAAGACATTTTCATTTCGACCATCATTCTCAGTCATCGGATTCCTTGTACCGGATTTTTATTTTCTGAAAAACCCAGACTCCGGAAATTAAAGAAAGATAAATTACATCAGTTCAATATTCCGGTCACAGCATACAATGATCTGAAAGCAGGCCTGGATTATGTGGATGAAGAGGGGAAGAGAATTCCCAATGATCAACTGACCAATGACCCCAGAAAACCGCGACGTTATGCTTTCTGTTCCGATACAATTTTCGATGAGAGATTAATTTCCATCGTTAAAGGGGTTGATCTCTTATACCATGAAGCTACTTTTTTGTCTGACAAAGCTGATCGTGCCATGGAAACTTTTCATTCAACTGCAGCTCAGGCAGCAGAGATAGCCAAACGCGCGGGAGTGAAACGATTGATCATCGGACATTTTAGCGCGCGGTACAAAAATTTGTACCCTCTTCTTGACGAAGCAAAAGCTGTTTTTACTGAAACAACTCTGGCCATTGAAGGCGATCGTTTTTCTATTGAATAAATTCGGATTCTCATCGCTAAGCAGATGATGATGAAAGAAGGTTAAACAGGGAGCAATGAAACTTATAGCCGACAGCGGATCTTCAAAAACAGAATGGAACCTGATTTTTCAGGATGGAACTGTGAAAACAATTCTTTCAGGAGGATTAAATCCATATTTTCTCGATGAGGTACAAATTGCAGAACGGATTTCTGATGAAGTTAAACCTGAAATTCCGGAGGACTGTCAGATTCAAAACATCTATTTTTATGGTGCTGGCTGTGCTCACAAAGCAAAACAGGATATAGTTCATGGCGGACTGAGAATTCATTTTCCTGAGGCGAAGATTGAAGTACACTCAGATTTATTAGGCGCCGCACGTTCACTTTGTGAATACAAAGAAGGACTCATTGGCATTCTGGGAACCGGATCAAATTGCGCTTTTTACAATGGATATTTCCTCAGTAGTAAAGTTCCTTCTCTTGGATTTATTCTGGGAGATGAAGGCGGAGGCGTTGCCTTCGGAAAAAAAATTCTTAAAACAATTCTTTATTCTGAACTCCCCCAAAATTTGCTTTCAGAGTTTAACAGAGAATACAATCTATCAGTAGATGAAATTCTAGAAAATATTTACCGTAAACCACAACCAAATCGTTTCATTGCATCATTTACTCCATTTGTCGCAAAACACAAATCCGAAAAAATAATCACACGGATTGTGGATTCAGTTTTAGAAGAGTTTTTTACTTCTATCATCCTGAAATTCGATGAACATAAATCCTTTCCATTGCACCTCACAGGGTCCGTCGCATGGATTTTTCAGGATGAAATAAAAACAATAGGGAAGAAGTTGGATGTAAGTATTGGCAATATTTCACAAAGTCCGGGATCCGGATTGGTCAGCTTTCACAAAAATGAACAAGCATGATATAATAAATGTGACCCCTGTTGGTTGAATCTCGTTTGTATAATACCAATTTATTCACTTCCAAAATCGAAATGAAAATCGTTTGAAATGTATATCCTGATGACACGGAATAAAAGACTGATCAGAATATTTTTCTTTAATGCCTGCTTACTAAGTTTCTTAATTTAGACAATTCAGCTTCGAGATTCCGGACCGCGATTTTAGATCCTTCTTTGAATTCAGCGTACAAGTGAGGAATTTCCTCCAGTCTTTCTCCATCACGTGCATATTCTTCGATGTTGGTGATGAGTTTTTTCAATTCATGAAATTCAAAGATTGCAATGCTCGATTTCAGTTTGTGAGCGACAGCATGTGTTTCCTTCCAGTCTTTTTTCGGAACACTATAATTTAATTTTTCAATCGCTTCAGGTACCTGTTTGAGAAAAATTTCTATCAACTGAATCGTGAGTTCCTGATCACCGCCGGTAAATTTATCCAGGAAATCGAGATCCATTCCCGGACTAATCCTGTGAAGAGAGGTAGAAACCTCATTTCTCAATGCGGAATGTGGTAAATTTGTATTTTCAGGAATAAATTTCAGAAGTGTGCTGTAGAGTTCTTCCGGAGTATATGGTTTCACTACATAATCATTCATACCGGATTCACGCGCTTTTACTTTTTCCTTCTCTGAAGCATCCGCAGTCAGTGCAATGATCGGTATGTTTCTTACCTCATTGCGCATTCTGGTTCTGATTTCTCTGGTTATTTCATATCCGTCCATTTCCGGCATTTGAATATCCATCAGGATAATATCAAATTCCTGTTCACGTAGTTTTGACAGTGCTACTTTTCCATTCTCAGCGGCTTCAAAATTTTCAAAGCCGAATTTCTTCAGCATGTTTTTTACAAGCAATTGATTCACTTTGTTGTCTTCAACAATAAGCACCCGCACATGAGAAACATCTTTCGAATTACTTTGTTCCGTTACTTCCACCGGATGAGCAACTGTTTTGTTTACTCCCAGTTTAAAAAACATGTCTACAGTAAATTCCGATCCTTCATTTACTCTTGATTTCACAGAAATACTGCCGCCCTGTAACTCCACCAATTGCTTCACGATAGTAAGACCTAAGCCGGTACCTTCGTATCTTCTTTTGTTATTTTCTGCCTGTTCAAAGCTTTCAAAGATTGACTGAAGTTTGTTATCCGGAATTCCAATACCGGAATCAGTAACACGGAATCGGACTTTGCATATGCTGTCCTTTTCCTCCATGATCTTGATGTCCAGAGTAACTTTCCCTTTTTCAGTAAACTTGACAGCATTACCCATGAGATTCACCAAAATTTGATTCAGACGAATCGGATCTCCAATCAGATTGTCCTTGATGTGATAATCAAGTGTACAACCGATTTGAATTTTCTTTTCATCAGCACGCACTTGTAAAATTTGAACAATGCCTTTCACGAGATCTCTCAGATTAAATTCTGTCTCTGAGAATTCAATTTTACCTGCATTGATTTTGGAAAAATCAAGAATGTCATTGATGATCACCATCAGGTTGTTGGCGGAAATTTTGATGGCATCAATATATTCCTGTTGTTCCCTTGTCGGACTTGTCTTGCCAAGTAAATGCGCCATTCCCAAAACACCGTTCATCGGTGTTCTGATTTCATGACTCACATTTGCAAGAAATTGCTCCTTCAGTTTATCCGATAACTCCGCGATTTCTTTTTGCTTTTTTAATTCTTCCAGATCATAGCGTATATGAAGAGCTTTTGTTTTAAGTGACACTTCTTCACTTGTAATCTCCTTGTCAAGCTCAAAATATTTTTTGAAATGAATAAGGGCATTTTCCATATCGCCGATTTTCTCATAAGCAATGGAAAGAAACTGATGAATTTTTACCAGCTGAGCTTCCAAAGGAGATGCCTGAGCAAATTTTAAAGCACGTGTGAGTACTTCGATTGCTTTGTCGTATTGGGTAAGTTCAATATATAAATTCCCAAGACTTTTTTTCAGCTGAGCTTTTACAGTATTGGAACCTCCATCACCGGCAAGTTCAAGCGCTTTGTTGAAGTAGGAGAGAGCTTTATCGTATTCTTTTAATTTGGTGTGAAGGATAGCCAGACTTCCATAGGTTTTTGCACGGGAGTCAGCATCGTCCATATGCTCCAGTGAATTAATAGCCCGCAGCAAATAATACAATGCCTTGTCAAAATCATCCATCCAGTTATAAGCATTGCCAAGAAGGAAAAAAGAATTGACCATTTCTTTTTTGTTCTTGATGCCTTCAAAAATTTTCAAAGCTTTCTTGAAATAATCTATAGCATTGGAATATTCCTGAAGGTAAACATGCAACTTCCCGATTTCGTTGTATCCTAATGCAATTCCTTCCGAGTCGCCTCTGTCGGTATTTATTTTTAAGGTCTCGAGAATATAAGTGAGTGCAGCGGTAACCTCACCCAGCTTAAAATAAATTGAACTGATTTCAGTAAGACAACTTAATTGACCGTCTTTGTCATCAAGGTCCTTGAAAAACTGATGTGCTTCACTGTAGCCGGTTAGAGCGCGTTTATAATTTTTCTGAATAAATGCACATGCGGCTTTATCCCGAATGATCAGAGCAATTCCTTTTTTGTAATTGATTTGTTGTGCTATCGACAATGCGTCATCCAGCAAAGCAGTGGCCTGGCCAATATTCCTGCCTCTCAATACCTGAGCACGCTGGATTAATATATCTACACTTTCAATTCCCATATTTTCATGCTTCCGGACTCTGTAAAGAAATCCATGTTACAGCTGTAGTATAAGGTGAGAAGCACTTTTAGTTTCTCCAAATACCAGCTATCCCTTACACCTTTGGAATTCCTGAATTGGCTTGAGGGAACTTATTAAGATCGGAAAATTTTCTTGATCTGAAAAGGTAAAATTCGATGACAATGGAGTTCCAGAAAATTAAGTTAAAATATTGATTATGAGTAGAATGAGTGTTTGTTCGGTTGCTTTTATACAGATGTTTCATTTTGTGAAAATCCCGGTGAGCACGAAAAACAGCTTTAAAATCTGCTTTCCCATTGCGAATCAGAAAGGTTAAAGCAGCAGTAAAATCAAGAATTGTACGGGCAATAAGCACTCTGAAGAACAAATCAATAGGCAGATTTTTATACAACATCAGCAGATTATTACGGAAATTGAGATAAGTTTTTCTGGGATTATTTTTTGGCAAAGTACCCCCGCCTACATGATAAACTGCAGAACTTCCACAGTACCAAACCTGCATTCCTTCACGTTGAATTCTCCAGCACAGGTCAATTTCTTCCATGTGAGCGAAGAAGTGCATATCGAAGCCGTTCAGTTGATGAAAGATGGCAGACCGGATAAACATGCAGGCTCCGGATGCCCAGAAAACTTCAAGAGAATCATTGTACTGCGAAGTATCTTTTTCTATGGAATAAAAAATTCTACCACGGCAAAATGGATAACCATATTTGTCGATATAACCACCACCAGCTCCCGCATATTCAAATTCATCAGGATGATTCAGTGAACAAATTTTAGGTTGAATGGCAGCACATTGAGGATGCTTATCTATCAGTTCCAGCATTGGAATCAGCCAGTTCTCAGTCACTCTGACATCTGAATTCAACAATACATAAAATTCGTAATCTACTTGCTTCAGCGCTTCATTGTAACCTCCGGTGAATCCCAGATTTGTATTCAATCGAATGATTCTTACCATCGGTAAATGCTTCTCTAACCATGAAATAGAGTCGTCTGCAGAAGCATTGTCAGCCACCACAACATCCGCTTCATGTTCAGAAAAACGAACAACATCCGGAAGAAATGATTCCAGAAAGAATCTTCCGTTCCAGTTTAGAATCACAACTGCTATACGTTTCCTGGTGCCAGTCATAAAAAAAATTACCCTGCGGGTGCAAGGTAATCTTAAATCATTGATCAGAAAAACCCTGTTGAGTGGATAGAATTATTTCGGGTTTTGAAAATTCTCCTTGGTTTTGGTACCGTAAATATCCTGTGATTTCTGTTGATCCTGATCATAGAATTGTTGAGACCGGCTGTGCAACTTCAATTCCCAAGCATCATCCTGAAGTTCACCATTCGCATCCGAATGAAGTAGCCTGTAATCGTTAGATACTCCATCAGGATTGTAAAAAACAAATTTTCTATTTGATTGGTTGAGCAGTTTATAGTAATGCCAGATCTCATACGGGATCGCATTAGGGTCAATGTTATCAACGGTAATGGTATTGGGAGGACCGTACTGAAGGTAGACACGTCCACGGTCTGCTTCGTACCCTCTTTTATTCAATGTTCCGTATGCCGCATTTACCTTTTTAACTTCAGCCATGTAAGCTGCCCAGGCAGCGGCAGGATTGTTTTGATCCCTTCCGGTCCAGAAATGCAGGATGTATTGCTTCATGTTCTGAACGTCTTTCAGAGCAATTTGATTTTCCTGAATCTGAACTTCCAATGGTGCTGAAATAGGAGCAAGGCAGGCGATATATTCTACTAATGAATCCGGATCATCAACACTGGATATGAATGAATTGTTGACATCTAAATTCGCAATCTCATTGTTATTCAGTGGAACCGTCATCGGATTGCTCCGTTGAAAAAATTGCTGACGATAGGTGATCAGTTTATTTTCTTTGTTTCTGACTTCAATACTCAATGTGTAATTTCCAGAAGCAAGTTTGTCAAGAGGAATTTCTCCAAGAATAACATTGATTTCAGCCGGACTCTGTTTTTTAAGATTGACCAGATCATTTTGTAATACTCTGTTTTCACTATTGGCAATGAAATAACGAACAAGATAATCTTCATTCATCAGCGGTTTCGTACGGTATATTTCGGCATAAAATTTTAAGTTTTTCAGTTCAGCCGGGTAGTATCCCAGAATATATGGAACCATTTCATATCCATTCTTGGTAAAACTTCCGGTTTGTGTTGATTTTGTGAACGATTCAAGAAATTCAATTTCTGAAATACTCACTTTATCTTTTGGGAAGAAGATTCTGATGTCCTGGCTCAGGGAAAAGGGAGGATCGAGGGAGTTTTTATCAGCTATTTTTAATTCCAATTTGTAATTCCCGGTATCAAGTTGGACTCTTTGTAAATCAATAAAATCGACCACAGGCTGGGTAATACTATCCACAGAAGGACTATGTAAATTGTATTTGTCGAAGTGAACAATTTTATCACCTTGTTTGAATACCCACTGAATTTCCAGTGTGCTTCTGAACTTTCCTTTCTCATCTTTTGCCAGCTTTACACTTTTTCCGTTGATGTTCAGGTAAGTTTCTATGAATGGTAATCGGTCCGGTTGATCGAATGATGCGTAAGAAAAAAATGCATTTAGTGCACCAAAAGAACTCAGTTTGGCGAATAAAACCAGCACCAGAAGGAACAGCTTTTTCATGTCAATTTATTTAATAGTAAAGTTACAAATTTAATCTGGCTGCTTTCTGATAATATGAAGAGCTGATGCTGAATTTAACAGCAGGATGACGAAACCGGCAAAGGCCCGGAAATAGGTGCTGAATCATTTTTTCCGGTTTGCCAGTTGCAATGCTTTGACTATTTTTGAAGCAGTAACATCCTCCAATGCTCAACTTTTTCCTGTACGCCTTCTTTCTTGCAGTTTTCGTCATTTTTTACAGCTATGTTCTCTTTCCTCTTCTTCTTTCTGTTTTGGCATCGAAAAGAGTTTTTTTGCATGACCGTTTTATGTCTTCGGAGCAATATCCTTCAGTAAGTATTGTGATTTCAGCTTTCAATGAGGAAAGGGTGATTGCCGAAAAAATTGAAGGTATTCTACAGTCGAATTATCCAAAAGAAAAGCTGGAAATATTGATCGGGTCTGATGCTTCGGTGGATCAGACGGCGGACATTATTCAGACTTTTGTAAAGAAGGAAGAGAGAATTCATTTTTATAATTTTAAAGAAAGACGGGGAAAACCTTCTGTCATCAATGAGCTACTCAGTTATGCCAAAAATCCAATTGTGGTGCTTACCGATGCGAATGTGATGTTTGAAAAAGAAACACTGGCATATTTGTGCAGGCATTTTAAAACAGCAAATGTCGGGCTTGTAGGTTCAAATATTCTGAATATTGGAATGAAGAAGGATGGGATTTCTATTCAGGAAAAAAGCTATATCGAACGAGAGAATAAAATAAAATACCAGGAAGGTTTGATCTGGGGAACGATGATGGGTCCATTCGGAGGATGTTATGCAATTCGAAAGGAGTTGTATGAACCGGTTCCGCCGAATTTTCTTGTAGACGATTTTTTTATCTCCATGAAAATACTGGAGAAAGGATTTCTTTGTATCAATGAGCTTGAAGCTGTATGCTATGAAGATGTTTCTAATGATGTCAATCAGGAATATAAACGCAAGGCAAGAGTTTCAGCAGGTAATTTTCAAAATCTCTCTGTATTTTCAAGATTTGTAACCCGGCCATTTACACCTGCAGGATTCTGTTTCATTAGCCACAAAGTTCTACGCTGGCTTACTCCGTTTTTTATTTTGCTCAGTTTGATCAGCCTGATAATTTTGGCATTGAATACACAACAGAACTTCTTTATTGTTTTGTTAATTGGAGAAATATTTTTGTTACTGTCCCCGGCGCTTGATAGATTGCTTGGATATGTCGGAATGCATTTTAAATTACTTCGCTTCGTTTCCTATTTTTCATTGATGAACCTTGCGCTCTTGCAAGGATTCATTCGTTTCTCCGGAGGAATTAAAAACAGTATCTGGACTCCCACCAAGCGTAATGTGTGAATTCTTTAGTGTCGTAACACAATGAGCTGAGTACGATAAATGGATTCTTCCTTAATTACTTCCAAAACATACATGCCAGGAGAAAATTCTTGCAGATACAACATGCCTGAATCAGAAAACAGAGTAAGATCTTTTACCAGAATTCCGGATGTAGTATACACACGGAGCTTCGAGTTTTTTCCTTCAGGAATCTTCCAGTTGATACTTTCATTTGCAGGGTTAGGATAAAAGATTAAATCATCGTTGTTGGAATATGCCGGTATCTGTGTTGTTCCTGAAACATCTCCATTTCCATCAGCGCGAACCAGGTACACTTCTGCTTCGAGATTGGTTACAAGATCTGCCTGTCCTGAAAAAATAAATCCTCCATCAGAAAGCGATAAAATGGAATTTGCTTTGTCTTCACCCGGACTGCTCCCTCCAAAAAATTTTGTCCATTCTAAATTTCCTGATGAATCCACACGGTAGATGACGGCTTCAGAAGAAAGTCCGGTGAACTTGCTACCTCCAAAAATGCATCCGCTGTCTGCAACAGCATCAAAAGCAAATTTGGCTTCCGTATCATAGAGATAGATCGGATCGTTGAAGGTGCGTGTCCACACTGTATCCCATTGTTCAGTTACTCTTAGCAACCAGATATCGTATCCGTTGAGTGTACCTGTTTTGGCTGACAATAAGTAACCACCTTGAGGTAAATGGTGGACTGAGTTAATAATTTCAACTGTTCCAGGTAAGTCGTAGGTGTGCAATGAAAGGAATTGCCCGGAAGTGTCGTATTCATAAACCAGTCCATAAAATGTTCCACTTAGAGCTGAACCTGCCACCAGATAATTTCCGTTTTGGTCCTGCATGCAAAATTGAGCATAGGAATTACCTGTTGAAGGAATGTGGACCGCCCATAGTGAATCACCGGTTGATGTGAGTTTGAGCATAGTTCCAACAGCATAACCGTTCATACTCCACCAGCCGCAACAAAGAATTGATTGATCATCGTTTTCACTGATACACATCATTCTGTCATTGCCAGGTTTGCGAATCATTTTTGTCCATAGTGTGTCACCTGAAGCATCGAGACGAAGAATCCACCAATCGCTGTATGTGGGAGCCTGTGAGGATAAGGAGTAGGTTGTGGTGGAAACTAAAAAACCACCGTCGCTGGTTTCCACAATTGCGGAAGGAAAATCATTGCTTCCGGGTGCTCCCCAATGTTTGGTCCATAAGGAATCACCCATGGAATCCACACGAAGAATATAGATGTCTGAATAATTCAGTGTGTCGCCGTTCTGAATACCTGCAATTACAAATCCACCATCGTGAGTAGATGCAATGATAGACCCATCCTGGTAACCGGCCCCGCCGATTTTTTTTTCAAACGTGACTTGTGCCTGCAGAGAAAAGGAAGGGATGATGATGAATAATGCAAAGAGTTTGTTCATCTGACAAATATAATCAAATGTAAACCTTGCTGAGCATGCAATCCAGCCCCGACCGTACTGAGCTCCCGCGAAGGGAGGGCGGGTAGGGCGGTGGAAACGAAGCAGAAAGTATCGCTCCTGAAAAAATATCTGATTTTACTTCTGAAGTATCCGGAGTAGATCAAACAGATTGAGCAATAAAGTCTTCGATCTTCTTTCGGATTTCATCACGAACAACTCTCACCTGTTGCAATTTTTCTTCTTTCGTACCCTGGAATTGCGAAGGATCAGAAAAAGACCAATGGAGTTGTTTCGCAATTCCCGGAAAAACAGGACACTGCTCAGCGCTGGCTTCATCGCATACAGTGATGACATGTGTGTACAATTTTCCTTCTTTGTAAAAATCAAAAACCTTTTTCGTTTGGTTTTTAGAAATATCAATTCCGATTTCATGCATAGCTTCTACGGCAAGCGGATTGAGTGTACCTTTTTCGAGGCCTGCACTTTCCGCTTCAAACCGGTCAGCACCGAGTGCATTCAGAAAAGCTTCTGCCATTTGACTCCTTGCGGAATTGTGAATGCAGACGAACAAAATCTTTTTTCGGTTCATGGATTTATATTTTTGGGGGGTTGGGATGGATTAAGTTGAAAGAAAGGACTGCAATCAATGCGCCTGCAATCGGAGCGCAGATGTAAATCCAGAGTGATTGGAGGTTACCGGATACAAGAGCAGGGGCGATAGAGCGAGCAGGGTTCATGGAGGCTCCGCTGATCGGTCCCGCGAACATTGCTTCAAGTCCTACGACAGAAGATATTGCGATTCCTGCGGTGATACCTTTTTCTTTTGCTTCTCGTGAAACACTAAGAATGACAAACATCAACAGGAATGTGAGGATGATTTCCAGAACAAAAGATTGTAGTTCTGCTCCGGCCGGATGAGTAGAGCCGAGACTTCTGTTTTCAGGAAATAAAATTTTCAATACGATACTGGCCAAAAGAGCACCGCTCAATTGTGCTGCTACATAGGGTAAAATTTCCTTTGGAGAAAATCTCTTCGCTGCACCAAATGCCAATGTTACAGCCGGATTGAAATGGGCGCCGGATACATCACCAAGCGCATAGATCATGGACAATACGATTAATCCGAATGTGAGAGCGATACCGGCATTCGTAACCGCACCATGCGACACTTCATTAATGACAATGGCTCCTGTTCCGCAAAATACAAGAGCGAATGTTCCGATTATTTCAGCAAAGTATTTTTTCATCAGTTGCAACAGTCAGAGCCGCAACAATCTTTCGCCTTTTCCGCGTACACTGTGATACTGAAGATACCCGTGCTGCCGGATTTAAAATCATTGAGCTGTGATTCATTCAGGTATTTTGAGAGTATATCATCCGGAATATTGATGCGTTTTTCTTTTTGGATCTGAATGTTTTTGAAACCGCTCTTAAGAATAAATTCAAGATAATCGTTTTTCTGAATTGCCCCTGAAATACAGCCGGCATACATTTCAGAATCTTTCCGAAGTGATTCCGGCAAAGCGCCCAACAACACGACATCAGAAATACTGAAATGTCCGCCCGGTTTGAGCACACGAAAAATTTCTTTGAAAACTTCTTCCTTTTCAGGCACAAGGTTGAGCACGCAGTTGCTGACTACTACATCTGCCATAGAAGAACTCAGTGGCATTTTTTCAATATCGCCCTGACGAAATTCTACGTTATTGAATTTTAATTTTTCAGCACTGATTCTTGCCTTTTCAATCATGGCAGGAGTGAAGTCAATACCAATCACTCTTCCATCGGGTCCGGTTTCTGATCGAGCAATGAAACAATCATTCCCTGCACCAGAACCAAGGTCGATGACAGTATCTCCTTTTTTAATGTGGGCAAATTGTGTTGGTAATCCACAGCCCAGTCCTAAGTCAGCATCGGCGTGATAGCCTTGCATTTGTGTATAATCATCAGACATGATGTTATACACTTCAGTTGAGCAGCCGCCTGCACCGCAGCAGGAAGACTGATTTATTGATTTATCCTGTAATGCGATTTCTGAATATTTTTGCTTGACAAGTTCTTTCAGATTTTCTGTAGTTTCCATTAGAGTGAGATTTATAATTTATGATCGTAATATGACGATAATTAAGTTCAAAAAAAATCAACAACACAAGTTGCCGGATGTCTGAAAGCTGTCAAACAATCCATTCAAATAATGCTTTGCATTCTCCCATTCTTTTTCATTGATGCAATAACAAACAGAAGTTCCTTCAATATTTCCTTTGATCAATCCTGCTGCTTTGAGCTCTTTCAAATGCTGGGAAACAGTAGATTGAGACAATGGTAATTCATCCACAATGTCCCCGCACATACAGGCTTTACTTTTCAATAATACCTGAAGGATTGCAATTCGTGCAGGATGAGCCAATGCTTTTGCATAGCCGGCTATTTTGTTATCCCTGACAGTAAATTCTTCTGATTTTGTTGTTCCCATAGTATTACATCGCAATATTACGATTGATAGAAATGGAAACCAAATGAATACTTCATCTCTTTATTAATTACCTAAAAGTCAGGAAATTAATTTTCTTGGTTCATCCCTAAAACGATTTACATGAGGAATTTTGGAAATTGATATGTATTGCTTCTTGAATAAATCAAGTGAATAAAATTGGAGATGTAATTTAAGCGCTCCATACATTCAGAGAAAAATAGTCACGGTAGTTTTTTTACCTTCTGTCAGACCCTCTTTCTTTCTAACAGCTGCTTTCAGTGGAAGCAGATATGTGTCTTGTTTGGTATCAAACCAGATAGCAGACTGCCATTCGGTATTTCCAATTTTAATTTTTGCTGGCAATCTTCCCCAGCCTTGCTCAACACTTTTAAAGTGAGTTCTTATTTCCCTGGATATTTTTTTGGGAAGAGAAACAAAATACCAACCGGCAGGGCCGGAATATTTCCAGGGAACAGCCAAGAACCGGTATTGAAGTTTGAATTCAGGCATTCGGATTAAATTATTTCTTTTTCTTTTTTGATGGCTTTGCTTTTTTATTGAATTCAAGACACAGGTTAATCCAGTATTCCATTTGTTTTTTAGATTTTAATCCTTCCGTTGAAACGAATACATATCCTTTCATTGGTTTTCCGGTGAAATCCATTTCCCGACAACCGGTTTTTTCCAGCGCTTCTTCATAAATCGCATGGTCGATTCGGCACATCATTTCATCACCAACAACGCCAACACACATCTTTCCATTTACCATGTAACATGTTCCTCCAAACATGTGTTTTTCTTCGACCTTCTGGAGATGAGAAAGATGTTCACGGATCCGATCATTTAGTTTTTCATCAAATGCCATAGTGAAAATTATTATTTTTCTGCGAATTTTTTTAAACCGGAAAAGAATTTCTTTATTCCAGAATCTGTTTGCTTTTTAATCATCAGTGTATCCAGGATCTTACCGATGAAACCAAATTTAACTTTGTACTCCATTACTTGTTTTACAATTGTTTGATTTCCTTTTTTTTCAAAGGTATAAGTATGCTTTAAATGATGAATTGGAAATGTACAATCAGTAAGTTGATATGACAGGAGTTGATTTGGTTCATATTCTTTGATTATTTCCTCAAACCAATTTTTCCCATCCAACATGTCTACTTTTCTTTTCGCGCCGATACCTGTTTTTTCAGTTGATACTAAGGTGGATTTTTTTACCGTAGGATCATATTTTTCAAGTAAGGAAGGGTCGGAAAGGATTTGCCATATCCTTTCTACACTCGTATCAATAGTAATTTCATTGTGAAGCTTTCTCATAAATGGATATATTTGGAGACAAATGGTCTCTATTGATAATTCGTGATATGATATTTAAAGGGAAGAGTACCTATGGAGAATTTATCGATTCTGAAGAAAAGATTGCCACGAATATTTTGGCAGACAGGCTTTCACAGCTGGAAGGAGCGGGGATCATTACAAGGCGTAGACATCCTGAAAGCAAAGCAAAAATTCTTTATCTGCTGAGTGAAAAAGGAATTGATCTTGTGCCATTGTTGGTAGAAGTGATCACATGGAGTGAAAAACATCACAACGTTCATCCTTATGCGACTCAATTTGTGAATCAATTGAAGAAGGATAAGAAGGGAGTCATTCTAAAACTAATGCATGACCTCAAGAAATCGATTTCTTTTTGACAGGAGAAATCCGGTTCAATTACTTTCAGAAAGTCTTTTCACATTCGATAAAATCTGTCCCTGAATTTTTGACATCATTCTTTTCATCATCAGTGCATTCATGATGGAAACAATAAAATTTGAAGGAGTATAATAAGATTCGTTAATAATTTTTGTTGTAGTATCATCTATTTTTTCAAGGTAAAAACAGAATTTTGTGTCCCTGAGCATTTTGCTCATTCCCATAGTATCGGATTCAATAGACCATACAGTCTTTTTTTCAGGGATTAATTCTATCAGCCTTTCAGTCATTGTGCCTTTCTTCCCTTTGTTATCCATTGCACAGGTTCGTGTTCCGTTCAATTGATTCATACTTCCGGAAGCTTTGATAACTCCGGGATTCACCTGAGGCAGCAGATCTATATTGGTTATTATCGCCCAAATCTTACTTACAGGTGCATGAATTACAGCTTCGTTTCTTACTTGTAATTTGCTCATTCTATTATTTCATTGAATGCAATGCAATCTTGTTTCCTTCTGTGTCCATGATGTGAGCCATAAAACCATTTTGTCCAATAGAAGTTTTTGGTAGAATAATTTTCCCACCTGCTTTCTCCACTTTAGACAATGGGATACTTAGATCATCCCCGCCATTCAAATAAATGAGAGGACCTTTGTCAGATGGTTCATAGCCCGGACCCTGAACCAAACCGCCACCAACACCGTTTTGCATATCAGCAGGGAGCATGGCGTATTTAAATTCAGGGTGAGGCATTTCGGATACTTCTGCTCCCAATAGGCTGCTATAAAAAGCTTTTGCTCTCTCGAAATTTTTCACAGGTATTTCAAACCAGTTGATTGCGTTTTTCATTCTTTTTGATTTACAGAGATTAGAACTATTACAAAAATACTGTCCAAATACATACATTGAGGTGCTGAATTTGGACAATCATAAGTGTAGATTTGGACAAGCAATCAGACTAATTTTGAAAAAAAATCGAATGAAACATCTTACTATCCTGGTGCCTGACGGTCAACCTAATCCGGTGACAATTATTAGCACTTATATGGCATTTATTCAGATGGAAAAGCACCGTCAATTGAAAGGAGGAAATCCAATTTTTAGTCAGATCGTACTTGCAGGAATTTCAACCAAAGTGGATGTCTTCAATGGTTTATTTTCTGTCACTCCGGTTGAACACATTTCCAAAATTAAAAAGACTGACCTGATTATTATTCCCGCATTTCTTCCACAGACGAATACTGGATTGAATATACAATTGAATAAAAATATTTCATCCTGGATAATTTCACAATACAAGCGTGGGGCGGAAATAGCCAGTTTATGTACAGGCGCATTTTTGCTTGCTTCGACAGGATTGGTGGACGGAAGAAAATGCAGCATTCATTGGAATGATGCACATTCGTTCAGACAAATGTTTCCACAGGTAGATTTGGTAGCTGATCATGTGATCACCCATGAAAACGGACTTTACACCAGTGGCGGAGCATTTTCATTTATGAATCTTGTTTTGTATTTGGTAGAAAAATATTACGGTCGTGAACTTGCCATTCTCGGTTCAAAATTATTTCAAGTGGACATGGATCGTCAGAGTCAATCGCCTTATATAATTTTCAAAGGTCAAAAAACGCACGATGATGAAGTAGTACATAAAGCTCAGGATTTTCTTGAAAGAAATTCAGCGGATAAATGCTCAATTGAAAAGCTTGCGAAAAAACTTGCTGTGAGTCGTAGAAACCTGGACAGGAGATTCTTCAAAGCAACAGGGAATACACCGGTTGAGTATTTACAGAGAGTGAAAGTAGAATCAGCCAAAAAGCAACTTGAAACCTCCCGGAAATCTGTCAGTGAAATTATGTATGAAACGGGATATTCGGATATGAGAACATTCCGGGATATGTTTCGAAGAATTACCGGACTTTCTCCAATGGAGTACCGGAACAGATTTAATCTGGAAGCATTGATTTCTCCGATTCCAAATTAACGAATCCCAATAGTTATTGACACAACATAGTGTCTTTTCAGCCTTTCAGATTCCTCATTCTGAAACTGACTCTGAAATCAAATTATGCTTAGGGATTTTGTAAAAATACAAAGAGTAAGAGTCGGTTTCAGTGTGAGTTTTCAGTTTTACTGATAAAACTCTGAAACTTGCTCTTACTCTGTAAAGCGGAGAGTGAGGGATTCGAACCCCCGGACCGTGAGGTCAACGGTTTTCAAGACCGCCGCGATCGACCACTCTGCCAACTCTCCGGGGGCGAAATTAATAGAATTCTTTTATCCGGGAAAAAAAATGATTTTTCTTCTGAATTTTTATTGCGCGAAAGAAGACTGAAGGATTCAAATTATTTTACATTCGCATCTTGCGTATTGATTATGAAAGAAGAAGGACTAAAAAATCCATTCAACCTGTTGGTGATCGTCGCATCACTCGGATATTTTGTTGACATCTACGATCTGATTTTATTCAATGTTGTAAAGAAGGAAAGTCTGGAAGCCCTCGGCCTTGGCGGTGTTGGTCATGAAGGGAACGAAATTTTTCTCTTTAATTGTCAGATGATTGGAATGCTCACGGGAGGAATTTTGTGGGGAATTCTGGGAGATAAGAAGGGGAGGCTGTCCGTTTTGTTCGGATCTATTCTTTTGTATTCTGCTGCAAATATTGCTAATGCATTTGTCGGGGATATGACCAGCTATGCAACGGTACGATTCATTGCAGGTCTTGGTCTGGCCGGTGAATTGGGAGCAGGTATCACATTGGTTGTTGAAACGATGAGTGCTGAGACACGCGGATATGGAACCATGCTAATTGTTACTTTCGGAGCTCTGGGAGCTGTCTTCGCATCAATAGTAGGGAAGGAAGGTGCATTTTTTGCCAACTACCTGAATGAACACCTGGGAACGCATTTAGTAGGCTGGCAAATGGCTTATATCGTGGGTGGTGTCCTTGGACTGTTCCTGTTGCTGCTTCGCCTCGGAACCATCGAATCGGGGATGTATCAACGTGTAAAAAGTGCCCATGTAAGCCGGGGTAATTTCTTTTCGCTTTTCTCAAGCAAACAGATTTTTGTGAAATACATCAGCTGTATTTTCATCGGATTACCAATATGGTATATCATCGGAGTGCTGGTCGCATTGAGTATTGGTCTTACTGCAGAAATGGGGATTGAAGGAGCTGTCACCGGTACTGCAATCATGTACGCTTACATCGGACTTTCCGCCGGTGATTTATTGAGCGGACTTCTCAGTCAGTATTTTAAAAGCAGGAAAAAAGTGGTAATTGGTTATCTGATCAGTTCGATTGTGCTGGTTTTTATTTACCTGTTTCCTCTTACAAAGTCTTTGTCTGTATTTTACTTTTTATGCTTCATGCTTGGAGCAGCAACTGGGTATTGGGCTTTGTTTGTTACCATCGCATCGGAACAGTTTGGTACCAATATTCGTTCAACGGTAACCAATACAGTACCCAATTTTGTTCGTGGTGCTGTCGTTCCTATTACATTGCTCTACAAAGCACTTGAACCCATGTTTACCGGGAGCGAACATGCCAAAGTATATAGCGCTCTTCTGGTTGGTGTGGTATGTTTTGGATTGGCATTGTTCGGAATACTGTCTGTCAAAGAGACCTTTAGTAAGCAGTTAAACTACATTGAAGAATGTTGAATGTGTTCAGAATACTACTTGTTTTTAAATCATATAAAATACTTATTATAAGCATCTTATAATACTTTAACGTAAGTAAATTGCAGGAGCTAAAAACCTATACTTTAGTCATTGGTGCTTCAGAAAATCCTGAACGTTATTCCAATAAGGCAATCATTTCTCTTCGTCGACATGGCTTCCTTGTTCATGCAATTGGACTGCGACCCGGAAAAGTGCTGGATGTTACATTTCAAACCGGCCAACCCGTTTTTACTGATATCGACACTGTCACTCTCTATCTTTCTCTCCGCAATCAGGAGCCGATGATCGATTACGTACTTTCCTTATCCCCCAGACGTATCATTTTCAATCCCGGTACTGAGAATCCATATTTTGAAGACCGGGCAAGAGCTCAGGGAATTGTTGTGGAAGAAGCTTGCACCTTGGTGCTATTATCGCTTGCTCAATATTGAATTTTCTTCAAAGACATTGTTCAGGAATTTTATCCTGCTACAACCATGTTTCATTCTATCACAAAAAAAAACCTTCTGTAATTGCAGAAGGTTTTTCAATTGTATGGAAAAATAATTATGATCTTTTTTCTTCGATACGGGCTTTTTTACCAGAGATGTTTCTGAGATAAAAGATCCGTGCACGACGCACGATACCACGTTTGTCAACAACGATCTTGTCAATCTTAGGACTTTGAGTCGGGAAGATACGCTCAACTCCAACGCCGTTAGAAATTTTACGAACCGTGAAAGTCTCAGTCAGGCCGCTACCTTTTCTTTGTAAGACAACACCCTGATATTGCTGAATACGCTCTTTGTTTCCTTCGATAATTTTATAGTAAACCGTGACAGTATCACCAGCTTTAAATACTGGAGTTTCACGCTTTTGAATGAAGCTTTCCTGGGCAATTTTCACTAAATCCATGTCTCAAATTATTATCGATTCGGGTTGTTCCGAAATCGGACGGCAAATATAGACAAATATTCAATACAAAAAAGAGTAAAAAGACCTTTTTTATGAATTTTACTGCCCTTTTAACAGGTCCGGACGCCTGATTTTAGTGCGTTCTATTGATTTTTCATGCCTCCATTTGTCGACCTCCGGTGTATTTCCGGAAAGCAGAATATCCGGCACCTTCCATCCGCGGAATTCAGACGGACGTGTATATACCGGGGGAGCCAATAAATCATCCTGAAAGGAATCGGAAAGAGCGGAAGTTTCATCATTCAACACACCCGGAAGCAATCTGATAATCGCGTCACAAACGACTGCGGCAGCAAGTTCACCTCCTGACAATACATAATTCCCTACAGATATTTCTTTTGTGATAAAATGTTCACGGATGCGTTCGTCTATTCCCTTATAATGTCCGCACAAGACAATGAAATTTCCTTTGAGTGAAAACTGATTAGCCATTTTCTGGTCGAACAATTCCCCATCCGGACTCATGTAAATTATTTCATCGTAATGTCTTTCACTGCTCAGTTTTTCTATACATGCCACTACCGGCTCAATCATCATCACCATTCCTGCGCCTCCGCCATAGGGAGAGTCGTCCACTGTTTTGTGTTTATTCGTAGCATAATCACGGATATTGTGAATGACTACTTCTGCAAGTCCTTTTTGCACTGCACGCTTCATAATAGAGTGAGCGAAAGGACTTTCAAGCAATCCAGGCACAACAGAAAGAATGTCGAAACGAATGGACATAAATAAATTCAGAGCTTATATATTTCAGTGAATGTTCTTTAATTTCTCTTCAATGGATTTCACCAGGTTCTCCTGAGTTTTTATCGATTCCTTTTTTGCCGGAATAAAATCTTGTGAATTTTGATTGATTGATTTTTCTCTTGCTTTGATTTTGCTTTCAAAATCATCAATATCCTGATGCATGGACTCATTGTCTTTTTGAAGACGTTTTTTTTGTTTATTCAGATCTTTAAATTTTTTGTCTTCCAGCTCCTTTGCTTCAGGTGTTCCGGAAAATGATTCAACAACCTGTTTTTGACGGATCACCTCCTCAGATTTCATTTCTGTTTCTTTCTCGTTGATTTTAATTTCTGATTTGAGACGTTCAATAGATCGTTCGTATTCCTTGATGTTTTTTTCTGAGTGGTCATTTTGTGAAAACAATTCTTCCAGATCGTTATTCAGATTTTTGAGAGTACGTTGAGCATCTTCCAATTCATCTTTCACTGCATTTTTGTATTGTTCAACTGCAAATTGCCTGACGAGACTTTTTATTTTTTCACTTTTAGAAACATCTAAAGCAGATGAAATAAACAATGAGTCGTTCCAATGATAAAAACTGATGAAGTTTATTCCCCTGTCTGTAGATTCTGCATGAGCATATACGGTGAATGTATCAGTTCCGAGGGCAGGAATTACCGCCTGACTCAGAATAAATTCTTTCCCTTCTTCTTCAACAGATTTTTTTGTTCCTTGTTTAATAAATTTTTTCCAGGAGGAAGTAACATCTTTTAATTTGGCCTGAGGAATTATCACTGAGAAGGATGCCTGCATACCCAGACTACAATTATTGTTTGCTTCAACTACAGTCAGAGAATCCTGCGCATTCGCGGAGATATTTAGCAGAACCAGGAATACAGAAAGTCTGCAAACCTTTGATAAAATCGAAATCATTTTGTCTTTTTTTACAAAGGTGCTTCATTCCATTCGAAATGCAAAATCAGCGGATGACCAAAATCATCCCGTTGGCATAGGAATATTTTGAAGCACAACCTGAATTTGCTACATTTGGATATAAATAAATTGAATGAAAAGCCTGCTAAAAGGGACTTTCAGCTGTGTATTATTTATCCTGTGCTTCGTGTTGAGAGGCAATTCACAAGCTGTCCAATCCGCCACATCAGATTACGCCAATTCACCGGTATGGATCTCCATGATTGACAAACCGGAGACTAATTATTATGAGGCTATTAAAGCCTATGAAGCATACTGGAAGGTGCATGTCAAACCTGTGAATTCGGAAGAAGAAGAGGAAGGTTTTATAAATGAACCTGCAAGCGAAAGAGAACGGGAAAAAGAAGAACGAAAGCACCGGAAAGAGAAAAAGCCGGATGCCGCTCAACTAAAACAAATGGAAGAGAGAGACCGGATGATTTATCAGTGTAAGAGATTTGAAAACTGGAAACAGGAAGTATTGCCTTTTGTCCAGGAAGATGGAAGGATTCTCACAATGCAGGAAAGACAAGCCCTGGGTCAAAAGAAATAATGTTGCATTTCCATTGATTTGGAATGCCTGTTCTGTTCAGAAAAATTTACTGCGAAGAATACAAATTAACACTAAGCAAATTCAGATTCCTTTTGTTCCCGGTGAAGAAACTACCCTCACTTCTCCTGTGAACGGATTGTACAAACATACCTGATATGAAAAAAATAGTATCTGCGATTTTCTTGTCTTTCATTTTTCTGTTTGTTCCCGGAACAAAAACTGTTCAGGCTCAGGCTAACTGGAGCGCTGTGTTGCCTGCTAAATTTCCTACCAATGTAAGCGGACAGATCCATGGAATAAGCAGGGTGAGTCAGATGAAATTTCATCCGAGTAATCCGAACAAAATGTATGCAATCAGTGCCAGGGGAGGCTTGTTCATCAGCTCGGATGCGGGAGCCAACTGGATTGTAGCTCCTGGAACAGACTTTATGCCATATTCCCGTCTTGCTTCCGTATGCATTGATTTTACCAATGATCAGATTATATATCTGGGTACAGGTGATCACGATTACTATTATACCGGTTCCGGAGTCTGGAAATCCACGGATGGTGGGAATACATTCACGCAAACATCTCTCAATTCAAAAATGATTGTGGATATGATCATGGATCCAACAGATCATAATGTGATTGTCGCGATTACCGATGGTGGAATTTACAAAACATACAATGGAGGGACTACATGGACTGCAAAGACATCCACGAGTATACAGTTTGATGACTTGAAGAAAAAAGAAAATGCTACATCCAGGGTTCTTTTTGCTGCAACAAATGCATCTGAATTATATCGTTCACTCGACTTTGGTGAAACATGGACTCAAATCACTTCCGGAATCTACATACCATCCGGTTTTACAAGTGGTGCCGGTTGTCGTATTGCAGTCACTCCTGCCGACAGCAACGTAGTGTATTTTGCCATGGTTGTAAAAGGCGGTACAATTTTTAAATCGACTGACGGAGGAACAACCTTCACTGTAAAAAAAGATGTGGTACCGGATTACCTGACTTATTATTCGAATTCCAGTACTTCCTCCACACAGGGTGATTACAATTTTGGAATCGGTGCAGACAGAACCAATGCAAACATTTTATTTCTGGTGGCTCATAATGTCTGGAAATCAACCGACGGTGGAGTCACATGGTCTCAACTGACTAATTGGTGGTTGAAAGTGCATACAGACATGCATCAGATTGTGGTGAGTCCATATAATAGCAGTCAGGTTTGGAACATGAATGACGGAGGTGTATGGCTTAGCACAGATGGCGGCAACAACTGGACACCAAAGAGTGACGGACTATACGGATATGAAATTTACCATGGGAATTGCAGCCCGACAAGGAAAGATATGTTCAGTATTGGAACCCAGGATAACGGTGAACTGTATGCGACCTCACTCGGGTGGTATTGCAACAGGGGAGGAGACTGGGGTTCACAATGCGCGTTTGATTATCGCAGCAACAGTTCCATGGTATATTATTTCGGCAGTAACAAGAGAAGATTGGTTACCGGCAGTGAAGCTACTTACGGTTTGCCTGCTCAGGTAACTCTTTTGCAGGGTTTGGCATTTCATCGCAGCAATGCGGATCTTGCATTTGTAGCTGATACATTTATTTATCGTACCACGAATTTGTCTGCAGGCACTCCAACATGGACACAAATCGCAAATCTTGGAAAAAAAATAATGTACATGCATTCATCCATTGTTGATGCAAATCGATTGTATGTTATTACCAGTGATGCGATGATTTATGTTTCCACGAATGCATTAAGTGCTTCTCCAACATTTGTTTCTTATACTCTTCCGAATTCCACCAACAATGCAGCCAGTATAACTTCAGTTTTGAATTCTTCGAGCACCTTGTATGTTACGTGTAATACGAAAGCATATAAATCCACAGATAACGGAGCTACATGGACGAACATCACATACAATTTGCCTTCTGTGAATCATGTCAGGATAATGAGTGATGAATATTCAAATAATGAACTTGTGTTTGTAGCAAGTAACAACACCGTGTATTATAAGACAGTCAATGCCGCCACATGGACGAATTTCAATACTAATCTTCCGACAAGGCCCACTGTGATTGATTTGTCTATTTTCAATGATAACACTTCAAATACTTCACTTCGTCTTGCGACCTATGGCAGAGGAATGTGGGAGACACCGATTACTGCGCTTAGATCACTCACTGCCAATTTCGCTGCAAGTGATACAAATCCTTGTACAGGTACGGCCATTCAATTTTCTGATTTATCAACCGGAAATGTGACCGGCAGAACGTGGTCATTCCCCGGGGGTACTCCTTCATCATCATCTTCAGCCAGTCCAAACGTGATTTATTCTTCACCCGGAGTTTACAATGTAACGCTCACTGTTAATGATGGTAGTGGATTGAGTACACTTACAAAATCTTCCTATATCAGTACTTATGGAGCCGCACTTCCTGTTGCTGAAGGTTTTGAAGGTAGTGAGAATCCACCTGCGGGCTGGAAAAATATAGACAACGGAACAGGAGGATATCTTTGGGCAAAATACACATCAGCCGGTGGTTTTGGTACATCCTCGAGTTCGATGATGTTTGATAATTATTCATGGAATGTACCGGGCGAAAAAGATGAATTGCAGGTAAAACGAATCGATCTTACCGGTTACAACACAGTCACTCTCACTTTTGATGTCGCGTATCAGGTATTCACCGGGTACATAGACAGTCTCGCTGTTTTGGTATCCACCGATTGCGGAAACACTTTCACCCGTGTGTACGCGAAAGGAGGAACAGGATTATCAACTGCAGGAAGCGGTTCCAATAATTTTGTACCGACAGCAGCACAATGGAGAACAGAAAGTATTAATCTGAATTCATATGTCGGTCAGAGCAGCTTTATAATCAAGTTTCAGAATATCTGTGGATACGGAAATAAATTGTACATCGATAATGTAAACATCGTTGGAACCTATGCAGTTCTCAATTTATCCGTGAAGGCACTGATTGAAGGATACCATATTGGAAGCGGTGTGATGAATGCAGTACTCAACCCCGGTAGCTATCCTTCCGTATGTGATTCTGTAAGTTTTGAATTGCATGCTGCCAGTACCCCGTATGCAACACTATTCAGCACGAAGACTCTTCTTCAAACGAATGGTACACTTTCCGTTTCATGTCCGGGTAACTTGTATAATACTTCCTGTTATTTTGCATTACGACATCGGAATTCTCTTGAAACGTGGAGTGCTTTGCCTGTTTTGCTTAACGCGCCTTCCATTTCTTATGATTTCACAACTGCCGCGTCAAAGGCATATGGAAATAATCTGGTACTTAATCTCGGGAAATATTGTTTGTATAGCGGAGATGTGAATCAGGATGGAATTATTGAATCCTCTGATTTTGGAGAAATAGAAAATAAATCTCAGTTGTTTGTTTACGGGTATCAGGTGGATGATATTACAGGTGATAATTTTGTTGAGTCCGGCGACTATAGCCTGATAGAAAATAATTCGCAATTATTTCTCTTTTCAATGAGGCCCTGAAAGAGAGTAGTAGGTCAGAGTAAATATCTGATAAATAGAAGATTACTTTGATTCTTTTTCTGTAAAATCAATCAGAAACCACCGGTACTTTTTTAATCCATCCGACAAGGTTACCTTTGCCGGCTGTTAGAGTTGTTATGAAGAAAATCAAAGTTGCGATAATCAGAGAAGGAAAAGTTCCACACGATAAGAGGAGTCCGTTTACTCCGGAACAATGTTTTAGAATTCTCGAAGATTATAAAAATGTGGAGTTGGTTGTACAACCGAGCGAATGGAGAAGTTTTAAAGACAGTGAATTCACGGATTATGGAATTCCATTACAGGAGGATCTTTCAGACTGTGATATTTTGATGGGGGTTAAGGAAGTACCCATGCAAGAATTGATTCCCGGGAAAAAATATTTTTTCTTTTCACACACCATTAAGAAACAACCGCACAACCGTGAGCTTCTGAAGGCATTGCTGGCAAAGAAAATCACGATGATTGATTATGAGTGTCTGGTCGACAAAAATGAAAACAGGATTATCGGGTTCGGTCGTTTCGCCGGAATTGTAGGAGCATATAATGGCATCATGGCATATGGGCACAAATACAATTTGTACGATGTAAAACCTGCTCAGCTTTGTCACGATAAAAAAGAACTATTTAAAGAATTGGAAAAAGTACGGCTTCCCAATATCAAAATTGTTATCACAGGAGGAGGACGGGTAGCTAACGGAGCATGCGAGACAATGGGAGCTTTGGATTTGCGGAAAGTTACTCCGTATGAATTTCTGAATTATACATTTCGTGAACCTGTGTATGTTCAGTTGCATTCAGAGGATTATTATACTGCGAAGGATGGGTCAGCTTTCAGCAGTTGGGATTTCCACCATCATCCGGATGAATACAAATGTAAATTCAGTGATCCCGCGTCATTCGCGGGTGTAACGGATTTGCTTATTCATTGTACATTCTGGGATCCAAGAGCGGATATTCTGTTCACCAAAGCAAGAATGCGGGATCCTGATTTTCGTATCAGTGTGATTGCGGATGTGACGTGTGATTTAAATGGTAGTATTCCGAGTACGACAAAAGCCACAACGATTGAAAATAAATTTTACGGCTACGATCCAATGACAGAAGAGGAAGTGGAACCTTTCGGAAAGCAAAGCATTACAGTAATGTCAGTCGATAATCTACCTTGTGAATTGCCGCGGGATGCTTCTGATGGTTTCGGAAAGCACCTGATGGAACGAGTATTGCCGTCACTTTTCGGAGATGATAATGATCGTGTAATTGAACGTGCGTCGATAACACATGACGGACATTTAATGCCGAGATTTGACTATCTCAGGGAATATGCCGGAATTCAATAAAAAGGGGAAAATTCAGATTGCTTTTAAGCGGGCAATCGTCTCCACAGGATTGGAAGATGCAAATACAGTATTTCCTGCAACCAAAACATCTGCTCCTGCTTTAATAAGGGAAGAAGCATTTTCCAAATCAACACCACCGTCAATTTCGATTTTTGTTTTCGAATTTTTCCGTGCAATAATATTGCGTAGCTGCTCTGTTTTCATAAGAGTATTTGCAATGAATTTTTGTCCACCAAAGCCGGGATTCACGCTCATCACACATACAAGATCAATTTCAGGAATTACATCTTCAAGCAAGGTCACAGAAGTATGTGGATTAATTGCTACTCCGGCCTGCATCCCTGAATCTTTAATATGTTGAATGGTGCGGTGTAAATGATCACACGCTTCGTAATGTACTGTGAGTACTGCAGCACCTGCATCTTTGAATTGCTGAATGTAGCGATCCGGGTTGACAATCATGAGGTGTACATCCAACGGTTTTTTAGCATGCTTAAAAATTGATTTCATCACCGGAAAACCAAAGGAAATATTTGGAACAAATACACCATCCATTATATCCACATGAAACCAGTCGGCATTGCTGTTGTTGATCATCTCCACATCACGTTGCAGATTACCAAAGTCGGCGGAGAGGATAGAGGGTGCGATGATGGACATTGTTGGTTGTTGGTTGTTCGGGTTTCGAAAATGATGAGCAAAAGTAATAAATATAGGTGATTAAGCTTTATTCCAAAAACCATCAACCAACAACCAACAATAAAAAAGGGGAGAACCATCGAAATGACTCTCCCCATTGATTAGAAGTATAGAATTTTACCCTAAATAGGTCTTTAGAATCTTGCTGCGTGAAGTATGTTTCAAACGACGTATCGCTTTTTCTTTGATCTGTCTGACACGCTCTCTTGTAAGATCGAATCGTTCACCGATTTCTTCCAGAGTCATTGGTTGTTCTCCTGTTGCAAGACCGAAATACAGTCTTATCACATCCGCTTCACGCAATGTGAGAGTGGAAAGAGCCCGTTCAACTTCTCTGCGGAGCGATTCTGTAATGAGTGTAGCATCGGGATGAGGCTGATCATCATCACCCAGTACATCAATCAAAGTGCTGTCTTCTCCTTGTTGGAGTGGTGCATCCATGGAAACATGTCTTCCGGAAGTACGCATCGCTTCTTTGATATCGTCAACAGAAACAGACATGGATTCCGCGATCTCTTCTGCAGAGGGTTCACGTTCATATTCCTGTTCCAGTTTAGAGAAAGTCTTGTTGATTTTATTGATGCTTCCGATTTTATTGAGAGGCAGACGAACAATTCGCGATTGTTCGGCCAAAGCCTGCAAAATAGATTGACGGATCCACCATACAGCATAAGAAATGAATTTGAAACCCCGGGTTTCATCAAATCTTTGTGCCGCTTTTATTAATCCAAGATTTCCTTCATTGATAAGGTCACCTAAGGTGAGACCTTGATTTTGGTATTGCTTCGCCACCGACACCACGAATCGCAGATTCGCTTTAGTGAGGCGTTCAAGAGCTTTTGGATCTCCTTTTTTTATCAATTGTGCTAATCGCACTTCCTCTTCCGCGGTAATCAATTCCACGCGTCCGATTTCCTGTAAATACTTGTCCAACGAGGCTGTTTCTCTGTTGGTAACCTGCTTTGTAATTTTTAGCTGTCTCATCCGATGCTCCTGATTGTTAGAAAAAGTCTGATGTATTTCTCGAAAAAGAATACGCATTTGAAACGGCATGCTTCTATGTAAGTTTCAGCATTTCTCAAAAAAGGAATTGGATTCTTACAAAATCATGATCAATTTAATTTAATATGTTGAAATACAATAATATATGAGAAGTCCTATTTGTGGACTTTTCTTTCAATTGTGCAAAAAAAAACATGCAGTAGTTGCTGCATGTTTTTTTTCCTGATAATCCTCAGCTTTCTTAAGCTGTTGGTTGACGTCTTTGTTGACGGCCACCATCACCTTGAGCCGCTGCATTTTCCGGTTTAGGGAGCAGGACTTTACGTGAGAGTCGGTATTTACCGGTCTTCTTATCGATATCAATGAGTTTCACTTTTACTTTTTCACCTTCCTTGAAAACATCTTTCATACTATCCAGACGTTCCCAGGTGATTTCACTTATGTGGAGAAGTCCATCTTTGCCCGGCATAAATTCAATGA
The DNA here is from genome assembly GCA_937871435.1 of uncultured Bacteroidota bacterium. Classification (GTDB taxonomy): domain Bacteria; phylum Bacteroidota; class Bacteroidia; order AKYH767-A; family 2013-40CM-41-45; genus JADKJP01. The sequence continues at coordinate 15,265 of CALMQM010000090.1, read as the reverse complement.
ATGCGCCGAAGTCCATGATGTTTTTCACTTTTCCTTCGTAAACTTCTCCGATTTCAGGAATAGCAACGATCGCTTTGATGCGTGATTTAGCTGCTTCAATTCCTGCTTTATCCGCAGAAGCAATTTCAATGATACCTTCATTGTTTACTTCTTCGATAGTAATTGTCGTATTTGTTTCACGCTGCATTTCCTGGATTACTTTTCCGCCAGGTCCGATCACTGCACCAATGAATTCTTTGGCGATGATCAGTTTTTCGATACGTGGTGCATGTGGTTTGTAATCTTCACGTGGCTCAGAAATGGTTTTGAGCATTTCACCGAGGATGTGCATTCGGCCTTCCTTCGCCTGATTCAGCGCTTTTAACATGATTTCAAAAGACAAACCCTGCACTTTCAGATCCATCTGACATGCGCAGATACCTTTGTCAGTACCGGTTACTTTGAAATCCATATCACCCAGGTGATCTTCGTCGCCAAGGATGTCGCTCAACACAGCATATCTGCCTTTTTTATCCATGATCAATCCCATGGCAATACCGGACACAGGGCGTTTGATTTTCACACCGGCATCCATCAGTGCCAATGTTCCTGCGCAAACCGTAGCCATCGAAGAGGAACCGTTTGATTCAAGAATATCGGATACAACGCGAATGGTATAAGGGCATTCATTTTCTCCAGGAAGAACTTTTCTCAAAGAACGCATCGCCAGATTTCCATGACCAATTTCACGGCGTGCAGGAGCACGATTTGGCTTCACTTCACCTGTACTGAAACCGGGGAAATTGTAATGAAGCAGGAATTTGGAAGAGCTGTCCTTCATGGGCACATCAATCATCTGCTCATCCATTTTACTTCCCAAAGTAACAGATGTGAGAGATTGAGTTTCTCCTCTTGTAAATATGGAAGATCCATGAGTAGAAGGAAGGTAATTTACTTCTGACCAAATCGGACGAATAGTAGTACTGTTACGGCCATCTAAACGAACACCTTCATCAAGAATACAATTGCGCATAGCATCGCTTTCCACTTCGAAGAAGTAGCGGTCAACCATTGCCACTTTGGAAGCGCGGTCTTCTTCAGAAAGAGTTGCCATGAATTCATCATACAGCAATGAAAATGCTTCTGATCTTTGTTGCTTGTTAGGATTTGCCGAACGGGCAATTGCGTATGCTTTGTCGTAGCAATGTGCACGTACTTTATCTTTCAATTCAGCATCATTCTCCTCGTGTGAATATTCACGCTTTGCTTTATTACCGCACATTTCGCGGAGCTCAATTTGCGCTTTACATTGGAGGATGATTGCTTCATGAGCAAACTTAATTGCTGCAAGCATTTCTTCTTCTGAAACTTCGTTCATTTCACCTTCAACCATGACGATACTGTCCATGGAGCCTGCAACCATAAGGTCGATATCAGCACGTTCAAGATCTTCTGTATAAGGGTTAATGCACAATTTGCCATCTACGCGGGCAACACGTACTTCTGAAATTGGTCCATTAAATGGGATATCAGAAATTGTAATAGCTGCTGATGCTGCAAGACCTGCCAATGCATCAGGTTGAATTTTTGGGTCACCTGAAAGGAGCGTTACCATTACCTGTGTATCGGAATGATAATCTTCGGGGAACATAGGACGAAGTGCTCTGTCAATCAAACGACTGATCAGAATTTCATATTCAGACATTCTGCTTTCACGTTTCAGGAATCCTCCCGGAAAACGTCCAACTGCAGAAAATTTTTCCGTGTAATCAACTGAAAGAGGAAGGAAGTCCGCGCCCTCTTTGGCTTTTGGATTGGAGACCACTGTTGCCAACAACATGGCATCTCCCATTCTAACTACTACTGAACCATCTGCTTGTTTGGCAAGACGGCCGGTTTCAATACTTACTTTTCGGCCATCGCCGAGATCAAATTCTTTAATTGTTGCTTTGTTCGACATCGCTGCTTTGTTTCTGGTTAAAAGCAAAAAAGGCAATCCCTGGAATTGCCTTTTCTGTTTCTTGTATTTGAAAATTATTTACGGATATTAAGTTCGGTCAGGATTTTACGATAGCGCTCGATATCTTTTTTCTGAAGATAATCTAAGAGGCTACGGCGCTTACCTACAAGGTTAATCAGAGCACGTTGTGTTGAATAATCTTTTTTAGCGACCTGGAGGTGTTGTGTCATGAAGGAAATACGCTCAGTAAATAAGGCGATTTGAGCCTCTGTAGATCCTGTATTCTTTTCTGAACCTCCGAATTTTTTAAAAATTGAGGTTTTTGCTTCACTTTTCAGCTTCATTGTGAGAATTGCTTTGTTCGTTTTTAAGGAGTGCAAATGTAGTCTTTTACAAGAACATAACAAGCATTCATCTTAAATTTTTAACATTTTTAGCACCATTCCAAGCCTGGTTTTCAATTCTCTTCTGTCAACGATAAAATCTAAAAAACCGTGTTCCAGGACAAATTCGGCAGTTTGAAAACCTTTTGGGAGATCTTTTCCGATCGTCTCTTTTACAACTCGAGGTCCGGCAAACCCGATCAAAGCTCCCGGTTCCGAGATATTGAGGTCACCAAGCATTGCATAAGATGCTGTAACTCCACCAGTTGTAGGATCTGTAAGCAAGGAAATATATGGCAACTTTGCTTCAGCCAGCAAAGTAAGTTTAGCGGAGGTTTTGGCCATTTGCATGAGTGAATAAGCGGCCTCCATCATTCGGGCACCTCCTGATTTGGAAATAAGGAGAAGAGGAAGTTTGTGCGCCAGACAATAATCAATAGCGCGGGAAATTTTCTCTCCGACGACTGATCCCATAGAACCGCCGATAAAAGAGAAATCCATACATGCGATAACAAGTCCTTCGCCGTCGACAGTTCCTGCTGCAGTTCGAATGGCATCTTTTAGTCCACTCTTTTTCTGGGATTCCACGATTCGATCTGTGTACTTTTTTGTATCGACAAAATGAAGCGGATCATCGGAACTTAAATTTGGATTCAGTTCAATGAACTGGTCATTGTCAAATAGAATTTCAAAGTACTCAGCTGATCCTATTCTGTCGTGGTAACCACATTGCTCACACACATATTTACGTTGTGCATGTTCTTTACTCGGTGCAATGTGTTTGCATGAGGGACATTTGTGCCACAATCCTTCAGGAGTTTCCTTCTTTTCGGTTGTGGAAGTGGTGATACCTTCTTTTATGCGTTTGAACCAGGACATGCGTGATTGCTTTAAGTGAAAGAATGATCAATCCGATTGAGTTTGGAATATCGATCCGGATTAAATCAGGCAATGGTAATTTCAGATGAAAGATAAACATCCTGGATGGTATTCAATAATTGGATTCCATCTTTCATCGGTTTTTGAAATGCTTTTCTTCCTGAGATAAGTCCTTGTCCTCCTGCACGTTTATTAATTACTGCAGTTGTCACTGCCTCTGACATATCACTTGCTCCTTTTGATTCTCCACCACTGTTAATCAATCCTGCCCGACCCATGTAGCAGTTGATAACCTGGTATCTGCAAAGATCAATTGGATGATCCGTACTCAATTCAGAATAAACTTTTGGATGAGTTTTCCCGAAGTTTATCGCAGTATAACCTCCGTTATTTGTCGGCAGTTTTTGTTTGATAATATCAGCCTGAATGGTCACACCCAAATGATTTGCCTGAGCGGTAAGGTCAGCGGAAGTATGGTAATCTATTCCGTCTTTTTTGAAACCGCTGTTTCTGAGGTAGCACCATAAAATTGTTGCCATTCCCAGTTCATGAGCCATTTCAAAAGCTCTGCTCACTTCCTGAATTTGTCGTGTTGATTCATCCGAACCAAAGTAGATAGTTGCACCAACAGCAGTTGCTCCCATATTCCATGCTTCACGAATAGAACCGAACATTATTTGATCATATTTATTCGGATACGTGAGAAATTCATTGTGATTAATTTTTACAATGAAAGGAATGTGATGAGCATATTTTCTTGAAACAGATGCAAGCACGCCGTAAGTGGAGGCAACAGCATTACAACCGCCATCGATAGCAAGTTTTACAATATTTTCCGGATCGAAATAAACCGGATTAGGAGCAAAAGATGCTCCGGCAGAATGTTCGATTCCCTGGTCTACCGGGAGTATAGACATATATCCTGTTCCGGACAAACGACCATGATTGTATAAGTGATGTAGGCTTTTTAGTACCTGGTTGGATCTGTTTGAAGGAGAAAAAATCCTGTCAGTAAAATCTGGACCCGGAAGATGTAATTGTGATTTGGTAACAGTTTTACATTCATGCTTCAATAAACCTTCAGCACCTGTACCCAGCAATTCTACAATTTTTGAATATGACATAATGTTAAATATTTATTCGGAAGGCAAAGCTAACAGAGAATTTTGAAAAAGGAAATAGCTAACCTGCCTTGCGAGACAAGGTTTTTAACTGCAATTGTTTAGAAGCCTCTCATCAAAATTCTACTTAACATACGGATTCATGTTTTTGTCATCTCAGGGATTGCATTTTTGTTTTCTCAAATTAATAATGATCAAATGAAAAAAATCATCGCATGGATTACAATTTTGGGACTGAACATTGGAACTATGTATGCGCAGACTCAAAGCACTACACCTACCACTTCTGTTGTTAAGCCGGCAAAACCTAGCCATGTTTTACCAGCTTCGCAGAATCTGAAACCTGCTCCGGTTGTTCCTGTATCTGATCAAAAGACGAGAATCAAACCGGCACATGTAACGCCTGTTCATCCTGTTAAAAAAGACGGAACTCCTGATCGCAGATTCAGTTCAAATAAAAAACTGAAAAAAGATGGAACACCTGACGCAAGATTCAAAGTGAATAAACAGGCTGCTATACCCGATCAGCCGAAAAAATAGGAGTGAAAGGTGATTAGTGAAGAGTGAATGGTAAGGTATTCAAATATTGGGAACATCCCGAAACCCGAACCAGGAACCAAATAAGTATTAAAACGGGTACCCAATAGCCAGGTTCGGTGTAATGTCTCCGATAACAAATTTTTGATTCGGGTACACCCATCTTTTTGCAAGATCCAGAGAAGGATCACGAAGTTTTACTGCGGCATCGAGGCGGAGAATAAAAAATGAAAAATTAAATCTGAGTCCTAATCCGCCACCAAGTCCCATTTCTTTCACCATGTTTTCGAACTTGAATTGAGAACCCGGTCTTGCAGGGTCTTCGTTCCTTGTCCAGATATTTCCTGCATCCACAAATGCCGCGCCTTCCAGTTGAGCGCCTTCGAGAAGATTGAAGAGAAATGAACGGTATTCAATATTGGCTTCAATTTTAATGTCGCCGCTTTGTTCAATATTGAGTATCTTCTTATAAGAACCAGGACCGAGTGTTCTGGCACTCCAGGCACGCAAACTGTTGGCTCCTCCGGCAAAGAAACTTTTTTCGAAAGGAAGTGCTCTGGAATTGAAAGTAGGGAATCCGATACCTGCGGCAATTCGATACACAAGTGAATTGTTTGGATCTAATTGCAAATGATAACTAACATCTACATCCGGTTTTATGTATTGTGAATACTTGATGTCAAATATTTTATAGTTTCCAGATTCATCTTTTTTCAGATTCAGTGGTTTTGCGAGTCCGGTCAGAATCAATCCTGAAAATTCCAGATTGGCACGAATAAAAAGAAATCTTCCATCACTGCGGATTTCCTGATTATTGAATACCCAAGTAAAACGACCTGAAGGAATGAGGTGTGTGTCGTAGCTGTAGAGAAGTCTGGGATCATTGAGACTGTCAAGTTTCGCCTGAAAGGCGACAGAGGGTTTCACATAAACTGAATTGACTTCAAAAGGATACACAAAAAAGCGTTGAGTTTTTGATCCTTTCCAGACGTATCCCATTGAAAAATTAAGGATGGATCGGATATAATCCGGACGATTCTGGTAATTGAAGCCGACGTTCAGATTGGTGCGTGGATTAAAAAATCTTGAAGTGCCTTTGGTGAGAAATTTTGGGAGTAAAAATTTTTTGAAGGCAAGATTTATTTGTGGTCCGAATTCGTAAGTGTTGAATGCAAAGATTTTCTTGTTTGGAGTCTCCTCATTAAAATTCGGTAATGCTTCTAATGCACCTTTAATTTTTACATCGAGAACTTCTGCATTTCTAAAAAGATTTTTATTTCTGTAACCAATACTTCCTGCTACTCCGAGGTTCCCGCCAGTGTTTGTCGCTTCCGCTTCAAACGTTATATCTTGCTGGTCCATGGGAGTAAGTTGAATAATGACGTCCAGTTTGAAGCTGTCTGTTTCATATTCCCTTTGAACTTCTACAAATTGAATGTTGATGAATTTAAAAATATTGAGATCCTGAATTCTGGAGTAGGAGTAATCTACGCTGGGTTGTCGGTACAAATCTCCTTGTTTGAAAAAAATGGTACCAAGTAACTGATCATTCCGGATGATGCGGTCTGAGTCCTGTGACAATAAATAATATCCCTGATAAAAAACAGTGTCAGAGGGGATAGAATGAGCAGGATCTTTTGGATTGAAATCTGTCTGAATATAAATATTTCGCAGACGATAGCTGTGATGATTTTCGATTGGTTGGTTACCTACCAGGGCAGGATCAATATTTTCATTCACCCTGTTGATATAAAAAAAGATGTCTGCTTCGTGGGAAGACAGTGAACTATCGACCTGGATAGTGATGTAATTTTTTGAAAAGAAATAATAGCCGAGGTTTTTAATTTCTGTTGCTACTCTGTCTCTTTCTTTATCAATTGCATCTTCATCGTAGCGATCTCCTTTGTGCAATATTGTTCTTTCTTTAAAATACCCTAACAATTTATACAGCTCAGGATCTTTTGTAGTTAGATCGGTGTTGCGAATGAGATAAGGCTTTCCATACCTGATGAAATAATTGACTTTCGCAGTTTTGTGTTTGTAAACAACGGAATCCCTGACAGAGGAATTGAAGAAGCCCTGCTTATGAACCAGCAGATTCAACTGATTCCTTGAACGCTCCACCATGGAGGTATCAAGAATCGCAGGTTCCTCACCAATGCTCTTCAGCCAGTTTTTAAATTTGGTTGGTTTGCCGTGGTTACCAAGATTATATACTCCCAGATGAAAGCGGAATACTCCAAGGATTTTCCTGTTTGGTTTTTGTTTGATGAGTGCTGCCAGTCGTTCCTTTTCAACGAGCCCGGTATCCGCGACAATAACATTTTTGGTGAGAAGGTACTGACCATCCGGCAATTTTCTAGCCGGATTGCAACTGTAAAGCAGCAATAATAGAATGAGAGAAAAGAAGAGATTATTCTTCAGATTCACAGATTGGAATTCGGAAATGGCTTCAGGCAAAAATAATACAAATAGCTTGTGAACAAGATATTCTTGAACCTGCTCTCCAACAAGCAATGTTAATAAAGCATTTTCATGGTTTATCTTAAGTATCCTGTTATGAGATCGTTGAGTAATAGGTATACAATTCTTTCAATTTATTTGTCGGAACAAATCGAATAAGCTTTGAGCTAAGCATCAATTTTTTTTTGATTTTGATGATACAGATTATCCCCGAACCATTTTTTTATTTTTCTTTGCGTCCCGGTTTTAAGGAATATATTTCCTGTAAAAGGGGCATTAGCTCAGCTGGCTAGAGCGCTTGCATGGCATGCAAGAGGTCATCGGTTCGACTCCGATATGCTCCACAAATTATCGTTCCACAACGGAACGATTTTTTTTTGAGCGTCCCATTCATACGGGAAGGTCATCGGTTCGACTCCGAACTATTCCACAAATTATCGTTCCACAACGGAACGATTGATTTGTTAGGATTCAATTTCCGGCAAAAGAAAAGGAGATTAAAAAAATACGTTCTCGAAATGAACGTATTTTTTTTGAATTAATTATTAAGAACGAGCAGTGCCGGCTTATCTTAGAATTTCCAGTTTTAGACAATCAGATTCTTTTGCTGTTAAACTTCTCAGATAATATGTTCCTTCGGCCCAATCTGAGGAAGGAATGTGAATGGAGTTTAATCCGGGAAGTGCAGAATATTGATCTGAATAGATCAACTGTCCAACTACATCTCTCACTTCAATAGAGATATATTGTGATTTGTCTGAATTAAATTTTAAAGTAAAGTCATTCTTCACAGGATTGGGGAACAGCCTAAACTCGTGAGTGGTTTGAAGGGACGCTATTCCTACTGCCAGATCCAGGTAAGCGGAGGTTCCCTGGCAGCCGTTACTGTCAACAACTTCTACATAATACAATCCATCTTGTGTAGCAACGTAAAAGGAGTCAGTAGCGCCTGGAATAATTTGAGAATTCATATACCATTGAAAAGAAACATAGCCACCTGACATAAACATGGTATCATTACTATGTCCGGGTAAACCAAGTTGAGGGATAGGATTTACATTGATATAGTTGATGATAGTGGTAGTATCAGAATATACTGAATTACTTGCAATGAGTGTTACGGTATACTGTCCTGGCGTGGAGTAACAGATTTGTGATGGATTTTCATCTGTACTGCTGGAGGGATTTGCACCAGGAAAAGACCATTGGTAGCTGGTGGCATTGGCTGAAAGATTGCTGAAAGCAACGCATCCACCCGGACATACAGAGGTAGGTGATGTGAAAGCTGCAAGGGTAGGAGAAATAACAGAATTGACATATTCGTTCGGCAAACCGAGATAACAGGTAGCCGGAAAAATATTTACACCGAGACTATCATAATTGCAAGACGGAGCAAGAAAATCAGGATTGTTGATCACACCGATAACTGAAGCATTATTTCTGGCTACGTAAATTTTGTGATCCGGACCCAGTTGTAGAGAGCCGAACGAATGATCAGGATAATCAACACCGATAATCGTGCGAGATGCTTCTATTGCAGCGTTTGAGCCGGCATTGAGATCATACTGATATAAATTACAGGGAACATAATATTCTTCTTCCGCGGCATAGAGGAATCGTCCATTGGGAGAAAACTCAACGCCATAAGCTGAATAACCGGTCACACTGGTAAAATTGGATAATGTGATAGGTGATGAGAACACTCCGGAAGCATTATTAAAATCAAACACCTGCAGTGTATCATTTCTGTGTGCAATAGCCACACGATTTCCTTGTCCTGAACCTTTCATACAGCCTACTGCATCACTGGCGATACAACCTATTCCGGTTATTACTGGTGCGGCACTCACGCCGGCTGAACTGAGTTGGAAAGCAAAAAATCGATCGCTCATGTATTCGTGAGACAGAATCCAGAAATCTGTTCCATTGGCGTGTTTTACAGCACAAATTTTTTCAGTTGAGGACGCGCACATGAATTGATTCTTTAGAACTACATCTCCGAGTCCTCCATTCAATGTCATGTCTACAGTGTTATAGTAGATGGAAGGACCACCCCAGGCGCCTGCAGTAAAGATGAAATAGATATTCGCATTGCCTGGTTGTTTTACGATAACTGCAGATTGTGAGGCAGAATAATCGCCCATGAGTCCGCTTCCGTTAGGCATGCCGATATGATTTCGGTTCCATACATTCATACCATCTGTATAAAACAAGAGGTTACCGGAAGCATCAGCGATGCTCGAACAACCTTCATTTGTAGAAGTAGCGGAACCGGAAAAAAATACTGGTGAACCGGAGTTGAAGTCAAGCCCGGCTCCTAGACCAAAACACCAGATGTTGGTTTCATTCTGAGCAAATCCTGAAATTCCATTAAGGCAAAAAAGTACAATAAGCAGAATGTAAAATTTTCTTTTCATAACATGAATTTTTGGTTGAAGTAAAAATAAAAAAATATCTCCTCTCAACAAGTTTTAAAGAAAGAAATCCTGAGAAGTTCGAATAAATTTATGTTAAGATAGATTTTTCGTAGGTTAAAGGAAAACCTGAGCTGGCGGTAAATCAATCGTGCATGAAATGTATGTCAGATTTCAGTGAAATTGCCTTCATGTAAATAGCAAATACTCCGCAAATACACCAATTTAAACAAAGCTTTTTCCTATACTTGTAGCCCCGTTTCGGAATAGTTCCGGACGTTACCTGAAATTTATACAAATGAAAAATATTCTCTTCTCCCTGTTAGTGGTAATTGCTTTCACCGCATGTAAAAATGAATCTGCGGAGCATCAAAAAGAAGTCCAGGCTTATTTGGATTCATACAATGCCAAATACAAAGAATTGTATACTGTTTCCAGTGAAGGTCAGTGGGCAGTGAATACTCACATCGTAGAAGGAGATACAATGAATGCTTACACTTCCAGAATCGCGGATGAAGCAATGGCAAAATTCACAGGAAGTAAAGAAAATATTGACAAGGCTACTCAATTTCTTAGCTGGGAAAAGGATCTGGCTCCATTGCAAATAAAGCAATTGAGAAAAATCCTGTATTTGGCTGCCGGAAATCCTGAGAGTGCAGAGGGAACTGTGAAGGAACTCATCAAAGCGGGAACTGCACAGACTGAACATTTGTATGGATACAAATTCATGATTGATGGAAAAGAAGTTACTCCAAATGATATTGATTCTATTTTGGCTGAAGTGAAAGATACTACAGCGCGGAGAAAAGCCTGGGAGTCGAGTAAGTCAATCGGAAGCGCGTTGAAACCAGGTTTAATTAAACTTCGTGATCTTCGAAATAAAGTGGTTCAGGGATTGGGGTATCCGGATTATTTCACTTACCAGGTTTCGGATTACGGTATGAAGACGGATGAAATGATGGACATGCTTCGTACATTCAATAAGGAACTCAATCCGCTTTACCGTGAATTGCACACCTATATTCGCTATGAATTGGCAAAAAAATATGGAGTGAAAGAAGTGCCGGATTACATTCCTGCGCAATGGTTGAGCAATCGCTGGGGTCAGGACTGGAGTGAAATGGTGACAGTGGAAGGATTGAATCTCGATAGCGCTTTAAAATTGAAGGATGCAGAATGGGTTGCCAAGCAGGGAGAAAAATTTTATGTATCACTTGGTTTTCCTGAACTGCCTAAGACTTTCTGGGAGAAATCAAGTCTTTATCCAGTCGCGAAAGATGCCGGTTTTAAAAAGAACACACATGCATCTGCCTGGCATATGGACTTGGACAAAGATGTTCGTTCTCTTATGAGTATTGTTCCCAATGCACAGTGGTACGAAACTGTTCATCATGAATATGGACACATCTACTATTACCTTTCTTATAGCAATCCTGACGTTCCTTATCTGTTGCGTGAAGGTGCGAATCGTGCGTACCATGAAGCATTGGGAAGTATGATGGGTCTTGCTGCTATGCAAAAACCATTTGCAGCCGGATTGGGACTTGTAGACGCAAATGCAAAAATGGATGACACAAAGCAATTGTTGAAAGATGCACTGAATTATGTGGTTTTCATTCCATGGAGTGCAGGAACAATGAGTTCATTCGAATATGAATTATATGCTAAAAATCTACCGGAAGATCAGTGGAATAAAAGATGGTGGGAAATTGTAAAAGAATATCAGGGTATAGTTCCGCCTACAGAACGTGGAGAAAATTATTGCGATGCTGCAACCAAAACGCATATCAATGATGACCCTGCACAATATTACGACTACGCTTTATCGTTTATCCTTCTGTTTCAGGTGCATGATTATATTTCAAAGAACATTTTGAAACAAGATCCACATTCAACAAATTATTTTGGTAATAAAGAGATCGGAAAATTCATCGGTGATATCATGAAACCGGGAAGCAGTGTAGATTGGAGAAAATTGTTGAAGGACAAAACAGGTGAAGACTTAAGCGCCAGAGCAATGCTGGAATATTTTTCTCCTTTGATGGATTGGCTGAAAAAAGAAAATCAAGGACGTAAATACACAATGCCTGAAATGAAATAAGAATAATCCTGAATCAGCCGGTGAAATTAATATGACTCAAAAAATCAGTTCCATTAAATTAATGTATTCCATTTTCGGGATACTGATTATGTTTTCAGCCTGTTCAGGTGATTCTCAAAAACAATCGGATTCAAAATCCGCAGATAGTTCAGTTGCAACAGTAAGGAATGAAGCTGCAGGCGGTATGAATGAAGGAGAAAATGGGAATGCTGTCACAGCGAATAATCAATCTTATGAAGTAAATACTTTTTCAAATACCGCTGATATAGGAGGCTTTGGCTATGATGTATTGATGGGAGGGAAGCTCTACATTCATCAGCCTCACATACCGGCTATTCAGGGAAATAAGGGATTTGCAAATGAAGCCAATGCAAGAAAAGCAGGTGAGTTTATTGTTTCTAAACTGAAGAGAAACATTATGCCTCCAAGTGTTTCAAAAGAGGAGCTGGATAGTTTGGGTGTATTGTAATTGTGTGGATGGTTATTTCATCCACTTTTTCCACCAGTATTGAAAAACTATTAATGCCCAGATTTTGGCATGTGTATCTCCCGGATTTACACTGAATAATTTCTTTTTCAGTTTTAAAATTTCTGCATAGTGAAATATTCCCTGCGATTCAATGAAAGATTCACTTAGTAAATCATCATTGATCAGAGTTTTCAACTCATTCCTGAACCATTTGAGCAATGGAACTTCAAAACCTTTCTTTTTTCTGGTATACAACTCATCCGGTAAGTCCTGGCGAAAGGTATCTCTGACAATTTTTTTTCGCCCATCAGCATCAATTTTACTTGATGCTGGCAGTGAGAAAGCAAAATCTACCACCGTATAATCAAGAAAAGGGACTCTCACTTCAAGAGAATTTGCCATCGACATTAGATCGACTTTAGTGAGCATATCATTGACCAGTACCAGGTGCATATCAGTATACAATACATCCTGAATGTCCTTTTGCGATGTTATGTGTTTCAGAATTTCATTTTTACGATAGGCGTATTCTGAATTTTTGGTTCGAATATTTATTCGTAGTAATAAGGCAACTTCTTCTTCATTTTCAAAAGCAGCCCAACGCCAGTATCGATCTTTCGGATTCAGTCGAAGTCCTTCAGCCATCCTGCTTGCGCGTCTGAATAAGTCCATGCTTTTTGAGTTTCTCGACTGTGGAAAGAGCTTTAAAAGTGGTGCAGATGCCTTCAGCAATGAAGTACTTAATCCACCATTGCGCGCTCTTCTTTCGGCTTCATGTTTATTGTAACCGCCAAAAAGTTCATCTGCTCCATCACCGCTCAGAGCTACTGTAACATGTTTACGGGTTTCTTTGCTAAGAATATACACATTGAGAGCAGAACTGTCGGCGAATGGTTCGTCAATATATTCAAGGACATCAAAAAGATGTTGAAATAAATCGTCGTTGCTCAACTTAAATACTGTGTGATTTGTTTTACAGCGCTCGGCAACAAGATTGGCAAATTCAGTTTCATCAAACAAAGGCTCATCCCGAAAACCGACTGAAAATGTTTTTAAGCGATCTGTATGTTTGGATGCAAGTGATACGATCACGGACGAATCTATTCCTCCGCTTAAAAATGCTCCGAGAGGAACATCTGAGATCATCCTTCTGGCAACGGATTCATCAAGAAGTTGTCTGAATCGGGCCTGCTGTTGGACGTAGCTCAACGAAGTCTTGTGTGCGGATTTATTTGTCTCCGGTAATGGAATAGAGTAGTAGCATTGTTTGGTATTCTTTTCAGGATGACGAAGATTCAGGTAGAAATAATGTCCTGGTTCCAGTTTGAAAACACCTTTGAAGATGGAAGCCGGTCCCGGAATATAATTCAGTTGAAAATAACACAGCATGGAAGCAGGATCCAACTCTTTGGGAATGCCCAGAGCTATCATCGCCTTCATTTCACTGGCAAAAAGAAACTGATTCTCATCCTGGTAATACAAGAGAGGTTTTATACCCATTCTGTCGCGCGCAATGAAAACTGTATCCTCTTGTTTATCGTGAATTGCAAATGCAAAAAATCCATTGATTCGTTCCAGACAACGAGTACCTTCCAGGATATATAGGTACAGAAGCACTTCTGTATCACTCTCTGATTTGAGGTGAATACCTTTTGACAGCACAAAATCTCTGTGTTCCTTAAAATTGAAAAACTCCCCGTTAAATATCAATGTGTAACGCCCGGAAGCATCTGTCATGGGCTGAAATCCTGCAGGTGAAGTGTCAATAATAGACAAACGTGCATGGCCGAAAGCAACATGTTGATCAGTGTATATTCCTCTGGCATCCGGCCCACGTTTTTCCAAACAGTTGAGAGCATCATCAATTTTTTTCAGTGATGATTTTCCAGGTTCTGTAAATGCCAATACTCCGGTAATTCCGCACATAGTCCGTTGAATTCGGTGTAAAAATGTGAAATTCAATTCAGTCGGCGAAATCTATTGAAGAATATTCCGTGAACTGAAATTGTATTGAGGTGAATACCGGTAAATTCAATTTCTTGTAATACTTTGCAGTAAAAATTATTGGGTGGATGAATATTTATTCTGTCACTCGTTTAATGATCTCAGTAGGAGCGTATCAGAGAGATATAATGGAGCATGGTCAGACAATTTGAACTTCATTTGCCAGCTCAAATTTTTTAAATTCATTTTAAAGGATGATCAAAGTCTGAAGAAAGCTAAATTCTTTTTTTTGGATGATTATTTTCGTTAATATTGAATGCCCCTTTGAGCAATCAAAATTCATAATTTTAAATTTAAACACTAAAACAAAACGCCATGGGCTTTATTAAAGAATTCAAAGAGTTCATCAACAAAGGAAATGTTGTTGACCTTGCAGTCGGTGTTGTTATCGGCGGTGCATTTGGTAAAATTGTCTCCTCATTAGTGGATGACATTGTATCACCTATCATCGGATTGTTGATTGGTGAAACAGATTTCAGTGCGTGGAAGCTGACATTGAAAGCCGGGTCTATGGGAGCAGATGGAAAAGAAATTCCTCCGGTGACAATGAATGTCGGATCATTTTTTGAAGCCATGATCGATTTTGTCATTGTCGCTTTCGTCATTTTCATGATTGTGAAAGCGGTGAACAAAATGAAACGCAAGGAAGCGGAAGCTCCGAGTGCTCCACCTGCTCCTACAAAAGATCAGGTGTTACTCACAGAAATCCGTGACCTGTTGAAAAAATAATTTTCTTCATCACATTCCGGAAAAAGCATAAAATAAAAAGAGGCCTTATCGGGCCTCTTTTTGTTTGGTAAAATTTTTCAGTTTCACCTGATATTTCTAATCTGCCTTCGATATTAAATATGAATCACTTCCCCATAAGCATCTGCAACAGCTTCCATCACAGCTTCACTCATGGTTGGATGCGGGTGAACCGCTTTTATAATTTCATGTCCTGTTGTTTCTAATT
>CALMQM010000089.1 GCA_937871435.1 uncultured Bacteroidota bacterium | reverse complement strand
ATTGCATCAGCATTTCCATTTTCAACTCGGCGTGGATGCTTTTTACCATTGTGCCGTTTTTTACCAGCCAAAGATTTAGGTGGCTGTTCTTTCAAAATTGATGATGACAATAAAAAAGACAGATTATGCAATTGGATCTTTTTGAACAGCCTCCCGGAAAAACTAAACCTTCATCAATCCGTAGATTGAAAGAAACAAACTACAGGTTCAAGCTGGAACAGAAAAACAAACCTGAACTGCTTTGGGAAAAAACACTACATGGGACAGACATTATTTTTACTCCCTTTGGATCAATTCAGGAGATGATCTTTTTGAGAAGAAACAGGCAGTGGAAAAGAATTAACAGGTATGATAATTTTAACCGTAAGATCGAGACTTTAGAATCCACCATCCTTCTTGGCTATGACATGATTCGCAACTCTTTTACTTACGACGAGAATAATCGTGTGGTTATTGAAGAAACCTCAAAATTATTAAATCCAAGACGTGCTCTTGAACTTTTTTCACTTTCAGAGACAAAATATTTCCGCCAAAAGAAGGAAACAAAGACCCGGTACATAAATCAAAAAAGCAGATTTTTTGAATTGTATCGTTACGACTCATTCGGAAATGTCATTGAAGAAAAGACAACTTGTGGACAAGAATTAATTGGTTGGACAAAAACCATTTTTGATCTCCAAGGCCGGAAACAATTGATCATGGATCTTGACAAAAATGCCAGGGTTGTTGATTCCACCCATTTCACCCACGATGAGCATGGAAATTTTCTTTCTGAATCATGCAATGGTCAGATTGTTCGAGAACACGTCAGTTACAAATATGATGAAAAGCGTCAAGGGTGGGAATCTTTCTACATTATCAGGGGAAAACACATTCGCGTCTTCGAGTCTTTCTTCTCTAATGGGCTACCAAAGGTGTACGAATATGAGTCTAACGGAAAGCGCACCTTTAAAGAGTATGAATATGAATATGACAACCTTGGGAACTGGATCAATGAACAAGTCATCTATAACGGGGAGCCACACTCCTTGAGGAATCGAATGATAGAGTATTTTCCGGAAGAATTATAACCGTTGCATGGTACAGATTTTTCCTGCAAAGTACCAGTATCGCAGAAAAACGAGCTTTACAAAACATTCAAAAAAAACTTTTTTTCATGATCTTATGCTATTTACAAAGTGTTTCAAAAAAATGTTTTTCCGCGGTTTTAAAAAACCAATCGCATAATTCACATGTGGCAAAAATACTTTTTTCATCACATCAGAAATGTCTCTTAAATCAAACAAAATAATTCATTCATATGCTGCGATAAGGATGGGGAAAGAGATGCACTAAAGAACTTCATAACGAAAAGAAGAGATTCGAATAAGTACTCAAGGCGATCTATGTAAGTTAAGGGTAAATTTAATTTAAAACCAGTGAGTAAATCTTCTATTTCAGAGATTGGTTCCGGCCTTAAATCCCCTACGGCTCATGACACCCATACAATAATCAAGAACCATCATGAATTGATCCGTACTTTTATCACTGCTCCGTTCTATTTGAACGGGTAACTTACTAAATGGCCCCCTCCTATCCAAATTTGAATTTTTAATATGGGTGAGACAATATATCGATTCGGAAAAAAAATTCTTTTTCATTTAAAAAAAACTTTTTTATGGCCTTTTACGGGAAAATTTGACATCACTTTAATTTACCTTCACCTTCCAATCGATGATTGAATCAATTACAAATACACAGCACATTTAACCGCTGCTTAATTACCCTCCAGGCTACTAATTTATTTGCGCTCTATTCATCCCGGATAGTTTTCATGTCAACACCCGGAACTATGGTAAAATAAACCAGAACATTTTCACCATATCGAATGGATGCAAGTAATCCAGATTCCGACATTTAACATCGCTCATCTTTATACCGGTATCATGGGTAATGTATTCCATTTCCTCATTTGTAGTTTTTGTCATGTACCCATGCTTAATGAGGTACTATTACCCGCTACAGTTCCTATACACTTAAGACCTATTCAAAATAGGTTGGATATTAACGATACTTTTTATGCCGACCATATTGATATATTTCAAAGCATGTAAAAACACATAAAAAATGAGTTTTTCGACAAATATTTGCATGTTTTCTAAATAATGAACATATTTGTTCATTATTATAAACATGAAACAGATCGAGAATCTCCGAACATTAAAATCCAAATATTTCGACAGCCGGCCTTTTAGTCTGCAAGACTGCGGAGTTACCCACCGCGAGCTGACGTATTGGGATACGAAGGGTATTTTACCCATTCAAGTAGAAGCAATGAAATGGAGACGTTTCAACTTGACGGAATTGGTATGGCTTCGATTTATTGTGCGACTCCGGCAATTTAATGTTGGATTGAATGTAATTGCAATTGTGAAGGCTGAACTTTTTTTCGAAAGTGCTTTTACTGAATTGCTCACTGATCAGGTAAAAGCCAAAGCAATTGAATTTTTAGAACCACTACCAGAAGGTATTTCAAAAGATTCTGTCTTTAATGAAGATTTTCTTTTAAGCGTGAAAAATATTTCTTTCTCCACATTTGAATTACTCTTAATGCAAATTCTACTTACAGGAGAAAATATTTCAATCATAATTTCTATCGAAGAAAATCCAAAAGACGGATCCAAAGAGGGCTATGAAATTCATGTCCTTCCTCTACTCCTAGATCAATTGCAAATCCAGGTAAATAATCATGAAATTCAATCAATACTTCGTAAGAACTACATTTCAATTTCGTTAAATCACCTTTTCGAAGAAGTAATCTGCTTAGGAAGGGTTGAAAAAGTTGGCAGATTGTTTGAACTTTCTGAAAAGGAAGAAAAAGTGCTCGAATATCTTCGGGAAAATCGCTACAAGTCGATTGAAGTCACCTTTAATGATGGGCAGCCTAAACTTCTTCTGGCTACGGAAGAGCTGAAAGCAAGCCCTAACGTAAAACTGATTGACCTTATCATCAAAGGGGCATACGCAGACATTAAAGTGATTACTGAAAACGGATCAATAGTTCACTTGGAAAAAAAATCAAAAATAAAATTGTAATGAAAACTCAGGCACTGGAAAAACCAGGCTTAACATTTACCTGGATTTTGGACCGGAAAAACCGGCAGAAATTCATCATGGGTAAATCACATGATCTCATTTGAAGAGGCAAAAAAAATTCTTTCTAAAGCAAAAAGAAAATATTCAGACAAAGAAGTATTGCAAGTATTATCCGCTATTGAAGCGCTTGCAAAAATTGAACTAGAACTTAATAAGAACCCATCAAAAACAATGATTTCATGGAGGAAGTAGTTATTTACACACGGGTATCGACCGATGAGCAGGCCGACAAGGGGTACAGCTTACGCGACCAGACAGCCCGGTTGAAGAATTATTGTGCTTTGTATGACCTCAGCATTGTTGGACACTTCCAGGACGACTTCTCCGCTAAAACATTTGAACGTCCTGAGTTTATCAAGCTGTTGAATTTCATCCGAGAGAAAAAATCGGTGCGCAAGGTTCTCTTCCTGAAATGGGATAGATTCTCAAGAAACCTGAATGATGCCATGAATATGCTTGGGAAGCTTCGTAAAATGAATGTCGAAGCAAATGCAATTGAGCAAATCATTGATTTCTCCATCCCAGAGCAAAAGATGATGTTAGCAATCTATTTAACTGCTCCGGAGATCGAAAATACCAGGAGAGCAATGAATACAACCCAAGGAATGCGACGAGCTAAAAAAGAAGGCAGATGGGTTTCTACACCACCAATAGGATATAGTTATAGCAGGGATGAAAAAAACAAACCCATCATCATTCCCAATGAAAAAGCGCATTTCGTTTTGGAAGCATTTGAATTGTACGCAAGTGGAAGATATCATGTTGAGGAGGTGAGAAGGATATTAAACAAGAAAGGAATGAAATGCGGAAGGAACAATATCTGGCTATTGTTAAGAAACCCTTTGTACTGTGGAAAAATTCTTATTAAAGCTTACTTGAAAGAACCAGAAGAAATTGTTACAGGTTTACATAAACCAATTGTTTCAGAAGAACTTTTCCTAAAGGTTCAGCAAATGCTTTTACAAAAGAGTAAGATCAAATCGAAACCAAAGAAAGTAAACGAAACATTTCCATTGAGAGGTTATCTGATATGTCCCAGGTGCGGTAGAAATTTGAGTGGAAGCTATTCCGTAGGAAAGGTTGGAGGTCGTTATGCCTATTATCATTGCATGCTTGGTTGCAAAGAGAGACAAAAAGCTGAAATCCTTAATGAGCAAATCAAATCATGGATGAAAAAGCTACAACTGAAACCGGAAATAAAAGAACTGTTTCTTCATTTATTTGAAAAACAAGTGGCACTTCACGGTCTGAATGATAGAACAGATAGAAAACTATTACAACAAAAACTCAATCATGCTAAATTTACATTAGAAAAAATAGACGAGAAATATTTGAAAGATGACATTGATAAAGTATCCTACAATCGATTGATCTTAAAACAAAATCAAATCATTGAAGAATTGCAGCTTGAGCTTTCAAATACTTCAACGAGTAAATTACCTGTGAAGAAAGATTTTGAGAAAGGATTAAATATTTTGACAAGTCTTGGTGCACTCTATGAAACATCATCAGTAGACCAAAAGAGATATTTATTGAGTTCGATATTCTCAGAAAAACTGATTTTTGAAGAAAATGAATTTCGAACTCCCGAACCCAATGAGTTGATAGGCCTACTCTTCAATACTGGCGCGGGTTTCCAGAGGGGGAAAAGAAAAAAGACCGGTAAAAAAACCGATCTTTCCCTGAGGGTAGCCCGTAGGGGAATCGAACCCCTGTTTCATCCGTGAAAGGGACGCGTCCTAA
>CALMQM010000088.1 GCA_937871435.1 uncultured Bacteroidota bacterium | reverse complement strand
GGTTCAGGTCAGAATTGAGGGATTTAATAAGGACGATGATCGCGCCAATATTCGTTGGAAGGTAACAGCCATAAAAGTTGAATAATTGATAAGATGAAGCTGAACAAGTCAATTCTACTGGTAATCTTCTTTGGATTAATCTCAATCTCACTTATTTTTTTTAAGGGAATGCCAGTGGGAGGAGACTTTGGCAATCATTTTGGATTTGTTCTGCCTTTTTTTGATGAATTGAAACAGGGAAATTATTTTCCCGGCTGGCTTGGCGATTCAAATTTCGGCTTCGGCGATCCGCGATTCAGATTTTATCCGCCATTTTTATATTATGTCTTTTGTTTAGTTCAGTTTATAGTCAATGACTGGTATTTTACCGCCTTAACTGTCTTCACAATTTTTTCATTAATCGGAACTTTAGGCGTTTATTTTTGGACAAAAGAAATAGCTTCCAATAAAGTTGCGGTTCTGGCTTCCTTAATTTTTGCTTTTATTCCCTATCATTTAACCCAGTTTTTCCAAGCTTCATTGTTTGCTGAATATGCTGCTACGACGTTTTTACCCTTTGCTTTTCTGTTTGTGCAGCGACTTTCGACCAAAAAATATCCAACTTCTTCCGGCTTAATTTTCGATATTGGCGGACTTTCAGCCGTTTATTCGTTAATTGTCACAACCCATTTACCGACTGCTGTGATTGGTTCTTTGAGTCTGGGCATCTTTGCTTTATTGCTTACCGATTGGAAAAATAATAGAAAATCATTGTTTTTTTGTCTTAAATTTTACAACAAAATCTTTACAACCCTGCACAACTTGCAAACGCCGTATTGAGTGAAGATTTTGAAACCGGAACAAAAACATTTCCAACGAAAACAAAAATGTTTGCAGTATCAAGGAGAATCGAATCTCCATTCAGACAAACATTTCCATAATTGACCTGCCATTTGATCACAGGCAAAGGATTCACAGTTACGCAGACAGTATCTGTATCACAGCAACATCCAGTACTTGCACAACAGATCACTACATAACAAGTATTCTGCGTCGGAGTGACATCAATCAGCGGCTGAGAAACCAGATAGATCAATGAATCGCCTGAAAGTTCATACCATTCCGGTTGTCCTGTACAACCTTGAACGTTTAGGGTTAATACTGACCCGGCGCAAACTGTTGTATCGTTGTTAGCATGAATACTTGGTACACTGGAATTTAAACACACATTATCGATTGCCGATATTTCATTTGCCGCTGCTGTATAATCAACTTTGAATATAACATCAGTCACGTTACTCAATACTGTTGTCCAGTCATTCGGAACAGTCGCTCCTACCGGAATCCACGCCCCATTCGCAGAAACCGGCGGAGGATTGCAATCAGAGACAGGAGCACAGATGCTATGCCAGCCATTTCCCTGATTCACTACAACGGATGACTGAAAACTGAATCCCAGATTCCCGTTCATGATTGTGAATTTCGGATTGATGTTTACACCTGTGCCACCGTCATCAAACAAACGAAAATCGAAGCAGAAAGTACCGCAACACCATTTGCCATCATATTGATCGCCGGCCAATGTCAGTGACGGTCCGGGTTGATCCTGCATCTTCAAATAATAATCTCCATTGCCACCCTGTGAACCGGTATTGTCTATTGACAACAACACATTCGGCGATAAAGGTTCCGGAACAAATCCATTCAATGCGATGTTGTTGAAATTTGTACAAGTGTCTTTACAATTCAATGTATCCGGAGGAGGACAACAATCTTTAAAATCAATATTCAGTGTGTCACTTGAATCCGCACATCCCCATCCGTTGGAAGCAAGCAAACGGTATTTTCCACCGGGTGGAACAACAGTCAGGTTTTGAGATGCACTGTAAAACGTCCAGATTCCGCCCACCAACATTTGCCAGGTATTGCTTGCAAATCCGGGTACACCGGGAATTGTGACTGAGTCACATTCATTACAAAATTCATAACAACCCGACGGAATACAACTAAGATCCGGCAGAGGATGAATTGTGATCACATTGGATGATGATGTACAACCAAATTGATTGGTCGCTGTCACAGAATAATCACCTGCGCGAGCCACTTTAATACTGTCGCCCATTTGCGCAGTACTCCAGGTATAATACACAGGAGGTACCGGAACAGGAGTGGCAATCAGTGTATACAATTGTCCTTCACATAATACACCTCCAGGATTGGAAGTAATAAATGGAGTCGGTGGTGACGGATTAACCACTACAAAAATAGAATCAGTAGCAGAGCAACCATATGGATTGGTAACTGTTACACTGTAATAGCCGCTATCACTCAATTGAATATTTGCTTTGACAAACGGATTTGTATTTCCATTTGCATTCGGACCGATCCATGAATAGGTCGCGCCACCAATCGGAGCAGTCACGAGTTTGAGTGTTTCACCTTCACACAAAACAGTATCTCCACTGATGTTCACAACCGGATTTGGATTCACAGTTACCGTAACGGGAGAAATAGCGGGATATGCGCAACCATTCAATGTTGTTACGATTACAGAATAAGTTCCGCTGACACTTGCATATAAAGTATCATTTGTATTTGCAGGTGATGTGAGAGCAGGCGTAGGCGATTTTGACCAGAGATAATTTACTCCGGGAGGATTGACTGTAAGCATCACTGAATCACCATCGCAGAATGTGAGTGAACCGGAAGAGTCGATCACTGCTGAACCGGGAACAGGATCAACATATACTGTATATGTTGCTGTAGCAGTACATCCATTCGCGGCAGTAACTGTGACCTGATAAGTTACATTTCCCGGAATATTTGCCGGTGAGGTCAGATTCGGAGCATTTCCTCCAACAGGTGTAGAAGGCAAACGAATCCATGCAAATGAAACTCCGGCAGAAGTAGTTTTCAAATCAAGATTTTCTCCCTGGCAATAATTTATTTTACCACTGATAGTGGCAGCAGGAGATTTTTTTACAGTAACCTGTACCGGACCGGCTGTATACGGACAACCATTTCCACCTGTCGCGGTTACCTTATAGAAACCACTTTGTTTTACCCATACAGGATTTGGAGGAGAAGGTGGTGGACTAATCGTATTCCAGATAAATGGTCCTGTACCTGATGCAGTGAGCATTACTGAATCACATGTTGGCGGACCAACAGTAAGTGTACCGGTCCCGGCTGGTGTCACTGTGATACTCTGAGTTGCAACACTTGTACATCCATAAATATCAGTCACAGTAAGCGTAGCATTATACGGACCGGGAGCATTTGCATAAATAAGATTGGCTACTGCCAGATTGGAAGTTCCACCATTTCCATTGTTGAACAAACGCGAAGTTTCATTTCCAATCAATACACTGAGGTCAGTAAAAGTCGCAGCGGAACCCTGGCACACCGGAGTAGAAACAGAAAAGTTTGCAACAATAGGAACGGGTACTACAATAGTCTTTGTAACTGTACAAGTTGCGAGAGTAATTGGATCAAATACACTCAAACTGATTACATGCGTTCCTGCAGACAATGTTTGGGGTCCGGGAAATGGATTCGTTGACAAGGTCGTTGAAGTGCTTACATCGTACCATGTCCAGTTATATCCGGAAGCAGAATTTAGGTACAAAGAAGTATTACTGAAAACAGTTTGCATCACTCCTGCCCCATTGCATTGAAATGAATAATCAAATCGCGCATCAAACGGAATGGTCACAAGGTGATAGCGCGCAATGGTATCAACACAGGCACCTGTCGAACCTGTTCCATAAGACACACCTAAAACCTGAACCAGATAAATTCCAGGTAAAGCATAAGTATGAGAAACAGGATTAACCGGACCGGCTGTACCACCATCACCGAAATCCCATCCTACTAATGTATCTGTACCGGTTTTTGTAAATACTGTACTCAAACATACAGGGGGAGAATTGCTGAAATCGAGGCTGTCGTTCACTGCACATATACTGGTATCGTTAGGACAATAACCACCGTTGATAAAAATGGTGTTGGATGTCCTGCTGCAACCAAAGGAATTCGTTACAACAACTGAAAACGAAGAAGGAAAAGAAATGGTTGGTGTGATTGAAGCAGTAGTCGCTGAAGTATTCCAGACATATGTATATCCTGCCGCTGCAACCGCGCTGATCGTCACTGTTGCCGGAAGCGCGCACACACTGTTCGGTCCGGTGATAACTGCCAACGGTAGCGGGTTTATAGTTACAGTAGTGGTGGTTGTTTTCACACAACCATTTGCATCCGTAACAGTAAGACTCACCGGATAATTTGCAGCTGTAGGATAAGTGACCAGAGGATTTTGGATAACTGTTGAATTCGCAGTTCCACCACCGAAACTCCAGGAATATGAAACACCGCCGGAACCGGAAAATGACAAGGCTGTTCCTTCACACGCTGGAGATGGCACAGAAATTCCTGGTGTTGGTAATGGATTAATTGTTACAACAAAATATACTGTTGTATCCAGACATGCAGATTGCACTCTTAACTTAATAGTATCTGTTCCCGGACTTGTCCATTCCATATACATATTGGTGGAACTGGAAGAAACCACATTCCCTTTCACCGGCGCGGTAAGCGACCAGGTGTAACTCGCACCATTAAACAACGGTTCTGAAAATGTATAATTCGCAAAAGCACCGAGACAAACATTTGAATTGCCGGTTATCACAGGAACGATCGGAATGCTGTCTACATGAACTTTAGTGTATGCCGTATCAGAACATCCCTGAGCATTTGTAACATACAATTGAACGGTAAAATCTCCCGAATTGAGATACGGATGAACCGGGTTTTGAAAAACTGAAGTATCATTGTCTCCGAAATTCCAATGCCAAATCGGACCCATGCTGCTTGTCGTAAAACTTACCGGATCGAAGATACATGGATCAGAGGGCAAATAACTGATATTCGGTACCGGGGGCAAACTCAATAAAGTTACCGGTAACATCACTGAATCTTCGTAACACCGACTGATTTTCAGTTTCACAAAAATGTTTGGATTGGAATTATCAACCCATTTAATAGAGATTTGATTAGTTCCGTTTGCTGTCATGATGTTTCCGGCAGTAGCGGGAACAACAGACCAGGTATAGGTTCCATTGCTGATGAGTGGCAAAGGAATCGAATACGTTATTGTTCCCTTCAGACATACAATGGGAGCACTCGCAGTGATTACAGGAAGCGTGAAAGCAGGCCAGGTTTTGACAACGAATGCAACAGTAGAAGATGAAACACAACCCGGACTTGCCGTGAGTGTCTGATACACACTAACAGTTCCTCCACCCGGTCCCCAGATAATTGCAACTGATGATCCGTTCACCGGAGGCACCAATGTTCCACCGGTAACATTCCATGTGTATGTCACACCTGTCATGTTCGGTACAACACTATAAAACACAGGCACCCCGGCACACACTGTATCAGGACCGCTTATCGCGTTGGGAATTTTAATGTCGACAACTTCTACTGTTGTCATAGCGGAATCATTGCAATAAACTCCCGGAGGAGCATAAGCAGTGAGTTGGTAGATACCGGGTCCATCTGTCCATGCATAGGCATTGAACAAAGCTGTTGAAGCAAAAGTATACGTCGTGGGAACCGGAGTAATCAATTTCCATGAAACACCTGATGCGATTGTATTGGTTGTAAGATTCATTCCGTTGAATGGAGAACTGATCATACCCGGACAAACTTTCGCAGGACCACTGATGCCAAATATTGGTAAAACGTTTACATTGATAATTCCTGATCCGCCACAACCGTTATCATGACTGCAACTTTCAGGAAGGTTACAACCTGAACCAGTAAGGACATTTTGATAATTGACAACAATAGTAGCTATGCCTGTAAAAGTTGGGTTCCAGTTGACTGTGATGCAACACGTATTTTGTCCGGTTACAGTTCCGGCATTAGCAGGCATCAATTCCCAGGAATGATTATTTCCCGGAATACAATGCACGCAATATGTAGTTGTACTTCCTGCACAAATCACTGTATCCCCTTCGATCGCTAAAGTTGCCGGAACAATTTCTATCGTTTTAATCGTAGCAATTGTACAGGTTGTCGGAGGTGTGCATCCGGAAACACTCAGTGCAATAGTTCCCTGCGGGCCGCTTCCCCAAATAACTGTGGCGGAATCACTGCTCGTAGCAGGAACAGGATAAAAAACTCCTCCGGTGACTGTCCAGTTATAATTTGTGCAATTGAAATTTGTGTGATAGGTAACAGTATCTCCCGGACAAACCACAGAGATGCAGTAGATATCAGGGCCTGATGCCGAATCTACCACGACCATAAAAGCGGTATCGTGCGGTGTCCCGCACGCGTCATACACAGTAAGTGTATCGTAATAGGTTCCCGGAGGATAGTGGCTCGGAGGTTCAGTATGAATCGCGTTGCCGGAATAATATCCATTCCCAAAATTCCACAACCTCCCGCTGGTCCCGATTGAACTGTCAACGAAAGTAATGGATTGTCCATTGCAAATGTTGATCACTCCACCAACGATTGGTGGTGAAGTGCCGAATTTAATTGTGAAAAGTGAAGGTGGATTGCGCACTACATTCATTGTACAGGAATCAATCTGTCCGTTCAATGCACGCACGTACCATTTCACTACAGTAGTTCCGACAGGATAAACCAGGGGTGCATTATTCCACATCGAATCATACACACAATCAGTTCCCGGTCCCGTTCCACCGGCATTTGGAGATGAAGAAGTGTAGGTTGGTTTGTTCAATTTGATCAATGAATCCGGTACGTTGAAACAAAAGCTTGTATCATTGGGACAAGTGATATGACAACATACTCCGCCTACCTGAACCTGTAAAACAGTAGTTGCCCCCAATGCATCCCTTACAATAAAAGTATAATTTCCCGGACACAAACCTGTAACACAAGCTGAAGTTCCTGCAGGTCCTGATGGTCCAAGTACCTGATAAGTATAAGGAGCTGTTCCGCCACTGGCGATGACTCCAGCGGTGCAATTACAACTTGTAGGTGTACAACAATTGGCTGAACACGCCGGATCAGGAACAACAGTCAATTGCGCTGATGCTATTTCTGCAAATATGCTCAGGAGCAGACAAAGAAGAAATCTCAACAACAACTTGTTTCTATAAAACCGATAATAGTTGGCTGAAAAAACTCCCTTGTGTTTCGCTATTAGCAAGGGTAATTTTTGTTCAGCGAAAACTGCGTCTTGATTTTGGAGAGAGTAAAGAGCATTCATCGGCTTGTTTTTTTGTGTTTCACGAATAAATAAAATTGAACTCTATGTATTATGTACATGTTATCCCGAATTCAGGGATCGAAAAGCTTCTTGTTTTCTCTGGTTTTTAATTTCCGCTTTAGATAAATAATTCCGTTTCCACGTATTGATTTGTTTTGTATCCAAATCAAACATTTCAGCCAATTGTTCAGTACTGTATTTATCAGAAATCGCCAGCAAGACAACTTTAAATTTGAATTCGGATGAAAATTTTCGTCGCTGCATAAAGAGATAAATAAGAAAAGGTTGCATGCTGATTGATGATTCATCAGCTACCGCTTAAAAATGTTAAAGATTATGCGGAATTTTTGGCCGGTTATAACCAGAGGTTCAAAAAAGCAACCGGCGGTACTAATAAATTAATAAAGGGTAATCAAAAAGGAGAAGCCAAGGTGTGTTTTTGGCTTTTTAGCAGAGAAAAATCTATTTACGGCTCATCAATTCAATAAACTCTTCTTTTTTTCTTCGGGATATTTCCGCCTGTGAACCGTCACTCATTTCCACAAAATAACCATCCAGGCGGCTGAATTTTTTTACATGTTTCAAATTGATCAGATGAGAATGATGTGACCTGAAAAAACAGTGATCCGAGAGCATCTGTTCGTATTCTTTAATATTTCTTGCTCCAGTATATTTTTGATCTTTTGTAAACAAATGTGTGTAAGTCCCATCAGCCTGCAAACGGATGATTTCATCAGGCGATAAAAACGCGAAACCATCCCTGATAGGAATCGCCAGTTTAATCAGACTCTGCGTATTTAAATTTTCGAAGAGTGATTTGTATTGTACAGAAGCAGAAGAAGTGCCGTTTGTAGTTGCTTTCTTTACGGCAGCAATCAGATCATCGGTATCAACAGGTTTTAGTAAATAATCCAATGCAGCAAACCGAATGGCTTTAATGGCATAATGTGAATGGGCAGTAACAAAGATTACCTTAAACGGAATAGGATCAAATTGGCGTAACAAATCAAATCCGCTTCCCTTGGGCATTTCTACATCAAGAAAAACCAAATCCGGTTTCAGTTTCGTGCAAGCGACTCTCGCCTCTTCAACAGAAGAAGCTTCGCCGGCAACATTTACTTCCGGGCAATATTCCGCAATCAGCTTTCGCAAACTGTCACGATTCTTCTTTTCATCATCAACGATAAGGGCGGAAATCATGGGGTGGGATGCAGTGAAAGGTAACACAAGATAATCCTTTTCCCGAAATAACAAAACTCAGATGATGATCTCCACCCGGGTTCCGCCAATGGTTCCATCAGTGTTTATTAAATCAGTTATACTTGCCCGTACTGATTTGTTGAAAGCTTTGTTATATGCCTGAATTCGTTCATGTGTCAAAGATGTCCCGAATGAAATATGGTCTGCTCTGTTCAATCTGTTCCATTCCTTTGACACATTTACACCTACACCGTTGTCTTCAATGATGATACGCAGTCCGGATTCCTGTTTGGATATTTTCAGCGAGATTTTACCTCCTTTATCCAGTCTCCCGATACCATGTTTAATTGAATTTTCTACAAAAGGTTGAAGAAGCAAGGATGGCAATGAATATTCACTCAAATCCAATCCTTCTTCACACTCAATGGTAAAATCAAATCCCTGTTCGAAGCGCTGCATTTCCAGTTCAGCATAATTCTTTAATGCCTGCAGTTCCGCTTCCAGACTCACTTCCTGTGTTTCTGAATTATCCAGTGTATACCGAATCAATTTGGCAAAAGATGTCAGGTATCGTTCCGCTGATCGGGAATCTTTGTTCTGCATAAAGTTCCGGATAGAATTCATCACATTAAAAATGAAATGCGGATTCATTTGTG
Source organism: uncultured Bacteroidota bacterium (assembly GCA_937871435.1). Classification (GTDB taxonomy): domain Bacteria; phylum Bacteroidota; class Bacteroidia; order AKYH767-A; family 2013-40CM-41-45; genus JADKJP01. The sequence continues at coordinate 24,719 of CALMQM010000088.1, read as the reverse complement.
CCCGCATTGCTGTCAATTGCAACGAAGCCTGACGACGCTCGTTATCAAATCGCTCACTGATCTTTTTCATTCTGTTCAAATAAATAAACAACAGTATCAACCCCGCAAAAACGGCAATTATCAAGGCGAATGATTTTGTTTGCCACCAGGCAGGCATAACAACAAATGAAATTGTTGCAGCTTCACTACTCCATATCCCGGAAGTATTTTTCGCTTTTACCCTAAAAATATATTTGCCAGGCAACAAGGAGAAAAACTGAACCTGTCGGTTACTCGTAATGGAACTTAATGTATCTGATCCATTGATGAGCTCATAGCGGTAAATTAATTTTCCCATACTTCGAAAAGAGATACCGGTAAAATTCATTTCAAGGTTATTTGATGAATGATTCAGCTCCATCAAACCCTGCAACGAATACACACTGTCATTTACCCGTATCTGATCAATATTCACGGATGGTGGAATCCGGTTGTCAAAATCAATTCCAAGAGGAAAAAACGAGAGCCCTGAATTGGATACTGCATACAGTGTATCTTTGAGTACTGTGAGATCATTGGTTTCGTCACTCAACAGTCCATTGCTGCTTTGTATATTTTTAACAACAAATGGATGCTCCTTCTGTTGTGTAAAAAGTATATGTGCAATGCCTTTGTTCGTAGCACACCAGATTTCATTTCCGGTTACCAGAATTTTATTCACTAAATCACTGCACAAGCCTTCACCTTCATCGATTGTCAGTACGGAATCTTTGAGAAGGCAAACCACTCCTCTACCCTTTGTTGCAAGCACAAGCATATCATTGCAATACTGTATATCATCAACGCGTACATCATTCAAGGCGGAGTGATACAATTTTAATTTTCCACTCTGAGCGTCTACAACAAACAATCCCCGGTTACTTCCGATAAGTAAATTACCGTCTTTCGTTTCTCCGATGCAATTCACACGTTGATCTGTCGGGTAAACCAATGACAATGAATCCTTGTACATGCGAAATACAGTGCCTGATGCCGCAACGAAAAATTCTTTGTTTTGAAATTGCAGAAATTTTGTTTTTAGTCCGAGTATCCCGGGTGATTTGAAAAAATGAATACTCTCTCCAAGCAAATAACAAGGTCTGTAACAACTAATATAAACTTTGTCATCATCCGGAAAAATACTGATCCTGTTGATGGGCTGATCCGTTTTCATTTTCAAAGGATCAATCATCACTGAAGTAGCAGTATTCCTGATCTTCACTACTGCTCCAGTCCAGAATCCTGCATACACTGACTCATTTCCATCACTCGCAATGCTAATTGGTTTTCGCAATTGTTCTTCTTTATATTGAATCCCCAAAATTCCACATCCCGGAGTATAGTAAACTCCCCCGTTCAATGATGAAATCCACATCCCTCCTTCCCGGTCTTCTAATATGCCTGTGATATAAATTCCGTCGAGGTAATGCCTGAATGCATGTTCTATTTTTCCATCATCAAACAAATACAATCCATCAACTGTTCCTATCCAGATTGCCTGTTTATCATCCTGAAACATTTCAATCACATGACCATTAAATGTCTTTTGTGAAAGAACATTTTTACCATCCGTTTCGACCAGTACATTTCCAATACTCACCAGCAAATGCTCATTCTTCAACCGCAAGGCATTGAACCTGTTTGCGAATGGAACGTTTAAAGTGATTGAAGAAGTATTTTTTTCCCGTAAATATTTCACCGTAAAAGATCCATTGCTAAAAAAAGGATCAATAAGTGTGTTTACTAAGGATCCGGGTTTGATCTCATCAATCATATAGTTTACACCCGGACAATTTGCTGATGTATGATACCATTGTATCTTACCCAAAGTGTCAATACATATTTCACCTACGTTCTGCAATGAAACAATCACATTCCCCAGACTGTCGAGATCAAAACCGGTCGGAATACGACTCTTTGTACTGTCTGACAAAATGGAGTTACCGGCAAAGGGTTGAATTTTACCTGCTTCAAAATAAAACAGTTTTCCGGAATAGGTTTGCATCCACACTCTGCCTCGATGATCGCCACGTAAATTGAAAACTGTGTTGTCAGTCAAGCCATCTTTGGAAGTATAGGTTTTGAATTCATATCCATCAAACCGAGCCAGACCTTTGTCTGTTCCAAACCACATAATTCCGGAAGCATCTTCCAGTACATCATAGACCTCACTTGATGCTAAACCTTCTTCCGTTGAATATTGATGAAATAACGGCGACAATACCTGGGCAAAAAGCAGATATGCTCCTTGCATAAAAAAAGCAAAAAGTAAAAGCAGTTGTTTTCGCAGAAATGGAAAATTCATGTTGCCCCCTGAACGGAATAATCCAAATATACCTCTATTCAGTCATATGAACAATGCTCAAACAGAGTGGATTCGCAGTCAGCCAGACCAGAGAAGACAAAAGGAAGCCTGTATCAATTTTTCATCAATTGTTCAAAAAACTAGCGCATTACAATGTTTATTCTTTTGGTGAATTTGGTTTGAAGTACAAATACATGAATCGCAAACACACAGACAAAAGAAAAAAGCTATCAATCATTTCTTCCAGGCCGACAAATTTTTAAAACAATAATGCCAAACCTGCCGGAAGAGCACGCTACAATTCCATTGGCAGATCTGGCATAAGTAAAACTGTCCTTACGGGAACAGGGTTGGATTGAATTTCTTTCAGATTATTTTGACAAGCTCTGAAGGACAATTCAACAATGAATAATCGCATTCAAATTTCATGAAGTCTATGCATGTCATGCTCTGACACTTTGTAGAAATCTTCCTAATCATTTCCAACTTTCAATGAACAGTTCAAATGTATATCACCTTCTTACCGTCCCAAAACGAATTTTGCTGAACAGGTAAGAACCCGCTCCGGAAGGGCTTTCCAGCATGATGAACGATTTCTGAGTGTACATCTGGCAAAGAAAATGATCCAGCATTGAATCATTTGCAATCCAAAATATGAGCAACATTCATAACTCAATTTTTCTGGTTTTGTGTTTTGAATTGATATCTCTACCATCTCTTTGCTACAAACAAAAAATGAATTATGCCCTCCGAATTTTGACTCCGGCACAGGTTTCAGAATCAGGCTGAAAGAAAGATTTGAACTGTAAATATTTTATCCTCAGAAGAACGGCTGAAACAGCCCAAAATCAAAAAGATTTAGGAGGAAAATGGATAACATTTCCACATCCTTGTCAATCCCTTGCTTTTACTTAACAAATCGGCTATTTTTATCGTTCTTATTCGTCAAATCAATCTCATCCGCCGGTCATTGATTTGAAAACTGCGTTAACCGGATTCTCCCTTATCCTGTGCATTCTTACAAGTTATGCTTGTCGCGACAAGTTATTGCTTCCGTACATAGGACAGCCATAATTTCAGCACACAGAATTATAAATTATTACATGTACTATCAGTGTACCACACAATGAAAAAAGTTCTACTTCTATCATCTTTTCTGCTCGTAAATATCCTGACTTACGCTCAGGTAAAAAAAGAGAATGGAAAAGTGGTGGTGATCAAATGCTCTGAATTTCATATCACCAAACCATTAAGTGAATTGGCCCGTGAATTTCCTGTGGATGAAAAAAAACCTTATGATAAAGATGAATCTGAAGACCGTGACGGAAGAGAACCACAAAAATTTCCAAAGACTGTAGCGGATGGACCTGAATATGGAAATGCACCATCTTCTATTCAAACAAGAATGGGTGACGTTCCCGGACGCGCGCCCATAGCGAATTATCCCGGCCAAACTGCAAGCGGATTCAGACCCTTTGATCCTTCCGGTGCCGCGGATGATTTGTATTACGTACAAATGATCAATTCTACCACTTTCAAAGTGAAGGTTAAATCGAATGGTGTGGACTCAGCTACAGTCACGCTTGGTACTTTGTGGAATCCGGCTACACCGAATAACGGAGATCCGATCGTACTGTATGACAAAGCAGCAGCTCGCTGGATGTTGGCACAGTTTGGAAGTTCCGGAAACAAAATGTACATCGCGATTTCACAAACATCCAATCCGCTTGGTGCGTATTATGCTTACACATTTACATCACCTGCATTTCCTGATTATCTGAAATTTTCGGTATGGGCTGATTCCTATTTTATGACTTCGAATCAGGCGCAAAAAGTATTTGCATTTGATCGTGCAGCCATGCTTTCCGGTGATCCTGCATCACGTTCTATCTACACAAGTTTCAGTCCGCCTCAAAGCACAGGATTTTTCTGTCCACTCCCGGGAGATGCTTCAGATGGCGTACTTCCTTCTTCCGGAACACCGTGTCCGATTTTTTCTTACTCCGACAATGGCTGGGGCGGAAGTTTTACAGATGCAGTCAATATCTACCAGATGTCGGTCAACTGGGTTCCAACCACACCTACCGCGACCATTACTCTGGCAGGAAATATTCCAACAGCTTCCTTCGATGCATCGTATGATGCGAGCTGGAATGATGTGTCTCAACCCGGCACCACTCAAAAACTGGATGGAATCGGCGGAGTGTGTATGTTCCGTTCACAGTGGAAATCCTGGGGATCATACAATACTGTTGTCCTGAACTGGGGAGTAAAAATCAGTGCCACACAAAGAAGTATCAAATGGTGCGAACTCCGGCAAAATACGAGTACAGGAGTGTGGAGTCTGTACCAGGAAGGAATTTATACTCCGGATGCAGCTACACGATGGATGGGAAGTATCGCGATGGATAACAACGGATCTATCGGTCTTGTGTACATGAAAGCAGATGCCACAGGCGGAATTTATCCGGGATTGTATTATACAGGGAGACGAAGTTGTGATCCATTAGGTACATTGCCAATCACAGAAACATTAATTGTTGCCGGAACCGGATCGCAAACAACCAGCAACAGAGATGGTGATTACGCCCAATTGGTACTCGATCCGGATGGAATCACCTTTTGGTTCACCGGTGAATACATGGGAGGATCCAGCGGAGGTTCTGCTGCACGAACACAAATCTGTTCCTTTCAGATTCCGGTTTGTACCAGTGATGCATCCGTAGTGATTTCTGTTACTGCCGGAAGTAATCCGATGTGCGCAGGATCATCTGTTACATTCACTGCTAGTCCCGGGAATGGGGGAACTACTCCGGCCTATCAATGGAAAGTGAATGGAAATAATGTTGGAACCAACAGCCCGACATTTACTTCGTCATCACTGGTGAACGGAGATGTGATAACCTGTGTGATGACTTCCAACATGCCCGGTGTCACAGCGAATCCGGCTACTTCTAATGCAATCACTATTTCTATTGCTCCTCCGGTAACTCCATCCGTTTCTATTGCACTTACTACAGGTTCTAATCCCGCATGTGCCGCATCTCCGTTGACTTTCACATCTACACCGGTGAACGGTGGCAGCGTACCTTCCTACCAATGGAAAATAAATGGAGTGAATGCAGGATCTAACAGTGCTGTATTTACCACCAGTTCTTTGACAAACGGACAATCTGTCACCTGTGTGCTAACATCCAATGCATTGTGTGCAAGCCCGACAACTGCGACTTCCAATGCTCTGGTAATTGGAATTACTCCACAGGGAAATCCGACGGTTTCTATTCTGCAAACAAGTGGAACCAATCCACAATGCAATGGTGCATCGGTTTCATTCACTGCTACTGTAAGCGGTGGAACTGCTCCTGCTTATCAATGGTTAGTGGACGGAAACAATGCGGGCTCCAACAATCCTGTGTTCACGACCACATCGCTGACGGATGGACAAACAGTTTCCTGCTCTGTTACAGCTACACCAACCTGTCCGTTGCAAAGCAGTGTAACTCTCGGTACAGGTACAAATCTGAGCAGTACGACAAGCGGACTGGCTTCAGCTTATCCAACGTATTATGGAAACGGTCGTCAGCAATATTTAATTCGCGCTACTGAACTTACCGGATTGGGATTATCAGCCGGGACAATCAATTCACTCGGATTCACAATAAATTCCACAGTGGGTGATCCTGTCGATTTGAACGGATACACCATCAAAATGGCTACGACAAGTTCCACTACTTTGAATTCAACATTTCAAAATCTGACTTTTACAACTGTGGTTGGACCGCTCAATTATACTCCAACACCGGGTGCGTTGAATACACATATTTTTAGTACTCCATTCAACTGGAATGGCACTTCCAACATTGTGATTGACATTTGTTTTTCCAATCAGGTAGTTGGTGTTACGGGGTATCAGAATTATTATACCAGCTCATCATTTGTTTCAACAGCATATTATCAGGCGGATGGCTCTGCCGGAGCAGGGGCATGTACTCAAACAACCGCTTCAGGGACAGGATCAAGAAGACCAAATATGGTGATTGGCAGAAACAACAGTTCTGGTAATGCGAATTCCAATGTCATCACTATGGGAGTAACTGCTCCTCCACAAATTACATCTTTCTCTCCCTCCGGTGGCGCCGCAGGAACAAGTGTTGTGATATCAGGTTCCGGATTTACCGCTGTGTCGAATGTATTGTTCAATGGAATTCAGGCAACATCTTTCGTTGTCAATAATTCCTCACAAATTACAGCAGTAGCTCCTGTTGGAAGTACCGGAAATATCACCGTCGTTACAAGCCCTTGTGGCAATGCTGTCAGCTCAAGTGCATATGTTTATCCTTCCGGCATTACTATGAATGTCCGGGTATTCATCGAAGGGTTTTATATAGGAAACAGCACCATGGTCGGAATTCTTTCTCCTTCTGTAACAGATACACTTACAATTCAGTTTGCTGAAGCTGCATCACCGAATGCAATATTGTTCTCCGATACAAAAACTATTTCCACAGCAGGATACGGAACATTTTTGTTCCCCTCTGCCATTTTAGGCAGTTCGTATTACATCATTGTGAAACATCGTAATGGATTGGAGGCATGGAGTGCAGCACCGGTGTTGTGCAACAATGCTGTAATGAACTATGATTTCACAACTCTCGTTACCAAAGCTTATGGAAACAACCTGCACGCTTTAGGAGATGGTAATTTTGCCATCTGGAGCGGTGACGTGAATCAGGATGGCATCGTGGAATCAACCGATTACAGCAGTGTCGAAAACAGCTCACAAAACTTTGTCTTCGGTTATGTTAACGATGACCTTACAGGTGATGGAATTGTAGAATCATCCGATTACTCCCTGATTGAAAACAATTCTCAATTGTTCCTCATCGTCTCCAGACCTTAAACATCTTAATAAATTAAAAGCTCACATGCTCAATTCTGCATGTGAGCTTTTTTTATGATTGTATAGCTTTACTCTTTTATCCATTTAACTATATAAGTGGTCCCATGCTTTTTTATTCTGCAAAAATAAATACCAGGTGAAAGTTCTCTTGTATCCAATGTAGTCTTGTCCGATTCAGCGATACAAGGCAATGTCAAAATTCTTCCTGACAAATCGAAACAAGTGATTTCACCTGCATCAGCAATAATCAATCTATCCCTGGCAGGAACAGGAAATACAAGTTTGTTTTCCGGATCAATGGATCCGGTATTCAGACACGCAGTTACACGTACATTCATTAAGGTGCTGTTCGTACAACCATAATTTGTTGTATACGTGTACTCAACAAAATGATTTCCTATCCCCAATGCTGCAGGGTCAAATTGAGGAATCGCCTGAACAACTCCGTCAATTTTAAACACACCACCCAAAGGTGAGGGCAAAACAGTAACCGGGGCGTGTGCAACACAATAAACTGTGTCCAGTCCGGCAATGGATACTGTTGGAACTGTAACAAAATCTACAGCAACTGTAGTTGAACTCTCGGTTATCCCGAAAGCATTCTGAACATCTACCGAATAATTCGCTGCTGTATTCACCTGCAAAATATTCGTATCGTTTCCGACAGCAACTCCATCCATGTACCACTGATAATGGAAACCCGGACCTGCAGGAGTCTGAAGCACAGTATTGCTTTGTAAACACACATGCATACTGTCTTCATCCCAGATCCAAGCAACATGATGAGCACTCAGATCCACCAAACGATAGACAGTACCATTGTAAGTTCCTACAAGTAAATCACCCCACTGATCTTCTCCAAAACATACCGGACCTGAACTGATTCCCATGGAACCATAGCTGCTGTCTGTAACAACTGATCCGTTTTTCACCAATGTCCGGATGGAAGTATTACACCAATCTGAGAAAAAGTATTTTCCAAAGATGGATGAGTAAGATGATCCTCTGTACCGAAATCCACCCGTAACTGAACACGCTCCTCCATGTGGATATTCAAAAACTGGTTGCTGATAATCTGAAGCAGATGCACAATTCGATGTGTTATACGTCTGTGTTCCTTCGTAACAACGCCAGCCATAATTTTTTCCTCCTCTGTTCCAGCTTGGTTCAAAATCTACTTCTTCCCGCACCCCCTGACCGACATCTCCTATCCACATGTCATGAGTCAATCTGTCGAAACTCCAACGCCAGGGATTACGGAATCCTACTGACCAGATTTCATCTCTGAACGCAGAGCCTAAGAATGGATTGGTAGCCGGTACTGTATATCCTGCGTGCGCAACATCACTCACATCCAGTCTGAGGAATTTCCCCAACAATAAAGTAGAATCCTGAGCGTGATTGGATGGATCTCCTTCTCCTCCTCCATCCCCCAAACCGATGTAGAGATATCCATCTTTCCCAAATGCCATATCACCTCCCAAATGAGTGGTAGTAGTAGATACGTCAATGATGATTTGTTCTGAACTTGTATCCGCCACATCCGGATCAGCTGATACCCGAAAGCGAGTGATGATGTTGTGATAAGTGTTGATTTGTGTGTAATACACATAAAATACTCCTGACTGTTTAAAATCGGGAGCAAAAGTCATACTCAACAATCCGGGTTCCAGACCTGTTGCATGTACTCTGCTTTGAATATCCAGAAAAGGAGTTGAATGCATCGTACCATTTGAATCGGCGATGAGAATGACTCCACTTCTTTGAACAAGAAATATTCGCTGGTCACCACATGATGCTATGTCAACAAGATTGGTGATTCCACTTGCAAATGGCGCAAGACTCAGCTGAGAGTAGCCCTGATAAAAAACACAAAGTAAAAGTCCGAGTAAGATTCTTTTCATATGTTCCCTTTTAGAATTCGAAATGTAAATGAATTCTTAAATGAAACAAATCTGTTCAGACTATTTAACTATCAATTGCCTGCTTTGCCTGAGACTTACAGTATTTATTCTTAAAAAAGTTCAAGTGAATTAAAAGTAGAGAATCACTTTTCTCATCCTTCTTCAAAAACAATTATTCGTATCTGATCAGATAAATTACATTTTGATCAGTTTAGAATAAACCGATGTTACACCGTCTGTGTTTTGAACAATGTACACTCCGCTTTCCCAGGTTTCTGTTGGAACAAACAATTCTCTGGAATGATTCAGTGTTCTGCTAAATACAAGAGCTCCCGAACTATTGAATACTCTGCAATCTCCGCTGAATTCCCTGTCAAAAAATATCCTGGCCTGCGATGTAACAGGATTTGTGCACCGAACATGAATAGAATTCTGCGGATGAAAAACAGAATTCACTACTGTAGTATCATGAAGTTCCGCAAAATATGCGCAGTAATAATGCCCTGCATTGTAACTAATCCCATCAAGTGTACACGCTTCTCTCATCTGCCCGGCAAGAAAAATATCCTGATTTGTATCCAGCAACAAATGAGCACTCACCCAGGCAGCATTTGTTGTCTGGGTAAGTGACATTGCCAAGGGAAGAGCCCATACTATTGCTCCGCTATTATCCCATTTAACCAGAATAGCAGTTCCCTCATATCCTCCTCCGATATTGATGTGAATGGTATCATTCTGAATGATCAAAGCATTACTCACATTCATCACAGCGATACGTTCATTATAATAATTAAAAATCATCTCTCCTGTAATAACCGGAAAATGTATGAGGCTATCTACCTGCACAACTTCACATCGCTGAATCTGAAGTAAAGAATTCAGTTGAAGAAAATAAATCCTGCTGCCTGAACCACAGATAGACTGTCCTCCGAAGTAAGCACTGTCAGGGCATTCGCCTGAAATCCATAAATTATTGTTCGTGTCAAAAGCGATATCATGAAACAGATCAGTACCCGGACTACCGATTTGCGTCACCGAAATGAACGAACCTGAACCGGTAAACCGTGCGAAGAAAACATCAACATCATTTGCAGCACCCAATGGCTCCAGTGGAGTTCCGCCCAGTATTAAAAAAGACTGAAACATGGCACTGATGTAAACGGTATCGCTACGGACCAGAATTTTTGCATCATTGACAGAGGTCAGATCAACATCCCATAATTCCGTTCCCGAAGAAGAAATTTTTTTCAGACTTTTTTCAGAAACAACGTAAACATTTCCCTGATTGTCAACATCCAGATCCAACGCATATGCATCCAATGGAAAGATCCATTCAAAGCCACCCAGATCTGTTTGTTTCAGTACATATCCACCATGACAACAGCCATAAGGATAAGTATGATTTACAGAGTTGACGAATAAAGAACTTGAACTGGAAACAAATTTTCCACAACTGTACACAGAGGAGCCGCTATGTTTGATCTGTTTGCAATCCTCCAAACCATTTGAATTCCCGGATACCGTCATCCAGTCAAGCAGTCCGGAAATTTGTGCTTTGCAACTCAGGCCATCTTCGTACCAATATCCCTGATAGGACAGGTTACCAAAATCTGAAGTTCCCGTAACAAATGGCCGTACATAACCACTGAAATAGAAAGCTCCGGATCCGTCATTTTCTATGCTTGTAAATTTTGAATTTGTGCTGTCAAATGTCAGCACATTGGAAACAAGTTGTCCGTTACAAATTCCAATCAGCAATAAAGTGAAGAATGAAAAGAGTAGATATTTTCTATATCGGATCATGACAGAAAGATTGAGCGCTGAATGTAGGAAATTAACAATTTTCACAATAGAATTTCCGTGAAAACTTCCAATCTTTGTGTGAATCCTGTGAATAAGCCTGTGGATTAATCAAAGATGAATCATTCATCTTTTGGAATGAAAAAGCTATTGTCATTTTTCCCCAATTTCCTGTACCTTTATGATCAGATATTTTCTTCATGCACATTGACACACACTGCCTCCTTGACAATCATTTGTATTTCCTGAGTCATCATCGCGGAATACTGGATTCGTATCCCGATGCAGATTTGATTCACAGTGAAAAAGAATTTTTCAATATTATTTTTCTCCATTCTCCCGAAAACATTTATTCTTTACCGGATTCATATAAAATCTACATCCCCGATGAATGTGTAGACTGTAAAAAACTTCCTGAATCGTATTCTCAAATGGGAACACTCAGTTATATGATTTTACCGGAACATCAGGTAGCGTGGAAAATCAACCTTGACATTTCCTGTAAAAAAGTTGAAACTACGGAAGACATGGAAGAATTTAGCCGTGTTCAGGTGAGAGGATTCAATGAAAGTGATACAGAATACAATGAATGGCATCCCTGGATCCAAGGATACAACATGAAAAATATTCAGGACCCCGCACAATCATTTTGGATTGCATATAGGGAAAATCAACCTGTAGGTGTGTGTCTGACAGTACGAACAAAAAACTGTATCGGAATCTACGCGGTAGCAACACTTGCGGAAGAACGTAACAAAGGAATCAGTACTTCCGTGATGGCAAGTGCTATTCAACAAGCGGGTCGACAGGCAGGCGAACATGTTTCACTACAGGTTTTCAGCAATGCCTACGCGCATAACTTCTATCGGAATCTCGGATTTGTGGACGCCTTTGAATGTGCCATTTTTTCTAAGGTAAAGTAAATATCATCCTTGCTCCTTCCGTATCAATTCTTCGATAACCAGACCAATGTTAATTTTTTGTAATCTTTTTTAACCAAATGCTCAGACTGAAACCTTAAAAATTCTTTCAATCCGAAAACCAATTATAGCTCCTGAAATCCCTCATTTGAGCTACAAAATTTCTTCCTTTCTTGGTTCGCAAATTCCCTGTTTACCCATCAGCTCACTGTAAAAACCAAGGGCAATTTTTCAATTATTACCTGCGAAAAAATAACATTTCCACAGACTACATTCCTTTCCATGATACATAAATTATTCCCGATCAAATTTCTGATCCTGATATTTTCTGCTGTTTATTGTTCTGCTCAGACCCTTCCACCCGGATTCAATCAGGTGCTTGTTGCTCCCGGAATAACAGCTCCCACCACTATGGCGCAGACGCCGGATGGCCGTTTCCTTGTGGCTACTCAGTGGGGAACATTGCATGTTGTCAAGCATGACACCTTATTGACCCAGCCTTTTATAACCCTGAATGTAAATGTAGATGGTGAAAGAGGTCTCCTGGGTGTTGCAGTAGATCCTGATTTTGTCAATAACCAATACGTATACCTGTGTTATACTGTACCCAGTGGAGCATTCAACAGAGTCAGTCGTTTTACGGCCAGCGGTGATACAGTGGTACCGGGAAGTGAAGTTGTAATCATTGATCTCGATTCTCTGATCGCGAATTATCATGGCGGCGGACACCTTGGATTCGGACCGGATGGAAAACTGTACATCGCAACAGGTGAAAACGGCAGATCATACAAATCGCAAGACATAGACAGCTATCTCGGAAAAATTCTTCGAATCAATTCGGATGGTTCCGTTCCCGTCGACAATCCGATTCCCGGACCAGGTAAAAGAGATCATGTGTGGGCTTACGGATTACGCAATCCATTCACCTTCGCATTTCAGCCCGGTACAGGAAGATTGTTTGTTGATGATGTAGGCGAAGTTACATGGGAAGAAATCAATGATATTACATCCGGAGGTGGAAATTACGGTTGGCCTGCTGCGGAAGGAATGAGCAGCAATCCCGCTTATGTGAATCCTTATTTTGATTACCTGCATGGAGTCAATCCGGGCCAGGGTTGCGCCATTACAGGCGGAACATTTTTCAATCCGGATACAACGAATTATCCTGCTGCCTACCTCGATCATTATTTTTACATCGATTACTGCGGTAACTGGATCAACATGTTTGATCTGAATGGTTCCCCAACATGGTCAAACTTTGCTTCTGGTATCGCAAATTATTCCGTTGCTCTCATGACCGGACTTGATGGCAATCTGTACTTCCTTTCGAGGAACAACGAAGCACTCTACAAAATTGCTTACACCTCTGTTCAGTCTCCTGTGATTGTCAATCAACCGCTGAGCCAGTTAATTTCCACAGGCTTCCCGGTTACTTTCTCAGTCACAGCAAGCGGGGCCGCGACACTGAATTATCAATGGTACAAAGACGCTTCTCTTATTTCAGGAGCAAATGCTGACTCCTATACGATTCCCTCTGTAGCATTTACCGACAGCGGTTATTACCATGTTACTGTTACGAACGGCTTTGGTAACACAGTGAGTAACGATGCGCATTTGTCTGTCACCAGCAACCAACCGCCGGTTGCTGTCATTGATACACCACTCGCGAATTCCTTTTATACAGCCGGTGATGTCATTCATTTTCATGGCTCAGCCAATGATCCTGAAGATGGAATGTTACCCGATACAGGCTATCATTGGCTTGTAGTATTTCATCACGATACACATGTGCATCCGGGACCTACAGCCGATCAGAATGTCAGTTCAGGAACATTTACCATTGGCAATGTCGGGGAAAAATCAACGAATGTTTTTTATCGATTGTATCTGATTGTTCATGACCATGACGGATTGGTTGACTCTGCCTTTGTCGATCTGTATCCTCGTGTTTCACAACTCACACTCAACTCACAACCATCCGGACTCACTCTGTTGTTAGATGGACAACCATTCACAACTCCATATTCTGTTCCAAGTGTAGAAGGCATGTACCGAATGGTCAGTGCTCCGAACTCACAACTCTATGGCACTACCAATATGGTATTCACACATTGGGACAATGGCGGTTCTTTGTCACAAACATTTACTACACCGGTGAATGATACTGTCTTCACTGCTTATTATGACTCACTTCAACTTTCTTATCATCTTGGCAACGACACAACAGTATGTATCGGAGATACCATTGTACTGGATGCCGGCAATTATCAGAATTATCTCTGGACAAATGGTTCTTTGAACCAATCCATCCGGGTAACTTCCGCAACTCCCACTACGATCATTACCGGAGTTACTGTTACTGATGGGAACGGACTCGTGGGAAATGATTCGATCACAATTGTGTTTGACGTGTGTGACGGAATACAAGCTCTTGAAAACAGTCAGGTCAGCATTTTCCCGAATCCAACAACCGGGGAATTTAGCATTGGTCCGCAGAAACAAGATTATCTATACACCGTCACGGATATTTCCGGGCATTTGATTTATGACAACATTCTCGTAAATGCCAATCAAACAAAAAAAATCACGCTTCCGCAAGGTGCATTTGTTGTTTCTATATTTTCAACAGATCATCAATTCCTTGAACGAAGAAATGTTCTGGTAACCACAAAGTAAGTTCAGCATCAAATTTATTTTAAAGGACTACCGCTTATAAGGTAGTCCTTTTTTTATTTTCTAATCAGGTTGCGGAGACTGTGAGCTCCTGATTTGTATCAAGATTCAGTATCCGGAACATCATGCTAAGGCACACCTTGCTCATTGTTCATCCCGGATTTAAAACAATTCACTAATCTATATTTTATACCTCTTGGTAAAATACCATTTGGTATAAAAATAACAGGTCGCTAAAAATACATCATGATTAACCTGGAAGAATCGGGAACCGATATTGTTACAAAATACTGAATCTTAATGCAACCTACAGGAACCGTTGGCTTTGAAAGCAAACTAAACAAATGATAACTCAATTTGTTTCGCAAGAATGCTGACCGATGACCTGTTAATTGAACAGAGATTTTCCTAAATTTGATGTCTAACCATTACCCCGAAAAATTTATACATTATGGATACAAACACAACACAGAACCCATCAGCAGAATTGAAGTCTGAAGGCAAATGCCCTTTTACCCACGGAGCATTGAAGCAAACTGCAGGTGGTGGAACTGGTAACCGCGATTGGTGGCCCAATCAATTAAAGCTAAATATTCTCAGACAACATTCCTCCCTCTCGAATCCGATGGGACAAGCATTTGACTATGCAAAAGAATTCAAATCACTTGATCTCGATGCTGTGAAGAAAGACATCTTCACGCTGATGACAGATTCACAAGACTGGTGGCCTGCCGACTTCGGACATTACGGTCCTTTTTTCATCCGTATGGCATGGCATAGCGCGGGTACATACAGAATTTCAGATGGTCGCGGTGGCGGTGGTTCAGGTACACAACGATTCGCTCCACTCAACAGTTGGCCCGACAATGTCAATCTCGATAAAGCAAGACTGTTGCTTTGGCCGGTGAAAAAGAAATATGGTAAAAAAATCTCCTGGGCTGATTTGATGATTCTTGCCGGCAACTGCGCGCTGGAATCCATGGGCCTGAAAACATTTGGATTCGCAGGCGGACGTGAAGACGTATGGGAAGCTGAAGAAGATGTATACTGGGGATCAGAAAAAAAATGGCTGGACGATAACCGTTACTCCGGTGATCGTGAACTCGAGAATCCTCTTGGTGCCGTACAAATGGGATTGATCTATGTAAATCCGGAAGGCCCGAATGGAAATCCTGATCCCATCAAATCCGCCCGCGACATTCGTGAAACATTCGGACGCATGGCAATGGACGATTACGAAACAGTCGCTTTGATTGCCGGTGGACACACTTTCGGAAAAACACACGGCGCGGCTGATCCGAACAAATACGTTGGCAAAGAACCCGCTGCAGC
Source organism: uncultured Bacteroidota bacterium (assembly GCA_937871435.1). GTDB lineage: Bacteria > Bacteroidota > Bacteroidia > AKYH767-A > 2013-40CM-41-45 > JADKJP01. The sequence continues at coordinate 8,867 of CALMQM010000088.1, read as the reverse complement.
TTCTATTGAAGAACAAGGTCTGGGTTGGAAAAATACTTTCGGGAAAGGAAACGCTGGTGATACAATTACCAGCGGACTCGAACTTACCTGGACAAGTACGCCGACAAAATGGAGCAATAATTTTTTCGAAAACCTTTTTGGATACGAATGGGAACTGACCAAGAGTCCGGCCGGTGCTCAGCAATGGAAACCCAAAGGCAATGCAGGTGCCGGATTAATTCCTGACGCGCATGATCCGTCAAAACATCATCAACCGATGATGCTCACAACAGATTTGGCACTGAGAATGGATCCTGCTTATGAAAAAATATCCAGACATTTCTACGAGAACCCGGATGAATTCGCAGACGCGTTTGCTCGTGCCTGGTTCAAGCTCACACACCGCGACATGGGACCGCGTTCACGCTATCTCGGAAAAGAAGTTCCATCGGAGGTATTGATCTGGCAAGATCCTGTTCCCGAAGTAAATCACCCGCTTATCGAAGACAAAGACATCAGCGCATTGAAAAATAAAATCCTTGCATCAGGATTATCTGTCGCTCAACTTGTGTCTACGGCATGGGCTTCCGCTTCTACATTCCGTGGATCAGACAAACGAGGAGGAGCCAATGGAGCCAGAGTACGACTTGCTCCGCAAAAATCATGGGAAGTAAACAATCCCGCACAGTTGGCGAAAGTGATTGGTACACTGGAGAACATTCAAAAAGAGTTCAACGCGTCAGCAGGTGCAAAAAAAGTATCGCTCGCTGATCTGATCGTACTTGCCGGTTGCGCAGCTGTGGAGAAAGCGGCGAAAAACGGAGGACATTCTATTCAGGTTCCTTTTACACCGGGCAGAACCGATGCTACACAGGAGCAAACAGACATTGTTTCCTTCGCCGTGCTTGAGCCCAATGCTGATGGTTTCCGCAATTATCAAAAAAGTAAACACAAAATTTCCGCTGAGGAAATGCTGGTCGACAAAGCCCAATTGCTCACACTCACCGCTCCGGAAATGACAGTTCTTCTTGGCGGAATGCGTGTGCTGAATACGAATTTTGATCAGTCCGTTCATGGCGTGCTGACAAAAAATCCGGAAACATTAAGTAATGATTTCTTCGTCAATCTTCTTGATTTTGGAACGACCTGGAAAGCGTTGTCTGACGACAAGCAAGTCTTTGAAGGAAGAGACCGGAAAAGCGGAGCAGTGAAATGGACAGCTACCCGAGCCGATCTGATATTCGGATCAAATGCTGAACTTCGCGGAATCGCGGAAGTGTACGCTTCGGAAGACGGAAAGGATAAATTTATTCAGGATTTCGTCGCTGTCTGGGATAAAGTAATGAACCTTGACCGCTTTGAATAATTGAATTATATCATTTCTAAATTAATATATGAGTGGAGTATGGTATATTCCGCAGCAATCCTGCTTAATTACTTTCGCAAATTGATTTCTGAAAAGTTTTAAATTAATAATGAAAAAGAATGCCTCCGATGTGAGGCATTTTTTTTGAAATATGATTTCTGTTCTTCTTCCACCCTGTCCAGCATATTAATTTTGTTGTATAGATACACTGTAAAAGAGGAATCCTGAATCAACGAAAAATAATCTGCATGATCAGCAGTGTAAATGAATTACCACGAAGCAAATAATTGCTTTCATTTAACGCGCAGGAAATGAAAATTAAGATTCTGCAAAGGATACCTCTAATATTAGTCGAAATTGAATTCGTTTAGAACAGCAATGATCTCATGAAAAAACAACTGTTGTATTGTGGAATTTATTCGGTGTTGTTATATGTGGGTATGAACATTTGGATCCCTCAATTGTACGAGGGATATTCTATCACTGATCAGACTGTGAGTGAACTTTCCGCGATTGGCACTCCAACGCGAATGCTCTGGGTTGTTTGGGGTGTAGTATATTCTGTTCTTGCGATTGCATTCGCTGTAGGCGTACTTCAGTCAGCCTTGGGCGATCGCCGTATCCGTCTGATAGGATTTTTTCTGTTAGCATATGGAATTGTGAGTTTGTTCTGGCCTTTCGCTCCGATGCATCAAAGGGAAGCATTGGCACAGGGTTATTCTTCTATGTCTGACACAATGCATCTGACTCTTGCAAGTGTCACTGTTGTTCTCATGCTTTTTGCCATTGGTTTTGGCACAGCACGTTTTGGAAAACAATTTCGCAACTATTCCATTTTAACCATTGTAGTTTTAAGTGTGTTTGGAATGCTCACCGCAATGGATGCTCCAAAAGTTCAGGCAAATCTTGCTACTCCCAACACCGGCATTTGGGAAAGAATCAATATCGGCGTCTTCCTTGCATGGCAGATTGCATTGACATTTATTCTGAATAAAAGAATCAATCAGGATAATGAATAAACTGAATTTTGAGGAAGAAATTAAAATTTATACTTCTTCAAAAGTATTCGCCGGAAATTAAATTTTTTTCGACGGGTATTGGATTTTTATTTGGAGCGACATCCCCGGCTCCTCATCACCGCCTTTCCCGTCCTCCAGTCGTCCCTCCTTCCGGCCGGGGCTATTTTGCTAAATGATTTGAGATTTAACACAGCCGGCTAACATCAAGGCGTATTTTCCTGAGCCCATATCTCTAAGCCGGGTATTTTATTTGACTTCGCTTTAACAATTTGCAAAATATCTACGCTGTAATACTTTATTATGATTCTTCAAGCCTTTCATTTGGATATTTTATTAATATTACTGAACAAATTTCCAACCAGTAACAGGGACAATAATAGCAATTGCAACTGGTTTTAGTTGAGTATATTCTATTTTAATGAGGGGTATAGGCAATTGATTGCGGATATTGGGATGTTAGCCGCTACGAAAATGGGAAAGATTCTCCTACTAAATATTTTCTTGCTGATAATTTCCTGTAACGACAAACGGAACATCCCGGTCATTCAGGACAAAGAAAATATTTTTACCAAGACAATACCAGAGTCGACTGATGATTCAACAGACGGCCCGACAAGAAATTTTTTGCTTATCGTTGGAATTCTGGACTCACTTGGGTTTAAGAGCGACACAGCAAGAGTAGCCAAACTGAAAAATTATAATGAGCTGCTTGACTGTAAAGTCCATTTTATAAGGACTTTTCCTTTCTATAAATTAGACAAGGAAAAATCTAAAGTGCTGTGGTGGAATACGATTGCCCGAGACCAACAGGACTCAATTGACACTCAGATTTTCAGAAAGGCAGAAAGCGTTTGGGGCTACTACTACCAAAAAGAAGAAAGCAAAGGCACGAAGACAGATGGAGTAATTGAGCAGTGGACATTCAGTGATTCCATTGCCGCACAAATGGCCATTGATAAATTGAAGGAGAATTATCCGTTACCATATTTTAATACTCAACCATGCTATATGACAGACGTGCAATTTTTATTTATTTTCCACACTCGGGCTGACGCATTTAGTTATCGACAGAAGGAATTCTTTAATAAGTTCCGTGAAATTTCTTCAGCGCCAAACAAAATGAATTTGCCATAGGGTGGAAACTGCAAGGTGAAAGTATTTTTAACTAACTTAGTTCAGCAACGTGGACAATCACGCTGTTACAAATCTCCATACCGCATATGCATAAACATTAGCAGCAATGTTACAAGACAATACCAACTATAAGACACAACTGAAATGAAAAGCTTTTTGACGACAATACTTGTTTCTGCTTCTCTATTTACATTCGGACAGACTACTTGGAAAAGCATTGACGATATTCCCAAGAAATGGATTTTGGTTGAACGTGACAGTTTGGGTTACTTAATATATGACCCATGCAACGGGGGAACTCCAATAATTACAATTGATAATGGTTATGTGACAATATATTGGCAGCTTGACGGACCGAGTAAGCTAGTCATCAACAAATTTACCCGATTAACAGGCAATAAGTCTTTTTACATAAATGCGTCAGACGAAGGAGGGAATATGGAGTTTAGCGCAGTATTGAAGAATGACAAAGAAAAACTGGCTCTCTGGACATTTGGAGACTTCAAGTGGGTTATGACTCCTTACGAAAATAAAGTAGAATTTAGACAGGTGAACAATCCATGCCCGACTGAAATGAAACCTGAGAAGCAATTTTTACCGGTTGAATTTTGAACCATCTCGCCGGAATGTTGTGTGAATGCCCTCACTCGAGTTCATTCTGCGGCGGAAGTAGTCGGTAAACGTTTCCATTTTGTACGGAATTGCCCGCTTCGCCGCATATCCCTCCTTTGCTTTACACCATGTGATTTTAATTCAATTAAATCGCTCAATCTGTTGGCATGCTTCCACAAAACTTTCATTCTATTTATATGAAGACAGCCAATCTTCTCCGAACATTCCCTGAGGTATTAAAAAGATAAAACAAACATACTCCCTATTTACCTAAAGGATTTCTATGAAATGACAGCTTCACTTTCAAAAAAGTATCGTCCAATTCCCGCCCAACGAATTCTGTTTCGTTTTGCCAAATTTCTTGGGCGGGAATTGGACGACACAATCGAGAACACGATTGTCATCTCGAAGAGAACCTTTAGATCAATTCGCAGTAACCCTTATTACAACTTCATTACCTCTTTTTCTTCTTTGCCATTATTTTTCCTTTAAACCTCCACTTACTCTTTCACTTTCACTAAATCTGTGTATTCTCAGAATGCAGAACACTTAATTTTTTTCTACAATACTTGAACTCCTCCGGAGTTTGGAGGGCGAACACTGTGTTGTCTTAAGGATAAATCTTTTGCCTGTAGTGTAATATCCTCCACTCACCTTCTTAAATATTCTCTTAAAACTTATACTTCCACTCAATTTCAGCGGATGAACTACCGGTTTGTGATAAGATCTGGTTTTAATTGTCATCCCAATCATCAAAGCCTTTTGTTTCCTGACCTATCCTTACAGATAATCTTAATATTTCCTACTTTTCTGCAATAATTACTTCCCAAATGTTAATCTTCACATTGTCGATACTGTTGAGTATCCAAAGCCACTATACAGATTCTCTCGAACTTATCAAACCTTTCTTCGAATCACACTCTGACGAACTGACGAATGATTTGAAAAAATCGCAGGTAGATTTTTATCTCCTGGGAAAGCATTATGAGAATATTGATATCCAAAAAGCAATACGGGCTTATACTTATTGCCTTGACTCTGTCGGTAACAGGGGAACACGAAGGGCTGCAAGAGTGTATACTGCACTCGCTATTTTAAACATTCGACAAGGAAATCAGACAAAAGCGTTTTCCTATCTCGATAGCGCGCAAACCATTTACATCAAAAACAATATTCCGTCAGGTTTGTCTTCCCTGCACATTAACAAAGGTTCCTTGTATTATACGACCGGCGATTTCGGGAAATCCCTTGAAGAATTCCTCGCCGCATTAAAAATACAGGATACACTGAAAGACAGCGCTGAAATTTCCAGAATCTACAATAACATAGGGAGCATTTATTGGTCTACAGACAATTTAAAAGAAGCTTTGATCTGGCACACAAAATCATATGAGATAAACTCCAAATTGAATTTAAAATCCGCGCTGATCAAGTCTCTGAATAATCTGGGAATGGTCAATAGAAAACTTTCCAATTTCAAAGAAGCGGAAGCGTATTATTCAGAAGCTGTCAGACTTTCCGACTCGTTGAAACTAAACAATGAATCTGTAATTGCGAACATGGGACTGGTAAGCATATACATTAGAAAAAAAGAATATGACAAAGCAATAGCAACCAGTAAAATTGCCACTTCCAAAATCAATGAATCTATCAGCAATTTTGATCGCGCCACCTATGATCTGATGCTAGGTGATTTGTATTACGAGATCAGTAATTATCCAAAAGCGATTACATTCTTTACATCTTCCTATTTGAATTCCGATAGTCTCAGATTAGATGATATCAAAGCCAGCTCACTGGAAGCTTTGTCAAAATCATATGCAAAGCAGAATGATTTTAAATCCGCATACAATTATTTAATGAAATACAATACAGTCAATGATAGTTTACTGTCCGGGGAAAAGAACAGATTGTTGCTCGAGATGAAAACCAAATTTGAGACAAACAATAAAATAAAAGAAAATGAGTTGTTGCAAAATAAAATCACAATTCAAAAATATGAACTGGAAGCCAAACGAAATCAGACCATTTTTCTGGTCGTATTAGTCATAATTATCGCGCTGCTTACTTTCTTTACATTAAGATTCAACAAAACCAAATTTCAAAACCGTACCTTACTTTTAGAGCAAAAACTATTGAGAACACAAATGAATCCGCATTTCATTTTCAACGCTCTTATCACCATCGAAAGTTTTATCTATGAAAGTCAGCCCAAACAAGCAGGCAAATATCTTTCTGATTTTTCCAGGTTAATGCGCTTGATTCTGGAGTCATCCGCTTTTGAAACCATTAATCTCCAAAAAGAAATGGAGACATTAAGATTTTATCTTGATTTACAAAAATTAAGACTGGAAGATACGTTTAATTATAGCATTGAACTCATCGGAATAGATTCACCGGAAGACATATTAATTCCTCCCATGTTAACCCAACCGTTCATAGAAAATTCTGTTGAGCATGGTTTCAAAAAAGGATTTAAAAAAGGATTGATACAAATTGAATACAAGCTATTGAACAAAAACACACTTCATGTAACTGTTCTTGACAATGGAAACGGAATCATGCTGGTTGAAGAAGAGTTCAACAAATCTTCTGAAGTGAAGCGTCCTTCTGCCATTCAAATAACGAAAGAACGTTTGCAATTGCTGAATCGGTCTATGAAATCAAAAATGACATATTCGATTGAAGATCTCTCCAAAGACAATCCGATAAAAAAAGGAACAAAGGTTGTCTTCACCATTCCAATTTGATTTTCTCAAATTAGATTCTACTTTTGTCGCGTATGAAAGCGCTCAGCATTTTAATTGTAGATGACGAAAAAAGAGTACGCAGTTCATTGCGTCATCTGATCTCCATGTATTTCCCGGGCGCAAATATTGTAGGCGAAGCCGGCGATATTGAAAGCGCGTACCTGGAAATAAAACTACACAAACCTGATCTGGTGTTACTCGATATTCAAATGCCGGACGGAAATGGATTTGACCTAATAAAAAAATTCATGCCGGTTGATTTTAAAGTAGTTTTTATCACAGCCTATAATCAATATGCCATTCAGGCCTTCAAATACAGCGCGCTTGATTATCTTCTCAAGCCTGTAAACCCGGAGGAATTGATCAAGGTTCTGGAAAAAGCGACAGCTAAGAAGAACGAGTCATTCCTTATGGAAAAAATGGAATCTTTAGTTGAAAACATGAATAATGTAAATCAAAAAAAGATTGTACTGAACACCCAGGAATTTGTGCACATTGTTAAACTGTCTGACATCATTCAAATAGAGGCTGACCGCAACTACACGACATTTTATCTGGTCAACAACAAAACCATTCTGATCTCTAAATCATTGATTGAATTCGAAGAAATCCTGAGTACTTCAAATTTTTTTCGCGTACATCATTCCAATCTCATCAATCTGGTTCATGTTTTGAAAATCGATAAGCAGAACATGCAGGTCATCATGTCTGACAACTCAAAGATTACCATCGCATCCAGAAAAAAAGAACAACTTTTCAGTCTGTTCGACAAAACAAGAATTGGTTAGACAAGACACCAATTACTTTTGCCTTATCTTCCTATAAGCTTCTCACTGCCCTCCTATTTTTTCATTGAGAGAAAAAATGCCTTCAATGTCAACTCATTCGTCTGAAATAATGCTCAAAAATCATCGATTTTAGCCATTTTCAGCACACCGATGTCATCCGGATGCGAATGATAAAAAAATGCCTACGCCTGTTCATTGGGGCAATTTTCATTGAATAAGGTTGTCTAAATTTGTTCTAAGCACATCAGAGTTGGGGGCTCGATGAATCGCGACAATCTATCGAACATGTTCAAACGACTATCGATTTTCTTAGTCATCTTAAGCAGCATTCAAATTACGAAAGCTCAAAATTATTCCATCAGTCCGGGTAACACACTTCTCACAAATGCCGCGATGGACATGCTCAGCATTTGTGATATAAACATCACGAATGAAGATACAACTACAGAAACTTTTATCTGGAATAAACTGGATGCGAACTTCCCTCCCGATTGGGAATTTTCTATTTGCGACAATGCTACCTGCTATCTCTATTTAATAGACAATGCAACGTCCGCTCCTTTGGCTTCACTCTCTACATTTCCCATGAGCATACATTGCACCCCACACATCACATATGGAACTGCATTTATTCGGTATACCATTCAGGAAGTCAACAATCCAAATCGAATCGACACCTTAACCTGGGATATTCGATTAAGCAATAGTGGTGTGGAAGAAATCGCGAATAGCCAACCAATTATTTTCATTTCCGAAAAGAAACTTTTTTGCAAAACCGGATTCGGAAGCATGAATCAGATAAGTGATGTATCCGGCAAAATAATTTTTTCATCAGCAAAAATAACAACACCATCCATAGAGCTCAGCAACTTTGTTCCCGGAATATATTTCTTTACCACAATGAAAGAGAATAAAGTCAGTACATCGAAATTTATTTTACAAAATTAAAAACATAAACCCCCTCAATAGAAAATGAAAAAATTAATTTACGCTCTTACTTTTCTCAGTTGTACACTGGCGAAAGCACAGAATCAAAACTGGGTTGCAACAGCGATTGACGGAAACCGCTACGATATAGACTCGCTGGTGACTGCCGGTAAAACAGTACTGGTGGATGTCAGTGCATACTGGTGCGCACCCTGCTGGGATATTCATCTGTCAGGAGTGCTTGACAAACTCTACCATGAATTCGGTCCGGATGGCACCAACGATCTCTTTA
>CALMQM010000087.1 GCA_937871435.1 uncultured Bacteroidota bacterium | reverse complement strand
CCTGCACCCGCGCAACGGCGATCCGCGCGAAGGGTGTCGGCAGTTTTCGACGGTGCCATTTGCATCTGTGATTTCAAGCTGGTAAGTGTTCTGTTCATGAAGATAAATAATAGAATCAGTAGCTCCCTGAATGATTTGCATTCCCGACCAACTGTCGGCATACCATTGATAAGCGAAGCCTGTATCCAGCACTGCGAGCTTGAAACTATCCGATGGACAAATGGTAGCAGGCGAAGCTGTATTCAGGGTTGGTTTGCTTGGTAATTGAAATAAGGTATCGATGTACACCGAAGCAGTATCCGTTCCGCAATAATTTGAAATGATCAAAGAGTATTTTCCATCGAAAGCAGGTAAAATCTTTGAAGTATTTTCACCTGGGAGCAGAGTATCATTCAAATACCATTGATAACTCAAAGTAATATCTCCCGGTATGAGGTTTTCCAAAACACTTTGACTACATAGCGACAGAGTGTCCTGTGCTGAAATCAGCGCATCGGGTAAGGATGCAAAAAATACGGGAAAAACAGAAGCACGTGCAGTATCTCCATTTTGGTCTATAACACTAGCAGAGTAATTTCCGGTAGCAGTTACCTGGATTGTGTCAGTTGTCTCTCCAGATGACCATAGAATCTGAGAACCAGGATCAGGTGATGGTAGTAAACTCAACGAGGCTGTATCTCCGGAACAAAAATAATTTCCGCTCCCGTTCACAGAGTATGGAAAACTAATTTCCCCGAGGCTGTCAGTCTTTACAACATAGATTTTTGAATTGTTGTAACTTGTAGTACTTCCCAAAATCACAAATCCGCTGTCTGATGTTTCTTCAAAATGCAATGCTCGTTCATCCAGATATGAACCGTAGTTTTTTGACCACAGACTGTCGCCATTCGCATTCACTTTCATTAACTGAATATCATGTTGATTCCGGAGTACTCCGTCTACAGTACTTAAAATAGCAAATCCGCCATCACTGGTTTGACGTACAAGAAATCCATCCTGAAAACCCTGAGCCAGGTAACTTTTTTGCCATAGTGGAGTAGCATTCGTATTGAGTCTTGTGAGCACAATCGAACGCCTGTCAAGGGAATCCTGATATCCTGATATCATGATACCGCTATCGGAAGTAGCAGTAATTGAATTTGAAATTGAATACAGCGCAAACACTGAATCGACCAGTAAAGTTCCGTCCGATGCAAATTTTCTGATGGCAGTTGCCTGATCAATTGGAGGAAAGACGTAGTAAAAATAATCGTAATATCCGAGTGAAAAATAACTGCCGTCTTGTTGCTGGATGACATCGTGAACATTCACCATCGACCCATCATACGACAGAAAGTTCGTCCAGCTGGTACTCAGATCAGGGGCAAGTTTGAAGAGAGAATAATAATTTTGAGAAATGAATCCGTCTGTATATGTAGAGATCGCGAGATTGCTGTCAGTAGTTTGAACTATTCCAATTCCGGCGGTTCCCCATCCTTCAGATGGGGGAAATGAATTGGAGTTAATGATTGAACCGTTGCTGTCAAGTAAGAGTACCTCCGCAATTCCATCGTAAAAAATTCCAATATGTGATCCAACGAGTGCAAAGTTTCCGTCATAGGTTTGAACGATAGCATAACCAAAAGCATCCAATGGATCTCCAAGTATTTTTGACCACTCCTCTTTTCCTGTACTATCCAGTTTCAGAACATAATAGGAATGGGTCCCGAAAATCGGATCCATTGCTGTTCCAACAAGAATGTAACCATGATCTTTAGTTGGTTGAATGTAGTTCGCAGTTTCCTGATTTAATCCACCATAAACGCGTTCAAAACCGGGCAATGCCTGAAGGTCATATCCGATGAGAAAACAAACTAAAAATACCCAAAGTACTGAGCGAAAATTCATCGAGAGAAAGGAAAGAGAGTTGAGTTGTTTTCTCTTGTGACGAAGATAGCAAGCTTCAAACTGACTACAATTAAATTGTTGTGAAAAAATCAAAAGCCAAGTGTTAAGAAGTAAGTATTTGACCTATGATTTAAGAGCGAAAATGAAGATTTTGGACTGCTGGAAGTCACAACATTGTAAAACCGGAGTTTATCCACAAAACCAAAGGATGTTTTGACATGGTAAGTCAGATCACCTATTATTATTTGACATAAAAAGTAAATTTTCTGCTGAAAACAAAATTACAATTTCCATATGCAATGACGGAAGTCATCCTTCCACTCTACCCTATACTTTGCGGAAGCTGTATTTTTGCGGGCTATGAAAAATCAAGAAAACAACCGTGTTGAACTGATGTCTCCTGCTGGTTCTTATGAATCTCTGCAAGCAGCAATTAAAGCAGGATGCCAGTCTGTATATTTTGGCGTGGAACAACTGAATATGCGGGCAAGATCAACCAATAATTTTAAGACAGAAGATCTGGAACATATTGCCGGTATTTGTAAGGAACATAATGTGAAAACTTACCTTACTTTAAACACAGTGTTGTATGATCACGACATTTCTCTGATGAAAAGGATCATTGACAAAGCAAAATCCAGCGGCATCACGGCATTAATTGCATCAGATCATGCAGTTTTGAACTATGCAAAAAAAATCGGGATGGAAATTCATATTTCCACTCAGGCAAATATCAGCAATATTGATACAGTAGAATTTTATTCTTCTTACGCGGATGTCATGGTTCTTGCACGTGAATTAAGCCTGAAACAAGTAGCAGAAATTGTAAGGCAAATTTCATCCAGAGATCTCAGAGGCCCAAAAGGCAATCTGATTGAAATAGAGATTTTCGCTCATGGAGCATTATGCATGGCAATCTCCGGCAAGTGCTATCTCAGTCTGCATTCTGATTTTGCATCTGCCAATCGCGGTGCCTGCATTCAAAATTGCAGAAGAAGTTATGTAGTGAGTGATAAAGAAACAGGAACTGAATTTGAAGTAGACAATGAGTATATCATGTCAGCCAAAGATTTGTGTACCATAGGATTTCTCGACCAAATCATGGCTACAGGAGTGAAGGTGTTGAAAATCGAAGGGCGTGGGAGAGCAGCTGATTATGTGCATACTGTAACTTCTTGTTACCGTGAAGCAATTGATGCCTGGTATGATGGAAATTATTCAGAAGCCAAAGTGAAAGAATGGATAGAAAGGTTAAGCACTGTCTACAACCGAGGATTCTGGGACGGATATTATTTGGGACGAACGATGGGTGAATGGAACAACGAATATGGTTCCAAATCCACGAAGAAGAAAATTTATATTGGACGCGGAGTAAAATATTTTGATAAGGCGGGAATCGGGGAAATTCAACTGGAAGCACATCAGCTTTTTGTTGGAGACGAAATCATAGTAACCGGTCCAACCACAGGTTATATCCATGTTGTTATAAATGAAATGATGGTCAATGAAGTTTCCGCACAAATGGCAAAAAAAGGTGACGTGATCACCACTCCTATCCCGGAAAAAATCCGGCCTTCAGACAAAATATACAAACTGACTGACGCGTGAACAAAGTAAGAATCTCACAGTATCGTGATAAGTGTATAGGATGCAATGCATGTGTCGAAGCAGCTGAAGATCGTTGGAGAGTATCTCGACGTGATGGGAAATGCACATTGGTAGGAGGCATTGAAAAAAAAGGAATTTATTCAATACTCGTTGACAATCACGAATACGAAGTCAATATGATAGCGGCGAAAAATTGTCCGGTTAAAATTATTAAAGTGGAAAAATTATAGTTGAATTATCCACTATAATACCAGTTCATTTTGATCCAAATACTTTTCCGAAATTTTTATCCTCTACAACAAATTGGAACAGCTATTGAACAATGAGTTTGCAGGCTAACCTGCCGTATTTTTCATTTCCCAATGAAACAAAATATATTCCCGGTTTAAATAAATCAGAGTGTTTCACATGAATCACATTCTCCCCTGTTTTGCATTCGAGTTTATCTGCGAGAATGTGTTCACCCAATAGTGAGTAAATATCAAATTTATAGGTTCCTGGAGTTTGCGCATCAAATGCAATGTCAAAAATTCCGGTTGAAGGATTCGGATAGATCTTTACATCTTGAATGGATTGTAACTCATCAATGGAATTTGTAAAATTCAATGAGGCCAAAAAATTGTGATTGCGGGTACAACTTGTGTCTTCAGTCAAAACAATCCCGGAAAACGTTGCTGAATCAGTAAAATAACCATTTACAATCGCGCCTGAATTTGTACACGTTACCACTCCAAAATAAAGCTCAGGTCCTATATCTGCGCTACGGATCACCCGCTTGACATGAAATGCTGAATCCATGATCAGCAAAATATTTGTGGAATTACCAGCGGGAGAAGTCACAATTGCTGTATCAAACGAAATTGTTCCATATTGCATAGCAGGAAAATAAATATCTCCGTTTTCATTCACATCCGGTACAAAATAGGGTTGAATAAATGATGTGTCACCTCCAAAATATCGAATTGATGAAATTTCTCCTGATGTATCCATCCATGCACAATAAATATCCTGATAGCCATTCGAAGTAATCGTTTGTGAACCAATTGTTGTAACCGAGTCGATGGTACCATAAACGAAAATACGATCCCCGATTAATTTTATCATGGTCATAGCATCATTATTTACATTTCCAAAATGTTTGGTCCAAACTTTTTGTCCGGATGAATTTATTTTTCGAAGAACAACATCTTTTTTTCCGTAAGAGCGAATTGTATCATTTCCATCAATAGCCATACTATCAATTAACTGACGAAAATAAATGCTTCCGGAATTGTCCATAACAGCAGAAAATGGTTGCTCATCCTCAGGGCCATTCCAATAATTCAATCCCAGAGCATTTCCATCGGGATCAAAACGAACCAATAATCCATCAATGTATCTTGTAAAAGGAATAATGAATGAGTCAGTGGGAAGTTCATGATTCATAAATACCAATGTATCCTGTGAATCGTAATCTACATATCCTCCCATGGCATTAATATTATCATTCTGATCGAGAAATATTCTTGAGAAACCTTCCGCTGCCCGGGCAGCGATATGCTTTATCCAAATAAAATTTCCAGACGAATCGCATTTTGCAATAAAAGCATCCTGCCAGTTATTGACCGAACGGAGCGTATCAGAATTGACAACAAAAGTACCCGCGAATGATCCGACCATCACAATATTTCCGTGAGAATCTACGGTAAAATTGAAGCCCTCAATTGAATTCTGCCCGGAATAATTATCGTCACCACCAAAACTTTTCGCCCAGAGAAAATTATTTCCAGCATCAAATTTGGACAGAAACATGTCCCATCCTGTAGACTGACTGATCAATGTTTGAGTACCAATAACCATGGTATCCTTAAAGCTACCGCTGAAAAAAAATGTCCCATCCGGATTTGGCGTCACCTTTGAACTGAAATTGGCACAACTTTTTTGTTCAGCCCAATTCCATGTCTGTCCATTTAGTGAAACAGTAAAGAATACAGAAATTAAACAAAGCATTAATTTGCCCATAAGAATAAAATATTATCACTATGAAAGAACACAATATTGATATCGAAAGTACAAAATAATGAATGGACCGAGAATCGCTTTCGAAAATTTTATAAATAAAAAAAGGGAGTCTGACAGACTCCCTTTGCACTGAATGAAAATTCAAAGTTCAATAGCAATATTTATTTTCTGCAAGTAATTTGGCAGCAATCCGTCGGCGTGATTCTTTCACGTTTACCGGATCCACTTTTGTAAATCGTTTTAATCCCATCATCAGCATTCTTTGTTCGTCTCCTGAGGTATAGGAAGTTATTGCATCTTTTCCGGCTTTGTTAATCCTGTCAGAGGCATCATACAAAAATACTCTCATCATTTCTATTTGTTCCGCACAAGCAGCTTCCCCGTTGATTGAAACGAGCTTTTCAACACGTAACTGGATAGATTCTGCAACATAAAGATCAATCAACATATCCGCTGCATTCATCAGTACTTCCTGCTCCTTGGCAAGTTCCATCATCAGTTTCTGCACAGCAGAACCGGCAACCATTAATACAGCCTTTTTAAAATTGGCAATGATTTTTTTCTCTGCCGCAAAAAGCTCATCATTCTGTCCGCCGAATTCAGGAATCTGCATGAGTTCATTGGCCACTGCAGTTGCAGGTCCTAACAAATCAAGCTCTCCCTTCATAGCTTTCTTTAGCATCATATCGACAGCGAGCATTCGGTTGATTTCATTTGTTCCTTCAAAGATCCGGTTGATCCGCGCATCTCTGTAAGCTCTGTCCATTGGCGCATCGGAACTATAGCCCATTCCGCCATAAATCTGAACGCCTTCATCAGCAACATAATCTAGTACTTCACTGCCAAATACTTTCAGGATAGCAGCTTCTACAGCGTATTGCTCCACTCCTTTCAGCTTCGCTTTTCCTTCTTCCATTCCCTGTTCACGCAGGGCATGAATGGCATCTTCCATATTCTGACTGCAGCGGTAAATTGCAGATTCGGCAGCAAAAATCCGGATTGCCTGTTCAGCTAACTTGTGACGAATAGCTCCATATTTTGCAATCGGACGACCGAATTGCTGGCGTTCATTCGCATATTGAACAGACAATGTAGAAACACGTTTGCATCCGCCTATTGCGGCGCCTGCAAGTTTTATTCTACCGAGATTGAGAATATTCACTGCGATCTTAAATCCATTTCCTCTTTCACTCAACTGATTTTCCAGAGGCACAACGCAATCATTAAAGAAGACTTGTCGTGTTGAACTTCCTTTGATTCCCATTTTATGTTCTTCGGGATTGAGTGATATTCCGGGAAATGTTTTCTCCACAATGAAAGCACTCAAATTCTCGTCTGTATCAATTTTTGCAAAAACAATATAGACATCAGCAAAACCACCATTGGTGATCCACATTTTTTGTCCATTGATGATCCAGTTCTTTCCATCAGGTGATAACACAGCTTTTGTCTTTCCTGAATTAGCATCAGAACCGGAACCCGGTTCCGTAAGACAATAAGCAGCTTTCCATTCTCCGGTAGCCAGTTTTGGAATGTATTTTTTCTTCTGCGCGTCATTGCCGTAATAAAGAATAGGCAGTGTGCCAATTCCGGTATGTGCCGCATATGCTACAGAAAAAGAATGACCCGCACCGAGATATTCAGTCGCTATCATTCCGGTTGTAAAATCTTTACCAAAACCACCGTATTCTTCAGGAATAGAAATCCCCAGCAATCCAAGAGCACCTGCTTTGTCAAGAATACTCTGCATGAGACCCGGTTCCTGGGAATCTATCTTATCGAGATTAGGATACACTTCAGCCTGAAGAAAATCTTTACACGACTGTGCAATCATTTGTTGTTCTTCACTTGCTTCTTCAGGAATAAAAATATCGGAAGCTGCTGTTTCTCGAATTAAAAATTCTCCTCCTTTGATTGCAGATTGCTGCGTTGTTTCCATGGTATCTGTTAATGTTGCTTCTTTAAAACGAATGTGTGATCATTATATTCTCCTGTATAATTCAGGATAGATGAATATTAAATTTGTAAATGCTAAACATGAAATTTCTGAGAACAAAACGTTGATTCAGATTGCTACGAAAATGGCTTTCAGAAAACCTGCGAGTAAGGAATTTCGAATCTAATCTTACATTTTCACCCTGATTTTTTCAGGTGAATATTTTGACGAAAATTCTGTTAAACCTTACACAATTATCCCATTCTTCCAGACAAGTATGTCAACCGGGCAGGAGCAGAAATTTCCTCTTTATACCTGATCTTTAAAATTTCAGGAATTAAAGCATCTCGTAAATTCCGGCAGCACCCTGACCTGTACCAACACACATTGTCACCATTCCGTACTTCCCTTTTCTACGAGTCAGTTCATTGAAAAGTTGTACGGAAAGCTTGGCTCCGCTACAACCCAAAGGATGACCAAGTGCGATGGCACCGCCATTGACATTTACTTTAGATGAATCCAGATCCAGACTGCGAATGACAGCGAGCGATTGCGAAGCAAATGCTTCATTGAGTTCAATGAGATCCAAATCTCCTTTTTTCAATCCGGCATGCTTCAATACTTTCGGAATAGCCTCCACCGGACCAATGCCCATGATGCGAGGTTCAACACCTGCAACAGCATAATCTACAAATCGGGCAATCGGTTTTACATTCAGTTGCTTCAACATTCTTTCACTCACGACAATTACAAAGGCGGCACCGTCGCTGGTTTGTGAAGAATTACCGGCAGTCACACTTCCCCGGGCATCGAACACAGGTTTTAAGGTTGCCATTTTCTCGAGAGAAGCATCGGCACGTGGTCCTTCATCCGTATCTACTACAAACTGACGAGTTTTCTTTTTCTCATTTTCATCCAGGTAAACTTCGTTGACGTTGACCGGCACAATCTCATTCTTGAATTTTCCTTCTTGAATTGCTTTGACGGCTTTCATGTTTGATTCGTAGCCGAACATGTCCTGATCTTCACGGCTGACTTTGTATTCGCGTGCGACAGCTTCGGCGGTTAATCCCATGCCCCAATAATAATCAGGATTCGATTGCACCAATTTCAGGTTCGGAACAATTTTCCATCCGCCAAAAGGAATAGGTGACATACATTCAACACCACCGGCAATGATGCAATCTGCCATACCAGCATGGATCTTTGCCGATGCAATCGCAATTGTTTCCAAGCCGGAAGCACAATATCTGTTTACGGTCATTCCGGGAACTTTCACAGTGTTCAATCCCATTAAACTGATCATGCGACCAATATTGAGGCCTTGTTCAGCTTCGGGAGTAGCATTGCCCACAATTACATCATCGATTTGTTCTCTGTCGAGCTGGGGAACTGTGGACATCAGATGTTTGATCACTTCCACTGCTAAATCATCCGGACGCATCGTACGGAATTTGCCTTTGGGAGCTTTGCCAACTGCCGATCTGAAACCGGCGATGATGTATGCGTTCATTTTTCTAAGTGAAGGGTGAAGAGTGAAAAGTGAAGGTTGATTTAGAATACTATGAACTCAGTGAGCTCTACAATTCGGGATAAAGGAGAACACGAATAAATTTAGTCTTCTCATTTTTTCTTTAATGTATCTTTCACTGCAGGATTAGGTGTCGGATTTGCTACAGGTTTTTTGGGATCAACAGGTACAGGACCTTTTTTAGGATCTGCTCCTGCTTTCTTATCTGCCGCTTTCTTTTCTTCTTCTTTCTTTTTTGCCGCAGCTTCAATATCAGCAACGTCAACACCGTCTTTGTATGTGGCCTGAGCTACAACAACACCTTTGCGGCTGTAGGTTTTCCACACACCATCTTTTCTTCCTGCTTTATAATTTCCTTCCTGCCGAATGGATCCGTCTTCGAAATACCGGGTCCATTTGCCATCTTTCTTTCCATCCTTGTATTGACCCTCTTGCGCAGTTTGTCCGGAAAAATAATAACGGGTGTATTGTCCGTCTTTCACACCTCCAAGGAATTCAGTTTCCTCTTTCACTTTATCATAACCATAGAACTTCCGCTCCACTCCTTCTTTTTGATCATTAACAAAATCAATTTCAGAAATTTTTTCGCCGAAGGTGTTGTAGAACATCCATTTTCCCTGTTTGCGGCCGATCTCATCGGTACGGTTACGGTGTTTTTCTTTCCCCGGTGCATACTTCGGTTTCTCTTCCCTTCCCTGACTCATAGCGATGCCGGGCAGCAACAATGCGAAGAACAAGAACATTGCTGTAAGGCTGTTCCTGTTGGTCTGGAATATTTTGTACGTATTCATTCTGTCAGACAAATTTACAAATCTAATTTCTCAATGGTTTACCGCTCGTAAGAATACTTTGAATCCGTTCAAGTGTTTTTCTTTCCCCACAGAGGGACAAGAAAGCTTCTCTTTCCAGATCCAGCAAATATTGCTCAGAAACGAGGCTTGGGGCAGACAGATCACCACCACACATTACACTTGCCAATTTTTGTGAAATTAGCTGATCGTGAGGAGAAATGAAATTCCCGGACATCATGGCACTCGCACCGGCATAAAACATCCCCATACCACTGCGTCCAAGTACTTTTATATCTTTTCTCTGTAGGGGGCGCGAATAACCTTCTGATGCTATTTCAAGGACTGCACGTTTAGCATCTGTAATCACTCTTTTCGGGTTGACTACAATTTCATCTCTTCCGGGTTGAAGTATTTTTAAGTCAAAAGCTTCCTGCCCGGAAGTGGATACTTTCGCCATGGCAATAGTGAGGTAATATTCTCTCAGAACTTGTTCATCAATACTTCCATCACAATATGCATCACTTGCACGCAGTGCCATTTCTTTGCTTCCTCCACCTCCCGGAATCAGGCCAACTCCAAATTCTACCAAACCAATATATGTTTCCGCTGAAGCTACAACTCTGTCGGCATGCAATGACATTTCACAACCTCCGCCAAGTGTGAGATTATGTGGAGCCACGACTACAGGAACAGAAGAATAGCGCACTCGCATATTCATGTTCTGAAATGCCCGGATAGCCATATCGATTTCATCGAATTCCTGATCTGTTGCAAACATGAAAATCATGGCGAGGTTGGCGCCTGCAGAAAAATTTTGTCCTTCACTTCCGATTACCAGACCGGTAAAATCTTTCTCGGCAATCTCAATTGATTTGTTTATCCCTTCAATAATTTCTCCACCAATGGTGTTCATTTTAGTGTGAAATTCCAAATTCAGAACACCATCACCGATATCAATCAAACTGCAACCTGCGTTCTTCCATACTGTTTTCTCCCTGCATGCATCGAGCAGAATAATTTTGCTCTGTCCGGATTTTGATGTACGTGAAGCCTTTTGGCTGTCATAAAAGTATTGCTCACCGTTTTTGTATTCATAAAATGAAGTGATGCCTTTCTTCAACATCTCCGATACCCATGGCGCCGGTGGCATTCCCATTTTTTGCATTACATCCACTACATTCTGGACTCCGAGTAAATCCCAGATGGCGAATGGTCCCATCTCCCAACCAAATCCTGCACAAATCGCTTCATCAATCTGTTGAATATCATCAGCAATTTCGGGTATGCGGTAGGTTATATAGCGGAAGAGTTCAGCGAATGAGTTCCTGTAAAATTCACCTGCTTTATCGCTTCCTGAAAAGAGAATTTTTATTCTGTTTTTGAAATTATCAATACTCTTCGTTTGATCCAGAGTAGCAAAGCGTGCTTTACCTTTGGGTTTATATTCGAAGGATTGAAGATCAAGAGTAAGTATTTCACTCTTTCCGTTTGCTCCTTTCACCTTTTTGTAAAAACCCTGATTCGTTTTGTCGCCCAGCCATTTGTTGTCAATCATCTTCTGAACAAAAGCCGGTAATTGAAAAGTGTTTTTATTTTCATCCGCAGGACAACGTGCGTATACATCCTGCGCAACTTTTACGAGAGTATCCAAACCAACTACATCACATGTCCTGAAAGTTGCAGATTTGGGTCTTCCTAAAACCGGACCGGTCAGTTTATCTACTTCGTCAATGGTCAATCCCATTTTCTCCACCAGATGAAACAAAGACATGATGGAGAAAACCCCGATTCTATTGGCAATAAATGCAGGAGTATCTTTGCAGAGCACGGTTGATTTACCCAGGAATAAATCACCATAATGCACAAGAAAATCAATTACTGCAGGATCTGTTTTGGGCGTAGGAATGATTTCCAGTAAACGCAGATAGCGAGGTGGATTGAAAAAATGTGTACCACAAAAATGTTTTTGGAAATCTTCACTTCTACCTTCATTCATCAGGTGAATAGGAATTCCTGAAGTATTTGAAGTAATGAGCGTTCCCGGTTTGCGAAATTTCTCTACTTCAGCAAAAACACTTTTTTTAATGTCGATATTTTCAACAACTGCTTCAAGAATCCAATCACAGCCTGCAATATCTTTCATGTTATCTGAAAAATTGCCGGTCTTAATTCTGGAAGCGTAGGATTTTTTATAAATAGAAGATGGATTTGCTTTCAGTGTATTTTGAAGCGCTGTATTGACAATTCTGTTTTTTACTTCCGGAGAATCAAGTGTCAGCCCTTTTTTCTTTTCATCTTCAGCTAGTTCTTTCGGAGCAATATCCAGCAGCAAAACATGTACACCGATATTGGCAAAATGACAAGCAATCCGGCTTCCCATGATCCCGCTTCCAAGCACTGCAATCTTTTGAATTGATCTTTTCATTCGAATAGTTTCTGCTCTGCATTTTCCTCAATGTGAGTTAAAGAGCATATTGTTGACTTGAATCTATTTTCTTTCCGGTGTAATTTATTCACCGTATAATTTCTCTATCTGCGCAGAAAATTTTTCCTGAATAATTTTTCTTCTCAATTTTAAAGTGGCGGTAAGTTCACCTGAATCTATCGTCCACTCTTTGCTTAACAAAGCGAACTTTTTGATTTGTTCGGTTTGTCCGAAATCTTTATTGAAGTCCTCCACTTCCTTTCCGATTCGATCAATCACTTCCTGATGCAATATCATGTCTTCAGGATTTGTGAAAGGCATTCCCTTTATTTCGCACCATTTTTTCAGATGAGCGAAATTGGGTACTATTAATGCAGAAGGAAATTTCCTGTTCTCCCCGATCACCATAATCTGTTCAATGAACGAAGACTCTTTAAACTTATTCTCCAAAGCCTGAGGTGCGATGTATTTTCCTCCTGATGTTTTGAAAATTTCTTTTTTCCTGTCCGTAATTTTCAGGAAATGATTATCCATCATTACGCCAATGTCGCCGGTGTGAAAATATCCTTCCTGATCCATGACTTCGGCGGTAAGATCGGGCCGGTTGTAATAACCCAGCATGACATTCGGCCCTTTACACAAAATCTCACCGTCCTGAGCAAATTTCACTTCGACACCTTTGATAACCGGTCCAACGGTACCGAACATCGCTCCTCGCTCCTCGAGATTGTTCACAGCAATGACAGGAGAAGTTTCAGTCAATCCATAACCTTCCAGGACATGGATTTTTGCCGCCCAGAAAACACGTGCCAGTCGAGGCTGCAATGCTGCACCACCGCTGACAATAACTTTTACATTTCCTCCTAAAGCCTCTCTCCATTTACTGAAGATAAGTTTGTTTGCCAGTTTGAGTTGTGCTTCATACCAGGATCCGTTTTTACTTTTCAGTTCATATTTCAACCCGAGATCCAAAGCCCAGAAGAATAACATCTTCTTGATTCCGCTCAACTCTTTTCCTTTATCCACGATTCGATCAAACACTTTTTCCAACAAACGTGGAACAGTTGAAAATACATGTGGCTTTATTTCCCGAAGATTGTCTCCAATTTTCTCAATGCTTTCGGCATAATAAATCGAAACTCCAAGGAAAATATACAGGTATGTGAGCATACGCTCATAACTATGGCACAACGGAAGAAAACTCAATGCCCAATGTCTTTGATCCACCGGACATAAATGTTCAGAAGAAAGAATATTGCTCACAATGTTGTTGTGCGATAACATTACTCCTTTCGGAGTTCCTGTTGTACCGGACGTATAGAGCAAAGTAGCAAGGTCATCAGGAGAGATGCTGTCTTTAATGCTGTTGAGTGATGCAGAATTATTGGTCGCTTTTCCTTTCTCCACTAATTCATTCCAGTTTTTTGCACCGGCAATCTGATCGAAGGAATAAACTTCCGTCAGCGTAGGCACTTTAGAACGAATGTGGTTGATCTTTTCAAGTAAGGAAGCATCACCTACAAACATTAATTTTGCCTGACAATCATTCAGGATAAAAGCAATTTCATTTTCGCTCAAAGTGGTGTATATAGGCACATTCACTACACCAATTTGCATCATGCCAATATCCATGATATTCCATTCCGGGCGATTGGCAGACATCAATCCGATTTTATCTCCTTTCTTTAATCCGAGAGAGAGCAAACCCTGACTGATCAGGTCAGCTGTTTCAATAAATTTTTCTGTTGATGTTGGCACCCAGTTCCCATTGATTTTGGCCACTAATGCATCCTTCTTAGGAAAAAGTTCCAATTGCCGTTGTGGAATGTCGAAAAGCCTTCTGATCATTAGAGAGTATACTGGACCGGATTAAAAAGATAAATCCGAACTCAATGCCAAATTTTGTTGATGAAAGAGAAATCAGCGCTTCAATTTTAGCCATTCTCTTCCAAAAAATGTTGGATCGAGCTCAATCCTTTTAATTGAGTTTATCCTGCCAAATTAGGAGATTTGATTACACCTGAAGGAGGGTGGAAAAATAATTTTGCAGGGGATATTAACAATTAAAATGCCTCCGTTCTTTGCAGTTGAAGGCTAACCCTTTTGTGTTGGCTTCGTACCATTCCTATGCACTTCCAAAATGACCTTACCCGAAGCCTGAACATCCGATTTCCATTGATCATGGCTCCCATGTTCCTCGTGACCAATGAATCCATGCTTCGATCATCGATTGAAGCCGGTATTCTGGGTTGCTTTCCCAGTTTGAATTATCGAACGGAAGGTGCTTTAGATGAAGTACTTAAGAGTTTAAACAAATTGCTTGCTGAAAGTTCAGGTAAACCCGGTAGCTATGGCGTGAACCTTATTGTTCAACGATCCAACCCCTGGTTTGAAAAGCATCTTGGTATCTGCGTTCAAAACAAAGTACCGGTTATCATCACTTCTCTTGGAAACCCGAAAAGTACCGTAGATGCAGTTCATGCTTATGGTGGAAAAGTTTTCTGTGATGTCACAAATCTGGTACATGCCAAAAAAGCATTTGATATGGGATGCGATGGATTCATCGCGGTGGGTCAGGGTGCAGGAGGTCATGCCGGTCCATTTCCTCTGGCTATTCTGATTGAAACTTTGAAAAACACCTTCCCCGACAAACCTGTTCTTGCTGCTGGAGGAATTGCTCATGGAAAAAGTATATTAAGCGCCTTGGCTGCGGGAGCGTCTGCTGCCTATTGCGGAACAAGATTTATTGCTTCTACTGAAGCAGGAGTTTCTGAAGAATACAAGGAAGCAATTGTGGATGCGGGAATGGAAGATATCGTCATGACAACACGGATTAGCGGAACACCTTGCACCATCATCAACACTGAGTTTGCCAAAAAAATCGGAACTGAACAAAACTGGTTTGAAAAATGGATGAGTAACAATCCGAAAACCAAGAAATATTTCAAAATGCTTGTTCAAAAACGCGGATTCAACTGGCTTGAAGATGCCATCAAACCCGGCAATTACAAAAGTCTCTGGTGCGCAGGTCAGTCGGTTGAACTCATTCATGAAATCAAACCTGTTAAAGAAATTGTGGAAGAACTCATCGATCAAACAGAACGTGCCCTGGTAGAACTTAATAATCTCACAAAATAAATTTTCAGATATTTTTCAATCATCTCATGAAAAGATTATTATTTCTACTTGATAAATCCAGAACCTCATCTTTGCACAGAAGACTTCTGAATTTTGCGCTGGCAAGAGCTATTCCATTCAATGCACCGCACGGATTCAAAGTGCTGGAAGTATTTGATGATGGAATAAAAATTCTTTTACCATACAAACGCAGAAATCAAAATCACCTGAAAGGAATTCACGCTTGTGCTCTTGCAACACTTACAGAATTTTGTGCCGGAATTACTCTGGCGAAAAAAGTCGGCGCAGACTCATTCAGACTTATTATGAAAGATTTGAGCATGGTGTATCACTACCAGGCAAGGGAACATGTTGTCGCGGAATTGCATATTCCTGATCAGGAGTATCAACAAAAAGTATTTTCGCCTCTGCAAACTCAGGATGCAATTTTTATTGAATTGATCGTTGAAGTAAACGATATAAAAGGCAATCATATCAGTACAGGAAAAGTAAATTGGCAAATTAAAAAGTGGGATAAAGTAAAAACAAAGACCGGCTAAAAAACCGGTCTTTGAATCAATATTCGTATGCTTCGTTAAATGATTGTGAGCCTCAGCATATAACTCTTCGAATCTCCCGTTACACGCAGGAAGTAAATTCCTTTACCAAACGATTTCAAATCGAGATTGTGTGTAAATGCATCTGAAGTATTTGCAAAAGATTTATTTACCACTGCCCTGCCCTGACTATCAAATACTATTAGTGAAAGTTTTGAAGAAGGAAGGTTATTTATTTTAACCTGCATAGCACCTGTTGATGGATTGGGATATGCAGCCAATGTAGAGAGTTTGTTCAGCGTTCCGGTTCCCGCAACATTATCATTTTCTATATTGATATTATCGATATAGAGATTGTTTCCGAAATCATTGATGTTCGCGAAACGTAACAGGGCCAGACTGTGGGCCCAGGTTGTGAGATCAACTGTATCATTTCTCCAGTCACTTGCCTGCGAAGGTGTAAAATCAACATTGGAAGTAGCCACAGTTTGGAGAGCCAAACCGAACTTATTGTAAGCAGTCGTAACATATGTAGTTCCACAATCAGTGCTGATATCCACACGCAAACCATCTTCGTAAGGTGAATAAACTGAATAGGAAACATCAAATGTCATTCGTGGTGCTCCGGCGGCCTGCATGTCCACCAACATGGTATTCAGGAAGTCGATTGCTCCGGAATTGTTGTAGGAATAATTGTCAAACCATGCTGCAGAAGTCGGATTTCCATCGCTGCCGGTAATTGAACCTGACTGCGCCCAGGAAAAAGTAGTACCGGAGCTGAGAATCGACCATCCTGAAGGTGGAAAGGAGGATTGAAAATTTTCAGACCAGGGCATGGTGGCGTCAGATGCACTGACCACCTGGATTTGGGAGAGATCATTCGTTGGATTCTGATCTCCTGAATATGAAATGGAACATTCAAAAGTATAGGTTCCCGGGACAGAAAAATCTACCGGAGTGGAAAACGTATACTGTAAATAAGCACCGTGTGCGATGGAACCATTATATGTTTCAGTCACCGGTGTACCTCCATTAACAGTATAACTGATCGTAAATGAATTCACGATACTTATTCCATCATTTCTCAAATTCACGGTGACAGGTACTGCACCAAGGTTCTGACATCCGAAAAGATTGCCATCCTGTGGACTGATCAGATCAACCATAGCAAGATCCGTTGCAAAAGAACAATTTTGTAAACCCGGCGCTTTGTGAATTGCAATCGCTCTTCTTCCAGCACCACCGTTTGTTCCGATAGATTTTACGCTGAACCAGGTATCATCTGCCTGCGAAATCGGAAGTGCAATAGATGTGGCAGTAGTGCGTGCAATGGAGTCCATGAACATCGTGCCGAGCTTACTTACTTCGTAGCCAGTTGCTCCTGCTGCAGCGGTCCAGCTTAGTTGAAGTGTATCGATACATACATAATCCAGCGTCAGGTTTGAAGGAACTCCGAGAATTGACAAATTTGCATCCGTGACATCCGATTGTAGTCCACGCGAAATGCGCAATTGAACACGATCAGAAACAGTTGATGGAATTGCCCATTCGTATTGACGCAAGTTTGCCGGAACGGCTGAATTAATCGTAATCCAGGTCGATCCATTGTCTGTAGAATATTCAAGATTGAATGTGGAGGAATTTCCAAACGCGTCCCATCGCAACCATTCAGATTCACCCGGAACAAATCCTTCTCCTCCATTTGGATATGTGAGGGTGATCGCATCAGTTCTGAATTCCCACACGATGTAATAACGCTGATATCCGGCAGGAATGGTTGTACCTGAAATATGCACAGTATAATTTCCGGCTGCAGGTGCATCTATCGTAACTTGTTCGACATTGTTCAAATGATCAGCACCTCTGACTGCATTGGCAGAAAGCGAACCTGCATTTGGACTTGGATCCAAAACCCATGGAGAAACCGATGATCCTGCTGGAATACTTACTGTCATGTCCAGATCATTCACAAGAGCCACCGTTCCCAACGGATCACCTTGCGGATCGAGCCAATAAACCATTGCACGAAGCTGATTCACTCCTGATGGAACCTGAATGCTGAACGTTTTGGAAGTTCCCTGATCCACAGAATCCATTGTATACCGATTGTCTTCTAATGTTTGCAATGCTCTTAATGCATTCACTCTGCCCCATCCGTAGGTAAAATCAGGACCGGGATTTCCAATGTCCTCAGCTGAATTCAACAACACTGCTTTGATGAGTGGAGATTCCGGATTTGGATTTCCGGTCAGTTCTCGGTATGCCTGATACAACTCGGAACAAATTCCTGCAATACCCGGACACGCTGCACTTGTACCGCCACCAACCTGATAGGTATTGTTTTCATCAGTAGACATTTGATCAGCGCCATTCGAAGCAATATCCGGTTTGATTCTACCGTCTGCAGAAGGACCACGACTACTGGAATTGTCCAATACTTCATATGCATCGAGATTGGCACAAGCGATCACATTTTTGCCCTGCTTAAAACCACCGGTAATTGTTCCCCATGGAGAGCCGGCACCATAATTACAATCTCCTCCTCCGTTATTGCCTGCAGAAAATACAAGAGACATCTGCGGATTGTCATGAACGATCTGATCTCCGGTACTTGAATACAGATCATAATCATTACATCCCTGACTGTAACTTGTAGATGTTATCACAGCGCCATAATTTGTAAAATACAAAGGGGCATTGTAAATATGATCGTAACCATCCGGACCGGCGCCTACATCATGTACATACAACCAGGCGCCTGATCCCATTCCTTTTTTTGTTGGATCCAGATTTCCTGCTCCCGCGGCAATACCCGATGTCATATCACCATGTGTTCCTCCCGGACCTGTACTGAGTAAATTTGTAAGTCGTCCCTGAAAATCTATATGCGGACCAACTTCACCATCGTCAGCGAGTGAAATACTAACTCCTCTGCCGTCGTAATGTCTCCCGCCTGAATAATCCGCGTTGATGTAATTCGCGCGATGCAAACTTCTTCCTTTTGTATCATCCGCTGAAGATGGTGGAGCAACGGGAGACATCCATTTAATAAAAGTCTTTTCTGAAATAGCGTTTATATCTTCAATATTAACCCGAATATGCAACTGAGAATACTCAGGATAGCTTGCAATAATTTCGCATCCGGAATTCCTCACTTCACTTTCAACATAAGTGGAAGAAAGATCACTGAAGTATTGTACAACAAGATCAATTTTGATTATTGAACTGATTGCATATTCAGGATAATTTTTTTCAGCAAGCGCTCTGGCTAACTTCATGTCCGGACTGATCTTCATCATTGTCCTTACATTATGTGACATTAAATTATGTAAGTCGTAATTCGATGGAAAAGAAATGATGTAACTATTGTTAGGGATATAACTCAGAAATCGAATCCCGCCTGCCTGCATTGATTCTTTCGCTGATTTGTCAGGCACAGAATTAAACTGAACAATTCGATAAAATCTCCCTTGTACAATTTCTCCTGACTGAAGAGATTCATTCACCAATCCGGAGATATTTTCAGTTGTAGTGATAACGCCGGACTTCAATAAAATCTGATTCCGGTTATTCTCAGGATTAGCTGCAATGGCGAACTGGCCTGTGAACATTAGTCCACAGATCATAACAATAATTGATACACTTTTCATGGATTTTTTCTTGGTAGATGTAAATCAAAGGAACCTATAATTTACCAGAATCCAAAGAAGAAACAGGCGACAAAATGTTTTTTTCTACCAAAAATATAAAACAGATTAAGGATCATTATTCCTTAACAAATGGCCTGGAACATAGAAGACTCTGTTCAGAACAAAATGTAAAAAAGTACATTCCACCACACAATTCATCCAGTTGAAAACGTAACTCTGTACTTCCCGGAGAAGTCTTTACTGTACGTAACAGCTCACCATTGAAAGAATACAAAGAAAGCATACCGGAAGACAATCCATTTTCAGGTAAAACAATCCGGACAAAACCACTTGCCGGATTTGGATAGACGTGGAGAATTGGTTCAACTGAAAGCACTTGGGATTCAACGGAAAGTAAAAAATTCTTATAGCCAAATACATATTCCCCTTTGTTCAATGTATCAACAGTAATGAAACCTCTTTTATCATGATTACTCGCTCCCATTTCAAGATGAAATGAAACGGGTTTCCATTCTTTTCCGGCTCCTTCTCTCCAAAAAATAACCAGACTGTCTTCGATACCGGTTAAAATATCATTATCCAAATTTCCTGCAGAATTCCCTGATGATCTTCCGTCATATTCAAATTTAACTCCTGCGAAAAAGCCTGATGAAAATAAACCATCAACAGTATAGTAATGGTAAGTAGATAATTCAATGCCTGGGTTTGAGCCAATCCAGCTATCCGGACGAACAAAATTGTGCTCTATTCGCACATGTGATGCGACGGAGCCTGTGTCATGCACCAGCAGGAAAGCACCTGTTTCAGGAAATGAAATTTGACCTGTATCCGAAATGACTTTTGAGTAATCCACAATCGCGTCGCTGATTTTTTCCTTTTTGTCAAGAGCAATCCATTCAGGGTAAAAATTTAAACTTACCTGAAAGACGTTTGTGGGAGCGTTAATGTTCAACAACACTGTAGTATCATGAGTTGCATCACTGAAGGAACACTCTACCGGCATATTAAATACATGTGTATTTCCTTTTTGTCTTTGCCTGGTGAATACATTGACATTAAAAATGCCCATGCTTCCCGAAACGTTTACTGAATCAATTGAAAAATGACAAAACCCGGGAGTAGCAATCCAGTCATCGTAAAAATTACTGAGGTCAATACCGATAGCCGCGGTCATTTCATCTGTAAAATCTCTGCTGGTGACAGATTGAAAAGCACGATTCGTAAAATAGGATTTGCATCCTGTAAAAAATGCTGAATCACCCATCAGATTACGAAGCGTGTGAACTACATCAGCTCCTCTCAGATAAACAGTATTTCCATAAGTAATTGCATGAGGAATATTGTTCAAGGCAAAATATCCATAATCCAACAAATGCATGAGCTGAACCATTTGATGATGATTCGCACGATACAGATCCATGTATGCTTCCTTTCCATATAACAGTTCGGTGGTATAGAATTCATTGAAAGAAGCAAATCCTTCATTCAGCCACATCTCCTGTTCTGAAGTACATGTTGCAAGATCTCCCCACCACATATGAGATAACTCATGTGCCCATAGTGTTTCGTAATTCAGGGTACCATCAACAAATACTTTTCCTATATGGATACTGGTAGCATGTTCCATAGCCCCACCATTGAATGGAACTGAAACAAATCCCACCTTATCAAAAGGATATGGACCATAAGCCTTTATATATCCCGCAAGTACTGAGTCAAAGTGAACAAATGTAGCTTGTGTAGCAAGAGAATCCTGAGGAAGGATAGCCCATTCAACGGGTATTCCTGATGAGGATATTTTTTCCATTGTGTAGAACGGAGCTACAGCAACACTCATGAGATAAGTGGGAAGTGGCTGATTCATCTGCCAATGCCAGGTGATGGTGTTATCCGGGTTTACCCGGGATGAATCGAGTACTCCATTGCAAAAAGCCTTGCTACCTTGATCTGTTGTGATAAAAAATTCACAGGTCGCTTTGTCTGTAAATTCATCTATACATGGAAACCATGCACTGCCCATATTGTGTGGATTAATAGTTAGTCCCACACCCATATTAAAAGCATAATTGGAAGAAAAATAAAACCCGCCAAACTGTCCATCCTGTACAGGCTGACCATGGTAATAAATTGTAATGGTTGTTGAATCACCGGCTTGTAAAGCCTGAGGCAATTGTATTGAAAGGATGGTATCCTGATACTGGTATGTTAATGTTTGGGTTGGATTGAAAACAGAATCTACCGTCATATTAATGAGCCTTAGATTTACCTGTTGAACTGAATTTAATCTGGAAATGATGTGAAGCTCAGTTTTTCCTGAAATGGATCGATTAAAAAAATCAATTGAGGATATAGCAATACTGTAATGACTCACATGAATAGTATCAGAAGTATTCGCCGACAATTTGTTTGCGAAAAAAATCAATAGTATAATTAAGCCTAAACCAAGTTTCCGGAGATTCATATGTTTGCGAAGATAAAAGAATCTTATGTTTGCAATCGGAATTCTTTATTCATGTTAAAAAAAATCCTTCGGAACCTTTTAGGAATCTTTGCCTTACTTGTATTCATGCTGAGCCTGATTCTTTCCAGCATATGTTATGTATTGATATTTACCCTTGCCTCAAAATCCAAAGCTCCACATATAGCTCACCGATACATTTCGCGCAATTGGGCTAAACTGTTGTTTCCGGCTTTCGGAATCAGAGTAAAAATCCGAAATGCCGAACGAATTCATCCTGAAACCACGTATGTTTTCGCTGCAAACCACCGTTCATTGCTGGACATTCCGGCTTATGCCGTAGCCTGTAACAATACATTTCGATTTCTGGCCAAAGCTGAACTGACAAAAATTCCATTGTTGGGGTACATCATTCGTAAATTATATATCAGCGTGGACCGAAAAAACAAAGCTGCACGGGTGAAAAGTATGGACAATATGCTGGGGTCTATCAAAGAGAATATTTCTGTCTTTCTTTGTCCTGAAGGAACACGAAATACAAGTAATGATCCTTTATTGCCATTCCATGATGGAGCATTTCGTTTGGCGATTGCAGCACAAGTTCCACTCGCGGTGATGACCATAAAAAACTCTGATCGCCTGCTTTCTCCGCTTCATCCGATTGAGTTATCTCCCGGGACTTTGGAATGCATCTGGAGTGAACCTATTTCGACATCAGGAATGACTGAAAATGATATTCCCAGATTGCGTGAAAAGGCAAGGGAAGAAATGATTCGCCATCTGCAAAACAGCTAACCATTCGCTTTTTTAATGCTTTCGGCATAGGTGTTTTCGCTCCTGAAATATGAATCGAATTTTCTGAAGAAAGAGCACAACCTTTTTTTCATAACAAAACAGGATTGCTTTTGTTTACATGAAAATCCTGATTGAAAATCCATTCATATCCTTCGCTTTTTATATTCTTCTTAACTTAGCGTCGATTTAACTTCCTATGTATCGTAACACAAAAGAATGGATCCAAAAGCTGGAATCAGCCGGTGAGTTGGTCCGTATCAAAGAATATATTAACCCTGTTCTTGAGATCAGTGAAATTACTGACAGAGTTTCCAAACATGACGGGCCGGCTTTGTTATTCGAAAATACAGGCACAGATTTTCCTCTTCTTATCAATGCGATGGGAACAGAAAAAAGAATGGCCATGGCTCTTGGTGTTAAACACCTCGATGCTATCGCTGAGGACATGGAAGAAATGTTCAAGCAACTCACATCTCCCAAAGAAAGCATCCTCGATAAATTGAAAATGCTGCCCACACTCAGCAGCATTGCAGGATGGATGCCAAAAGTGATCAGCGGAAGAGGAGCTTGTCAGGAAGTTGTGATGAAAAATCCAGACATCACTAAGTTTCCTGTTTTGAAATGCTGGCCGGAAGATGGCGGTCCATTTATCACTTTACCGATTATTCATACTAAAGACCCAAATACAGGAATTCGCAATGTCGGATTGTACAGAATGCAGGTCTTCTCTCCTACTATGACCGGAATGCACTGGCATCGACACAAAGTGAGTGCACGGCATTTTCAGGAATACAAAAAAAGAGGCGAACTGATGCCGGTTGCAGTAGCTCTTGGTGGAGATCCTGCATATACTTATTCTGCTACCGCTCCACTTCCTGACGGGGTTGATGAATATATGCTGGCAGGATTTTTACGGAAGAAAAAAGTTGAACTCGTACAATGTCTCACACAGGATGTGCAGGTTCCGGCAGATGCTGACATTATCATTGAAGGATATGTTGATCCCAATGAAGAATACATTCTGGAAGGACCATTTGGAGATCACACCGGATATTATTCTCTGGCCGATTATTATCCGCGATTTCATATCACAGCAATCACACACAGAAAAGACGCCGTGTACCCTGCAACGATCGTTGGTATACCGCCACAGGAAGATGCATGGATTGGAAAAGCAACAGAAAGAATTTTTCTTGTTCCGATAAAAATGACGATGGTTCCTGAAATCACCGATATGGTTATGCCGGTCGAAGGAGTATTTCACAATCTGGTCATCGTAAAAATCAACAAGGAATATCCAGGTCAGGCTTCGAAAGTCATGCACAGTTTGTGGGGAGCCGGGCAAATGATGTTTACCAAACTCATGCTGATTGTAGATGGAGATGTAAACATTCACGACTCAAAAGCGGTAGCCAAATATGTAAGTGAAAATTTTGATCCGCAACATGATACTTATTTTACACAAGGTCCGGTAGATGTGCTGGATCACAGTTGCAGCGTGATGGCATTCGGAGGAAAAATAGGACTCGATGCCACCAAAAAAACAATTGAAGAACAAAGTGGCAGAATTAAAAATCAAACCAATTCTGATCCAATATCTTCAACATCTTTCGATTTAATTCAGTTGCAAAATAAATTTCCGGAAATTTATGACATTAATGCTTCATTGCCGGACATGGGTATTTCTCTGGTTTTTGTTTCAGTCAACAAAAGCAGAAAAAATCAGGTCAGGGAACTCAGCAGAAAAATATTTTCGCTTGACGAATTCAAATCCGTCAAGGTGGTAATATTTCTTGAACACACACTTGCGATTAAAGACATAGCGGATAGTGTATGGAGATTCGCGAACAATGTGGATCCGAAACGTGACAGTATCTTAATTGAAGCTACTGACGCTGACCCAAATTCTCATCTTGCTTTTGACGGCACCAGAAAAACAAAAGAGCTCGATGATTTTCAACGTGATTGGCCAAATATCCTCGCTTCAGATATTGCAACCATAGAAAGAATTGATGCTGTTTGGGAAAAACTTGGTTTGGGAAAACATATTCCATCTCCTTCTCTTAAATACAGAAATCAATTGTACAAGGGCGGAGCTGTTGTAGAAGAAAAGTAATTTTATTGTTTGTAAGGATCATCTCCCTGATCAATCGAAATACAATAATTGTCGACAAAGAACAGTTCCTTCTTTCTGTTCCAGATATAAACTTTCACTTCATCCTCCTGACTCAGCTTTTCAGGTAAAGGTTGGGAAAAAACAACTTTATTCCATTTCTCGTTTTCATTCAGAAAATTTTTCAATTCAGACGCGGAATAAAATGAAATTTCATCACCATGCCTGATCTGAAATACCAGAAGTGCCTGCAATAAAGTATCGTGTGCCAGAATTTCAAACTGACAGGATAACCATCTGAATCCTGATCCGGCTATTTCACTTCCTACCCATTGCTTAGTCAGCGGATATTCATTTCCTGAATCAATTTGTGCTGAATAATTCCCCTGATATACGAAAGCTTCTGACTTATTCACACCAGAATTCTCCCAAACAACCGAATCAAAATCACAACAAAATTCTTTGAGGGAAGTGGATTGAATTCCTGTTCCGATTTTGCCATAGAGATAAGAAGCTGAATTAAAATAAATCCTTTTATCTAACAAGACCGGATATTTATTCATCATAATTTTATTCACTTCAAAAATGTTTTCACAATTACTCCAGGTGAAAGCAACATATTCACTCTTCAATGTGTCCAGCACTTTTGAAAGCTCAGAAAATTGTTGTGGTGTTCTTACACGATATTCAATGACATTGGGATGAAAATCCAATTGGTTAAAATAATAATTCATGTATTCCGAATTAATACAATTGACCACACATGACACTTTCGTAATTCCATACTGCTTTGACCATTCCTGAAGATCCATGGCAGGATTTTTAAAAAGTCCAAATGGTGTTCGTGAAAATAATTTGGCTTCAACTATAGTGCTGTACAGGCCACCTGATAAAACCAGCAATACTAATACCGAAAAATATCGGTCAGGAATTATCTTTTCTATGCCTTGCAAAACCAGATAGAGGACAAAAGGCAGAATGAAAAACAGAGTGGAATACTGCAATACCGGAGCTCGTAAAACAGAATAAGCAAAAGCGATTCCGAAACTAAACAGAATAAAAACAAGTGAAATCAGATGGAATTTTACAAGCTGTTTATTTTTGATCAGTGTAATCCATCCAATGAAAGAAAGAGCTGACAGGATAAAAAATAAAAACCCGGATTTGTTAAATACATGAAACACAAAATCAAAAAGAAATGTATTCGCCGGGGCTGACAGCCATCCACCGATATCGCCTTTTTCCATTTGTCTGAAAAAAACATTCATTTCCGGAAGGAATAGCAGGATCACCAAAATTCCAGATAAAATATATTTCACTCTGTTTAGTTTGTTTACATAAAACAAACCAAGCAGTCCCAATCCCGCTACATATACAAAAGAAAAATAATGAATATGTGTGCAAAGCGACATTGAAAAAATTAGTCCGATCCAGGAAATCAGATTTTTCCCTTTTCCATTTACCTCTTTTCTTTCAAAAACAAGCTGAGTCCAGAAAATCGTCGCGAGTAAACTGAAAAACAAACCAGGACTATACAAACGGGCAAACATCGAGTAAATAATTGAGAAAGAAGAGAAAGAGAAAACAGAAGCCGCCAATAATCCGGTCTGTTCTGAAAACCATTTTTTACCAAGAAGATAAATCAGATAAACTGATCCGATAGCTGTTAACACAAAAGGCAATCGAAAAACAAATGCATTCTCGCCAAAAATCCGAATCCAGTAATAAATAAAGATCTCCACCCCCGCAGGATGAAAATCAGTGTATATTCCTTTGGGAAATAATTCTGCAATGGAATGTACCCGAGCCCTTGTTAAAGCACTCAACTCATCATTTGAAAGGGATAAAGTATACGCAGCATAGACACGAATGCATGCAGCAAAAATCAATATCAATGCGAGAATCCAATCTCCCGGAACCTGAGAACCTTTGAAAGATTTGAGAAAGGATTTTTTGTTAATCTCCATTGAAAAGAATAAAAATTTCAGGAAGCTGAATTTAATCTTTGGCGAATAGCTTCATAGAGCATTATTCCGCAAGCCACTGAAACATTTAATGAAGAAATGGCTCCTATCATAGGAATACGAAGCAAGTGATCGCAAGAGCGGATTAGTTCCGGAGATACTCCATCTTCTTCTGAACCCATCACGATCGCTAATGGACCGGAAAAATCGGATTGGAAATGATACTCTTTTCCTTTTTCCGTTGCAGCAACAACTTTGTACCCGCTCTCCTGCAAATAAGTGACTACCGATTTCAAATTGTTTTCCCGACAAACCGGAATTCTGTTCAAGGCTCCGGCGGATGTACGGATCGCATCGGCACTTACCTGTGCTGCGCCTTTTGATGGAATCACAATAGCATGAACTCCGGCGCATTCGGCTGTACGAGCGATAGCTCCAAAATTCCGGACATCTGTAATTCTGTCAAGAATCAAAATTAGCGGAGTAACTCCTTGTTCAAACAAAGAAGGGACAACCTGACTCAATGAAAAATAAGAAATTGCTGATATGAAACAAACAACTTCCTGATGATTTTTCCTCGTAAAGCGATTCAATTTTTCAACAGGTACTTCTGTCCAGGGAATCTGACGTTCACGTAATTTGTTTTTCAGCTCAGTCATCAATTCTCCCTTTGCTCCTCTACCGATAAACACACGATCCAACTCTTTCCCGGCATCAACCGCTTCCAGCACCGGACGCAAGCCATAAATCATCTGTTCCTCTTCCCGATCACCGTGATGTCTTCTTTCCCCCTGTTCAGTATTTTTCATAATTATCTGCCTGCTTTCTATTCTTGTTAATTCATGTTGTTGTACGCTCTGCCTTGTCTCCACACTTCTACCGCTCTGTACCAACTGCTTTCATAAATTGGCGAACGTGTCAAGGTGAAATCATTATCGGTAAACGGATTGTTCACTTTTACAAAGAAAAAATTCAATGAGAGATTACTGTTTGGAGTACCATAAATCCAGCTTTCACTCACAGCACCACGATAAATAGAATTCGGACTTCCGAAAATAATATAAATCATTCCCCGATCCGTTCTCCAACCCTCGGTGTAAGAAGAAAAATACCTGTTGGCATCCTCCACACGTGTATAATATTTCCGGATCAACGCCCTTGTTCTCTCCGCATTCCCTCCTCTGTTCAACCAAAATTCATCCACAGCAGCTTTCAGGCTCGGCTTCTCTTTTATTGATTCATACTCTTTTTTGTAAGTAAGGTAACGCATGGATTCATACATCTGTTGAGCTGTTGTGATATCCGGAAACGTATTGCTAAACCTGAACAATGTCAACCCTGATTTGACGGTTGTATCAACTTGAAAATGATAAAATCCCTGATGAACTAATGTCAACCCGGAAGTGTCATTCAAATCGATACTGAAAATACTGTCGGGATGATAGTTGAATTCATCCCTCACATCAAAACTGAACGGTGTCGGAGGAAGAATAAATTCACGGTGATAATATTTACACCATAGTTTTTTTATGGCAGGATTATAATATTCAATACGAAAGGTATCTTTCTCTGATATCGACTGTGAAAACAAAGACTGACCGTTAAGGTTACAAACTTTGAAAAATTGTCGACTCAGAGAATCCGTGTTATTAAAATTCACAAATGATTCTTCCGAATAATTCTTATTCTCATCCACGAGACTCAGGTTGAGCAAATATGTTCCTAATTGTTTTACATGAAGATCGAAAGTAAGAACCTTTGTTTTACCCTTCTCCATCATATCAAAAGAATAATATAGTGTAGTTGTATCCAAAACAACAGGAGATTCATAGGACTCCACCAATTTTACATTGATTTTGAGATTTGCCTTAAACTGATCATCAGACTGACGAACATACAACAATTCAGAAGTCCGGAACCTTACTGAAACTTCAGAGATGGAATCTGATTTCTGATAAATTGAAAATTCAGGATGAAAAACCTGCTCTGTATTCCGATATACAGAACTCAGATTTTCACTGCTCAGATCACGGGTACCAAAACAACCTGACAGGAAAAAAACCACAAGCAAAGCGAAATAAATGCGGGATATCTCAGCCTTCATTGTTTTCATCAGCTCTCTCAACAAGATTTACAGGAAGTTCTTTGGTTGTTTTTGCTCCCAATTTTCGGAGGTCTTCAATTCTTTTTACAATATTCCCGCTTCCTGTGCTCAGTTTGGTCATTGCTTCAGAGTAACTTGACTTCGCTCCTTCCAGCTTTTTGCCAACATCTATCATATCATCCACGAAGTTTTTAAACTTGTCATACAAAGCTCCACCTTGTCTCGCAATATCCATCGCATTCTTTGTCTGACGCTCCTGTTTCCAGATAGAAGATATTGTTTTCAACGTTGCCAATAAAGTTGATGGGCTCACGATGACAACTTTTCTGTCCCATGCAAAATTGAATAATTCATTATCTGCCTGGACAGCTATTCCAAAGGAGGATTCAATCGGCATAAATAACAAAACAAAATCCGGAGTGGTAAAGTCAGCAGAACTCTGATAGCTTTTTTCGCTCAATCCTTTAATATGATTTCGGATACTGAGCAAATGATCACGTAAAAACTGAGACCTTGATTCTTCATCCAAAGCATTCACCATTGATTCGTAAGCGACAAGTGAAACCTTCGAATCAACGATAATATGTTTATTGTCCGGTAAATAAATTACAGCATCCGGCTGAATTCTGCTTCCACTATCATTGGTTGTACTTACCTGCATTTTGTATTCTTCATCACGAATCAATCCGGATCTTTCGAGAATTTTCTCCAGAATCAATTCACCCCAATTACCCTGCTTCTTTGTATCACCTTTGAGCGCTTTAACAAGATTATTCGCTTCTTCACTGATCTGTTTATTCAATTCCACCAGGCTTTTGATTTCGCCTTTCAAAGAATTGCGTTCAGCAGATTCTGATTTGTAGACATTCTCAACCTTCTGTTCAAAATCCTTAATTTTTTCCTTCAATGGATTTAGTATCACATCCAGCTGACTTCTGTTTTGCTCTGTAAATTTCTGACTCTTCTCGTCTAAAATTCTATTCGCAAGATTTTCAAATTCCTTAGAAAATTTTTCCTGCAATTGTTCCAGTTCCTGTTTCTGAGCGGTTAATTTTTCCTGAAGATTCTGGCTGATTGTTTTCTGTTGAGCCAATTGAGCATTCACCTGAACATATTCCTGTCTTTCCGCCTCCATCTTTTGTCTGAATTGCTCAGTCTGAACCTGCTGTTGCTGAATACGATCTGCAAGAACAGATTTTTCTTTGTCCAGTTCGCTGATTTTAAGTGCAAGTGCCTGTTGGTTTTCGCCTTCTTTATTCTTCAAAAAAAGCCAGGCAATGAATGCTCCCAGAAGCACTCCGCAAAAGAGAAAAATCAGCTGCATAATTAGAGGTTGAATGAGGTAAATTTACGAATAATTTTTAGGCAGAACACCTGTAATTTTCCCGCTTATTTTCTTTTCAGTTTCCAATCTTATCAATCCTCCGTATCTTTCAAAGCTTAAAAATCCGATGAACCTGATGAATTTGCGTTTGATCACATTTCTGATACTCTTTCCTGTTCTTGACCTGCTGGCACAGAACAACAATCACATTGTTCATCTGAAACCGGAAGAATGGAACATACAGGCTAATTCTTATTACATCTGCGGAATTTCCGACAAACGTCATGACCCGGACAATAATGGGAAAATGATGAGTGGAATGAGTGGGAAAGTCGTCAATATAGATTTTGATGGCGGGCTGGAAAAAGCTCTTTTGGAATTCATACAATCTTCTTTCACCCAGGATACTTCTTCAATTCCGGTTTGGATAGGCATTGATGAATTTGTGTTCAAAGATCCGGGCACTTACATGAAACATACCTTGAGTCTCAATTTCAAACTCCATTATTATAGAATTATTGATGGAAATGAAATTGAACTTTTTCAAACAAGCGGAATTCCGCAAATGTCTGCTCGCGGCATCCCTCCTGATATGCCCGAAACAATCATCCGCCAGACGTTTAAACAGATTGCTAAAAGTTTTGATGACTGGGTAAAAGCAAATCCGAATCAACCTACACTGTGTAAAGGAATTTCTGTCAACTTCCTGTCTATTAATCCGGAAGATAAGTCCGGTAAAAATGATACCATTTTATGGTCTTCTGAATACAAATTGAAATGGGCCGATTTCCAGAGCTCTCCCGATAAAAAATCTCCGTTCAGCGCCCTGAGTCACTGTCTGTTTGATTACAAGTCTGTGCCGACATTTGAAAATCAGATGATGGTACTGAACATTCGCATCTTCGCTTGTTTTGCTAAAAAAGGATCATGGGTTCAGTCTGACAAAAAGCAGGATATATTGCTTTCTCACGAACAATTGCATTTTGATATTTGTGAATTGTATGTCAGAAGGCTAAGAAAAAAAATATCAGAGACAAAATTCAACCTTCTACATTCAGATGTGCAGTTCAAAGAATTATTTGATGAAGCCTGGAAGTCCTATCAAGACGCGCAAAATCGCTACGATGAAGAAAGCGAACATGGACTGGTTGATGAATACCAAAAGTCCTGGGCAACTCAGGTTAGAATTGAATTGGATGAATTAAAAGAATTTGCAAAAGACTGAATGACTAAAGCAAAAGATCATTCATTTTCAAATAGGTTTAACTGGCCGAATGCTGACGGTATTCTAAAAAGAGATTTGTTATAAGGGGGAATTTTCCTGTCAGTCATAAACCTGTTCACGCTTTGATGTAGAAGTTGACGAATACTTTCTGCAATCTTTCCCTCTCCTTTCATTCTCGTTCCAAACCGGCTATCACTCAGTTTACCTCCGTGACATTCTGCAATCTGATGAAGAACTTTTTCCGCTTTATCAGGGAAAGCCTGATGAATCCAATTGGTAAAAATTTCAGCGACAGCATCGTTCAACCGAACAATGGTCATACCCGCATTGCGCGCGCCCGCGTTGGCTGCAGCCTCCACGATAGCCGGAATTTCGTGGCTGTTCAATCCGGGAATAATTGGGGCGACCATGACCATTGTCGGGATATCGTTTTTACTCAACGTTTCGATCACCTTTAACCTGTTCGCCGCAGTAGCTGTTCTGGGTTCCAGTTGCAAACGAAGTGATTCATCGAGTGAAGTGATGCTCACGGCTACATGCACCAGATTCATGGATGAAAGTTCGCGAAGCAGATCGAGGTCGCGAAGAATAAGTTGATTCTTCGTAATCATACTCACCGGATTTCGAAAGTTCAGCAATACCTCAAGCATCCTTCTTGTGAGCTTCCATTTCCGCTCTGCCGGCTGGTAACAATCCGTATTTCCTGATAACATAATCACCGCGGGTTTCCAGGATTTTTTTCTAAGCTCAGCTTCAAGAAGTTTTGGTGCTTCCGGTTTCACAAGAATTTTAGATTCGAAATCCAATCCTGCACTGTATCCCCAGTATTGATGCGTATTCCGAGCATAACAATAGACGCACCCATGCTCACACCCCTGGTATGGATTCATACTGAAATCAGATGGGATATCCGGACTATCAATCCGATTCACCATCTTTTTGGGATACTCTAATAAATACTGAGTAGAATGCGAAAGTTCTAAAGGTTCATCAAGACCTTCTATGTGCTCGGTAACAAGTTCATTTCTGAGATACTTGTTCTTCGTATTCAGCTGCGCGCCTCTGCCTTTGAGTAACTTGTCTGTATTGCGATCTTTCAGCATGCAGACAGTATACAAATAGTTTACGCAGATTATCCTTCTGCGAAAAATTTTTCAGGGTACAAAATTTAAAAGACAATGATCATGTAACCCTTTTGTTCCAGAGGAGCAGTTGGTACATTATCAAACAAAGCGCTTTCTGCTGCTTGCTTAGCTTTGGTTTTGAGGTATTCATTGTTGGTACTTGAACCGGGAGCTCCGGGAGTGGCTTTTATCACATGGCCGTATTTGTCAATACTGATTTCCACCACCACAGTTCCTTTATCCTGTGTGAGGTTATCAATTTTTGGAGCTTTCGCGATTTTTCTGTCGGCAACTTTATATCGGACAAGATATGAACCGGCGGTAATTTGCTTCTCACCAACTTCTTTTGGTAATGCGGAAGATGACTCTGTGCCACTCGCCGCCTTTGCTGCTTCTGATTCTGCAAAATTGATGGAATAAATATCCTCCACGGCCAATTTCATTTTATTGCCCTTGTATAAAAAGTCAACTGATCCATTGTTTAGACTTTGTACAGTACCATTCATTTTTTCACCACTTTTCATGGTGACAACGTGTTGTGCTTTTCCGGCAAAAGCGAGCAGAATTCCTGTAAACAGAAGGGTTATTTTTTTCATCTGATGAATCATTTGATTGAATGGAACAAAAATATACGTCTGCACATTGGGCAGACTTATAATGAAACGAACTTATGAACATCGAAATTCTAAAAGTTAAGGTTAATTCTGACTTATTCATCAACATTTCATTCAATCCTTTATTTGTTGAAATTCAAATAAAAATACTTCTCATTTCAACGATTGCGATACAATCAAATCAGGAACTGAATAATTTATTCTGAAAATGAACCGAAGATATATTCTCATCTTGAACGCCTTAGCAATTCAAACGACAATCACATGAGGCAATTATTTTAAGGACATAAAATAAATACCATTTCATGTGCTGTCGGCAGATTCATTTGATTTAAATTTTTTACAATATTCAGGTAGCTGAGCCGTCAATAAAATAATACCTTTGCCACATCCCTCCACTCCTATGAAATTACTTTTATCATATCTCAAAAATTACAAGAAATACGTCTTGTTGGCATTGCTTCTTGCAGCCATCAACCAGTGTTTTTCATTGATGGATCCATTGATTGCAGGTAAAATGATGGATCGCTTTGGTGTTCACATTCAGGACTACCGGAACGACCCGAACAAAAGCTTTTACCATGATATCATGTTGCTTCTTTTGGCAAGCATGGGAGTTGCTATGGTGAGTCGGATAGCCAAGAATTTTCAGGATTATTTTGTGAATGTTGTTGTACAAAGATCCGGGGCACAAATGTATACGGATGGTATTCGTCATTCGCTTGAATTGCCATACCAGGTCTTTGAAGACCAAAGAAGCGGTGAGACTTTGGGTAAACTCCAGAAAGTAAGAACTGATTCAGAAAAATTCATCACAGCTTTCATCAGTGTTGTATTCCAGACTTTGGTAGGATTGATTTTCGTAATCTGGTATGCATTCACCGTACATTGGCTTGTAGCGCCTGTATTCCTGGTCACCGTACCATTGCTTGGTTTTGTGAGCAGTATATTAAGCAAAAACATTAAAAAAGTTTCTAAAGTTATACTTGGAGAAACTACTTCCCTTGCCGGTTCAACAACTGAATCATTGCGGAATA
This sequence comes from uncultured Bacteroidota bacterium, assembly GCA_937871435.1. Taxonomy (GTDB): domain Bacteria; phylum Bacteroidota; class Bacteroidia; order AKYH767-A; family 2013-40CM-41-45; genus JADKJP01. Next base: position 26,429 of record CALMQM010000087.1, on the reverse strand, counting down.
TTGAATTGGTCAAGAGTCTTGGTCTGGCTAATCAGGAGGTGAACCGACTGAATTCTATTACAGGGAAAATTCTCAAACTGGAATTGAAAAAAGTTCGTTATGTCAGAAGCTTAAGTTTCGTGCAGGGAACTACTGTGAATTTTCTCCGAACTTTGTTTTTATTTCTTCTCTACTATCTGGTATTTCAGGATGTGATTACTCCGGGAAAATTGCTGACACTCACATTTTTCAGCTTCTTTATATTTGGACCACTCCAGGAATTGGGAAATGTGATTGCGGTTTACAGGGAAGCTGAAGCTTCACTGAGCAATTTTAAAACTATCCTCGACACACCGCTTGAGCCCAGACCAACCAGTCCTAAAAGTATTGGCAAGATTGAAGATTTTCGTTTTGACAATGTTTCTTTCCGCCATCAGAGCAGCACACACAATGCTGTTGAACAAATTTCCTTCCAGGTACGCAAAGGAGAAACTGTCGCCTTTGTTGGACCGAGTGGTGCCGGTAAAACCACACTGGTAAAATTACTGGTTGGTTTGTACATTCCTGAACAGGGAAAAATTCTGTACAATGGTGTTCCGGGTGATCAAATAAATAAGGATGAGTTGCGTGAACAGATTGGTTTTGTAACTCAGGATACTCAATTGTTCAGCGGGACCATTCGAGAGAATTTGCTTTTTGTAAATCCTTCTGCAACCGATGAAGAATGTCTTGACGTATTGAATAAAGCTGCTTGTCAGAATTTAATGCAACGCGCTGAAAAAGGTCTGGATTCTGTTATCGGTGAAGGCGGCGTGAAAGTTTCAGGTGGAGAAAAACAACGTTTGTCGGTAGCGAGAGCACTGCTGAGACGCCCTCATCTGATGGTATTCGACGAAGCTACTTCAGCTTTGGATTCTATTACTGAAGAAGAAATCACGGATACTATTCGTCAACTGTCGACAAGAAAAGAGCACATCACGATAATGATCGCGCATCGTTTAAGTACGATCATGCACGCAGATAGAATTTTTGTTCTGGAAAAAGGACAAATCATTGAATCCGGTTCACACAATGACTTGTTGGAATCAAAAGGTTTGTACTATGCGATGTGGCGTCAACAGATCGGTGAACGCAAACGGGTGGTAATACCTCCCGGTAATGCTCATGCACCTAAAGTCCCAATGTCGAACTAAAACTACTTACTGTATGCTGGAAATATTCAGCAAAAGTTTAAAACACCGACTTGCCCTTCCTCTTCCCGGTCGTGAAGCACAGCTCAAGATGGCTCATGCAGAAAGACGACTGAATTTATCCCGTTATAAAATCCCACAGGATGCACGCTGGGGAAGTGTTTTAATATTGTTGTATGAAGACGATGGCACGATAAAATTTCCGCTCATTCTTCGTGCAGATTACGATGGAGTTCATAGCGGACAGATCGCCTTACCTGGAGGCAAATACGAATCACCGGATCTCGATTTACAGGCAACCGCTTTGCGTGAATCGCAGGAAGAAATTGGTGTCCGACAATCCGATGTTTCTATCATCGGCAAACTCACGGAATTGTATATTCCACCCAGTAATTTCCTGGTACATCCATATATTGGTACAATTGCTTATAAGCCAATGTTCATCCCGGATACAGCAGAAGTAGCAAGAATCATCGAACTTGATCTGGATACACTGATGGATGAAAACAATTTGGGCGACAAAGAAATCAAATTGAGCAGTGGCTTAACAATTCGTACTCCCGTATTTCATTTTCAGGAAGAAACAGTCTGGGGAGCAACAGCGATGATGCTGAGTGAATTTAAATCTGTCCTTTTTGAAATGGGAATCTGAAACTCAATGATGAAAAAAAACTACACTTTTTTGTAGCGGTGACAGGTCACCATGTGATCATTCACCATTCCTGCTGCCTGCATATATGCATAGCAAATCGTTGATCCGACAAACTTGAAACCCCGCTTGTACAAATCCGCGCTCATCGCGTCTGATTCTTTCGTGAATGGCTTGACATTTTTGTGATTCCTGTATTTATTGTCAATCACTTTATGTCCGGTAAACTGCCAGATGTATTCATTAAAAGTTCCGTACTCTTTCTGCACATCAATGAATCGTTGTGCGTTATTGACAGTTCCGTAAATTTTTAATTTGTTTCGGATAATACCTGCATCGGCAAGCAGCTTTTGAATTTTAGGCTCCTTGTATTTTGCAATTTTGTTGTAGTCAAAATTGTCAAACGCTATCCTGAAATTTTCCCGTTTATTCAAAATTGTACTCCAACTCAATCCTGCCTGGAATGTATCCAGCACGATGAATTCAAAATGCTTACGATCATCATGAACAGGTACACCCCACTCTTTATCGTGGTAAGCTTTCATGAGATCAGAAGACTGACACCATGGACAACGAATCAGTTCTTTTGCCATTCAGTAAAGAATATGAGACCGGGAAACAGAAATTAAACTGTCGCCTTTGCGGCTTGATTGCGCATCCATTCTGACGTCACAGAACCCGGACGCTCGATTGGATGACCAAGAGCACGGTCCCATAAAAGGGAAGCCAGAACACCCAATGCCCGACTGACACCAAAAAGCACAGTATAAAAATCGTATTCATCCATACCGTAATGCATCAACAATGCACCGCTATGTGCATCCACATTCGGCCATGGATTTTTGATCTTCTTGATATTTCCCAGAATTGACGGAACCACTTCATACACCATGTGAACGATGCGGCAATTCACATCTTCAGGAATATATTTTTTCGCGAATTCCATTTGTGCAATAAAACGAGGATCCGTTTTACGTAAAACAGCATGACCATAACCCGGAACTACCTTCCCGTCTTCCATTGTTTTCATCACATAATCCTGAATCTGTTCTTTGGATGGAACCGCGCCATCGTAGTAGTTTCTCAGATCAAGAATCCAACGAATCACTTCCTGGTTGGCAAGTCCATGCAAAGGACCAGCAAGTCCGTTCATACCTGCAGCGAATGACAAGTACGCGTCACTCAAAGCGGATCCAACAAGGTGTGTTGTATGTGCTGACACATTTCCGCCTTCATGATCAACGTGAATGGTCAGATACAGACGCATCAGACGTTTCATGTCATAATCGTCATATCCCAGCATGTGAGCAAAATTACCGGCCCAGTCAAGTTTTGGATCCGGCTCAATGTGGACATTGTTTTTATAGGTACGACGATAAATGTATGCGGCGATTCTGGGCAGACGAGCGATGAGATTCATCACATCCTCGTACATTGGATCCCAGTATTCTTTTTTATTTAATCCTTTTCTGTATGCAGCTGCAAAAACTGATTCTTTCTGCAAAGCCATGATCGCCATACTGAACTGAGTCATTGGATGGAGATTCAGTGGCAGACTGTCCAACATATCAAAAACAAACTTGGGAACATTGCTTCTGCGAGCCCAGATATTGCTTACCTGCAAGACATCATCTTCCGTAGGAAGTTCTCCCATCAACATCAGATAAAAAATTCCCTCCGGCAATGGTTCACTGTCGCCGGTAGCTTTTGGCAGTTTTTCTCTCAGCTCAGGAATACTATATCCACGAAAACGGATACCTTCTTCCGGATCAAGTTTACTGGTTTCAGTAACCATTCCGATCATTCCCTTCATCCCGGAATAAACCTGCTCTATTGTATAAGAACCAATAACATGGTTCCCGTTTTCTTTAATGAATTCTTTCAGCTCAGCAGCAAGTGGCAGTGCAGTTTTTGCAAATTTGTCTTTAATCTTATCGGTTTTCAAGGCGAATATTTATTTTTTAGAATCGAACTCTAAAACTGTTTTTTATCTCGGTGGCGTAAAATTTCTTCTGGTCTTTTCGATATTATCCTGCTTGTTCACTGAAGTAATATTCAATTCAGGAACAACAATAACCAGGCTCGCAATGAAGGCGGCAATCAATAGAACCCACAAGGCTACCCTGCTGAACTTTTTGAACCTGCGCTTGGATAGAACCGGTGATTTTTTCTTCAACCGAATTTTTTTCCTTAAACGACCGCTTCGGGGAGAAATCGAATATTCCCCTGTTGCAAGTTTATCTAAAGTATCCTGATCCATGTGTTTAATAATATTCGGAAGACTTGGATTTAGTGTTTTACAAATTTAAACTCTTTTCCTCCATAAACCGCACTTACTCCAAGTCCTTCTTCAATTCTTAACAATTGGTTGTACTTGGCGATCCGGTCTGATCGGGAAGCGGAACCGGTTTTAATCTGACCGGTTTTCAATGCAACAGCCAGGTCAGCAATTGTACTGTCTTCAGTTTCACCTGAACGATGGCTCATTACCGAAGTATAGCCATTTTTATGCGCAAGATTGACAGCATTGATGGTTTCTGAAAGAGTTCCGATCTGATTGACTTTCACGAGAATTGAATTGGCAACCCCTTTGTGAATCCCTTCCTGCAGTCTTTTTACATTGGTAACAAATAAATCATCTCCAACTAATTGGATTTTTTTTCCGGTCAGTTCAGTAAGTTTTTTCCATCCATCCCAATCGTCTTCAGCCATTCCATCTTCGATAGAAACGATGGGATATTTATCCACCCAATTCGCCCAGTAGGCAGCCATCTGTTCGGGGCTCAATTGATCGCCGGTGGATTTTTTAAAAACATATTTGCCTGATTTGGTATCAAAGAACTCTGAAGAAGCCGGATCCAAAGCGATAAAAATATCTTTTCCTGCCTGATACCCTGCCTCTCCAATGGCATCCATCACAAACTTGATAGCTTCCTCATTGGATTTGATATTCGGCGCGAATCCACCCTCATCTCCAACATTGGTTGACAAACCGTTCTTTTTCAAAACAGCTTTAAGGTGATGAAATACTTCCGCTCCCATCCGCAATGCATCACTGAAAGTGGAAGCACCGACAGGCATGATCATGAATTCCTGAAAATCTATGCTGTTATCAGCATGCGATCCACCATTCAAAATATTCATCATTGGAACAGGCAGCACATTCGCGTCTACACCACCAATGTACCTGTATAAAGTTTGATTGGTTTCCATCGCGGCTGCTTTAGCGGCCGCCAGAGAAACACCCAGAATTGCATTCGCGCCCAGATTGGACTTATTCTCTGTCCCATCCAATTTGATCATTGCAGTATCTAATAGCGACTGATCAGTTACAGGATACCCTTTCAACTCATCATTGATGGCTTTATTGACATTGTATACCGCCCTCAATACTCCTTTACCAAGATATTTTTGTTTGTCTCCATCCCGCAATTCTACAGCTTCATGGACTCCGGTAGAAGCTCCCGAAGGAACCGCTGCCCTTCCAAAAGCTCCGTTTTCGGTTATGACATCAACTTCAATGGTAGGATTTCCGCGGGAATCAAGGATTTGCCGGGCATGAATTTCTGCAATTGCGCTCATAGGTTTAATTAAGAATCCTACAAAAATAGCAAATATTGATCTTTATAAAAATGATTTGTATTGGGTTTCCTGATCCCTTGCCTATACTAACAACGAATAAACAGCCTGGTTACAGAAAAATACAAAAGCTTCCATAAAATACCAGAGATACTTCAATTTCTTGCCACTTAATTAATCATGCGGCATAGGGATTTTCCAAAGATAATTTGCATAAATCTAAGGAACACAAATTATCATAAAGAGTATATTCGCAAAGTGGATAAACTGATTTCAGCAAAAGATTTCATTAAATACAAACTGCTTGGCGGAACAGCTCATGATGTCCATTCGCCTTTTGTTTTTGATTTGCTCAACACAGTAATTCGGGACGAAACTCCGTTTTACATCTTTGATAAAATTGAATCATTGCGCGCTTCACTGCACTTTAATTCAACGAAAATACCAGTCAGGGATTATGGTACAGGAGGAGAATCAAATCAGGACAGATTGCTGCCGGTGTCTTTCATAGTCGATAATTTTGTTCAGGGTCCCCGTTACGCGCAATTGTTGTTTCGGCTGGTAAATCATTTTCGACCCTGCACCGTATTAGAATTGGGAACCTCTCTCGGTATTACAACTTTATATCTGGCAACTCCTTCCTCTTCAACCAGGATTATCACACTGGAAGGTTGTCCGTCTACTGCATCAATGGCAAAATCTCATTTTGATTTTTTTGAAATGAAAAACATTGAGCTACACGTTGGTGAATTCGGAAGTACATTACCCAAGGTGCTGAGCAGGGAAGGCAAAATTGATTTCATTTATTTCGACGGAAATCACAGGAAAAATCCTACCCTCTCCTATTTTAATCAGACACTTACCCATGCGCACGAAGAAAGTGTCTTTGTGTTCGATGACATTCACTGGAGCAGAGAAATGAAGGAAGCATGGAATGAAATAAAAACCCGGCCGGAAGTGAGTCTGAGCATCGACCTGTTTCAATTTGGATTGGTATTTTTCAAAACTGGTATTCCAAAGCAAGACTATACTTTAAAATTTTAGCTTACACTAAATCAATATTCTAACGTTTTGGTAACAATTATTCGGCTACATTTGTCTTCCTGAATTTCTACTTATGGCATTACTTGAATTAAGAAATATTTCGCGCCGATATGTGATCGGAACTGAAGAAGTGAATGCGTTGAGAAGTATTTCTGTGAGTATACAAAAAGGTGAATATGTTGCCCTGATGGGTCCTTCCGGATCCGGAAAATCCACCCTGATGAATATCATCGGATGTCTGGATACTCCAAGCAGCGGTGAATACATTCTGAACAATAAACATGTCAGTTCAATGGCTGACAACGAACTTGCTGAAATCCGAAACAGAGAAATTGGTTTTATTTTTCAGACCTTCAATCTCATTCCCAGAAGCACTGCTCTGGATAATGTTGCATTACCCCTTGTATATGCAGGTATTAGAAAAGAAGAGCGTTTAACCAGAGCGATGACTGCTTTGACAGACGTAGGATTGGGAGACCGGGTGAAGCACAAGCCAAATGAATTGTCGGGTGGACAACGTCAGCGTGTCGCGGTAGCAAGAGCGCTGGTAAATAATCCTTCTATTATTCTTGCTGACGAACCAACTGGAAATCTCGACTCCAAAACTTCGGAAGAAATCATGCATCTCTTTGAAGAAATTCATCAAAAGGGAAACACAATTATTGTTGTGACGCATGAGGAAGATATCGCACGACATGCCCACCGTATTATTCGTATCAAAGACGGATTGATAGAATCCGATCAGGAAAACAAAAACATTTTGAAATCAGAAATACAGGCCTGATTCCGTTTCGATTCACATCCATGAAGATTTATACAAAAAAAGGTGATTCAGGAAAGACCTCCCTCATTGGAGGTACCAGAGTTCCAAAACATCATCTCCGGATTGAAGCTTATGGCACAGTGGATGAACTGAATGCCTGGATAGGAATGCTGCGTGATCAACCCATTCAAACAGGTCACAAACAGTTATTACTGACAATTCAGGACAGATTATTTACCATCGGCTCTTTGTTAGCCGCAGATCCGGAAACATCCAAAATGAAATTGCCTGAGATTACGGAATCGGATGTAACTGCTTTGGAAAAAGCGATTGACGATATGGAAGCAACTCTTCCTGAAATGAAGCATTTTGTGTTACCTGGCGGACATTCAAGTGTTTCTACTTGCCATGTCGCGCGTACCGTGTGCCGTCGTGCCGAACGCAATACAGTGCATCTTGATGAATTCGAAAAAGTAGATCCCGTTATTTTAAAATATCTCAACCGTTTGTCGGATTACCTTTTTGTACTTTCAAGAAAACTAGCCGCTGAAAGTGGTACAATTGAGAGTCCCTGGATTCCGACTACCTGAATCTGCTCAAAAAATTTTGTCGCAAAAGCTTGTCAGGCAAGCATTTCTGATAATTTCGGAAAAATTCAAAATGAGATACAAGTGATTGTAATTTTTCTATTTTTGCAACCCTTAAAAAGGAGTAATATCCTTAGCTAATCAATTCTGACAATGTATTGGACCCTCGAACTAGCACAACACCTTGAAGATGCCCCATGGCCAGCTACGAAGGATGAGTTAATCGATTACGGTATTCGTTCCGGAGCTCCCCTTGAAGTAATTGAAAATTTGCAGGAGTTGGAAGACGAAGGAGAAGCTTATGAAAGTATAGAAGAAATCTGGCCTGATTATCCAACCAAGGATGACTTCTTCTTTAACGAAGACGAGTATTAATCTGACATTAAAACAAGAAATTCATTTAAAGGGACAATCAGTCCCTTTTTTCATGCCTTAAGAATTCTCTATCTTTGATAAAATACTATAACACAATGAAGAAACTCTTACTCTTATCTGCATTATTGATATTCTCCTTCACCATGCGCGCACAGGTGAAATTCCAGGATTTGTATGGAGATGTAAATCTTGATGTAGCCCAGTCTATCAAGAAAACATTTGACGGAGGCTACATAATGGTTGGTTCAACAGGTCCTAACAGTATTGATAGTTCTGAAGTGGGAATCTTTCGATTGAACGCTAACGGCGATCTTGTTTGGTCATCCCGTGCGGAAGCCTACAAAGATGATTTCATCAATGATGTTGTTCAAATGTCTGATGGAAATTTTCTGCTTGTCGGATCTACATACAGCTCCCCTCTTGATACAGTTTATTCAGATATTGTAATCATCAAAGTGGATGACTCTGGTTTTGTAATCTGGTCAAAGGTTTTTGGTGGTGCTGATTTTGACGAAGCACAATCTGTTGTTGATCTTGGCAATGATCAGTATGTTATTTTAGGAAATACCTGGAGTTATGGCACAGCGCTGAAATCCGCATTGGCTATAAAGATTGATGCCAATGGAACTCAGCTTTGGTCTGAAATAAACAATACTACCGTTTCCAATTTCTATTATGGCGGTGCCAAAACTACAGCAGGTTTCATCGCTGTCGGAGGAACCTTTAACAATGCCGGAGGAACAGAATTTGATCATTACATCACCAACTTTGATTCTTCAGGAAATATTCTCTGGAACAAACGATGTGGCACAATTGGTTCCGATTGGTCCTATGCTGTTCATCCTGTTTCTTCAGGAGGTTTCATTGTTGCAGGTGTTTCAGTGGTGAACTCAGAAGGAAGTTCCGATATGAATATTTTCAAACTGGATAACTCCGGAAATACTGTTTGGAATTACAACTACGGTGGCGCGCAATATGAACGTCCATCTTCTATTCTTGAAACTCCTGAAGGGAATTTCGTTGTAGCAGGTTATACCAATGTCGGGGATTCAGTGAATGTGATCAACCAGGATTTGCTGGCCGAAATATCCTCAGATGGCACCATCTTGTGGGCACACACCTATGGAGATGTAACTGCAACGAGTGAATGTTATTCGATGATATCTACCGGAGACGGATATGCGCTTGCCGGTTATACAATCGGTTTTCAAACAGGAAACATCGGCGATGCTTATCTGGTAAAAACAGATACTGCAGGAATCAGCGGTTGTTACGAATCAAACTTTAACCTGATTCGAAACAATACTACGTTTACAGACAGCCTGGGTACAAGTGACCAGTTGATTACAATCAATGAGAGCACTGCGATTTATAACACCACTTTACAAATTAATCAGTTCGGACAAATTTGTTTCACAGATGGTACAAGTAACCTTGACAATATGATTTCTCCGGATCTTTTCCCGAATCCGGTTGTGAACACATTACATATAAGAATGAATGATGCTATTTTGAATGGTAAAATAACCGTCAAAGACATTGCAGGCAGAACAATCCTTAGTCTTGAAACTGACAACCAGGATGAACTACAAATTCCTGTCGCCGGACTTTCACCTGGAATGTATTTTGTAAATATTAAGGATGATCAGCGTTCATATTCGACCTCATTCATTCATCAGTAAAAATAATTTCCGACAAAAAAAAAGAGAGTCTGAACGACTCTCTTTTTTTTTATGCTTTAACTAATTTCCCGGATTGTAATACCCGGTTATTTTTTAGTATACGGTAATAATACATACCGTGAGCAAATGATGTTGTATGTATTGATGTATTGCTGAATCCTCCTGTGGCAGCGATTGGCTGTATCATCAATATCCTTCCGGTCAGATCTGTTATTTCTATTCTGTATGCGTCACTTGAAGAGGTAATCATTGACAACTGAAAATTTTCTTCAAAAGGATTGGGGTAAAGTCGAATCGGATTATTCTTTTCTACTTCATTCACACCAATACTGTTTGCCATAATATTGATATCATCGAGATAAATATTATTTCCGTACCCACTTTTGAATTCAATTTTAAAAATCACATTCGAATTGCCCAACCAGGAACTCACATCAACAGAGTCTCTTCTCCATTGATTCGGTTGCGGAACAAATGAACTGGTTGTTACAGGTGCAGTTGCCAGACTGTCATCCCCTTTCGCATAAATTCTTGTATAAGTTTGTTCACAATCAGTACTCACTGATACCAAAAGAGAATCATGATTGAAAGTTGAATAATTCGAGTAGGCAACGTTAAATGAAAATGTCGCAGGCGCGAGAGAATTACTGAAATCCAAACCAGGACTGATGAGCTGACCGATGCTATTGGAACCGATCGAATAACAATTGGCATAAATTGATCCCGATGACAAACCAAATCCACCTACAGATGAATCTACTTTGAGCAAACTACCGGAGTCTACAACCTTCCATTTGAATGGAGGCAATGAAAGTGATTGAAAATCTTCCACAATCGGAACACTCTCATTGGAATACTTGATATCAAAATGCATAACACGAGCATCATTAAATGCCTGCTGATCTACTCCACCATTCGGATCCGAAGTTGATATTGTAAGCGTATGATTTCCGGCCGACAATGTAGATGAAGGTAAAACAACATGAACAGTATTTCCACCCGGTACTACTCCAACCCATAATAATGATTGGGGCGAGCCACTGTCGAATTGATAATGAACCAGAACATTAAACAAAGTATCGCTACCATAATTCTTCAGAATAAATTCCGGCACAGCAACAAAATCGCAGGAACTCAATGCAGGTGATACGATTTGAAAAACTCCGGCATCCAGAGAAATGGGTATAGCTCCAATGATATCAGCCTCCCAGATACCTCTGCCATATGTAGCCGCACGTATTTTGGCAGATGCATACTGAATTTCCAGCTCATCCACGATCACATTCGGAAGACCTGAATTGTAAGCAGACCAGTCTGTAGCTGCACTATCACGGTAGAATACTCCGATATCAGTTCCGATATATACAATATCATTACTCAGATTCTGATACACGACGCAATTCACGGGGATATTTGGAAGAGTTCCTGAAATATTGGTCCAGTTTAAACCACCATCAGTACTCGAATACACTTTTTCTCCGTTAGAATAACCGGTAAATGTTACCCATACATGATGTGGATCGCGATTAGAAACAGCAATGTATGTTATACCTGCATTCAGTACAGGAAGACCGGGAGTAATATCTGTCCAGTTATTTCCTCCATCATCAGTTCTGAAAATAGTACCGAGAGAAGCCGCGTACAATACATTGTTATTTGACGGAGCAATAGCCATGGATTGCACCTCTCCATTAAATATTATGGATCCTGAAATACTATTCCAGGAAGATCCGCCATTGACGGTTTTCTGTACATCGTAAAATCCAGCGTACAAAGTTTGCGGATCAACCGGATCAATGATGAATGGTGTTACCCACGCACCGGAGGAAGGAGATATATAATTGAATGTATTGCCACCATCTGTCGATTTCTGAATGTATCCATTTTGAGCAGATACATATACATTGTTATCATTAGTATAATCAACAAGACATTCCATACCATCACCACCATATACTTTACTCCAGGAACTGTTCTGCAAGCGATCCGTACCGTTATCCTGTGCTCCTGCATAAATCAGGTAAGGATCAACGGATGATTGACCCAAACGATAATATTGTTTTATGCCCAGTGTATTGCTCAGATCTGTCCAGTTATTACCTCCATCATCTGTTCTGAAAATACCACCATCATTTCCCGAAAAAACACGGGTGTTACTGCCCGGATAAAAATCGATAAAATGATTATCGGCATGAACATAATTTGCACCACCGGCATTGCTGGAAGCAGCTTGCCAGTTCACGCCTCCATCCGTTGATTTTACAATCGTGACACCACCACAATACACTGTATTTTCATCCACCTGAGAAGCCGCCAATACACAATCATAATAACCATACAACGAAACTCCCGGGACTCCCGGCTGAGTGAAAGAAATTCCGCCGTCTGAAGATCGATATAAAGTTCCCGATTCGCACAATGCATAAATGACATTCGCATTTGCTGCTGTTGTCACGATAGAAATTCGTCCGCTGCAAGACAATTGGTAAAACTGAGACCACGATTGTCCTGCATTTGATGACCTGTACAGATCCGCGTCATTTGTAGCATACACGATGTCAGGGTTGGCTGTATTGAATTCCAAATCCATATAATGCCCGGAAGCAACCAGATTCCAGGATGCTCCACCATCAATTGTTCTGAAAATTCCGTTCCGCGTTCCTGCCAACATGATTTCAGGATGTACAGGATGAATGATTAATCTCTGAATAATATCAGTCTGAGCTTGTGAATAGCTCAAACCGGTTGCATTCCAGGTTTGTCCTCTGTCTGTCGATATCAAAACACCTGCAGTATAAGTACCTCCCCAGAAATCACCATTGTATTCATAGCCATACCCGTCTCCGGTCGCTACATACATAGTGTCAGGATTCCTGGGATTGATGGCAATATCCGCAATGCTCAAAGCAGGCAACAAATCTGTAACCGAAGTCCATGTTTGACCGGAATTGACCGACTCCCAAAGTCCGCCAGCAGCGGAGCCAAGAAACATATGTTGAGGATTAGAAGGATCAAAACGGATGACATTCACCCTGCCTGCCCCACCTTCATTGACAGGCACCACATCCGGACCGATAAAAGACCAGTTGGAAGAAGCACTGCGTGCATTTGACTTCGGATGTAAATCAGTGTAACGTTTGTATTCACGAAACAAAATATCCGGACTGAAAAACTCTCCCGAAGGGTAGGTTCTTTGTTTCATAAACCATTCCCATCTTTTGTATTGCTGATAGCCTCCTTCATCAGCATTTTCTTCCTCTTCAACCGAGGGATTTTTATCCTTCCAATAATTCTCAAATTTTTTCTGTACATCGAAAAAATTCTTTTTGTGATTTTCCTGCTTTTCAGATGTCAATGCTTGTTTCATCCACGGTTGACTGAAAACCAATTGTGGGATAAAAGCAATTAGAAAAACAATGCATAATGAGCGTAGATTTTGCATAGAGGTCCGATCAGAAATTTGTCCTGATTTTCAAATTTAATAAAAGAAGTGGACAGGCATTCAAATTCAGGCTCCTAACTGCTTTATTTACATGAAAATGACAGACTTCCTATTCTCTTAAATAAAGAGTACTTTTGTGACCCTTATTTCTCAATCAAATTATGATAGGAATTTTCAATAAAGCCCTCACCAAATTCTTCGGTAGCAAGAGTGATCGTGACTTAAAAGAAATCATGCCTTTGGTGCTTAAAGCCAAAGCTGCATATGAGGGATTAGCTTCCCTTAGCCATGATGAACTTCGTGCTAAAACACATGAGTTCAAATACAAGATTTCAGAATATCTGAAAGATACCGACGCGGAAATTCTTGCACTTGAACAACAGGCTGAAAACGATCCGGATCTGGAATTGCATCTGAAGGAAGACCTTTACCGCAAGATCGATCAGCTCAAAAAAGACCGAAATAAACAGACCGAAGAAATTCTGATTGAAATTTTGCCGGAGGCTTTTGCAGTGGTAAAAGAAACAGCGAAAAGGTTCACAGAAAACGAGACGTTGATTGCCAAAGCAAATGATATTGATCGATTGCTTGCAACGAAAAAAGATAATGTCACGATTGATGGTGACAAGGTTATCTATAAAAACTCCTGGATAGCTGCAGGAAATATGATCACCTGGAACATGGTGCATTACGATGTTCAGCTGATCGGTGGTGTAGTTCTGCATCAGGGTAAGATTGCTGAGATGGCAACCGGTGAAGGAAAAACCCTGGTAGCAACATTGCCAATTTACCTGAACGCTCTTGCAGGCAGAGGAGTTCATATTGTTACAGTGAACGATTATCTGGCAAAACGTGACTCTGAATGGAATGCTCCAATCTTTGAATTCCTTGGACTCACAGTAGATTGTATTGATAAACACGAACCCAACTCTCCCGCTCGCAGGGACGCATATCTTGCCGACATCACCTACGGAACGAATAATGAATTTGGTTTCGATTACCTGCGCGACAACATGGCGCGCGCAAGTGAAGATATGGTTCAACGAGGCCACCATTTTGCGATTGTGGATGAGGTGGACTCCGTATTGATTGATGATGCCCGTACACCATTAATCATATCCGGACCTACTCCAAGAGGTGATCATCATGAATTTGATGTCTACAAACCCAAAGTAGAACTTCTGATGAAGGCGCAAAGAGATTACGTTAATACACTCATCTCTGATGCACGCAAGTTACTTGCGGAGAAAAAAGAGGACGAAGCCGGATTGTGTTTGTATCGAGCTTTTCGTGCGCTTCCAAAAAATAAAGCGCTAATCAAATTGCTCGGTGAACAGGGAGTCACAGCGATCATGCGCAAATCCGAAAACTATTATCTGCAGGATCAGCAAAAAGAAATGCATAAGGCTGACGCGACTCTTTATTTCGTGATCGATGAAAAGAACAACAACATCGAACTGACGGAAAAAGGAATTGAACTAATGTCTGCTTCCAGTGAAGACAAAAACTTCTTCATCCTTCCGGATGTCGGCTCTTCTATCGCTGAAATTGAAAAATCAGCTGTAAGTGCGGAAGAGAAAATGACCAAGAAAGATGAATTGATGCGGGAATACGGTATCAAATCCGAACGTATTCATACAGTAAATCAATTGCTCAAAGCATATTCACTGTTCGACAGAGATGTGGAGTACATTATTGCTGACGGAAAAATTAAAATTGTTGACGAACAAACAGGTCGTGTGCTGGACGGAAGAAGATATTCCGATGGTTTACATCAGGCGATCGAAGCGAAAGAAAATGTAAAGATTGAAGCGGCAACTCAAACTTATGCTACAATCACTTTGCAGAATTATTTCCGAATGTTCCACAAGCTTGCCGGGATGACCGGAACTGCGGAAACAGAAGCACAGGAATTCTGGACTATCTATAAACTGGATGTTGTAACCATTCCTACCAACCGCAGCATTGTGCGGAAGGATGCAGAAGATAAAGTGTACAAGACCAAGCGTGAGAAATACAATGCAGTAATTGAAGAAGTGGAACAACTTGTGAAAGGTGGAAGACCTGTTCTCGTTGGTACGACATCAGTCGAAACTTCAGAGTTGTTGAGTCGAATGCTGAAGTTGCGCAACATCAAACACAATGTGTTGAACGCGAAACAACATCAGAAGGAAGCGCAGATTGTTGCTGAAGCCGGACTCGCCGGTACTGTTACTATTGCCACCAACATGGCAGGTCGTGGAACGGATATTAAACTTGGTCCAGGTGTAAAAGAAGCAGGAGGTCTTGCAATCGTCGGTACTGAAAAACATGAATCACGAAGAGTAGACAGACAGTTACGTGGTCGTGCAGGACGTCAGGGTGATCCGGGATCTTCACAGTTTTATGTATCATTGGAAGATGATCTGATGCGCTTGTTCGGCTCTGAACGTATCATGAAACTCATGGACAGGATGGGCATTGAAGAAGGTGAAGTAATTCAACACAGCATGATCACTTCATCTATTGAACGTGCGCAACGCAAGGTCGAAGAAAATAACTTCGGAATCCGTAAACGACTGATTGAATATGACGATGTGATGAATTCACAACGTGAAGTTGTATACACAAAACGACGTCATGCGATTTTCGGTGAACGCTTGAGTATCGATATCAGCAATATGGTTTACGATACCTGTGAAGCGCTGGTGAATACTCATATTGATACAAGGGATTATCAGGCATTGCAACTGGATCTGATCCGCGTTTTATCAATTGAGTGTCCGGTGTCTGAAGAACAATTTAAAAACGATAAAGCAGAAGTAACAACTGATAAAATCTTCCAGGAAGCACAACGCTATTACAAGCACAAAACCCAGATGTTGATTGAACGCACCTGGCCATTTGTGGAAGATGTGTACAAGAATCAGGGTGCGACCATTCAGAACATTGTGGTTCCATTCAGCGACGGTATGAAAGGCATACAGGTTGTAGCCAATCTCAGGAAATCGTATGAAAGTCATGGTAAGGAACTTGCGGTGGCTTTTGAACGACTGATTACTGCCGCGATGATTGACGATGCCTGGAAAGAGCATCTTCGTGAAATGGATGACCTGAAAACTTCAGTGCAAAATGCAGTCTACGAGCAAAAAGATCCTTTACTGATTTACAAATTCGAGTCATTTGAATTATTCAAACAGATGATGGATGAAACGAACAGGGAAATTATTTCTTTCCTCTTCAAAGGTATCATTCCACAACAAGACCCGAATCAGGTGAAAGAAGCTCGTCCCTTGCCTAAGCAGGACATGCGAAATGTGAGTACCAACAAAGCTGAAACTCCGGATGCCGCTAACCGACCGGGTACTCAGCCGGGCCCTCCTGCTCCACCTAAAATTCAACCGGTGAGAGTAGAACAAAAAGTCGGAAGAAACGATCCTTGTCCTTGTGGTAGTGGTAAAAAATTCAAAAACTGCCATGGTGCCGGATCAATATAAGATTTGATAAAATAATTTAACAAGAGCCAGACTTAAATCTGGCTCTTTTTTTTATTCATGATGGTTACTGGTGAGCAAATCAATTCTCCACGCCAGAGTCATTTATGTTTGTTTTAAACTGTACAGCTTTGTATTTGCGCTATTAATTCACTTTATTTGGATAATATTACTTAACCCCGAAATTCAATCTGATCTCTACAGCAATGAAATTGTGTGTCTTAATTTGATCTTCGGAAACCTGTATCATCCAGTATTCAATAAAACGCCTGAATAATTTCAACGAAAGTTTCGATTGAACTTTACCTGAAATTATTTATTGAAATTCTTTCGCGAATTCAACCATTGTCTTAATAAATCTTCTCTATAACCTTCAACTATGAACTCAACCCAAATGCAAACCATTGAAGAGATTCAGGATTTTAAAGGTAAATATCCGAAACAGCTTTGGTATTTATTTCTTGCCGAAATGTGGGAACGATTCTCCTTCTATGGAATGAGAGGAATGCTCACCATTTTCATGGTGGAAAAATTATTGATGTCTGAAAAAGAAGCCAACCTGAAATATGGAGCTATCCAGGCATTTGTTTACACAATGGCTTTCATTGGCGGATTATTTGCCGATAAAATTTTAGGATTCAGAAAATCCATCTTCTGGGGTGGCTTACTGATGATCGTTGGAAGTTTCACCCTCGCATTTTCTCCGGACACATTATATTACATCGGTATTAGTTTCACAATAGTCGGAACAGGATTTTTCAAACCAAACATTTCCACCATGGTCGGTTCACTCTACAAAGACGGAGATCCGCGAAGAGACGCAGGATTTTCTCTCTTCTATAGCGGTATCAATATTGGTGCTTTGTTGGGTGGTTTCCTGTGTATGTATGTGGCAAATAATTACAACTGGAATTATGCCTTCTCCCTCGCCGGAATTTTCATGGTATGCGGACTTGCAGTGTTTTCGTTCACACAACGCACTTTAGGCCCGATTGGATTATCTCCTTTAATCAACAAACCGGGAATAACTGATTCTAAAAGGAAGATGTATGAAATAATGGTTTACGCAGGTGGACTGTTAGTCATTCCATTCATTCTCCTCCTGATCTCAAATTCAGCTTATTCAGACATGTTTATGTACACTGTCGGACCATTGACGATCTTGTACATCATATTTGAAATGACGAAGAGTACAAAAATTGAAGTGCAAAAGCTGATTGCCGCAATGGTGTTTATTTTGTTCTCGATTCTGTTCTGGGCTTTCTTCGAACAAAGTGGCGGATCACTTAGTCTTTTCGCACGTTATAGTGTCAACAATAACCTGATTGGAGTTACCGCTGACCCAAATGAAATCAACAACGCAGTGAATGCTTTGTTTGTCATTTTACTCAGTCCTGTTGTCGGATTGATCTGGTTGTGGATGAACAAACGCAAACTGGAACCGAATACCGTTGTAAAATTTGGTCTTGGATTTATCTTTCTTGCCCTTGCCTTTTATGTATTTTACTCTTCACGATTTTTCATCAACGCTGAAAACAAGACTTCACTGAACATTTTCACGCTCGCTTATTTGGTGATTACTGTCGGTGAACTTTGTTTATCTCCAATCGGCCTCTCCATCATGACAAAATTATCCCCGAAGAGACTGGTAGGAATGATGATGGGAATGTGGTTCCTGGCAAGTGCATATGGACAATATGTTGCAGGAATTCTTGGCGCCGGAATGGTTTCCCCAAATGAAAATGCAAGTGCCACAGAAAAGATTCTTTCCTACACTGAAGGCTACAAACAACTTGCAATTTACGCAGTCATTGCTGGAGTAGTGATGATTGTGATCTCTCCTCTTGTGAGAAAACTGATGCATGAAGTGAAGTAACACTGCCCAAAATTTTGCAGATAAAAAAAGCTGTTCGTTTGAACAGCTTTTTTTATCTGATATCGACATGATCAATTCAGTGAAATCTTTCTACTCAAAGACTGTTTATCATTCATAACAGTCACAAAATAAATCCCTCTTGAATAACTTTCCATCGGAATTTCAAGGGTACCATCACTGACCATTTTGCTATACACTGTTTTTCCTTGCATATCACTTAGTACAATCATTCCTGATTTTCCGGATTTCATTTCCACTACCAGAATTGAATTGCCGGCAACATGAATGTCAAACAATGAATTGGCCATGTTAGATTCAATTCCAACAGACAAGTCACAAATAGAATCACTTGTTGAGCTGCAACCATTGTTATCAGTCAGCACCAGATTAAAACATCCTGAAAAAGGCAACAACAGCGAAGAAGCCGTAGCCCCTGAGACAGGAGTTGTATCATTGTACCATTGATAGGAATAAGTCGGTCCAACAATGGATGAATAAACAGTATCATTTGACAAGCTAAGTACTGGAACAGGTGGGGCTGCAACCTGACGAACACTTACAAGATTAGATCCCGCGTGGCATGTTCCGACGTTTGTGGAAACACTATAGAATGCGGCAGTACAAGCTACCGTTGTTTGAGTAGTATCTCCGTTACTCCACAAATAGTTCTGTAATGGTGGAGCAGAGAGCGTCACACATTCACCCGGACACAGATTAATAATGGATGGCGATGTGGAGCCATTGTAATTCAAACTAAACGCAACTGAAGATTTGAAGCTTCCGGCCTGAATAAAAATTCCGGAATCATAAATTCCATCACCTGCATCTGCAATGGCTAAACGTAAGTGATATGTTGCACACGGTTGAACATGAGTACCGGCAGTGAGCAAAGTTGTATATCCGTCATATTGCAGAATGGTTCCAGCAGTGTTATCAATATAATACTGACAATTCGTACAAGGCCCTGTCGGCAACGTTCCTACCGGAGCATACCCGTTATTGATACTATCAATTGAAACAGGTGTTGCTGTACCCGGCACAAGAGCAATATTCTGAACACCATTAATTCCGGGTCCGCTGATGAAGAATCCGAAAATATCATTGTATCCGGAAAAGACAAATTCATTGTATTCCTCTGAGCCAAATACATAATTGAAAGCGATGGAATCAGAGGTTGGAACGAAGTCAAATTCAAGGATCGTTGCATCCTGAGTAAAAGCTGTTGTATACAAATCCAACAATGAATCACCAGGTAAAAAATTGTCTATGGAAGCACTGTCCATATTATTTGGACCGGGAACTCTGTTAGGATTTCCTGTGGTGAGCACGATTCCATTTCTGATACCGAAATTATTAGATGGCTCAACAAATCCGGCAGTTGCTGAAAGAGTGCCTGTGAATGAAACGTTGGTGGCCGTTACTCCGATTCCCAACATGGATTGTACTAACTGCTGAGCAGTTAAACCTGGAGTAATCATAACCTGAGCTTTGGATTCGGTGCATAAAACAACCAAAAACAAAATGAAAATTACGCGTCTGAGAGAGTAGAGTTTTTCCATTGGACTATTTTATAGAACCGAATTTAAGGCAAAATAACCGAAGAACAAAGGCTTTTATAATTCCAAAAGTTAAAAGCTACAAGGCATTTGCGATCAATGGGTTTTGATCGAAAAGCACTGTGTTTTCTCACAATTCAGATCTTCTTTCTCAAACAAATTCCCTGGTCATAAGTCCTCTTAGAACAAAATCTGAACGTATGAACTTGTATCGGATCCAAGTATAACCACAGCATTCATTTATAAAATTTAGAATAAAGAAAAAAAAGACTTGAAATCCGACCGGCTTCCTACTAAGAGCTTTATCCGATCAGGGCTTGAAGCATTATCCGGTAAAATTTTTCTCATCAGTTTTTTATTCCCATCTGTCATTTTTCAATGAAGCAGACTTCAGGGAATTATTCCAAATCAAACATAATATATTTCAGATAGAATGGTAATTCGACTTACCATAACGCCATCGAATCAGACTACAAATTCATTTGCAACATTGCCAATACCTTGTATTTTTGCCTAACATGAAAACTGCGAAAATTCATCTTATTCTCTTTTGCCTGATGGTCATTGTATCTGGTTACAAATCCAAGGCACAATGCAGCAATCCCATCAATACATTTCCATATCAGGAAGATTTTGAATCAGGCGCCGGTGGATGGGCATCAGGCGGAACTGCAGATGATTGGACACTTGGCACTCCTGCAAAAAGCATTATTTCACAAGCCGGAAGTGGTACACAATGCTGGATCACAGGAGGACTAACAGCATCATTCTACAGTTACGGAGAAAGATCGTATGTCCAAAGTCCATGTTTCGATTTTACGAATCTCAACCATCCTTCTATCAGATTCAAGCTCTATTATGAAACTGAAAATAATTTCGACGGAGGCAATTTGCAATATTCACTGGATGGCGGATCTACATGGACGAACCTGGGAAATTATGGCGAGGCAAATGATTGTCACACTCTGAACTGGTTCAATTATTCTGGCATCACTTACCTGAATGGTTTGGCATCCCCTGCCGAAGGCTGGTGCGGCAACTCCTTGCCTACTTCCGGTTCCTGCAGAGGTGGGAATGGAAGTCTGGGGTGGATAGATGCAGAGCATTGCATGAATATGCTCGCAAATAAATCACAAGTCCTCTTCCGTTTCACATTCGGCGCCGGAACAACCTGTAACTCCTATGATGGCTTTGCCTTTGATAAAATAATTATTGAAGAAACTACTCCGCCTTCCCCTGATTTCACAATGGTATGTTCAGGTGCAAACCAGGTTTCATTCTTAGATAATACTCCTGCCGGTTGCGCTACAAGCTGGCTTTGGAATTTTGGTGATCCTGCTTCCGGTAGCAATACAGATAATACACAAAACCCTGGTCATACATTCAGTGCTAATTCCGATTTCCAGGTAAAACTTATCGTTTCTAATACCTGCAGTGACACAGCTTCAATTTCAAAAACGATCCATCTTCTCTCTGCAGTGGATACTGTAACAGATGAAACCTGTCAGGGTAAAAAAGACGGCTCTATCCGTGCTTATGTTTTTCCAACCGGTTCCTATCAATATGCCTGGAATACGAATCCTGTACAATCTGATTCCACTGCAAGTAATCTCACTGCAGGAATATACACAGTAACCATCAGTGGAAATTCGGAGACATGTCCGCTTTCATTAAGCGATACCGTAAATACAGGAGAACCTTGCGAAGAACTTACTCTCACCAATGTAATGACTCCTAATACAGATGGAAAAAATGACGGCTATTTCATTATTGGATTGGATAAATATCCTGTCAACCATCTTTCCATTTTCAACCGATGGGGAAAATTAGTTTTTGAACAAGACAATTATGTCAATGGCAGTTGGAAAGGTGAAAATTCCGATGGACATCTTTTGAATGAAGGAACATATTATGTTCTCTTTGAAGCAAAAGAAGCTGGCATTAGCAAAAAAGGCTGGGTAAATATTTTAGATCGCGAAAAATGATTTTCAGAGTTCATGAATAATCCTCAATCTTATTTATCAGAAATTTCGATAAATACTGTAACCTACACTTCTTGAAAACAATTTTCAGGAATTACAAATTGTATATTTGTTTTTGTCATATTCACTTTCACCTATTTTTTGTGAACACAAATCGCTTCCTACTTTATTTATTACTTCTTTTTTCAAGCACGATGTATGCTCAGGATCGTACTTTTGTTGACAGTCTTGAAAAAGAACTGAAAGGCATTGATGCTTATCGTTTGGAGATGGGAGAAGCTGCCGGACACACAAAAGATAGTGCGGAAGCGGATATACTGAAGGAAATTGGTCTTGAATACCTTTCCATAAATCCGGAAACAGCACAAACCTATTTAGAAAAATCATTGAAGATAGCAACAGCAGCCAACTACAGAAAAGGAATGGCTGCTGCATACAAGAATCTTGGCGTATGCTATACCACAATGGGAGATTATCCCAATGCCTTGAAACACCACTTTAATGCTTTAAAGATCAACAAAGAAATCAATGATCAAAAAGGAATTGCATCAGCCTTCAACAACCTGGGGAACATTTACAGTTACCAGGGTGACTATTCCACTGCATTGAAATATTTCCTCGATGCATTGAAAATAAGGGAATCAATTGGCGATAAAAAAGCAATAGCTGCTTCTTACAACAACATTGGTAGTATATATGGGCAACAGGGAAATTATACGGAGGCACTAAAATATCAGCAACTCTCAATTCAATTGAAAGCTGAAATCGGTGATAAAGCAGGTCTGGCTTCTTCCTATAACAATATCGGGAAACTGTATTTTGATCAGTTAAAGAACCGTGAAGCGTTGCGCTATTTTAACAATAGTCTGGAGTTATCGACTGAGCTTGAGGATGAGGCCGGAAAAGGAAAAGCTTACAATAACATTGGCAGCGTTTATGGAGCAATGGGAGAATATGATAAAGCACTTTCATTTTACCTCCAATCCCTAAACATTAAAAAGCAATCCGGTAACGCTAATGAAATTGCATCCACCTTTATTAATATTGGTAGTGTATATTATAAAAAAGGCAATCTGAATGAAGCGATAAATTACGAAAAAAACGGACTGCAGATCGCTACACAAATAGGTTCTTTACCTGACATGACCGATGCTTGCGAGAAACTTTCAGAAATTTATGCTTCGCAAAATAATTATAAGGAAGCATACAAATTTGCAACACGTTTTAAACAATTAAATGATTCAATATTCAACTCGGAGGAAAACAGAAAAATCACCGAGTTGCAAATGCAGCACGAATTTAACCTGAAAGAATCGGAAAATAAAGCTGAACAAATTAAAAAAGATGCACTTCAAATTGCCGAATTAAAAAAACAACGTATCATCAGAAATGCATCGATCAGCGGACTTGTTGTTCTGGCTATTTTGATCTTTATTTTATTCAGAAGATTTACAGAAAAAAAGAAAAGCAACCTTGCACTTTCTGAAGCGAACAACAACCTGGCCTTGACTCTGAAAAATCTTCAGGACACGCAATTCCAACTCGTCCAAAGAGAAAAAATGGCTTTGTTAGGTCAATTGATAGCTGGAATTGCACATGAAATCCGGAACCCATTAAATTTCGTAAACAATTTTTCAGAAATCAGCGGAGAAATGCTTGACGAGTTTCTTCTTGCTGACAATGACGAAAGAGAAAACATTGCGGCACAGTTGAGATACAATCTAAATAAAATTCTCGAACACGGGAAAAGGGCGGATCATATTGTGGAAACCATGCTCGAACATAATAACAGCAATAGCGGTGTGAAAGTTATTTCAAACATCAACACATTGTGTGAAGAAGATATCGCATTAGCATATTACAGTCTTCGTGCTAATAAAAATAATTTTAACTGTACCATCAGAAAGGATTTTCAGGAAAATATTCCCGCAATTCATATTATCCCACAGGATATTCATCGGGCTCTTATCAATATTTTTAATAATGCATTTGATACACTGGTAGAAAAACAAAAATCAGAACCCACTTTTCTTCCCGAGATAATTATAGGTACAGAGCAAAAAGAAAAAACTATAATTGTATCTGTCAAAGACAACGGAATGGGTATAGCTGCAAATCAGATGGAGAAAATATTTCAACCATTTTATACTACCAAACCAGCCGGACAGGGAACCGGACTCGGGTTATCCCTTGCATATGAACTAATCAAAGCACACGACGGCGAAATTTCGATTCAAAGCGAACAAGGGAAAGGTTCAACAGTCCGAATCACTTTACCCATTAGCTGAGCGGAATATAAAAAAAAACAGATCAGAACATCTTCCAGAATACCGGTTTGCATAATTTGATCTTTGCCTGAAGTCTTTTTGCCTGTACTTCCGGGTGTTCACGAATGAACTTGTGTATTTCGTAATCAGTTTCCGCTTCCATCATCAGAATAAATCCACCTCCATTTTCAAATAATGCAGCTGCCAGAACTTTGCCTGCAAGGTAAGCCTGGTGGATATACTTTTCGTGAATGCTGGTATCGAAACTCACAAAACTTTTATGAGCCGGAAAATTTTCTCCAAGCGTAAATAAAATGAAATACAATTGACGTAAACTTTTTTGTTCTCTGCTTCTTAATTCAATTTCGTTGAATCTTTCTACAGAAGAATCCATATTCAAAGTATCCTGAAGCTGACTGCTCATATTTTTATGTTTAATTAGTGTATGATTAATTTTTGAATTCCGTTTTTCCCTTGTGATTCAATACGGAGAAAATAAATTCCTGGTGAAAAAGCAGCAACTGAAATATCAGGAGAGAGCAATGTTTTTTCTGCAGCTATCTTGCCTGCACTGTCTATCAATTGATATTTCATTTCATGATAATCGGCCATCTGTGAAATATCAATATGGAGAATCTCTTGTGTTGGATTCGGAAAAATTGTCTCTGATTCAGTAACATTCCTGTCGACCACCACAGATACCAAGTTTGCAGCAGCAAAAACATTGCTGGAAAACAAAGTGTTGGTGGCTGCCGCTTATTCTAAGACAGCATCTACTACTGAGTTGGATACATTGCAGAGTGTACTGAGTCCGGTAACAGGTGATCATCCTTATACTGCCGATGAAGCGGCAAAAATAGCAAACCCAGGTGGTAATCCTGGAGATGTTGGCAAAACATTCACGCTGACCAATACAACGGACAACATCACCGGTACTTCTAAGGATGACATTTTCATTGGTGATAACGTTTCGACAAGCGCAGGCGATACGCTGGTTGGCGGCAACGGCACCGATACGTTAAGAATATTTGGAACGAATATTGTTCCTAATCTCTCCGGTATTGAGCAGGTGTATTACAACACACCGGGCGGAAGTATCGATTATTCAGCGAAATCGGATGTGAAATCGATCGAGTTGGATTCATTTGGCACAAACACAGTGACTGTCGGAGCTGATCAAGCAGTTAAGCTGACCAATAAAGCGGGTGGCACAACCGCTACAGTTGCCGGTAACTCGCCGACAAGCCTGGGATTGACGTTGGATAAAGCAGGTAGCAAAACAGCTAATGCAACAGTGGCGTTGACGGGAACGGCATTGACCACATTGAGTACAACCGCTTCGGGGAATGATAGCTACGTTACGTTAACCAATGCCGGCGGCAAGCTTGCTACGATCAATGTGGCCGGTGATAAAAATGTGAAACTGGATACATCAGCCATAGGAACAGTCACCAAGATTGATGCGAGCACAGCAACTGGTAATGTAACCGTCGGTCCTACCGCGGTGGCTGCATCCAATCTGACGTTTACTGGCGGTAAGGGTGATGACAAGATTGTAATGGGTAATACGATTACAGCTGCCGATACGCTGAATGGTGGTGACGGTAAGGATACCTTAAGTGTTTCAGATGCGGATACCGTGGATACAGCGGCTGAAGTGGTAAATATTAGCGGATTTGAAATTTTTGAAGCTGCGGCTGCAGATGCAACGACTTATAATCTGGCTATCATCGGCGCCAAAAATACTATTGCTGGTTTGGTTATTAGTGAAGGCGCTGGCGGTACCGTCACGGTTTCAAATATCAATGCTGCAACAACCGGCAACATTACAATTAACGGCGATGCTTCTACGGTTGTGCTAAGCGCACCAGACTTCGTGTCAGGTGGTACCAGCGATACGACGAGTATCAACTTGGATAACAGCGTGGTTAAAAATGCGAATGGTGTGGACGTAGCTTCACTGACATTTGCCAACGCTGACGTCA
>CALMQM010000086.1 GCA_937871435.1 uncultured Bacteroidota bacterium | reverse complement strand
GTGGAACAGGAAACTGTTGTTGCGATACAGATACAGTTTGTATCACAGTAAATCCGGCACCGATCATTCAATGGCCGGTGCAATACCAGACTGTTTGTCAATATTCGGATTCCATTTATCTGGATACAGCAAACATTTTCATTTTTGTCAACAATACCTGGATCCCGATTGCGAATGCAGGAGGAAGTGGAGTATTCACGGGCACTGGAGTAGTAGGAAATTATTGGTATCCGACAACACTTGGTGCAAATACAGTTACTTATTACTACACAGATAGTCTGGGTTGTAGTGCCTCTGTCACGATCACGATCAATGTCATCAGTTGTTGTGTGAATACATGTAATGCTGATGCCGGACCGGATCAGGTTATTTGTCTGGGTAACCCTGCCATTCTGCATACTCAGGGATGTGATTCATCCGCTACCTGGTACTCATTGGGACCAGAAGGACCGGTGCTCGTTGGCATTGGACAGGAAGTGGACATCTTCCCTCAACAATCTATGTGCTACATGTTGATCTGTTGTGGAACAGGAAACTGTTGTTGCGATACAGATACAGTTTGTATCACAGTAAATCCTCTTCCTGTTTTACATTGGACAACAGTTATTCCTGATGTTTGCTCGAATGCAGCTCCGGTTTTATTGGATACAGCGAACATTTTTGTTTGGATGAATAATTCCTGGGTTTCTGTTTCGAATGCCGGGGGAACGGGCGTATTTACCGGACCCGGTGTGAGTGGAAATTATTTTTATCCGTCAGTTCCCGGAACATACACAATTACATATTACTATACTGATGCGAATGGATGTACCTCATCGGTAACAACTACCATCACGGTAATCAGTTGTGGATGTGATCCGGTTTCATGTGGATGTAATTCTTTTCCTGCTCCACCGCCTCCAACGCTAACCATCGTAAGTGTTGATCCGGATAATTGTCATAATGACGGTTGCATTCATATCAATGCAACAGGATGTTGTCTGATGTACAGTTACAGCTACTTCGATCCATGTGATCCAATGAATTCCTACAGTGTTCCGCAAAGTCCCAATCCTTCTATATTGTGCAACTTGCGTGCAGGAAACTATATCATTTATGTCCAGGATGCATGTGGAAATACGGTTCAACAAATGGTGACAGTTCCACTTGCTTCAGGACCATTGTTCGCATTTGTTCAATACTCCATGTGTGGTGATTCCATATGTGTTTCTGTGGAAGGTGGTTGTCCGCCATATTCATACAATTGGGGAAATGGAAATACCAATTCATGCATAGGTGTAACCGAGCATTGTGTGGGTATGGCTGTAACAATTACAGATAGCAGAGGATGTTCGATCACCAAACTTGTAACTGCTCCTCAATTCAATTTCACAAACATTGTAAACCCGGGATGTTGTGCTGCTACGGGAAGTTTGTGTGTGACCGGATGTTTCGGTGAAGGACCTTATGCATACTCCTGGAGTAATGGAGGCAGTACTTCCTGTATTTCAGGATTAGCTGCAGGTACTTATTGTGTGACTGTGACGAATGGAGCAGGAGAACAATTTACATGTTGTTATACACTGACTAATCAAACCTATACTCCGCCTTCAGTAAGCTTTGTTTTCAATAATTGCGGCAACTCTGTGACTGCAGTAATCGGGCAGAATGGATGTGGACAGTATGCTACTCATTGGGATAATAACAGTACAGAATTGATCCGTGAAGGAATTCATCCATGTGATACTTTAACATTTACAGTTGTTGGATGTGATGGCTCTCAAACGCATCATGGATTCAGAGTGCCGAATCTTCTTGCATCCATTTCACCGGTAAATTGTGCTACCGGCTATGGAAGTATTTGTGCCGAAATTGAATGTCTCCGATGTGGTCCTTATACTTACAACTGGTCACCGGCAGCGCCATGGCAGGATAATTCCTCTTCGTGTTTCGGAGCTGCTCCGGGAATTTATACACTCTGTGTAACCAATTCCTGTGGTGATATGATCTGTTGTGAATTCTATTTACCTCCGGCATTGAACATGACTGTTAGCACAAACATCATCGGTCCATGCCTTGGAATGACCAATGGATCAATTCAGGCATTTGTTTCCGGAGGAACTCCGCCGTATACATATAACTGGAGCAATGGTTCAAGTACATCAGCAATATCAGGAATAGGTGTAGGTAGTTTCACACTTGTAGTTACCGATGCCAATGGTTGTATTGCTTTCACTTCCGGTTCAGTGAATTATCGTTTGTGCAGGAAGTGGATTGATGTACATGTATTCATTGATGGATTCTACCAAAATCCGGGATCAACTTCACCGATGGATAATTATGGATCCGGAGGTTGCCTGTATCTTGCTGGAGTTTCCGGAAACATTTCAGATGTGGATACCATGAGAGTAACGCTGATGGATCCATTAACACTGCAGCCGGTTGCTGAGTCATTTGGAATTCTCCAAACGGATGGATACATGAATGTGATCTTTGAAGACAGTACTTTGGACGGACATAGCTATTATATCAGACTGAATCACAGAAATTCTATCGAGACATGGAGTGCTGTTCCTGTTTCAATGACGGATCCTGTAGAGTATAACTTTACAGATGACATTGCCAAAGCTTATGGTAACAATATGCGTGATCTAGGCAACGGACATTTTGCAATATGGAGCGGTGATGTGAATCAGGATGGTTTTGTCGAAAGTGCGGATTACAGCATGATCGAAAACGATAGCCAATTGTTCCTGTATGGCTATTATGTCACAGATGTAACGGGAGATGTGTTTGTTGAATCAGCCGATTACAGTCTGATTGAAAACAATTCACAACTCTTCCTGATCGCCAGTCAGCCTTAAAGGGTGAATTGCATTTTATTGCATATTCTTCCTTTAGCATGCCATTCAATCTTCTTGTTTGAATGACAAGGCATTGTTAATTACTTGCCTTAACATTCGATGATGAATGCTGATTTACTCTATACTTTTAGAGCAAATAAAAATTCGCCATCATGAGAAGAAGAATTTACACTTTACTGGTTTTATCAGGTCTGCTCTTTGTGTATTCCTGTAGCAAAGACGATGAATCTGAACCGGCAACTTCTACCGGTACTTCATCCAATCCGGAGCGGGATGCCGCATTGTCTGATTATACAACGAACTACATTGGTTCTGCGGTCAGTTCTACGGGCTGGACAGGAAGCACAGCAACGTGTACGGCAGGCAGTGTTTCACAAGCCACTAAGAATGCGGTGATACAAAGAATTAATTATTTCCGGAGAATGGTAGGATTGAATGATCAATGTGTTTTGGATACTACTTTGTATGCGCAGGAGCAGGAGACAGCGTTGATCATGTCTGCCAATCATGCACTGAATCACAATCCTCCGAATACCTGGACTTGTTGGACTCAAACAGCCGCGAACGGTGCGGGGGCAAGCAATCTCGCATTGGGAAGCAACAGTTCCGCTTCTGTTACTGCCTTTATCAATGACTTCGGAACAGGCAATGAAGTCGCAGGGCACAGAAGATGGATTCTGCATTCCAGAAAACAAAAGTTTAGTTTTGGATCTACCAATGACGCGATGGCATTGTATGTATTCCTGAATGATACAAATACAGTTGTCCCGGAATATATCGCTTATCCTCCGAAAGGTTATGTTCCGCAAACACTGGTTTTCGGTCGATGGTCATTTGGAATCCCGAATGCAAGTTTTGCTTCCGCTACTGTGAGCATGACGGGGCCTTCGGGTAATGTGCCTCTCACAATTGTTTCAAGTACAGACAATGGGTATGGCGACAATACATTGGTTTGGGAACCTACGGGTATTGATGTATCCAATACGGCTGATGTAGCATATACTGTGACAGTCAGTGGAATTACTGGAGCTGCTGCAAGCTCTTACACATATACTGTGAAAATATTCAAGCCCTGATTTTTTCAGGAGAATGAAAGACGCATCCGAAAAAAAGGTGCGTCTTTTTTTTGATTTGAAATGAAGTAGGTAGAAGTTTTGCCGAATTGATGACATTTTATCATCCATAATTAAAAATGTAACTTCATACCCTTGCATCCTGGTGAAAAATTGCAGCCGAAACAATAGCTGTTTCTGTAATTTTTGGATGCATGATAATACGATGAAAGTAGAGTAAATGAATTGCTCTAAATTGAAATCTTGAAATGAAATATTTGCCGCCACGTCTTTGGTTAATTCTTGCTGCTTTGTTTATTGTTTTTTTATCTGCTCGTCCTGATAGCAAAGAGGAGCCCACACTTTCAACATTTAACAATGAGCGACACCGTGAAATAGTTCTGCAACTGAGTAATGATCTGAGAGCTTCACTTGCAGAATTAAAGGACAGCATGAATGCGCATCAAAATGATTCTGCGTTTGAATTCAGAGATAAATGGATTGGCAGCAGGCAACGTTTTCGCCTGCTTGCTCCCTTTCTGTATCACTACAGGCCGGACCTTGCGAAAGCTCTGAATGGTCCTCCCATTCCTACTCCTGATGAAGAGGATGAAGTCTCTGTTGTTCGCCCTCCACATGGATTACAGGTTCTTGAACAGGAATTGTTTCAGAAAAAATCTACGCAAAATTTTGCAAAATTGATGGAGGAATTGAAGAAGGCAGATGTCGTGCTGCAGCAATTTTCAGCATTGATGAAAAATGCAACGTTGAATGAAGAAGAGTTCTGGCAATCTATTCAGGAAGAATTGATTCGTTATTTTTCATTGGTCATTACTCAAATGGAAACGCCACATTCCAGGACAGCATTTTCAGAGGGTTATTTTTACTTTATCAGTTTGCCTGAAATTATTGCAGGATGTTATCCGGATCCTTCCGTTGAAGAAATGAATTTCCTGAATCAGATACGTGCTGCTTCAACAAATTGTGCAGCTGCTTTGAAGTCGATGGATATGGCTAAACAGCCTGATTATTTCTCACTTTACAGACAGGAATATTCTGCATTGCACGAAGCGATTTCAAAATTTATGTTTTTTCGTTTACCCGCTTATCCCTATGAAAGCGGACCAATAAATTATTTATCCAAAACTATATTTGATTCCCATGCGTTTCAAAAAGTGTATTTTTTAGCTGGTGAAAAATCTGGTTCGAATGAAGATAAAATTGAATTAGGGAAATTGTTGTTTTTTGATCCTGCATTGTCTGAAAATGATCAGAGAAGTTGTGCATCGTGTCACCAGCCTCAGAAAGCCTTTACAGACGGACTCCCAAGCAGTCAGGGCATGCAACATGGACAAATGCTGTCACGTAACGCTCCTACGATTATTAATTCTGTTTTCCAGAAAAAATTATTTCATGATGGACGGACATTTACTTTTGAAAATCAGGCAAGCGAGGTTTTGAATAATCCGAATGAGATGCAAACTGATTTTTCTATCGTACCGGAAAAAATTCAGAATTCAACACAATACAGAAAAATGTTTCAGCAGGCATTTAGCGGCAGTGAAGATACGGTTATCAACAACGGCTCTATATTGAAAGCCATTTCTGCATATGAATCATCTTTGGTTGGAATGAATTCACGATTTGACAAGACCATTCGTGGGGAAGAAGAGGCATTGGCAGAAAATGAAAAACAAGGTTTCAATATTTTTATGGGGAAGGCAAAATGCGGGACTTGTCATTTTTTACCACTCTTCAACGGAACAGCACCACCACTTTTTATTGAATCTGAAATGGAAGTCCTTGGTGTGCCCTCAACTGCGGATTTATCACATCCAAAAAAAGACGCTGATCCCGGGAGGGAAAAAATTATTCCGATGCCGGAATATTTCGGTGCATTTAAAACTCCCGGAATCCGTAACAGCGGTTTAACAGCTCCATATATGCACAATGGAGTTTTTGCTACACTCGAGGAAGTTGTCGAATTTTATAATAAAGGAGGCGGAGTAGGAATTGGGCTCGATATTCCGAACCAAACTTTGGAATCAACACCACTTCAATTGGATTCAATTGAAAAACAAAATTTGATCTCGTTTTTAAATTCTTTGAACGATACCGTAAATTCAACTTCAACTCCGGATGTTTTGCCGGCATTTGATCTCTCAAAAAAGTTTAGTCCGCGCAAAGTCGGAGGAGATTATTGATTTAAAAATGTTAATCAGTTCGTTCGCTTTTAGCTCTGAATATCTGCATTATTATTGAAAATTTAGCTAAAAATAGTGAATTAATTTTATTTTTTGGATATTTCAATACTTGGATTAGATTTGTCTATAACCAATCACACACTCTTATGAAAACTAAAAAAATTACACAGATTTTTCTTGCAATGACCATGTTCTTCTCCTTCTCAAACAGGATGGCTTCTGCACAAGCCTTTGAAGACGGGAACAACAATGTTTCTATCGGATATGGATTCGTAACATTTGCCGGAGCATTGTTTAATACGTATGAAGATCAAAACAATTATGATTTTTCAATCACCGGTCCGATTTTCGCAAAATATGAGCATGCTGTATCGGATCATATTGGTGTTGGATTGAATTTCGCTTACGCTAAATGGAAATTGTCTTACAATTATGAAAGTTATGACGCAAACAATAATGCAGTGACTTATACAGAAAGCGATAGTTATTCAACATACAGTATTCTCGGTCGATTCAATCTCCATTTCGGTAACCTTGATAAATTCGATCCGTTCTGGGGAGTAGGAGTAGGATACCGTTCCGGAACATGGAAATATGAAAGTAATGATCCATATGGAATCAATGATTTAAATATTTCTAATCCTATTCCTCTCGGTTTTGAGACTACAATTGGAGCGAGATATTATTTCACTGATAATATCGGAGTATATGCCGAAACGGGAATTGCGAAAGCAGTTATTCAGGCTGGCTTAAATTTTAAATTCTAGGAAAAAAATATTTAAATGAAAGCCCGGTAAATTTATTTGCCGGGCTTTTTTATTTCATTCAAATTTCTCTTCATTCAACAAATATTATCAGGAACAATTTCATTCTTCGGTTCAATGTTTTTTGAAAAATGAATCTTTCCGGATTTATATTTTAATTTCTATTTCTGAACAACAAGTTTCTGGTGATAGATTTTACTGCCTGTAATCATTTCAATATAATAAATTCCTGATTGTATAGAGTTCAATGGAATCGTGACTTCAGCCTGTGCAGAATTGTTGTTTGATTGCAAGGTTTCATACACAAGCTTGCCGTTGGTGTCACGGATGCAAATTTTGAATTGATTGGATTTTATTCTGGAAGTGTTCACTTTCACTGTTTCGTTAGCTGGATTAGGGCGAACAATCAACAGATCATCATACTTCATGTTGGATACGGAAGTGGGACTTGTTACAGTCGCTGAATCACAGGACATACATCCATTTATGTCTGTGACACATATGTAATAAACATCCGGTGTTAACTGAGGAAAAGAATCAATCGGTGAAATAGTACCAGGTGGTGTGATGGAATATAAATAAGGTGTTAGTCCGCCAGAAGCATGTGGTACTGCACCTCCATCGTTACATGTTGAACAGCTTGCCGGGTACACAGTGATACTGTCCAGATGAACAGAATCCGGAATAAAAATGTTGATTGAATCACTGCATAATCCATTATCATGCACAAGCGCATAATAAGATCCCGGATCAAGATTGAGCAGTGTAACGGAGGTTGAAGTTAAAGTTGTATTGAAAATCAAAGTGCCGTTTAGCCGGTAAACTTCAACCTGATCGGGCACGATTCCAAAAGTATCGATGACAATACTGTTGGATGTGGGAGTGCAGATATTAGGTACTAATACATCTACAGTTGGAGTACAATCCGGCGGATATGGAAGTGTGATTTCAAAGAGACCTGAAGTTCCACCATATCCGTTTTCTAAAACATAAATTGTGTTTCCATACATGTCGTCATCTACCGGATGTTCAAAATCGGCTACAATGCGGGTAGCATGTAAAGTAAAATTCTGAACGGTGCTGTCATAATTCAGATCAAGATGCACCAGGTCCTGCGATGGATCGAGAAATGGTCCGATGGAAGTGTCGGGTGTACTGGTACATCCGCAGGAATCTAAACCTTCAGTCCAACTCAACATGAAGCCATCTCCTCTGTAATCCGGATGAAGAATATTTCCGCTGTCAAATACCAGCCCCAATGGAGATCGATGTGCTGTAAAGGTTCCAATGGAAACCCCAAGATCACTTGCATCCAATACATTTCCGTTAAGCGTATCTCTGAACTTATCGCAGTCGGGACCGAAATTTTGTATCGGAGTATCCAGCACTAATCCGGACGGAAGTGGGGGAAATGTCGGATCATTTGACCAGAAACCATTTCGCCATGATCGGCTGTAATGCGGAATCAATGAATCCGCGGCAGGATCAAACCAAGGGAATTGCTGTGGATTGTAAGTATCACCCATTTTCCATGGGAAGCCATAGTGATGACCTTTTCTCAGCCAGTTCATTTCTTCATTGTGATCACGGTCGCCGGAATTTTCTACACCAAATAAATTTCCATCTGCATCAAAAGCCATATCAAAAGTATTCCTGATTCCATTGGCAAAGGCATACGGACTGTTATCAAGCCAGTTGCTGTCGTTGAGGAGCAAGATTGGATTCACATCATTCGTCGGTAGAATGAAGATGCGTGCTGTGAGTGGTGCATTTCTCACACCCGGATACAATCCATAGCGTGTTTGAATCTCACCATGATCGCCTCTGGCCCCGCTGCAAATTAGCAGGCTGTCACCACCCGGTTTAACCGTCATTCCGCTGAACAGATGATCAAAATAATCGGCAGTTTTGTATGGCTCGGTGGTCATCAGATTCGACCAAATCCGGCTACCATTAGCCTGTAATTTTCCACGGGAAATAATTCCTGTAGTCAGTGGAGTAGTGGAACCATTGTTTCCACTCACATAAAATGTACTATCATAAATCGCGAATCCCTGAACATATTCCACGCTGTGATCAGCTGTTGTATAAACCAACGAATCATATGCAGCTCCTGATGTGGGACGAATAACAACATAGATGTTCCCCTGTGTGTCGGTGTAATACAATTGACCATCTACCGGATTTCTGGCAACACGAATGGAGCCGTCTCTGACCGTCAATATCCTCGAAATCTGAATATCCGGAACAAGAGCCTGAGGGTTGCTTTGAGCACTGCTGATGGATGGATTTGTAAACAATAGTGTACTTAGAAAGAAAACAATCAGTGAATGATATTTCATTTTGGAAATGTTTGAATGTGGAGTAAACATACAAAAAGAAATGGTTTTCCGGGAAGATGCCTGATGTCTGAAAATGGTTATTTGCAAGATTTCAAAATAACTGCAATGCTTATAATGTACTGATAAACAAGTAGATGCAAATAATGATACTCAACATTATCAGGTGTTGAATACCCTTACGCGGATATATTTCAAGAAAAACATAAATGGAATTGTGTATCTTTTTAATTGTCGCTATTTTTAAAAATAAATTTTTGCATCGAATTCTTTCCATGATGATTTGATTTTGGTTGGATTGATGAAGCATTCTCAATTTTTACATGATGAAAGAGTATTTGACCCAGCCGATTGACTTTGGAAAATTAACAAGGGGTGATGAACACCCTAAATGCAGTTTGCATCAATCAATTGCTCAAAGAATTCATTTATTCCTTGTAACAACAAGAGGTGAATTCCGGGTGGATCCTGAGTTTGGCTGTATTATCTGGGATCATGATTTTGAAAATATGCCCAATATAAATTCCTGGAAAGACAAAATGGTTCTTACACTGAAAGAAGGATTAAAAGAATATGAACCAAGGCTAACTAATCAGGAAGTAGACATTCTCATTTCTCAGGAAGAATTTACAGATGATCACGGGAATGTTTCCAGAAGAATAAAACGAAGACTTGACATACGATTGAAGGCCAACATCAGAAAAACGAACGAATCTTTTCTCTTTGAAGAAACCTTATACATCAGTCCTGTCTGGCTCGATTGATACAAGCTGATAGCACGAAAATAGATTTTCGGAACTTATGAACGGAATAGAGAATGTACATGAATTGACAACAGAACGGATCCGCAGCAGGATGCTGAAGAATGCTGCCCGGATCTGGGGAGTAGAAAGCGAAGACATTGAATCTTCCTTTGATCCTCTGGTGACAATGATGATTGAAGCCTGTGCCGCAGAGCTCAACAAGATCAATGGTGAGATTATTTCATCCCAGACCCGAATCCTGAACAGACTCGCGAAAATTCTTTCGCCGGAAGCTCTCACAGGTCCACATCCCGCTCATGCGATAGCTCATGCCCGATCTATTGAACCGGCTTGTGATCTGGCAACCGATAATCAGTTTTACTCGGTAAAAAAAATCAGCGCGTTGGGAGCCGCACAACGGGAAATCAATAAAGACATTTTCTTTTCGCCATGTATCCAAACCCGGCTTTTTGACGGGGATGTAAAATATGTCGCTTGTAATAATATGTTTTATGAATACAAATCACCCAGCTCAAGACAGTTGATTTCTGACGGACCTGGTACCTCTTACCTTGAACCATCCCAGATGTGGATAGGAGTTGAGATGAATTCAAAGATTTCTTCACTCGACAAACTTTCTTTTTATTTTGACTGGAAGAATGATCCGGAGCAGGAGACATATTTACATATGCTTCCCTTGACTCAATGGTCATTGAATAAAAAACCTTTGAATATAAGAGAAGGTTTTCCGGGAAGTAATTCCGCCGCTGCACAGGGTTCTGCTTCACTTGCGGATCAATATGATTCAACCCTGAAGATTGAAGAGTTTATAACAGCCTATTATCAGAATCAATTTTATTCTATTTCAGCAGATGAAGGCAATGATTCAATGGACATATCCAGGGTTACATATCCAAAGGAACTGGAAGAGGTGTTTTCATCTACGGTCTTGTCAAAGATTCAGGGAAATTATCTGTGGTTTAAACTACAATTCACTACTGCTTTTCCCTTGAATGCGATTTCTGATTTATATGTTTCCATCAATTGTTTTCCGGTGGTGAACAGGCATTTGAATAAATTCACTTATCGACTGCAGAATACATTAAATATTGTACCGTTGGCTACCGAAGAATTATTTCAGGATCTTATTTCAATCAGCACGTCGGAAGGGAAATCGTTTATGTCAAATCCAATGGGCACAGGCTTTCACAATGAAGCTGGTTTTTATACTCTTCGATATGGTGGCGTAGAAAGATTTGATGACAGGCAATCAGTGGAACTTCTCAATAATGTCATTGAGCTTTTGCGTGATGAAAGTGCCGCTTTCAGCTCGCTTGGCAATGATTTTATCAGTTCTTATATACGCCAAATCAATCAATCCATCGCAATGATAGAAAACCGCCTGGATATGAAGGGTCAGAAATCCAAACCGGGTCATTTTCTACTCGTCAATCCGTATACTCAGGACGAAAATATTTTTGTTTCTTTTTGGTCAACCAATGGAAATATTGCAAACCAGATCAAATCTGGGTCAAAATTGTTGGCTTATTCCGGAGCTGAAACACGTTCTGATTCACTAATGCTGATGACTACCACCAGTGGAGGAAAAGATTCTTTGAATGAAAATGAAAGAATCACAGCGTATAAAAAAGCTCTGCTCACTCATGATCGTGTAATAACAGAGCAGGATATACGCAATTATTGTTTGCATGAATTGGGAAGTCTGATTCGGAATGTAAGCATCCGTAAAGGCTGGGAAGTGGTGAATAAACGAAACCAGGGCATACGGAGAGTGATGGAAGTAGTTCTGTCTCCTGCCAGAAATCACTCATTGAATGATGAGGAATGGTCTAATCTGGCCAGAGAATTAAATGTAAAACTGGAATTGCAGTCGAGCACCTTCCTTCCTGTGAAAGTATTAGTTGAAGCTAATTGAGAGAAAAGTATTTTCCATGGTCATTGACGAAACAAGCATTCAAAATATTCTGAACGAACTCTCACTCGATCTGAGAGCAGAAGTTGTTGTGTCGGATCTGGTTCGGAAAGGGTTGGACCCAAATGGAATATTAGTGCAATCTATTGGTTTGTTCAGGCGAAAATTCAGCAAAGACATTGCCGGTGTTGATGCGGTTGAATTTGGGAATAGTAAGCCGATACTTGTAATGAAAATTCACCGTGAAGGAATGTATGACGTGCTTCCTCAATCGATGTTTCATTTTGGAGCAAAGAAACCAAAACCATTCAAATCAGTGACTACAATGGTAGAGGAGACCCGTCATCGCCTGGAGGAGGAAGCCAAAGCAAGAGCATATTTTTTTGCATATGAGCAGGAGTTTTTCCGTCACCGCTTGACCATTGAATTCCAGGAGCAAAAACTTCTTGAAACGATCAGCTATACGATGGACGATGAAAAAATTCTTCGTTACTGGGATTTACCATCATTTATGGATCAAAGACAAAAAGGAATATTGTTTTATCTCATCCCGATCATTCATAAAATCAGAGGGGCAGTGTCATTGATGGAAGAAACATATTCAGCGATTTTAAATACCCGCGTTCGGATTGTCAGAGTTCCACTGCAGGCATCCCGGAAAAAAGCGGGAATGAGGATGAACGTTCTTGGAAAAATGAATTTGTCTGCCAATTCAATTATCGGTGATCAAGCTGTGGATATTTTTGAAACACTTCGCTTTGATGTCGGTCCTCTAAAACATACTGTTGTTTTTGATTATCTTCCTGGAGGAAATTCAAGGAAAATTCTGGATCATCTGAATTCACTTTTTGTACCGATAACCTCTGAATTGAAAGTGAATATTCTGACAGAAAAAAAGCAATGGATTCTCGATGCGGAAAATAAAAATGCAAGTCGTCTTGGCTATACTGCATTTGCCTGATTCAAAAAAGCATGTTGCTTAATCATGCAAGACCGCTTTTAAACGCTTTCGCCACTGCTTCCGCTTTGGAATTTACATGCAGTTTATCGTAAATATTTTTAATGTGAAATTTTACGGTATCAATGCTCACAAAACAGGCGTCGGCAATCATTTTGTAGCTCATACCTTTCACCAGGTGTTGCAAAATTTCTTTTTCACGGTCAGATAAATCGAATTCCTGTTTTTGGGACTGAAGACGGAACATTGAAAATTTCTCCAACACTTTTCTCGCCACAGATGGACTCATCGGTGATCCTCCCAGACTGGCTTCCTGAATTGCTTCAAGTAGACGTGCAGGAGCAGTCGTCTTCAGTAAATAACCCGAAGCGCCTGAACAAATCGCGTCGAAAATATGATCATCGTCTTCAATTACAGTTTGCATGATGATCAAAATTTTTGGGTAATGTTGTTTAATAATTTTTACCGCTTCAATACCATTGATTCCCGGCATTTCAATGTCCATGAGGATGACATCAGGAAGGTTGCGTTGAATTTTCTGAATAGCATTGTTCGCGTCCGTAAATGAACCAACACAGGAAAGTCCTTGTGTACCGCTGATCAATTCACTCAGCATTTCTCTTAATAATCTGTTGTCTTCAAAAATTGCAACCTTGGTTGTCATAATTCCAAATAAAAGTATGTTCACACTGATAAAAAAATCAAAGCTCTGATGAGCAGGAATAGAATTTTTTGTCAGTTTCAAAGAATGTTTTGCTTGTTCTGAGCAGTATTAATTTAGTCCGGTTGTTATACCCCCCACAAGATAGAAAAATCTCAGAATATGACAGGCTTTCCTGTTTAGGAGGATGTTCTTTTCCTGTCTCTCCGGTGAGGACCGGATTTTCCGGATAATTGGCGACGAACGGAAAGTCTCTGAAGTAAATCAGTGAAGCTGTTGAATCTTGAAAAAATTCAAAGAGCTTGAAACAAAAATGATTAATCCATTGGATACCTGTGGAAACGAATGCTCTCATATGGATCGAACTCGTATTCTATTTTCTCTTCGAGCATTTCGAAACTTTTGTCAAAAACTCCCTGTTCACATTTGTAAAATTCAATTTTTTCTTCAGAAAAGATCCAGGCAAAATAGGAGAGTCCGTTTTTTGAATCCATCAGGAAACCTTTTCCATTGTCATCGGAAAAAGAGTATTTCCTGTTCCAGTCATTATTCTTCGGACTAATTCGTTGAAACATTTGATTTGGGTTAAATAGAGGTTGCCTGAATTTCCGGTGTAAAATTTATTCAGCCAGGATTGTAAATTGACTTTGCAGCAGGATCATACTATATTTGAAACAGTCTTTACGATTACACAAGAGGATTGGTCGCACTCACGAAATCTCCTTTCGGTGATGTTGACTTTTGTGTATTCATTTGTATTCCTTCCTGAATCAATTCAGCTTCTTTTTTTCTACGTGTAGAAAATGTTCTTATTTGATTCAGTTCTGACTTGACGCCTTCCCAATCATCATTCAGTGCTTTTTTCCAGATTTTATTTACCTCATAGGATTCGCTGAAAAAATGATTTTGATATTGATGAAAAATAGAATAGAGGACGGTTTGAAATAATACATTCAAATCGTCAAATTTATTTTTTGAAGAACCTCCATTGAATCTATCCACCAGTCTTGGAAGTTTTGTGCTGACAACTTTGAAATCAATTTCTTTCAATTCACTCTGAGTGAATGCAGGTTTAGATTCAGGAGCAGGTCCGGAATAGTCAGCAGTAAAGGGGAGAAGTTTATCTTCCAGATTTCTGCCGAATTTGAATTTTTTGAGATCGTTAATTCCGTGTTTGGAAACATCGAAACCCGCAGCAATTGTAAACCCGCTCTTTCCGATAGGCTTCCAGCTACGTGTAGGATTTGTTTTGCACAATGCTTCCAGTCCGGGAATTTCACCTTTGGTCCGGCTGGCAGGTTTCAATGCAGCTGTGTATTCACTTCTGAGTTGATCAGCAGCGACACGTTGATTTCCTTTGTTGATAAAGCAACCGACAGGGATATACAGTTCGGATCGAAATCCTTCAAATTCATTTGTCCGTAATACAGAAACAAAATATGCGATGTTGTCTTGAGCAGCCATGAGGAGAAAATTTAGAAAGGGTAAATAAAGAACCGGCAGTGTTCAGAGAACACTGCCGGAAATGTTAGCAATGAAAAATTAAACCGGCCATTCGTTTTTGTGTTCTGCATCACCCACTTTGAGCTCTTTTGCAGAAATAACGAAATGCTCGCTCATTGGATTGTCTCCGTGGTTGGAGAATGATTCTGTGTATGAAACGATGTAACCTTCTTTGAAAGAAACTTCTTTCATTTTTTGTTCGCTGTCACGTTTGTAAAATGTAACGCTTCCGTTTTTGTGTTTGTACGCGTCGATCATCCAGGCTGCGAGAGCTGAATCACCTGTGGATTCTACTTCGAGTTGCAAAGTTCCGCCACGAACTTCAGATGAAGGACGTCCGGTTTTATCAACATCTTGTTGAAGTGAATAAGAGCAGTTGAATACGCGATAATCTTTACCGTCAACTGTGAATTTTGCTTTGAAAGACATGGTATTGTTTTTTAAGGGTTAAAGTTTATAAGTGAAATTGATGATAATGTGATCAGATTTACGATTATAAATAAAGGAGAAGCTATAGAAGAACACGATTTCACTGGAGTTATTGACGGATTTAAGTGCGTGAGCGAATGATTCTAATGGAAACAACTAAAAACGCCAGACGTAACGAATTTAGGGATGTCGCAAGGTATAGAAAAGAAGCAAAAATCACATGGGATTGCGAAACACCGCTTTACTCTCAAATTCATGACAAGTATCTATTAGATAAAGATGAAATAATTGAGGAGATTCGTATTGACGTGGAAACATTATGTGCCATAGCAATAGAGCTGATAAAGCATGCAGCGCCAGGTGTAGTCCGTGAAGCAGGTAGGATTATTGAGATTAGGTCGTATAAGGATAGGATTAAATGAATTTTTTCGAATGGCCGTGTGAACTGATTTTCAGCGCTTGCACCTTTTTTGTAATGACAAAGGCTCTACTAGCTTTAATTCTCTGCGTTGCCGTGCTCGGGATGATTGCCATAACAATAAAAGAAATAATCAACGGTCTTAGGAGATAATCGAAGTGGAATATCAATAGAAACGCCCGGTGAGGAACTTTGAACCTCAGCCGGGCGTGGAGAGCATATGCAGATATGCTGGTGATGGTAACGAGCGGGTATTAAAAATACTTTAGGGATTATTAATCAAATGAGCGAAACGCACTGGATAAAATGCAGCGAACAGATGCCCCCAGAGGACTATTCTTTGATAGTAATAAAGGTCAAAGGAAAAGTGCTCGGAAAAATAGTCAGCCTGGATTTTCATCGGTGCAACTATTACGCAGCAGAGGATACTGAATGGTCTCT